>CAYRNR010000052.1:0-49425 GCA_964425605.1 uncultured Rickettsiales bacterium | reverse complement strand
AGGAGGGTTCAGGGATGGATGGGGTTCACGGCGGCGAAGGATTTTCCTACCGCCTACTACCTGGTCCGCGGCCGGATTCGACCCGAACGGCATCACCCCATCACCCGGCTGACCATCGCCCTGTACCGGCCGATCCTGCGCGGCGTGCTGCGCGTGCCAGGCCTGACCCTGCTCGCCGCGCTGTTGCTGACCCTGGTCACGATCTGGCCCGCGACCCGCCTGGGCACCGAGTTCATGCCGCCGCTGAACGAGGGCGATCTGCTGTACATGCCCACCACGTCACGGCGGCGAAGGATTTTCCTACCGCCCTACCGCCTACCGCCCCTACCGCCCTACCGCCTACCGCCTACCGCCCCGCCCCGCCCACCGCCCCTACCGCCCTGGCGCCTCTTCCCGCCCAAAGGGGGTACTAGATCTCGTAAAGTAGGTAAAAAATCAGGTACAATTGAGTGGTGCCGGACTTGACGTCCACTTCCGCGTCGCCGGGGAGACCGCCCAATGAGATCGTTCACACCCAAACAGCTGGACAAGGACGTGCCTGTAGGACTCGCCTGGATGCTCGGCTCGGTCATGGAGGCCAAGGGGAGACAGCAGCTGTTCGAGGCGCAACGACCTGAGGTGTTGACCACCTTGCGGAAGGTGGCACTCGTCCAGAGCATCGAATCGAGCAACCGCATCGAAGGAGTGACCGTCGAAGCCAAGCGCTTGGAACCACTGGTGCGGGGCAAGCTTCGTCCTCGTGATCGCTCCGAGGAAGAGATCGTCGGGTATCGCCAGGCCCTGGACTGGATCCACCGGGAGCACGAACAGATCGGCATCACGCCGTCCACGTTCTGCCAGCTGCACCGCAAGGCTCAGGGGGGGCATGTCGGCGATGCAGGACAGTGGAAGAAGGTCGACAACGACATCGTCGAGGTCTTGCCCGACGGCCGCAGGAGGCTCCGATTCGAGACGACTCCGGCGGCCGACACGCCCGATGCCGTCGAACAACTCTGCCTTGCCTATCGCCACACCACGCAACAGTCGGCACTGCCGCCCCTGCTCGCCGGCGCGAGCCTGGTCCTCGATTTCCTGTGCATACACCCCTTCCGTGATGGAAATGGACGCGTGTCCAGGCTCTTGACCCTCCTCGTGCTCTACCATCAAGGGTTCCACGTCGGCAGGTACATCAGCCTCGAGAGGAACGTCGAGGAGTCCAAGGAAACGTATTACGACGCCCTGTTCCGGTCGTCGCAGGGGTGGCACCAGGCCCTTCATGACCCAGTTCCGTGGTGGAGCTACTACCTATCCACGCTGCGAGCCTCCTATCAGGAGTTCGAGGAGAGAATGGCGCTTGTGGCTTCCAAGCCGGGAGCCAAACGATCGCTCGTGCTCGATGCCGTCGAAGGTTTGCCTGGCGAGTTCGCTCTCGCCGATGTCGCGGCGCGGTGTCCGACGGTCAGCAAGACCTACATCCGCAACTTGCTTCGCGAACTGCGCGATGACGGGCAGCTCCAGACCACGGCGAAAGGTCGCGGGGCACGCTGGAGGAAGACGGGATCGTGATCCGACCCCGGCCCCTGGGCTACCCCGAGTCGAGTACTGATCTGGCGCGAGGCGCCCTCACAGCAAGCGCGTCGATCTCGAGCCGATATTGCATCCATGACCCATACGGCGGGCCCGGCGCGGGATTGTGGGAACGCGATCGGGACGGTTACTACGAGTGGTGGCAGCCCGGCGAGTACGACATGGCGGTCTACCCCATCGACGGCTGGGACTGCGACGACTGGGATGCGGCTGTCCGCCCCGGCGCCGGCTGCTGCCAGGACGCCGACGGCGACGGCCACGCCGACGACGCCTGCGGCGGCGACGACTGCGACGACACCAACGCGGCTGTCTACCCGGGCGCCGCCGAGGTGGCCTGCGACGGGCTCGACAACGACTGCGACGGGGACCTCCACCCCGACGAGGAGGACGGCGACGGCGACGGCGTGACCACGTGCGACGGGGACTGCGACGACACCGATCCGACGGTCTACCCCGGCGCGGCGGAGCTCTGCGACGGCATCGACAACGACTGCGACGGCGCCATCGGCGCCGAGGAGGAGGACGACGACGGCGACGGCATGTCCGAGTGCGAGGGGGACTGCGACGACACGGACGACACCGTGTACGACGGCGCCCCCGAGATCGCCTGCGACCACCTGGACAACGACTGCGACGGCGCCCTCCACTACCAGGAGGACGACAACGACGGCGACGGCCAGGACGAGTGCTCGGGCGACTGCGACGACAACGATCCCACGGTCCGCCTGTTCGCCCCCGAGATCTGCGACGGGCTGGACAACAACTGCAACAACGTGGTGCCGCTGAACGAACAGGACCTGGACGGCGACGGCTGGATGGAGTGCGCCGGGGACTGCGACGACGACGATCCCGCGGTGAATCCCGACGCCGTCGAGGTCCGCTGCAACGACATCGACGACGACTGCGACGGAGACCTCCACCCCGACGAGGTGGACGACGACGGCGACGGCATCCACGAGTGCGACGGCGACTGTGACGACGCCGACGCGGCCGTGTACCCGGGGGCCGGCGAGGTGGCCTGCAACGGTATCGACGACGACTGCGACGGAGACCTCCACGACGAGGAGGTGGACGACGACGGCGACGGGTACGACGAGTGCGGCGGCGACTGCGACGACGCCGACCCAGCCGTGGGCCCAGGCGCATCCGAGATCGCCTGCAACTACATCGACGACGACTGCGACGGAGACCTCCACGTCGAGGAGGTGGACGACGACGCGGACGGGTACGACGAGTGCGGCGGCGACTGTGACGACGCCGACGCGGCGGTGAACCCCGGCGCTGCCGAGGTCCCGTGCGACCAGATCGACAACGACTGCGATCCCGCCACCGAGGACGCGGACGACGTGGACGGCGACGGGTACACCGTCTGCGAGGACGACTGCGACGACAACGACGCCGCCCTGAACCCGGGCGACGACGACGGGGACGGCTGGTCCACCTGCGATGGCGACTGCGACGACGGCGATCAGCGTCTCCATCCGGGTCAGGCCGAGACCCCGTGCGACGGCGTGGACAACGACTGCGATCCCACCACCGAGGACGAACCGGACGACGACGGCGACGGCTACTCCGTGTGCACGGACTGTGACGACGGCGAGGCCGCGGTGAACCCCGGCGAGGTCGAGGTGGAGTGCGACGGCCTGGACAACGACTGCGATCCCGGCACCGAGGATGGCCCCGACGACGACGGCGACGGCTGGTCCACCTGCAACGGGGATTGCGACGACAACGACGCGGCGGTCCACCCCGGCAACCCCGAGCAGATCTGCGACGGCCTCGACAACGACTGCGATCCCAACACGGAGGACGAGCCCGACGCGGACGGCGACGGGTACTCCGCGTGTGTGGACTGCGACGACAACGACGCCTCGCTGGAGCTCGACGACATCGACATGGACGGCTACTCGACCTGCGACGGCGACTGCGACGACGCCGAGTACGGCGTGCACCCGGGCGCCGAGGAGATCTGCAACGGCCTCGACGACGACTGCGATCCCGCCACGAGCGAGTACGTGGACGCCGACGGGGACGGCCTGTCCATCTGCGACGGGGACTGCGACGACACCGACGCCGGCGTCCATCCCGACGCCGAGGAGGTCTGCAACGGTATCGACGACGACTGCGATCCCCTCGACGACGAGAACGGCGACTTCGACAACGACGGCGCGAGCCTGTGCGACGGCGACTGCGACGACGCCGAGCCCGCCGTCTACCCCGGGGCCGCCGAGGTCTGCGACGGCCTGGACAACGACTGCGACGGGGACATCCCCACCGACGAGCGGGACGACGACGAGGACGGCGTGTTGCTGTGCGACAGCGACTGCGACGACGACGATCCCACCGTCTACCCTGGCGCGCCGGAGCTGTGCGACGGCATCGACAACGACTGCGACGGGGACATCGACGAGGACGTGGACGCCGACGTGGATGGAGACGGGTACAACGCCTGCCAGGGGGACTGCGACGACGGCGACGCCAATGTCCATCCCGGCGCGCCGGAGATCTGCGACGGCCTGGACGACGACTGCGACGGAGCCGTCCCGGCCGACGAGGAGGACGCGGACGGCGACGGCTGGATGCTGTGCACCGACGGCGTCGACCCCGTGGACTGCGACGACGAGGACCCGGCGCTGAACCAGGACGACGAGGACGCCGACGGATTCAGCACCTGCGACGGAGACTGCAACGACTATGACGCCGCGCTGGAGATCGCCGACGCGGACGCCGACGGTTGGGACACCTGCAGCGGCGACTGCGATGACGACGACGCCAGCCTGCAGCTGGACGACCTCGACGGCGACGGCTGGACCACCTGCGACGGCGACTGCGACGACGACGACGCCAGCCTGCAGCTGGACGACCTCGACGGCGACGGGTACACCACCTGTGACGGTGACTGTGACGACACCGACGCCTCGGTGTACGCCGGCGCCCTGGAGATCCCGTACGACGGCGTGGACGACGACTGTGACGGGGCCGACCTGACCGACGTGGACGGCGACGGCTTCGACGGCGGGGACGATGGCGAGGACTGCGACGACGACGACGGCTCGGTGAACCCCGGCGCCGACGAGATCTGCGACGACGAGATCGACAACGACTGTGACGGAGCCCTGGACGAGGACGACGACGACTGCCTCGAGGGCGACGACGACGACACCGTGGGTGACGACGACGACGACGACACCACCGATCCGGTGGGCGACGACGACGACACCACCGACCCCACGGCCGAGGACGACCTGCAGGTGGGGTCCGATTGCGGCTGTCGTTTGGAGGGCCGCCGCCCGGTGGCCCCGTGGCTGATGCTGATGTTGGCCCTGGTGGCCGCGCAAAGACTGCGCCACGGCCGAGGATGAGGGAGGGCGCGCTGCCCTCCGTTTCGAGCGGTTCGGCTATGCTGGAGAATCTGGGACGCTGAAGGGGATTTCATGAAGTTCAAGTTGCTGCTCGCTGTGTTGTTCTGTGCCTCATCACTGCCCGGATGGGCCTTCGCTCAATCCTGCGATCGGACCGTTCCCGCCGATCACGGGACGATCCAGGACGCCATCGACGCTGCGGCGTCGGGCGAGACCGTCTGCGTGGATGCGGGGACCTACGTGGAGAACATCAACTTCTCCGGCAAGGACATCCACGTGCTGGGCACGGCCGGCCCCGGGGCCACGACCATCGACGGCAACGGCTCCGGCATGGTCGTCGACTTCGACTCCGGCGAGACCGCCGCTGCAGTGCTCGAAGGGTTCACCATCACCAACGGGGACGACTTCCTCGGCGGTGGCGTCGGGATATGGCAGTCGAGTCCGACCCTGACCGACCTGGTGGTGACGTCGAACATCGGCGGGTACGGAGGCGGGATCTTCGCCTACCAGTCCGACTCGGCCATCAGCGACGTGACGCTGAGCGACAACATCTGCGACTTCAAGGGCGGCGGGCTGTCCGTGGGCCAGTCGCCCAACCTGTCGTTCACCGACTCCACGGTCTCCGGCAACTCCGCGGGCCAGCACGGCGGCGGGATCTACCTCGAGGCCTCGGGCGCCACCGTCTCCAACGTGCTCGTCAGCGGCAACGACGCGGTGTCCGCCGGCGGCGTCCATCTCAACCAGTCCGACGCCAGCTTCGACGACGTGGTCGTGGAGGACAACGAGGCCACCGAGTACGGCGGTGGGATGTACATCTACCAGGCCGCGCCCACCCTGACGCGGATGGTGGTGGACTCCAACGAGGCGACCATCCACGGCGGCGGCGTCTTCGTGTACTACGGCTCGCCGGTGCTCGAGAACGTCCTGGTCACCGAGAACTTCGCGCTCGAGTACGGCGGCGGCTTCGACCTGCTCGGGTCCACGTCGTCGCTGACCAACGTGATCGTGGCGGGCAACGAGGCCGTGGGGCTCGGCGGCGGCATCCTGCTGGACAACAGCAACGACTCGCTGACCAACGTCAGCATCGTCGGCAACGTCACCGGCGACAACGGCGGCGGCATCGCCATGGTCTCGGCGGGCCCCGCGCTGACCAACGTCGACATCTCGAGCAACACCGCTGGGGGGTACGGTGGAGGCATCAACGCGGCGTCGTCGTCGCCGACCATGCTCAACTGCAACGTCCACGGCAACGCGCCGCAGGGCTTCAACGGCATGGCCGATCCCACCGGCGCCGACGGCAACATCGCCGAGGACGCCGCGCATCTGGACACGAGCGATCCCGACGCCCGGGTCTGGGACCTCCACCTCGGTGAGAGCTCGTTGCTCGCCGACGCTGGCCATGCTGGCATCAGCGATCCCGACGGCGGCTCGTCGGACATCGGCGCGTACGGCGGCCCTGGCGCCGCGTCGTGGGACATGGACGACGACGGCTACGGCGAGTGGTGGCAGCCCGGCGCCTACGACTTCGCCAACTACCCGGGCGGCGGGTGGGACTGCGACGACGACGACCCTGCGGCCTTCCCCGGCCAGAACTGCTGCGAGGACGCCGACGGCGACGGCCACGAGAACGAGGCGTGCGGCGGCGACGACTGCGACGACACAGATCCCACCGTCTACCTCGGGGCCGTCGAACTCCACGACGGCATCGACAACGACTGCGACGGCCTGGTGGACGAGGGCGGGCTGCCGGCCAACGCCCTGATCATCACCGAGATCATGAAGGACCCGGCCGCGGTCAACGACGCCTACGGCGAGTGGTTCGAGGTGTACAACAACACCGCAGTGGCCATGGACCTCGAGGGCCTGGTGGTCACCGACGCGGGCTCCAACTCCTTCACCGTGGGCTCCTCGCTGGTGGTGGCCGCGTACGACTACGCGGTCTTCGCCAAGAACGGCGACCCCGGCGTCAACGGCGGGCTGACCCCGGACCACGTGTGGTCGGGGACCTTCGACATCGGCAACGGCGAGGACGAGATCATCCTCACCTTCGGCGGCGAGGAGCTCGACCGGGTGGAGTACGACGACCCGGACTGGCCCGACGAGCCCGGCCAGGCCATGGCCCTGATCCTCGATCTGTACGACACGACCCTCAACGATGACTTCGCCAGCTGGTGCGGCGCCTTGACCGCATACGGCGACGGCGATTTCGGGAGCCCCGGCGCGGACAACCTGTCGTGCTGCGACGGCGACGGCGACGGCTACGCCAACGACGCCTGCGGAGGCACCGACTGCGACGACGGCGATCCTGGTGTGAACCCGGCCGCCGCCGAGGTGGACTGCGACGAGATCGACAACGACTGCGACGGCGTCCTGATGGAGCGCGAGCGCGACGACGACGGCGACGGGTACACCGGCTGCGAGGGGGACTGCGACGACGACGATCCCCTGGCGAACCCGGGCGCGGCCGAGCTGGCCTGCGACTACCTCGACAACGACTGCGACGGCACGCTGCACCCCGAGGAGACCGACGACGACGGCGACGGCTTCGACGAGTGCACCAGCGACTGTGACGACACCGACGCGGACGTGCATCCGGCCAACGTCGAGGTGGCCTGCAACGGCATCGACGACGACTGCGACGGCGTCCTCCACGCCCAGGAGACCGACGACGACGGCGACGGCGTCAGCGAGTGCGACGGCGACTGCGACGACGACGAGATCGCCGTGTACCCCGGCGCCATCGAGACGCCGTGCAACGACATCGACGACGACTGCGACGGCCTGCTCCACCCCGAGGAGATCGACGGCGACGGCGACATGTTCACCGAGTGCGACGGCGACTGCGACGACGACGACGCAGCGGCCTTCCCCACGGCCACCGAGATCGCCTGTGACGGGATCGACAACGACTGCGACGGCGATCTCCACACCGAGGAGGTGGATGACGACGGCGACGGCATCGACGAGTGCAACGGCGACTGCGACGACGCCGACGCCGCGGTGAATCCCCTCGCCTCCGAGACCCCCTGCGACGGCGCGGACAACGACTGCGACGGCGACCTCCACCCCGAAGAGGTGGACGACGACGCCGACGGCATCGACGAGTGCGGCGGCGACTGCGACGACGCGGCGGCCTGGATCTACCCGGGCGCGCCCGAGCTGTGCAACGGCGAGGACGACAACTGCGACGGCGCCGTGGACGAGGGGCTGGGCACCCAGGACTGGTATCCCGACACGGACGACGACGGATACGGCGATCCCGCCGGCCCCGTCGTGACCGACTGTGTGGTGGTGGCGGGCCACGTGGCCAACGCCGGAGACTGCGACGACGCGGACGCCGACGTCCACCCCGGCGCCCCCGAGGTCTGCGACGGCGCGGACAACGACTGCAACGGCACGGTCGACGACGAGGGCGCGCTGGGGTGCACCCTGTACTACCTCGACCTGGACGACGACGGCTTCGGCCAGAGCGCCGTGGACGCCTGCCTGTGCGCGGGGGCCGATCCCTACGATGCCACGGTCGGATACGACTGCGACGACTACGACACCGGCGTCAATCCCGCCGCTGACGAGTACTGCGACGGCATCGACAACGACTGCGACGGGAACGTGGACGAGGGCGACGCCGTGGACGTGGTCACCTGGTACCTCGACGACGACAGCGACGGCTACGGCGACTCCGGTCAGACGGTCACCGGATGCGACGCTCCGCCGGGGTACGTGGCGTTCGGCGGCGATTGCGAGGACGCGAACGCGGCCATCCACCCCGGCGCCGAGGAGATCTGCGACGGCATCGACAACGACTGCGATCCCTCCACCGACGAGGGCGACGACAACGACGGCGACGGCTTCACCGCCTGCTCCGGCGATTGCGACGACACCCTCGACACCGTCCACCCCGACGCCCAGGAGATCTGCGACGGCATCGACAACGACTGCAGCCCGTTCACCGACGAGGAGGACGACTTCGACAACGACGGCGTCTCCATCTGCGACGGCGACTGCGACGACGCCGAGCCCGCGGCCTACCCGGGCGCCGTCGAGCTGTGCGACGGCATCGACAACGACTGCGACGGCGTGGTGGTCGCCGACGAGGAGGACGCCGACGGCGACGGGTACCACCTGTGCGACGCCGACTGCGACGACACCAATCCCCTGACCTACCCCGGTGCCCCGGAGCAGTGCGACGGTGTGGACAACGACTGCGACGGCGACGCCGACGAGGACGTGGACGTGGACGTGGACGGCGACGGCTTCAACGCCTGCCAGGGGGACTGCAACAACGCCAACGCCGACGTGTACACCGGGGCCCCCGAGATCTGCGACGGGCTCGACAACGACTGCGACGGCCTGCCCGCCGAGGACGAGATCGACGCGGACGGGGACGGCTGGTTCGTCTGTGACGGCGACTGCGACGACGAGGACGACTCCCTCGAGCTCGACGACCTCGACGGCGACGGCTGGACCACCTGCGACGGCGACTGCAACGACTTCGATCTCTCCATGAACCTGGCCGACACCGACGCGGACGGCTTCTCCACCTGCGACGGCGACTGCGACGACAACGACGCCGACCTCACCCCGGCCGACGCCGACGCCGACGGATTCTCCACCTGCGACGAGGACTGCGACGACAGCGACGCCGCCCTCACCCCCGAGGACGCCGACGACGACGGCCACTCCACCTGTGACGAGGACTGCGACGACAACGACGACTCCGTCTACCCCTTCGCCGACGAGCTGTGCGACGGCCTCGACAACGACTGCGACGGCAACATCGACGACATCGACGAGGACGGCGACGGGTACCTCGAGTGCGATGACGACTGCGACGACAACGACTCCGACGTCTACCCGGGCGCCCTGGAGATCTGCGACGACTACGAGGACAACGACTGCGACGGCTTCATCGACGACAGCGACGAGGACTGCGACTTCGGCGACGACGACGACGACACCAGCGACGTCCCCGGCGACGACGACACCGAGGAGCCCTCCGACGTGGGCGGTGGCTGCGGCTGCCGCGCGGACGGCGCCAGCGCCTCTCCGGCCTGGTTGCTGCTGATCGGGCTCGCGCTGCTGCGGCGCCGAATGTCCTAGCCACCACCTCCGGCTTCCACCTCCGCTTCTCTGTTCGGGCACGGGCACGGGCACGGGCACGGGCACGGGTTTTGGGTCGGAATACCACCCCTTCCCCACCGTAGATCGGTCGGGAGACACGCTGATGACACTGGCCTACGAGATCGCCGCCCGCACCATGGCCCAGCAGACCGCGCGCACCCAGGCGCGCGCCGCCCAGATGAGAGAGCGGGCCATGAGGCGCCACGAGCAGCAGGGCGACCACATCGTGTACGTGGACGAGCCGCTGGTCTGCCCTTCGTGCCACGCGGAGTACATCACTGGCCTCAACTGCCCCGACTGCCACGTCCAGCTCACCGATCGCGCATTCCTCGACGCCGTGGGCTCGGAGACCGGGTACGTGTTGAGCGAGGCGAAGATGGCCGTGGACACGGCCGAGGGGCTCGATCAGGAGCGGCTGACCCGCAAGTGGCGCGCGGTCGCCGTGTCCGTCTGGCTCGGGGGCTGGGCGAGCCTGACGCTGCTGGGCGTGGGCCTGGTGGCGGGTGTCCTGGCGGACACGATCCTGGTCTCGTGGATGTACTACGTACCCGCGGCCGTGCTGGCCGCGATGGCGCTGCGGTGGGGGAGGCTGGTCCGCTGGCAGCAGGCCTACGGGGGGGTCGAGCGGCGGATGGCGAAGCGGGCTCGTTCAGGCTACGTGGCCGCGGCGATCACGCTGATCAACAGCTTGTTCTTCCTGATCACCGTGTTCTTCATCCTGTTCGTCGGCTGACCTACGCGGCGTCGGCCTTCTCGGCGGGCGCGTCGGCCTGCTCGCCGTGCTTGCCGCAGCCGCAGCCCTCACCCTTGTCGCCGTGGCCGTGCCCGGCGTGCTCGCCGTGCTTGCCGCAGCCGCAGCCCTCGCCAGAGGCCTTCTTCGCGCCGAACTCCTGGAGCTTCGTGACGGTCTCGGCGTCCTCGGCGGTGTAGACCAGCGCCGTGCCGCCCTCGATCTCCTCGACGGTGATGGTCACGCCCTCGGCGTGGCAGGGGCAGTCGCCGTGCGTGCCGTCGGCCTTCTTGGCGGCCATGTGCTCGACCTTGGCCGCGGCCGCGGTCTTGAGCTCGCCCTGGAGGTGGGGGCAGCCGGCCGTGTAGAGAATCTTGACGCCGTTGTCGAGGTTCTCGGCGGTGCGGGTGACGGCGTCGGCGCGCAGCAGGTCCCAGGCATTCTCGCTCTTGCCGTGGCTACAGCCGCCCTCCTCGCCTTCCTCTGCGGCCTTTGCCGCGATGGCCTCCTGGAGCTTGGGGACGGTCTCGGCGTCCTCGGTGGTGAGGGTCACGCTCAGGCCGTTGTCGAGATTCTCGACGCTCTTGGTCACGCCTTCCCAGCCGCAGGGGCAGTCGCCGCCGCACCCCTCCGATGCGTCGGACCGACCCGACTCGGCCTTCTTCGCCATGTGCTCCTGGATGTGGGCGACCGTCTCGGCGTCCTCGGACGTGAAGCTCATCTTCACGCCGTTGTCGAGGTTCTCGACCGCCGCGTCGATGCCCTCGGTGTGGAAGGGAGACGGGTGGCCCTCGCCGTGGTGGCCCTCGCCCTCGCCATGGGCGTGGTCGTGGCCCTCGCCCTCGGCCACGGCCTCGCCGGCCGTGTCGGGGGTGGTGGTCTCGTCGGCGGGCGGGCAGGCTGCGAGGAACAGCCCCAGACAAGCCAGCAGGATCAGAGTCGTGTTTCGCATGGGTCCTACCTTTCCGGTGGAATTTGGCCCGTTCTACACGAGGTGGCTAGGGTTGGCCACCCGGCAGACTCGGAGAGCCTGCCTCGGGTATCCTCGTCGAGAGGAGGGAAACCCACGTTGGCGTCCTTTGCTTCCACCTTCTTCGACGCGGCATTCTTCGCGGGCCGCCGCAGCATCGGGGACGTCCAGCTGCACATGGTGGTGGAGCTCGCGGAGCCGTTCTCCGTCGAGGAGCTGACCCGGGCGGCGGCCGCCACGGAGACGACGTTCCCCATCCTGGGGTGCCGCTACGTCCCGGGATGGTGGCGGGACCGCTGGGAGGTGGACGACGACCTCCCCCCGGCCGTGGAGGCGGGACGGGCCGACGACAGCCTCGAGGACGCCACCACCGGCCTGCTGCGTCGAGCCATGGACCCCTGCGAGGTCCGGCCGTGGCGCGTGGTGCAGCTCCGCTCGGGTGACGGATGCCGGCTCGTGATCTCCGTCGCCCACATGCTCGCCGACGCCAACGGCGCGCTCGTGGTGGTGCGGGAGCTCGCGCGCAACCTCGCTGGCGAGGACACGAAGATCCACTGGCAGGACCGCCCCATGGACCGCGGGATGGGCCAGCTCCTGCGCTCGATCCGGCTGCGGGATCTGCCGACGCTCCTGCGGCAAGCGGCCCACGAGTCGCTCCTGCCGCTGCGGTACCTGCGCCTGGCTCGCCCCGCCGAACCCTGGCCCACCAACGCGGACCGGACGGGCCGGGAGATGTTCCACACCATCTCCGCCGTGGTGGGCGAAGGCAGCCCGATGCGGGCGCGCTGTCGTCGCCTCGGATGTACGGTCAACGACGCGCTCGTGGCCACCCTCGCCCTGCTCAACCGTTCCCTGTTCGGCCGCGGCAACCTCGGCAACCTGTTCACCGTGAACCTGCGCCCGTTGCTGAGCGACGACCGGCCGCGCATCGCCAACCTCAGCGGTCTGGCGATGGTGGTCCTCCCCCGCGATGGGGTGACCGACCTGGACGCCACCGTGGGTGAGGTCTCTCGCCGCATCGGTCAGATGAAGCGCCGCTTCGCTGGATTGCCGCCCCTGATCGTCAACTTCTCCATGGCCTGGATGCTGCCCCACGCGCTCGCGCGCGCATTTGTCGGAGTGTGGCTACGGTGGGCCACGGCCGTGCTCAACCGCGGCCTCACCGTGACCAACATCGGCGCCATGGATCCCTACCTGGAGCCCCTGGGTGACCGCGCCGTGGGCGCGTCGATGATCGGACCGTTCCTCCACACCATGGGCGCGCCGCTGATCACGGCAGCGGGATTCCGTGATCGGCTGACACTGCAGGTCGCGGGCTTCGACGGCCGCGCCCAGCCCCAGCTCGACCGGATCGCCGGGGCCCTGGAGGAGTTGATGCAGCGCTGGGAGGAATCGCCGGACTGAGCCGATCTCGTGGTACCCTGCCGCGCGATGGAGGTACCCGGCCCATGACACGCGCCCTCGCCCTGACCCTCGCCCTGACCCTCGCCCTCGCCCTCGTCCTCCCCGCCGCCGCCGGCATCGAGGATCCCGAAGACCAGATCATCAACGGCGAAGCCATCAGCACGGACGAGTTCCCCTCGGCCGGCCAGCTGATCTTCGGTGGGACCATCGATCTGTGGGGCATGAGCATGGAGATGACCCAGCCCATGTGCACGGCCACGCTCATCGCCCCGGACGTGCTGCTGTCCGCGTCCCACTGCGTCGAGGAGTTCTTCATCACCTTCGGCATGGGCGAGGTGATCGACCCCATCTACTGCGTCAGCTTCGAGGAGGACCTGAGCTGGATGGCGGACATGGACACCTACCAGGGCAACCCGCCGCTGCCCGAGGACGCGGTGTGCTCCTCGGCTTGGGTCCAGCACCCCGACTGGGACGTGGAGCAGCTGATGACGTCCCACGCCGTCGGCCTGGCCAACTGGTACGACCTGTCGCTGGTCTTCCTCGACGAGGTGGTGGACCGCCCCTACGCGTACCTGCCCGACGAGGAGGAGGGCCAGCAGCTGTTCGAGCAGATGGAGGTGGACATCGTCGGCTACGGCCAGCGCGATCCCGAGCCCATGGACCCGTGGAATCCCGACCCCGAGGCCGCGTACAAGCGCTACTGGGCGCACACGTTCATCAACGAGCTCGACGAGTTCGAGATGCAGATCGGCAGCGACAACACCACGGGCCGCAAGTGCCACGGCGACTCGGGCGGCCCGACCTACGTGGACGTGGAGACCGACCTGTCGGAGGCCCAGCGCGTCATCGGCGTGACCACCCGCGCCTACTCGGCCAAGGAGGACTGCAACATCGGCGGCATCGACATGCGCACCGACGCCTTCCTCGACTGGATCGACGAGGAGATGCGCGCGGCGTGCGAGGACGGCACCCGGGTGTGGTGCGACGAGCCCGGCATCCTGCGGCCGGACGAGGTGGTGGGCGACGACGACGACACCGTCGGAGACGACGACGACGACACGGTCGCTGGAGATGACGACGACGCGGCGGCGGACGACGACGACGACGATGACGGCGAAGGCGACGGCTGCGAGTGCCGCGCCGGATCGACGGGGACCGCGGCGCCCGGGGCGCTGTTGCTGCTGGGGGTGGGACTGCTCCTGCGCCGTCGCGCCTAGGAGCCTGTCGGGGACAGGCTCCTAGCCCTCCTCGCCCGGTTCGAACACCTGCAGGCCCGCATCCACCAACCGCTCGCGGACCGCGGCCATCCGGACCTCGTCCGGCACCTCGAACGCCTCCCCCTCGCCCCTCCCCAGCCAGACCGACCGCGCGCGCCCCATGGCGTGGTAGGGCACCAGCGTGATCTGGTCGAGTCCGCACCCGACGAGCAGATCGGCCACCGCGTCGAGGGCCTCGGGGGCGTCGTTGATCCCCGGGACCAGCGGCATGCGCGGCCACAGGGGGATGCGCTCCGCGAGGCGCCGCAGGTTGGCCACGATCGCCTCGTTGCCTCGCCCGGTCCAGCGACGGTGCGCCGCCGAATCGGCGAGCTTCACGTCGAACAGCAGCAGCTCCACCGCAGCGAGCAACGCCTCGACCCCGGGGTCGTCCGGGTCGAACGCCCCGCAGGTCTGCAAGGCGACGTGTACGCCCTCGTCCACCAGCGCGGCTGCGAGCCGTGATGCGAAGGCCGCGTGCACCGTGGGCTCCCCTCCCGAGAGGGTGACCCCGCCGCCCGACGACGCCAGCAGGGGGAGCTCGGGCTGCAGCGCCTCGACGATCGCGGCGACCGTCCGGGGCTCGCCGAACCTGGTCAACGCGCCCGCAGGGCACACATGAGCGCAGGCGAAACGCGACGTGCAACGGGCCGGATCGGGCAGCCCCGGCTCGGAGCGCGCGTCGCAAGCCTCCACGCAGCGACGGCAACCCACACACAGGCGCGCCTTGAACCCCAGCTCGGGCGCCGCGCGCTGCCCCTCGGGGTTGTGGCACCAGGCGCAGCGCAGCGGACACCCCTTGAAGAACACCGTCGACCGAACGCCCGGCCCGTCGTGCAGACAGAAGTGCTGGATGGCGTTGACCGGCGCGGTGATCACGGCGTCACCTGATCCCGTGGGTGGTGCGCTCGATGATCTCGTCCTGGACCTCGGGCTGCAGGTCCGTGAAGTAGGCGCAGTACCCGGCCACCCGCACCACCACGCCGGGGTGCGCCGCCGGCTCGGCCTGGGCCGCCCTGAGGGTGTCGGCGTCCAGCACGTTGATCTGCACCTGCATGCCGCCGCGCGCCACGTAGTCGGTCACCAGGTGGGCCAGGGCCCGGGCGCCTGCCGGGCCAGCCACGGCCCGGCGGTCGAACTTGAGGTTGAGCGCGCCGCAGTTGGCCCAGCGGGAGCTGTTCAGGGAGGCGGCGGAGCGGAGCACGGCCGTGGGCCCGCTGCGGTCGGCGCCGTCCACCGGGGCGAGCCCGTTGGACAGGCGGGCGCCCGACCGGCGGCCGTTGGGCAGCGCGCCGGTGCTCAGGCCGAAGCCGTGGTGGCACGTCATGGAGTAGAAGCCCGGCACGTACTTGCCGCCGCGGCCGTTGCGCAGGGCGGTGACTGCGTCGGAGAAGACGTCGGCGGCCAGCTGCACCCGGGCGTCCACGTCCCCACAGCCGTTGCCGTAGCGGGGCAACCGGCCGCGCAGCTCGGCCTGGAGGGCGTCGTGGCCGGCGAAGTCGGCCCGCAATATCCCGACGAACTCCTCGAGGCCGAACCTGCGCTGGCGGAACACCAGATCGTCCAGGGCGTGCAGGGACTCGCCGGCGTCGGCAAGGCCCACGCACTGGATGGAGGTCAGGTCGTACCGCGCGCCACCCCAGGTCACGTCCCGGCCCGTGTCGAGGCAGCCCGCGGTGAGCATGGAGTTGACCGGCGTGGTGCGGTGGATCCGGTACGCCTCCTCGAGCCAGCCGATCACCTGGGCCACGTCGTCCATGGCGTGGCGGGCCTGGGTGAGGAAGGCGTCCACGACCTGCTCGAAGGTCGCCAGCGAGGCCAGCGGCGGAGTTGCCGCGCCGATACGCCGACCGCCGGCGAACGGGGTCCCCTCCCCCAGCGCCAGCTCCAGGCACAGCGGCAAGTTGAACAGCGCCGCGTCGGACGAGTTGTAGGTCCGCCCCTGGCTGGCCATCTCCACGCAGCCGATCACGGCGTAGTCGCGCGCATCCGGCGAGCTCATGCCGACGCCCTCGAGGGCTCGCACGACCTGCTGGTCGCCGAAGAACGACGGCTTGCCCGCGCCCAGCTGGACCACTTCGGCGCACTGGCGCAGGAACTCGGGCGGGGTTCCGGGGTGGACGCGCACGTGCAGCGCGGGCTCGCGCGTCAGCAGCCCGGCGTACGCGTCGAGGACCAGGCTCGACAGCTCGTTGGTGACGTCGTCGCCGTCGGCGTCGGTCCCCCCCAGGGTGATGCCCTGGGCCACGCCGAAGCCGCTGAAGTAGTGATCGATGCGCTCCGAGTACAGCGGGATGGTCTCGCAGGTCTTGAGGCAGAAGCTCGCCAGCAGCTCCACCGCGGCCTCGGAGGTGAGGCGCCCCTGGTCCACGTCGGCGCGGTACAGGGGCCACAGGATCTGGTCCAGGCGCCCGAACGACAGCCCCTGCTCGAAGTCCTCCAGGTTCAGCGCCAGGTGCACCAGCCAGCACGCCTGCAGTCCCTCGTGGAGGGTGCGCGCGGGGTGCAGGGGCACGCGCCGGCAGGCCGCGGCGGACCGGCGCAGCTCGTCTCGACGCGACGACGACAGGCCTCGTTCCTGCGCCCTGCGGTCGGCGGCGTCGGCCAGGTTCGCCGCCATCCGGCCGATCCCATCGACGGCCAACTGGACGGACTCGTAGAACGCGCGGTTGTCCTCGTCCAGCACGGTGCCGTCGGCCAGGCACCCCTCCCGCAGCCGTTGCCGCGCGTCGCGCCGGACCGCGCCCAGTCCCTGCTCGACCACCTTGCGATAGTCCACGACCTGGTGGCCGATGCCCGCCTCCTCGGTGACGAAGTAGCGCTGGGCCCGGAAGAAGTCGAGGAAGTGCGACGTGCGCCCGCGCCGGAGCAGGGCACGGCCGCCCACCGAGCTGGGCACGCCCCCAAGGCCGAGCCGCAGCAGCTTGCGCTTCTCCGCGGCGCTGAGCTGTAGCCGCACGCGGCGGCGGTCCCAGCGCGGCAGGTCCTCGAGGATGTTCACCGAGCCACCCTCGGGGTAGTAGTTCGCACCCACGCGCTTGGAGGACATGTTGCCGACGATCAGCTCGTCGTCGTACACGCGCGCCTCGCGCTGAGCCATCAGGTACGCCAGCGCCTTGGCGCGTCGCACGGCGGGGTGATCCTTGCGCGCGCGCTTGCCCTCGCGCGATTTCGCGAACCGGCGCAGCAGCTCGGGACGCTCCAGGCAGATGGAGTAGGGCTCGGCCAGCAGGGTCTCGCGGAGCCGGGCGACGCGGGCGGTGGGTGGCACTTGATCCACGGAGCAGAAGGATACCAGGCGGACTCAGGTGACCCGCAGCTTCGCGTCGATCTCGTCGAGCTCGTCCACCCCGTCGCCGAACAGCTCCACCTCGTCGGGGCCGCGCACGCCGACGCCCAGGCGCACGGCCTCGGCCATCTGCACCTGGTCCCACACGGGACGGTCCTCGATGTGGGGCTCGGTACCCACGAGCTGCAAGATCGCCAGGCCCACGGCGTCCACGGCCACCCGGTCGTGGCCTGCGACGATCAGGTCGGTGGCCGCGGTCAGTCCGCCCGGGGACGGCCCGCCGGTGGTACACGCGACGATGCCGTCCATGACGTTGAGCGACGGCGTGTAGGCCAGGTTGATCTGGGCCATCATCCTCGGGATCTTGTCTGGGTCCTCGGACGCCTCGGGCTGATGGTGGACCTGACCGCGGCGCGTGTCCGGGTGCACCAGCCCGAAGAAGTTCTTCATCGTCATGGTGAAGCTGGCCAGGATGTGGGTCTTCAGCGCTGGCACGTTGATCACGTGGTCCACGTCCCGGATCACCTGGAACAGCTTCATCGCCTCGGTGAAGTCGTCGGCCCCCTCGGGCCAGGTCTTGAACGTGGGTTCGTCGTCCAGGGGCAGGAACGTGGCGCCGGCCTCCTCGATGTAGTCGAGCAGACAGCGGGTGTCGTCCTCGTAGTGGGTGGCCTCGAAGATCTCGGCGGTGTCGCTGCCCCACCAGGTCCGCTCGGCCACGATCACCTCGCCCGCCCCCGCCGCCAGGCACTGGTGGATCACCTCGCACAGCACCGCCGGGCTGGTCGTGTAGGGCGGATCGGCGCGGCCGCAGACGTTGGGCTTGACCAGCACGGACTGGCCCGGTTCGACGAAGGTCAGCCCGCCGAACAGCTCGAGGGCGCGGGTCACGGCCTCCTCCGGAGTGGCCGCTCGCGCCAGGTACACGCGCCCGTCGGCCGGCTCCTGGGGAGCAGGCGCGCTGTCGTCGTCGTCCACCGGGATCCCCTCGCCGTCGCAGCCCAGGCCCAGGGCCAGCGCTGCGCCGCCCAGGGCTGAGGTCCGCACGAACTCGCGCCGGGTCGGCCGTCGGGTCATGTTCCCAGCCTATCCGATAGAATCGCGGATGGGAGGGCTCCAGAGCCATGACGAGGTTCCTGCCGACGATGCTGATGCTGGCGGGCACGTTCCTGATGGGCTGTCCGGACGCGGCGGACGATGCCACCGCGGACGACGACGACGCCACAGCCGGGGACGACGACGACGCCACCGCGGACGACGACGACGCCACAGCCGGGGACGACGACGACGTCACCCCCGCCGACAGCCCTGTCTACGTCACCGTCGCCGGCCACCTCGAGGACAACGAGGTCTACGCCAACTGCGACGCCTGGCCCGAGTTCCGCGAGGAGCTGCTGGTCTTCGCGGACCTGATCGCGGCTTCGGGCGTGTCGTTCAACCTGCAGATCGAGTACGAGTTCCTGCTCGGGGCCTACGACTGCGAGACGCCCGACCTGACCGCCACCACCGACGGCCGCAACGTGGTGGACTACCTCGCGGTGCAGTACGGCTTCGAGATCGACGCCCACCAGGAGGGGGGCTGGGAGGAGGGCCAGGACAACTATGCCGACGTGCGCCACCTCGGCGGCCTGGTCACCGGCGGCATCAGCGAGGTGGTCGGCGGCTTCAAGTGGGACGACACCCACCAGTTCGACGAGCTGCACGGTGGCGAGCAGGGGTGGCTCTACCCGGAGTTCACCTGGTTCCCCGAGATCCTGTCGCTGGGGGTGCACACGCTGCACCACGAGGGGAACTTCGACCACGACGACCTGACGTCGGGCGTGTGGATTCCCGCGGGCGGGGACACCGACTTCCTCACCCACGAGCCCGCCAATCGCATGGTCTACGTGGGGCCCGGGCTCCAACACCAGAACTGGGGCGGCGGCGACTGCTTCTTCCACAACGGCGCCGAGTACGCCCAGGTGCTGGCCGACTACATGGAGCGCGGCGACGTCCCCGGCGACGCCCTGTACACCACCACCATCGCCATCCCCCAGTCCGCCATGCTCGACGCGGCCGAGCACGGCGCCGTCACCGACATCCTCGCGGCGCTGGCGCCGCTGCACGCCGACGGCAGGGTCGCGTATGCCACCTACTCCGAGGTGGTCGACCTCTGGACCACCCAGTTCGCAGCCCAGCCCAACATCTTCACCTTCGACCGGATCGATCCCACGGACTACACATGCCCCTGAACCACACTCTGTTCGACGGTTCGCCGCTGGTTCTCCTGACCGCAATCGGACTCCTGTCCGGCTGCAACGTGGTCGTCGACGACTTCGACTTCGACGGCGACGGCTGGGCCGACGAGGACGACTGCGACGCCAACGACGACACGATCCATCCCGAGGCGCCCGATCCCTACGGAGACGGGATCGACCAGGACTGCGACGGCGGCGACGGCATCGACCGCGACGGGGACGGCTATCCGGCCAACGACGACCTGGACGAGGAGTACGAGGACCTCTACGACTGCAACGACAACGATCCGGACATCCACCCCGACGCCGAGGACCCGCCCAACACCGGCCTGGACGAGGACTGCGACGGCTTCGAGTGCTACGACTACGACTACGACGGCTACTGCGAGGGCACCGAGGACTGCGACGACACGGATCCCGACATCTACACGGGCGCGGAAGAGCTTCCCGACGGCAAGGACAACGACTGCGACGAGCTCTTCGACGAGGGCACCGAGCTGTGGGACGACGACGGCGACGGCGCCTGCGAGGGCTTCGACCTCGACGACGACGGTGAGGACGAGTGCGCCGAGGGCGAGGACTTCGTGCCCGGGGACTGCGACGACGGGGACTCGTCGCTGAACCTGCAGGACAACGACGGCGACGGCGTGGACACCTGCAATGGAGACTGCGACGACGGCGACGACGACCGCTACCCCGGCAACGCCGAGGTCTGCGACGGCAAGGACAACGACTGCGACGAGTCCATCCCGGAGTCCGAGGACGACCTCGACGGCGACGGCTACATGGGTTGCGAAGGGGACTGCGACGACGACGACGAGACCCGCTATCCCGCCGACCTGGACCTCGATGGGTACACCCCCTGCGACGACCCACCCGACTGTGACGACGGCGACCCCGCCCGGACGCCGGCCGACGCGGACCACGACGGCTTCTCCTCCTGTGATGGGGATTGCGACGACGGCGACCACGAGGTCAATCCCACCGCCGAGGAGATCTGCGACCTGCTCGACAACGACTGCGACGGCGTTCAGGACCCGCTGGAGGTGGATCTGGACGGGGACGCCGATCCGGCCTGCAGCGACTGCGACGACAACGACGCGTCCCGCGACACCCACGACGGGGATGCCGACGGGTTCTCGACGTGCTCGGACCCCGCCGACTGCGACGACACACTCGCAGCGTTCAACCCCATGGCCACCGACACCGTGGGGGACGGATACGACCAGAACTGCGACGGCGCCGACGGCATCGACGTGGACGGCGATGGCGACGCGTCCGAGGCTTCGGGGGGTGGGGACTGCGACGACACCGATCCTGCGCTCAACCGCCATGACCTCGACGGGGACGGATTCGACACCTGTTCCGGGGATTGCGACGACGCCGAAGCGGCCGCATTCCCCGGCGCGCCGCTGGCCTGCGACGGCATCCTCGACAACGACTGCGACGGCAGCGCCGACCCCAACGAGGTGGACGCCGACAACGATGGGGTCACGGGCTGCGGCGGCGACTGTGACGACGGGGATCCCGCGGCCAACCTCGACGACGCGGACGCGGATGGCTTCGACTCCTGCAACGGGGACTGTGACGACGGCGACGACCTGATCCACCCCGCGGCCGCCGAGGTCGCCTGCGACCACATCGACAACGACTGCGATGGAGACCTGCACCCCGACGAGACCGACGACGACGGCGACGGTGAGGACGAATGCGGCGGCGACTGCGACGACGCGGACGCCACCTTGAACGATGGAGACCACGACGCCGACGGCTGGTCGTCGTGCGGCGGAGACTGCGACGACGGGGACGCCGGCATCCACCCCGGCGCGCCCGAGGCCGCGTGCGACTACATCGACAATGACTGCGACGGAGACCTGCATCCCGACGAGACCGACGACGACGGCGACGGCTTCGACGAGTGCAGCGGCGACTGCGACGACACGCAGGCAGCGGCCTACCCCGGCGGCGAGGAGCTGCCCTGCGACTACATCGACAACGACTGCAACGGCTACCTGCACCCCAACGAGATCGACGACGACGGCGACGGCTTCGACGAGTGCGCCCAGGACTGCAACGACAACGACGTGGCCGTGCACCCCGCCGCGGTCGAGGTGGCCTGCGACTACATCGACAACGACTGCCAGGCCGGCCTGCACGACGACGAGGTGGACGACGACGGCGACGGCTACGACGAGTGCGCCGGCGACTGTGACGATGGCCATCCCGAGGTCCATCCGGGCGTGACCGAGGTGGCCTGCGACTACATCGACAACGACTGCGACGGGGACCTGCACGGCGACGAGGTGGACGACGACAACGACGGCTACGACGAGTGCGCCAACGACTGCGACGACGCCGACGGGGCCGTGAACCCCGATGCCGTCGAGGCCGCCTGCGACTACATCGACAACGACTGCGACGGCGACCTCCACCCCGACGAGGTAGACGACGACGGCGACGGCTACGACGAGTGCGGCGACGACTGCGACGACGCCGCTCCAGAGGTCCATCCCGGCAGGGCCGAGATCGACTGCAACCAGATCGACGACGACTGCGACGGGGTCCTGCTGCCCGACGAGACCGACGACGACGGCGACGGCTTCGACGAGTGCCAGGGGGACTGTGACGACAACGCGGCGGACGTCTACCCCGGCGCCCCGGAAGTGGAATGCGACGGCGTGGACACGGACTGTGACGGTGCAGTGGAGTGGCTCGTGCCCGGCGACTTCGCGGACATCCAGGACGCCTTGAACGCCGCGGCGGGCGGCGACTACGTGTGCCTCTCGGCAGGCACGTACCACGAGAACCTGGAATCGGTGACCCACGTCACCCTCGTGGGGTTGTCGGGAGCCGATCAGACCTTCATCGACGGCGGCGGCGCGGGATCGGTGGTCACCCTCATGGAGGCCTCCATGACCATCGAGGGGATCACGCTGCAAAACGGGGTCGGGCCCGTGTACTACGAAACCGACGGGGGCGGGGGCGGTGTGGCGGCGTGGTACGGCTGCTCCATCACGCTGCGCGACTCGGTGGTCACGGGGTGCGCGACCGAAGCCTACGGCAGGGGTGGCGGCCTGTTCAACAGCGGAGGAGGGGCCTACCTCGAGAACGTGCTCCTGGACTCCAACAGCGCCAGCTACTCGGGCGGCGCGGCCTATGGAGTGTCCCACACGTTCAGCTACGACGGCGTGGTGGTCACCAACAACACCGGGACCAACGGCAGCGGGCTGTACCTGCACGGCAACGGCAGCGTCGACAACTGCCTGATCCAGGGCAACTCGGGAGGGACGGGCGCGCTGACCATCAGCGAGAACGGCATCACGGTGCGCAACACGGCCATCGTGGACAACCACAGCCCCACCGGGTACGCCGGCGGGCTCTGGGCGCAGTGTTCGACCAACGCGCTTCTCGAGAACGTGATCATCGCGGGCAACTCCGCGCTCGAGGGCGGCGGGATCGGCCTGGAGTGCAGCGGCGCGGGCATGACCTTGATCAACACCGTCGTGGTCGGCAACTCCGCGAGCGGCAACGGCGGCGGCATCAACTGCGACGACGAGGCCCAGTCCCTGACCCTGACCAGCTCCGTGATCGCCCACAACACCGCGGGCACCGGCGGCGGCATCTGGGCCTACCCCAGCTTCCTCAACGACCTGATCGAGGACTTCTCCAACAACGTGTTCTGGAACAACTCGCCCGATCACTTCTACGAGGTGGACGACCCCATCGGGCTGGACGGCAACGTCGAGGTCGATCCGCTGTTCCTGGACTACGATCCCGGGAACGCCCCCGAGGACTGGGACCTGCACCTGGACCTGCTGTCGTCGCTGATCGACGCCGGCGATCCCGCGGTGGACGACCCCGACGGCAGCATCAGCGACATCGGCGCGTATGGCGGGGAGTACGCCGATCTGTTCGACCTGGACCGGGACGGCTACCCCGAGTGGTGGCAGCCCGGCGACTACGACCCCGTCACCTACCCCGGCGACGGGTGGGACTGCGACGACCGAGACGCGGACCTCTACCCGTACAACGGATGCTGATCCCGGTCGCCGGTTCTGGCATCGTTCCTGCATTGGATCACCCCAACACCCGGCCGGGCACCGCCGGGTTGGAGGGAGTGAGCGATGACGAGGTGGATGATCTTGCCGACCGCGTGCGCGCTGCTGGCCGGCCTGACCGGCTGTCCGGACGACGCCGTGCTCTCCGAGGGCGGGCAGTGGGAGCTGGGCACGGGCACCCTGGTCACGGGGGCGCACCGGGGCTACGCGTATGGCGAACCGGTGCTCGCCGGGACCCCCCTCTGCTCGACGCTGGAGTTCGAAGGGCAGGTCCCCGAGGGACACGAGGCCGCAGAGGTCCTCGACGAGTGCGTGGAGCAGTCCATCGAGGGGCCGGCGAGCTGGGACGAGGCCTGCCTCCTGCTGGAGGAGGCGGGCGAGGTCACCTGGTATCTCGACCCGACAGACTGTCCACTGCAGGAGTCAGGTCTGGATCTGCAGGCGGACCGGATCGTGTTCGAGGTGGCCGATCCCGACGGCGTGGAGGGGCAGATCCACCAGTGGATCGAGGAGTATGCCGCGGTGGATCTCGAGATCGAGCCGGCGATCCCCGACGAGTGGACCAATCCCCCGGGCGAGCCGTTCCTGGTGATGGCCGATCAGCGGGTGACCCTGTTCCCCCGGCTGGTGGATCCGGCGACCGGAACCCCCGTCGCGTGGTACGGGCCCGGAGGCGAGGTCTGGGCCACCGCTGTCGAGGGCGCATTCGAGCGGGCCGAAGTGGGCGAGAGCATGGGCTGGATGGGCCTGGTGCTGGGCGAGGACGCCGTGGTGGACCTCGGGGTCGCGGTGGGGGACGACCTGTGGACCGCGGGCACGGCCCGAGCCGTGGGCGCCGACGCGCCGGCGACCCTGGAGGTGGTCGTGGGGTACCTGGGCGAGGGGGACGACGACCACAGGCAACCCTTTGGCGCCCGGGCGATCGTCCGGGACGACCAGGGGCGCCTGATCTACGGCACCCCCGTGACCTGGGAGGTGACGGAGGGGGAGCTGGCCGTGTACCCCGGCGCCACCGGGGACAGCTGGGATCTGCCCGGCGCGGACTATGCACAGCTGGCTGACGCGTGCATCCGTCCCTCCGAGAACGTGGGCCCGCGCTCCGTCGTCCTGGAGGCTTCCTACGGGGACCTGACCGACGCCATCGAGATCGCCTGGACGTTCCGCGACGAGCCGGCCAGCGACGACGGATGGGAAGCCCCCGAGGAGTGCCAGTCCGGCGGTTGCTCGTGCACCACCGCCGGCGGTGCCGCGCCCACCGCCCTGGCCGCGCTGCTGCCCCTGATGCTGTGGGTGCGCCGCCGCTGACGGATCACACCCACCCCTGCGGCGCGATCTGCGATGATAGCGCCCGATGAACACACCCCGAATCCTCCTCCTCGTCGCCCTCGCCGCCGCCCTCGGGCTGCCCGGGGCCACCTGCGCCTCCGAGGGGGGTATCCCCCGCTACCTCCTGGTCTGGGACGACGCCTCCCTGTACACCCTGCCCACGACGGAGGCGCCGAGGCTGCGCATCTTCGGGTGGCCAGCCACCCGCCGGGCCGAGCACCTGGGCCAGGTGATGTGGGTGGAGCTCGTGGCCGAGACCGGGGACTTCTTCGAGGTGATCACGCGCGACACGATCTACGCCGACGGCCAGTGCTACGGCCCGGTGCCCGACCTCTGGGCCTACGAGGTCCACCTGTTCGTGCACCGCGACGACGTCGCCCTCGCCACCACCGAGGCCGTGGAGGTGACCTTCCGCGACGGCACCGGCGTCAAGCTCAAGCCGGGCGTGGCCCTACTGCCCGTGCCCGGCAAGGGCAAGAAGACCCGCTACCTCGTGGGCGTGGACGGCCTGCACTTCGAGGTCGCCATCCCCGCCGGCGCGGTGGGCACGGCCTTTCGCCCCGAGGCCAGGGCGTGGTCCGGAGACTGGACGTCCAGCACGCTGGCCGACGAAGCGCCCATGTGGCTCGGCGACGGCAGCACGGTGGGCCGGTACGAGGATTGGGGCATGCGGCGGCCCACCTCGCGCACCGACCACGCCAGAGGCGCGCTGATCACCCTGGTCGGCGACTGCTCCGAATACCGGCTCGCGGTCCGCTCGGACGATCTCACCGAGACGATCAGCGGCAGCGGCGTGGCCGGCCTGCTGGGCAGCCTGGGTGGCGGGTCCGGCGGGGATCAGGAGGTGCACATCGCCGCAGTGGACACCGCCTTGTACTTTCCCGATGGCCGGCGCGCCGGACAGATGGCGGCCGAGAGGGTGTACTACGGAGGCGATCTGGTGGCCTTCGACAGCGGGGACGTGCCCCTGCTGTGCGCGGCGGTGATCGTCGGAGCGGGCCAGGATCACTTCACCTCCACCGAGGAGCGCACCCTGCAGCTGTGCTTCCGGCCCGACGACCTCGTCGTCGAGACGCGGGGGGGGTACGGGGTCATCGACAGCATCTTTGGCGGGGGTGAGGTGGAGGACCTCGACGCGCTCTTCGAGGGGATCGGCGGCATCGAGGTGGGGGGTGAACAGGAGTGACACCGCGCCTCCTCGCCGTGGCCACCCTCGCCCTGGTCCTCGCTGCTCATGCGTACGCCGAGGGGCCAAGGGACCCCGGCGGTCCAGGCCTTGATCCGGTGTACCCCCCGCCCGACACCTCCCTCTTCGGCACGAGCGTACCGCTGGTGTTCAGCGTGGACGAGGGGCGGATCCAGAACCGCTTCTACCGCCGCGGACCGGTGGCGGCGCACCTGCTCGTACGCTCCGGCACGGAGCCACGGCTGGTGGTGGCCTTCCCCGCCTGCAACGAGGGTGCTGCCCTGTGGTTCGAGGGCGCTGACGGGACCGACCTGGAGATGGCCGTGCTGGGGCCCATCGACGGGATCTGGGCCGAGGGTGAGC
Source organism: uncultured Rickettsiales bacterium (assembly GCA_964425605.1). GTDB lineage: Bacteria > Myxococcota_A > UBA796 > UBA9615 > CAYRNR01 > CAYRNR01. Next base: position 22,557 of record CAYRNR010000052.1, on the reverse strand, counting down.
CCTGGGGTGTGTACGGCGCGGTCCAGGCCGACACGGGGAAGCTGCTGATCCGCGAGCACGTCCTGGGCAGCGTGCGCGTCATCCGCGAGGTGGAGCACGGGGGCGGGGACGACCTCGCGCTGGAGACCGGCCTCCGCACGAGCCGGGACCAGCTGGAGCTGACGCGGGTCCTCGCGGACGGCCGCCGACTCGTGCTGCGCCTCGAACCTGCGGGCGATGCGAGGATCAAGGGGAAGGCTGGCCCGCTGTCGGTGGTGGGCACCCCGCCCCTCCTCTTCAAGATCACGGCGCTCACCGACGCCGAACCCCTGCTGCCCATCCCGGCGCGCGACATCCTCCAGTCCGGTGTGGACGCGGATCCCCGGGATCTCCAGGCGCTGGCGTTCCTGACCTACCGCGACAAGCAGCTGGCCGGGTCGTGGCGTTTCCTCACCTACTTCGGCCGCGACACCCTGCTGTCGACGATGCTGATGATGCCAGCGCTTGAGCCCGCGGTGGTCGAGGCCGCGCTGGGATCGGTCCTCGACCGGATGGACGGCGGCGGCGACGTGGCCCACGAAGAGGACATCGGCGACTGGGCGGCCCTGCACGGCGACGGGGCCCCTGCGTACGACTACTCCATGGTGGACGACGACTTCATGGCCGCGCCCGTGCTGGCGCACTACCTGCTGTCCACCGCGGGTGGGCAGGCCAGCGCCGAAGCCTTCCTGGACCGGGAGGGGCCCAGCGGCAGCTACCGCGAGATCGTGCGCCGGAACCTCGACCGGGTGATGGATCTCGCCGAGCCCTACGCGGCGCAGCCGGTGCCCGGCAACCTCGTCGCGCTGCACCCGGACGCGGCCACCGGCGAGTGGCGCGACAGCCTCGACGGCCTCGGCGGCGGTCGCGTCCCCTACAGCGTCAACGCTGCGCTGGTGCCCGCGGCGCTGCACGCGGCCCACGATCTCCTGGCCAGTCCCCTGCTGGGCCCGGACCCCGAAGCGGCCGCGCGTGCGCACCGGCTGGCCGACGCCTGGGCCGGGGCAGCCGATCACTTCCGCGTGGAGGTGCCGGCACAGGCGGCGCGAGCGCGAGTGGAGGCCTACGCCGCGAAGTACGGGATCGACCCGGCCGCGGCCCTGGACAGCGTCGCAGGGCCGGTGAGCTTCCCGGCCGTGGCCCTGCACGCCGACGGCACCCCGGTGGAGGTCATGCACAGCGACGACAGCTTCGTGCTGCTGTTCGGGAGGCCAGACGCCGCCGAGCTCGACCGGGTCGCCGGCCGCCTCCTCCGCCCCTTCCCCGCCGGATTGCGCACCTCGGCCGGCGTCGTGGTGGCCAACCCCGCGCTGGCGACCAACCCAGCGATCCAGGACCGATTCACCCGCGACCACTACCACGGCGCCGTGGTGTGGTCGTGGCAGCAGGCCATGCTCGCCGACGGCCTCGCGTGGCAGCTGCTGCGCGACGACCTGCCCGAGGCCACCCGCGCGAACCTGCAAGACGCCCAGGCCGCGCTCTGGGACGGGATCGAGGCCACGGCCGAGCTGCGCCGATCCGAGCTATGGTCGTGGGACGTCCAGGACGGAGCGATGCTCCCCACGCCCTTCGGTCAGGGCGCCGACCACCACAGCGAGTCCAACGCCGTGCAGCTGTGGTCCACCGTGTTCATCGCCGTGCGGCCCCCCGGGAGCTGAGTTGCGCTACTTCGCGGACCTGCACGTCCACTCGCGGTTCTCCCGCGCCACGTCCAAGCAGTGCGACCTGCCGCACCTGGCCCAGTGGGCGTGCAAGAAGGGGCTGGCCCTGGTGGCCACCGGGGACTTCACCCACCCAGCCTGGCGCGCCGAGCTGCGCGGCCAGCTGGTCCCGGCAGAGCCCGGGGTCTTCCGGCTGCGCGACGACCTGCAACGCGCGGTGGACGAGGAGGTCCCGCCGTCGTGCCGGGCGACGCCGCGGTTCGTGCTCTCGGTGGAGATCTCGACCATCTACAAGAAGGGGGACCGCACGCGGAAGGTCCACCACGTGATCTACGCGCCGGACTTCGACACGGCCGACAACCTGGTGGAGAAACTCGAGCGGATCGGCAACCTGCACTCGGACGGCCGCCCCATCCTGGGCCTGGACTCGCGAGACCTGCTGGAGATGGTGCTGGAGTCGGGCCCGGACGCCTACCTGGTGCCCGCGCACGTCTGGACGCCCTGGTTCGCGGCGATGGGGTCGAAGTCGGGGTTCGACTCGGTGGACGAGTGCTACGGCGACCTGGCCGAGCACATCTTCGCCGTGGAGACGGGCCTGTCGTCGGACCCGCCGATGAACTGGCGCGTGGGCTCCCTCGATCGCTTCCGCCTCGTATCCAACTCCGACGCCCACTCCCCTGCCGTGCTGGGTCGCAACGCCTGCAGCTTCGACACCGACGTGGACTACTTCGCGGTGCGAGGTGCCCTCGCCACCGGGGACGGTTACGTGGGCACGGTGGACATGTACCCCGAGGAGGGCAAGTACCACCTCGACGGGCACCGCAAGTGCGGCGTCCGGCTCGAGCCCCGGGAGACCCTGGCCGCCGACGGCCGCTGTCCCAGCTGCGGGCGGCCGCTGACCGTGGGGGTGATGCACCGCGTGGAGCTGCTGGCCGACCGGGACGAGGGCTGCGAGAGGCCGGCCACCGGCGGAGAGCTGTGCTACCTGATCCCGCTGACGGAGATCCTGTCCGAGCTGCTCCAGGTGGGGCCGAAGTCCAAGAAGGTCACGGGTGTGTACGAGCGGCTGCTGCGAAGGCTCGGTCCGGAGCTGCCGCTGCTGACGCGCACCCCGGCCGAGGAGCTCGAGCGCGCCGATTCCCCCCTGCTGGCGCGGGCCGTGACCCACCTGCGCGAGGGTCGGGTGATCCGCGAGGCGGGGTACGACGGTGAGTTCGGGACCATCCGGCTGTTCGAGGACGGCGAGGTGGATCGCGCCGCAGGGGGCGAGCTGCTGTTCGAGCTGCCGAAGAAGAAGGCGCCGGTCCGCAAGCCGCGCAAGCCCGCCCGCGGGCCCGCAGCGCAGGCCAGGCCCGGGACCGTCGAGGCGGTCGCCACCCCCGCGTCGGACGACCCCCTCGACGGCCTCGACACGGAGCAGAGGGCCGCAGCAGAGGTGATCGAGGGCCCGATGCTGATCGTCGCCGGTCCGGGATCGGGCAAGACCCGCACGCTCACCCACCGCATCGCGCACCTGATCACCGGGGCCGGCGCGGACCCCGAGGGGTGTCTCGCCATCACCTTCACCCGCCGCGCCGCGCAGGAGATGCGCGAGCGGCTCGAGGGGCTGCTCCCCGAGGTCGCCGATCGTGTCCCCGTGTACACGTTCCACGGCCTGGCGCTGACGCTGCTGCAGCAACACGCAGAGGCCGCCGGCCTGCCCGAGGGCTTCCGCGTCGCCGACGAGGCCGAGCGTGTCGCGCTGCTCGTCGAACAGCAGTCCCTGACCGAGACCCGGGCCCGGCGAATGCTCCAGCGATTCTCCACGGCGCGCCGCACCGGGGATCCCGACGGGGACCTCGCAGGCCCCCTCGATGCCTACCTGCGCGGGCTGCGCGACCGCGGCTGGGTGGACTTCGACGACCTGATCCTGCTGACCGTCGAGCTGCTCGAGGGCCGGCCCGAGGTGGCCGCGGCCTGGCGCGACCGGCACCCGCACCTCTCCATCGACGAGTACCAGGACGTGGACGCGCAGCAGGTGCGGCTCGTGCGGGCCCTGGCGCCGACCTCGTCCGGGGGCAGCCTGTGCGCCATCGGCGATCCCGATCAGGCCATCTACGGATTCCGCGGCGCAGACGTTCGCTTCTTCCAGCGCTTCACCGGCGACTTCCCCGGCACGCGGGTGTTCCGGCTGAGCCGCAACTACCGCAGCTCCGGGCCCATCGCCCACGGCGCGGCCGGGATGATCGGCGAGGGAGACCGGGTCGAGCGGCGCGTGGAGGCGATGCTCGACGATCCCGAGCGCATCACGCTGCACGAGGCCCCCACCTCGAAGGCCGAGGCGGAGTTCGTGGTGGTCACCCTCGAGCGCGTCCTCGGCGGCCACAGCTTCTTCTCCCGCGACAGCGGCCGCGGCGACCACGCCGATCTGGCCGACCTATCGTTCTCGGACATCGGCGTGCTGTACCGCACCGAGGCCCAGGCCGCCGACCTCGTCGAGGCCCTGGCCCGATCGGGCATGCCGTTCCAGCGCCACACCCACGAGCCCCTGGCCAGCCAGCCCGGCGTGGCCGAGCTGGTCGAGGCGCTGAGGGCGGACCGCTCGGGTTCGCCAGTCCTCGATCTCCTGCAGCGCGCGAGCCACGGAGACGCCGATCTCGCCGCGGCCGACGCGCTGCTGCGACCCCTGGCCCGCTCGTGCGGGGCCGACCTGGAGCGCTTCCTCACCGAGATCGCCCTGGGCGCCACCGCGGACTGCTGGGATCCCCGCGCCGACCGCATCTCCCTGCTGACCCTGCACGCGGCCAAGGGCCTGCAGTTCGACGTGGTCTTCGTGGTGGGGTGCTCCGACGGCCTGCTCCCCCTGGCATTCGGGCCCGCGGCCGCGGCCGATCTGGAGGAGGAGCGCCGCCTGTTCTACGTGGGCATGACCCGGGCGAAGCGACGGCTGTTCCTCTGTCGCGGGCGCAAGGCGTTACACCTGGGCAAGCGCCGCGAGCTCCCCTCCTCGCCGTTCCTGCTGGACATCGAACAGCGCCTGGTCCAGCGCCGGGAGTCCTCGGCCAGACGGAAGAAGAAGAGCCCGTCAGACGATCAGATGACGATGTTCTGATTGAATGTGCCCTTCGGAACGTCCCCTCACGAGGAGGCTGCGATGAGACGAACGTGGGTCCTGGTGATGCTCCTGGTCTGGGCCACGAGCGCGCGCGCGGACGAGGTCCTGCTCGAGACGATGTCCGTGGAGGAGTTGCTCGGCGAGATGCCGATGGGGCTGAGCGTGGAGGGGGCGCAGCTGTGGAACGGTTCGCTGGGCGACCTGGCGAACGCGGCGACCGGACTCGGTGAGACCGTGGCGCTCGACGAAGGAGCGAATCCCGACACCTCGGTGACGCTGGTGTGCAACGCGCCGGTTCCGGCGTCGCTGGCCCGGGCCGCGGTCGTCGCCGCGTGCAGGCGGCTGGGGGCCGCCCAGGAGGGCGAGGACCTCCGGGACCTCCAGGTGATGATCACGGTGGTGGGCGCCGAGCAGGTCGAGGCGATGGCCGCGCTGCACCACAAGCTGAACCTGGTGGGCGAGGGGGCGGTGATCTCCGAGGTCCCCGAGGCCGGCGCCGTGATCGTGGTGAACACGGACGACGGGCTGGACCTGCCGCCGGATCCGGCGGCGCTGTTCGACGCGATGCTCCGTAAACCGGCGGAGCCGGTGCTCGCCGAGGGGGTGGAGGAGCTCGGCGAGGACCACTACCGGGTCCAGCGCGACGTGGTGCGCACCCTGCTCGTCGACGCCCATCGGATGGCGCGGATGGTGCCCAACTACCGCGACGGCGAGCTCGGCGGGTTCAAGCTGTTCTCGATCCGCCCGTCCAGCGTCTACTCGGCGCTGCGCATCCGTAACGGTGACATCGTGGTGCGCGTCAACGGGGCGTCCATCGACAGCGTCCACGGCGTGGAGGGGTTGCTCCGGGGCTGGCTCACCGACGACGCGGTGACCCTGGAGGTGCAGCGCCGGGGCCAGGACAAGATCCTGCGTTACGAGATGGTGGGCGAGCCCATCCACATCCCGGAGCGGTGGGCCCTGGGCCCGCCGACGCGCGAGCAGTACATGGCCGAGGCGGGGATCACCGAGGAGGACGGCGCTATCGTCATGCCGCGCGAGTACGTGCTGGGCCTGCGCGAGACCCTCCCCGAGGACATCCACTGGCGCTACGCGCTCGACGAGGGCGACGTGGTGGTGGGGATGCGGGGCGCGGCGCAGGGGGGCAACCTGTTGCACGTGCTGGGCCTGGGCCGCGGGGAGCACATCGCCGCGGTGGACGGCGTGCTGATCACCACGCCGGCGGTGCTGATGGGCCTGTTCACGGCGCTGCGGACGAGCTCGGAGGTGATCCTGACCGTGGTCCGCCGCGACGAGGAGCGCAGCGTGACCGTTCGCGTCGAGGGGGATCCGGATCCGGACCCCGAGCCGTGGTCGCTGGCCCTGCTCGACATCGCGCCCACGCTGAGCCAGACGCGGGCGGCGCTCGGCATCGACGCCCGGGACGGGGTGCTGATCGTGCCGCGGGAGGTGGTCCTGCAGCTGCTCGAGCCCGTGTCCATGCTCCGCCTCACACCCACCCCCATCGAGGCGCCCGAGGGTTACCGCCTGCTGTTCATGACCGACCACGGCCGGCTCGATCCCCTGGGGCTGCGTTCCCGCGACCTCATCGTGGCCGTGGACGGCGAACCGGTGACGTCGCGCGACGCTGCCACGGCGATCCTCGGGCGGATGTTCGAGGCCGAGGCGCTGACGCTGACGCTGAGACGCCGCGGCCGCCCGGACGAGACCGTGGCGCTGGCGTTCACGGGAGAGGCGGCCGCGCTGCCTCCGGACTGGGTTCAGCTGCAGATCGAGCCGACCCTGGACGAACGCCGGGCCGCGGCCGGTGTCGCGGCGGAAGGTGACCGGATCACTCTCCCCCGCGCCGTGGTGGTGGAGGAGGGGCACGACGTGCTGCGGTGGTTGCCGGTGCTGGCGGGCGAGAGCGTGGACGGGTTCGTGGTGCCCCGGCGGTCGCGCTACTGGTTGTCGGCGTACATGGGCCTGCGGAGCCAGGACGTGGTGCTGTCCTTCGACGGTCGGGACCTGGACTCCGACGAGGCGCGGAACGCCCTGGTGGACGCGCTCCTCCAGGGGGACGGGATGACGCTGCTGGTGATGCGCGACGGGCGCCCCATCGACATCGAGCTGGCCGTGACCGGGGAGCCGGCTGAACGCCCCGCGGGCTGGGATCTCGGGAAACGCCGGCGGCGCAGGTGAGCGCCGGGACTCCTGCTACACTGTCCGCTCGGAGATCCCACGACCGATGACCCGCTACGACATCGACTCCATCGACAACCGCGATCCCGAGCGCATCGCGAAGCTGTGCGAGCTCCTCGACGGCCCGCTGCAGCGGTACTTCCACTTCCGCCTGCGGGGCTCCGAGCGGATCCCCCGCGGCGCGGCCCTGTACGTGGGCAACCACAGCGGCGGCATGCTGACCCCGGACTCGTTCCTGGTGTTCGGGGCGCTGTTCCGCGAGTGCGGCATCGACGCGCTGCCCTACGGCCTGGGCCACGAGGTGGCCATCAGCCTGCCGATCATCCACGAGATCATCGTGCCGCTGGGGGCGGTGCGGGCGGGCCACGAGGCCGCCCACCGGGTGTTCCAGCGCGGCGACAAGGTCATGGTCTATCCCGGCGGCGACGTGGACAACCAGCGACCGTACCGCCACCGCAACCGCATCGTCTTCGGGGGACGCAAGGGCTACATCCGCCTCGCCCTGCGCGAGCGGGTGCCCATCGTGCCCATCGTCACCGCGGGCGGCCACGCCACGTTCATGATCATCGACGACCTGCGGTGGCTGGCGAAGCTGACCCACGCGGACCGTATCCTGCGCACGAACGTGTGGCCGCTGACCCTGTCCGCGCCCTGGGGACTCACCCTGGGCCCCGTGCCGGTGTACTGGCCCATGCCGACGCACATCCTCACCGAGATCGTCGACCCCATCCGCTTCGATCGGGACGGGCCCGAGGCCGCCGAGGACGACGAGTACGTGGCGCAGTGCGCGCGACGGGTCGAGTCCACGATGCAGGCGACCCTGGAGCGCCTGGCCCGGGAGCGCACGCGCCGCAAGCGAGGCTGAACGAGGGGGTAGCCCATGGCTTCGAGCAACTTCACCTTCCGCCAGATGATCGACATCGGCAACGCCCTCGAGGGCAAGGAGCCCCGGTCCATCCCCGATGCCCCGGACGAGTCGTTCGTCCAGGTCATCGTCGTGGCGAGCCCGCAGCGGTCGGAGCTGGCCCTGGACGAGCTGGTCGGCCGCGGGTTCAAGACGATCCGGCAGCTGGCGCTGGTGGACGGCGCCGTGGGGCAGGTGGCCCCGGAGCTGCTGCACGAGCTGCGCGCCGAGGGCTACACGGTCCACCACGACCACCCCGCGGGGTTCGAGCCACGAATCCCGGGCAGCGTGTCGCGCACCCAGGGACCGGATCTGCCCAGCGTCGACCCCGTGGCCATGACCCGGACCGAGCAGCTCCACGCGGCCGGCTTCACCGGACAGGGACGCGTCGTGGCCCTGCTGGACTCGGGGTTCGACCACCCCGGCTTCGACCTGGTGGCCTGGCACGACGTGCGCGACGGCCGGCCCGAGCCCCACGACGAGCTCGGCCACGGAACCCACCTCGCTGGGCTGCTGCACGCCGCGGCGCCGGACGCGGGGATCATCGCGGTGCGGGTGATGGACCTGGCGGGCAACAGCCGCGACCACGTGGTCCAGGGCATCGAGTGGGTGCTGGAGCACCGCGACCAGTACGGCATCGACGCCATCAGCATCTCGTTGCAGATCCCCGCCGATCAGGTCCCCCACGAGCTCGACGTCATGTGCCGGCACGTGCAGATGGCCGTCAACGCCGGCCTCCACGTCACCGTGGCCGCGGGCAACGACGGTCCCGAACCGCACACCATCGGCTCCCCGGCCGAGGCCCCTGCCGCCATCACCGTGGGCTCGGTCCTCGATCCCGACACTGTGAGCGAGTTCTCGGCCCGCGGCCCCACCGACGCCAACCTGCACAAGCCCGACGTCCTGGCCCCGGGCGAGTACCTGGAGTCCTGGTGCCCGCCCACCTCCACCCTGTGGGCCTTCACCCAGCAGTTCGACCAGATGCGCCAGCTCGACGACGGCCCCCTCGTCGCCGCGGCCCACGCCGCGGCTGCGGCCCAGCCCGCCCTCATGGCGAAGCTCGATCTCCCGGACGACCTCTTCACCCGCCCCGTGGACGAGGCCGCGTCCCTCATCCGCGACGCGATCCCCGACCTGTACCCAGCCGGGCCCGGCCGCATCCTCGCCGCGGGCACGTCGTGCGCCGCGCCGCAGGTGGCCGGCATCGTCGCGTGCCTGCTCCAGGCCTCCCCGGGGCACAGCCCCGCCGACGTCAAGACTGCCCTGATGAACGGGGCCACCTCCGTGGGTCACCTCGGGGTGGACGTCCAGGGAGCGGGGCTGGTGGACGCCGAGTCCGCGCTGGAGGAGCTGGGATAGGGCGAGTACGCCTTCGCCCGTGCTAAAATCCGCCCCGGCTCGGGGAACTCTCACATCACCCAGGAGATCGCCCATGCGCACAGGCACGGCCTTGCTCGTCACCCTCGCTCTGCTCCTCGGCTGCCCCTCCGGGGGCGACGACGACGATGACGTCGCCTGCTGCGACGATGACGACGCCACCGCGGACGACGACGACGACGACACCGCGGACGACGACGACGACGACGCGACCCCCGGGGACGATGACGACAGCGCCCCCGGCGACGACGACGACGACGACACGGTGGGGCCCACCGAGGCCGGCGTGTTCACCGCGCAGCTCCCGTCCGACGCCGCGCCGGGGGACGGGCTGGCGATCCGCGTGCAGTATCCGGCGTCCGAGGACGTGCGGCACGCCGAGGGGGCGCCCGTGCTGGTGCGCGTGCCCGGCGGCTGGGACACGGGGGATCTCGGCGCCGACGAGCCGGGCCCGGAGATGCCCAACGGCTACATCATCGTCCATTTCCTGCTGCCCGGCGGCGAGCAGGACGGCGAGACCAGCGATGGCGAGTACGACTACCGCGGCCCCAACTGCATCACGGCCCTGCGGGACGTCATCCGCTACGCCGGCGGCGAGATCGAGGACGAGAACGGCATGTCCATCGAGGACAGCGTGCCGTTCGCCTGGATGGACAACCTCGGCGTCGAGGGGGGCTCCAACGGCGGCAACCTGGTGATCCAGACCCTGGCCGAGGAGGCGGCGCAGCTTCCCGACGTGGCCTGGCTCCTGTTCTGGGAGAGCCCCATCGGCGACCAGTACCAGACCAAGGAGCTCAACGACAATCCGTACTACGTGCCCGGCACCTGCACGGCCACCACCTGCCCCTGGCCCGGAATCGAGGCCGCCCTCGCCTTCGATCCCGTGCCCCCCACCGACGGCCACGAGTACGACGGCTCGGAGTTCGAGGTCGCCGGCAAGATCTTCATCGACGACAACGGCAACGGGCAGTGGGACATCGGCGAGGTGGACCTGCTGTGGAACCCCGGGCCGCGCGTCGATCCAGGCCAGATCCTGCTCTACCCCTCCTCGGAGCTGTCCGAGGCCATCGACAACGCCGGCGTCTTCGACCAGCTCCCGGCCCCGGCCTGGCTCGCCCCCCCATCCGCCGTCGCCGGCTACTGGCCCATGGTCGACGGCTCGCTGCGCATCGCCGAGGCCCACGCCAACTTCCCCGACCTGCTCGTCCTCCACGTGGGCACACAGACCGACCACGCCCAGGACCAGCCCGACTACCCCCACGCCCGGTCCAACGTCCTGGGCTGGATCACCGCCGGTCACGCCTTCGTCCGCCTCAACCCGGACGCCGCCTACACCGCGCTGCTCACGGGCGAGGACCCCTCGAACTTCCCCGACAACGACGCCAACGAGCCCGTGGCCTGGCCCGGCACCGACCTGCTGATGCTGCCGGATTCCGCGGATCAGTTCGCTGCGCCCGCGGCGATCCTGGAGCTCTCGGACCGCTACGCCACGGCCAACACGGACGTGAACCTCACCGATGTGCTGGTGCCCTGAACCGGCGCACCACGAACCACACGCAGCAGCACAGCGCCCCCAGCCGCCACGGCGCCGGCCCCTCACCCGGCGCGCTGCAGCCGCACCAGCTGTTCTCCATCTCGCTGGACGCCCAGGGATCCTCCTCGTCGGGCAGGTCGAGGTAGGGCTCGATCCAGTCGTAGTGGACGTCGAGGCGGACGTCGACGCCGCCGCCGGTGGAGCAGGGGTTGCCGCCTTCGGGCGACCAGAAGTCGGAGGCCAGCGCCACGACCTGCTCCTCGCCGCCGATGTGGGCGAGCAGAGGGGCGCCTTCGTCGCCGTGGCAGATGTTGTGGCCCGGGGTGTAGTGGAAGATCTGGTCGGCGTCGTATTGGTCGATGGCGACGGTGGTGGCGTGCTTGGAGAAGTAGGTGAGCCCACCCGAGTAGTGCGGGTCGTCGGTCCCGAGGCCCACCAGGGTCAACGTGGTCCCGATCCAGGACTCGTCCAGCGGGGTCGAGCTGGGGGGGATGGGCTCGAGGTCGGAGGCGCCGTCGAGGACGAGGATGGCGATGTTGGCCGAGGAGATCCCGTCGAGGTAGTCGGGGTGGATGATGCGATCGGACACCGCCTTGATGGTGCCATTCTCGGAGGAGTCGGAGCCGAAGTAGACCCGGTCGTGGCCCGTGACGTAGCTGGCTGCCGATGCGGAGACCAGCACGGTGCGCCGACCGACCAGGACGCCGGAGCTGTACCAGTACAGGTCGGGGTTGATGGCGTCCTGTACACCATAGGCGACCGCAGCCTTGTACTCGCTGGTGGGCTGCCCGCCGTAGACAGCCGCGGCGTCGGTCCAGACCACGGTGGGCTCCACGCACCCGCACGCGAGGACCGCGAACAGGACCGGCAGTGGCACCCGCGGATGAGTCTCCCCTCCCCTGCGGGTCACGGGCTGGTCTCCTCCTCCGTGGCCGGCGCCTGCACGTACCCCGACCACGTCAACTCGATCACGATCTCGAAGGTCTTGCCCATGGTGCCGAGGTAGTTCTCGATGAGCTGGAATCCCGGGCGACCGTAGATGCCCATGGCGAAGGTGTACTCGCGGTTGGGGATCTCGGCGCCGATACGCCCGCCCACGTCCAGGGCCCCCACGGAGGACCCCGACCTGGAGTAGGCCCGGAAGCCCACGTAGGGCGCGGCGGAGAAGTAGGCGCCGACCTTGTTCTCGCCGTGGTAGTTGAACAGGGTCCGGAAGTGGAATGCCGTCCAGTTGGCGATCAGGAGCGACTCGGCCACCGCCTGGCCGATATCGAACAGGAAGTTGATGGAGAAGTCGTCGCGGGGGAACAGCCGCACCTCCGCGCCGATGTCCCACGTGGGCTGCGTCTGCTCGGGGAACGACAGGTCTCCGATGGTGGTACCACCGGCCACGGTCCAGCCGATGCCCAGCAGCCGCGCGCCCGTACGTTCCGGGATCGGCTTCTCGATGACGAACGGCACCGGATCGTCGTACTCGGACTCTTCCGCAGCCGCGGGCGCCGCGAGCCACGCCAGGAGCATCATCCCGATTGCGAACAGTTTCATGGGCGTATCCCCTCGTCTCAGCAGAAATCGTACCCGCTACAGCCGAACGTCACGTCATGGGTGACCTCGCAGTAGCCCGGTTCAGGTTCGTAGTCATGGGTGTTGCCGAACAGCACCGCCGAGTACTCGAGACTCACCATGCCGGTGGCCACCACCCCGCTCCACTGTTCCCCCTGCGTCAGCGTGACCTCCCACAGGTCCCCTGCTGCGTCCGTGACCCTCACGTCGAACTGCTCGAACCCCTCACAGCCCGTGCACGAGTCGCTCACCGCCAGGGTCAGCAGGCACTCGTCGTCTTCGAGGTCCTCGGTCCCGTCGCCCGGCCCGAACAGATCCTGGCAAGCGGCCAGGGGGACGACGAGTACCAGCAGCAGCGCGAGTCGCATGATTCCAGGGTACCAGCATGGGCGGGATTGAGGCAGGAGGACCGGACCCCAGGGGCACGTTGGGGGGTGACCCGGCCCTCCGCCTCGGCGATGGGATCAACCTATCGCCGAACCGCCCCCGAAACTCACACACGCCCCACACATGGACTAGACCGGCGGCGCGATCCCCATGGCCTCGAGGGTCTCGGGGAGGGGCTCGCCGGTGTCGGGGTCCCAGCCGAGCTGGGTCCAGTAGCCCCTCATGAGGTCGTCGATGGGGACGGTGCGGCCCTTGTTGGGGCCGACGGTCTGGGGGGGATTGCCCAGGGCGCGGGGGCTGGCGAGGGTGGCCTTGGGCTTGACGCCGTGGCGGATGTTGAAGGCCTGGCGAAGGGTCTGGATGGTGCCGCCGACGGCGAGGTAGTCGGCGGGGGGGAGGCCCCAGCCGGTGGCGGCGTCGAGCCACTCGAACAGGGGGAGGCGCTCGGTGCCGACGAAGGCGCCGAACATGCACAGGCCGGCGCCGTTGTACATCATGGTGTAGCGGCTGGTGGCGGCGGCGGTGCGGGCCTTGTCGTCGTCGGCCACGTACTTGCTGCCCTTGCCGTACAGGGCGGCGGGTTTGGGCAGGCCCTCGACCTTCTTCCACACCTGATACATCTCGTAGTAGAGGAACGAGCCGACGGTGTGGCGGCCCGGGGTGGGATCGGCGCTGTAGTGGAGGCCGTGGCCGGGGTCGAGCCGGGAGTCGTGCATGGGCAGCTCCTGGCCGCCCGCGTGGATGGCGAAGTCGCTGGCGCGGCCGCCGATCTTCTCGGCGGCCTTCTTGACGCCGTCGGCGAGCAGGTCGCCGATGCCCTCACGGGCGATCATCTTCTCGACCACGGCGGTGATGGCCTCGGCGTTGCCCCAGGTGAGCTCGATGCCGCCGGTGTCGTCGGTGGTGATCAGCCCGGCCTCGAAGGCCTCGATGGCGAAGGCCACGGCGCCGCCGGCGGAGATGGTGTCCATGCCGGCGCGGTTGAGGGCCTCGTTGAGGTAGAAGATGGCCTCGGCGTCCTCGTTGAGCAGCAGGGAGCCCAGGGCGGTGACCGACTCGTACTCGGGCTTGTGGCCCTCGCCGTACTTGCGGATGCCCTTGAAGTAGCCGCCGCAGCCCAGGGGGCAGGCCACGCAGTGGTATTTCTTGGTCTCGCGCTCCTCCACCACCTTGGGATTCACCGAGGCGGACTGACCGAGCTTGAAGTCCTTGAAGGTGCCGTCCCAGTTCTTGATCGGGGCGTCGCCCATCTCGATGGACATCTGGTTCATCGAGGTGGTGCCCCACTTGCGCAGCATCGACTTGTACAGGTTGCCGTCCTGGCACATCTGCACGGGCAGCCAGCGCATGAGCACGCCCACGTAGCCGGTGACCCCCGCGGGGAAGACGCCGGCGTCCTTCTTGACGACCTCGCGGCAGGTCTGGGTCAGCTCCTTCATCTTCGCAGCGTCGGCCACCGGGATCTTGCCCTTGCCCGCGCAGACCACGGCCTTGAGCTTCTTGGATCCCATGACCGCGCCGAGCCCGGACCTCGCGGCGATGCGGCCGTGGTCGTTGCAGATGCCCGAGATCAGGGACAGCTTCTCGCCCGATGGACCGATGCAGGCCACGCGGGCGCCCTTGATGCCCACCTCCTCGATCAGGGTGTCCTCGGTCTCGACGATGTCCTTGCCCCACAGGTGATCAGCCGGGCGGATCTCGGCCTCGCCCTGGTTCACCAGCAGGTACACCGGCTCCTCGGAGACGCCGCGCACGAAGATGCCGTCGTACCCCGACTTCTTGATGGCCGGTGCGAAGTTGCCGCCGCAGTTGGCGTCACCCCAGCCGCCGGTGAGGGGGGACTTGCCCACGGCCATCCAGCGGCCGGTGAACAAGCTGGCGGTGCCGGTCAGCAATCCCGAGACGAGCCCCAGCACGTTGTCCGGCCCCAGGGGGTCGGCGTCGGCGGGGATGCGTTCGTACAGCAGGTGCGCGCCCAGGCCCAGCCCGGACAGCACGCGGCGGTAGACGGCCTCGGGGATCTCCTCCTCGGTGCAGGTCCCCTCCCCCAGATCGACCCACAGGACCTTGCCCACGTACCCCTTGGACATGTGTCTCCTTCGCGCGGTAGCCGCGTCAGTACACCGTGTTGATGAGAAGCCGGGACTGGCCGTTGACCGCCACGGAGACGTCGATGTCGCCGTCGTCGTCCACGTCGCCCACGGTCACGCCCAGGGAGTCGTCCTGGAAGGTGGGCAGCAGGTCGGACGCGTCGCTGAACACGCCGGGCGAATCCTGCAGCAGCAGCACGTCGGCCACACCCTCGCGGGCGATGTAGAGATCGTCGTCCCCGTCCAGGTCGAAGTCGGCCGCGGCGATCCCGCGGGAGGCCTCGTAGTCGGCCAGGCGCGGCATCTCCAGGGCGGCGAACTCCAGCGCGCCGTCGCCGGTGAAGGCCTTGTCCTCGCTGTGGCAGGCAAAGGCGATGTCCAGGTTCCCGTCGCCGTTGAACTCGCCCACCGTGGCGTCGTAGCACTCGGAGAAGGCGTCGAGGGGGGCGGTGTAGAGCATCTCGAAGTCGGTGCCGTTGAAGGTGTAGACGCGGCACTGGTTCCAGCTGGCGACCACCGCCTCGACCAGGTTGTCACCGTCCAGATCCACCAGCTCGACGCCGTAGGTCTGGGAGTAGGAGTTGGGCAGGGTGCCGCCGTCGGCGAACGATCCGTTGCCGTCCTGGAGCCACACCACGTCGTTGCCGCCGCTGACGCCGACGACGAAGTCGAGGCGGCCGTCGCCGTTGATGTCCGCCGAGCCCACGGACTGGGGGGCGCCGGCGAGCACCGTCGGCAGCGCTGCGCTGAGATCCTCGTAGCCGTTGCCCGTGCGCTCGAAGTGCGTCACGCCGTCGGCGTTGATCATCAGCTCGTCCTCCTGGCCGTCCCCGTCGAAGTCGCCCACGGCGCACCCGGTGGAGAGGTGCGAGCCCGTCTCGTCGGTCTCGATCTCGGAGTAGGCGCCCTCCTCGTAGAACCAGATCGCGTTGAAGGCCATGTAGTTGGCCAGCACCACCTCGGAGAAGCCGTCGACGGGTTCGAAGTCGTACAGGCAGGTGGCGCGCGTGTCGGCCGCCTCCACTGGGATCCCGGTCGCCGCCTCGAAGCCCAGCGCGGACGGCGTCGCGTCGTCATCGTCGTCGGCCATCGACGAGTCGTCGTCGTCGTCGTCCGTGGGAGACGAGTCGTCGTCCGACACGTCGTCGTCGCCCTCCTCGGGACAACCCGCCATCCACAGCAGCGACGCGAGCAGGAGCCAGTAGGTCTTGAACCGCACGACACACCTTCCTTTCCAGGGGTACTGCACCAGATTAGAGTCTTGTGCGCAGTCCGAGCAAGGGCGGGGGACCATTGGTGGGACGGACCGCGCGATTGACCGACCCGCACGGCATCCTTACAGTGAGCCGCAACAGGAGCCGCCCATGTCCTTCTATACCCCCCCCGGAGTCCGCGCCAAGCGCAACGTGCCCCGCACCATCTGCACGTTCTGCTACCGCAAGCTGCCCAGGGCGAAGCTGCGCGACGACGTGTTCAGCGCCGAGGGCTGCAAGGGGGGCGTGTGCCGATGCGGCGCGAGCTTCGTGCTCGACGAGACCGGCAAGCAGGGCGGCACATCGCTGCTCGACGCGCTGATGCTGATCACCGGGGACATGGGCGTGGCGATGAAGCTCCAGGCGGACGTGGACTACGAGGCCAAGACCGAGATCTACAAGAACCGCCGCACCGTGCAGCGCGACATCCAGCCGAAGATGTGGTTCGCCAGGCTGCTCAAGAAGACAAAAAACGATCCAGCAGCCGATTGACCTCCCGGGGCCCGGTGACCATCAGCATGTGACCCAGCCCCTCGAGGGCCTCGAAGCGCGCGCCGTCGATGGCCTCGGCCAGGCGTTGCCCAACGGCCATGGGGACCACGTGGTCGGCGGTGCCGTGCATCACCAGGGTGGGCGCGACGATCCGGTGCAGGTCGGGCCGCAGATCCACCCCCTCGAAGGCGGCGAACGTCTGGCTCGCCTGATCGGGGTCGTCGTACTCGGGGATCGTCCGGCACATCTCCATGCGGAGCCACGCAGCGTCGGGCTCGGGGATCAGCCGCTGCACGGCCGCCTCCACCACGGCCGGGGTCCAGCGGGGGGGCTGGCCGTCCTCGGTGATGAACACACCCACGCCGAAGTCCGACCGCTCGATGCGATACGGCGCCGCCGCGAGCAGGGCCAGCCGGCGCACCCGGTCCGGGTGGCGGGTCGCGTAGGCCACGGCGATGAAGCCGCCCATGGAGTGACCGACCAGGTCGAACTGATCGAGGTCCTCGGCCTCCAGCACGGCCTCGAGATCCGCCAGCTGGTGGGGCAGCTCGTAGCCGCGGGCGGGGCGGTCGGAGTCGCCGCTGCCGCGGCGGTCCATCATCACGAGCTGGCGGGTCCTGCCGAGCTGGGCCGCCTGGAGCGCCCAGATCTGACGTTTCGCCATGTACCCGTGCACCATCACCACGGGGGGGCCGTCGCCCCGCCGGGCGTAGGCGATCCGGACGTCGCCGTTGTGGGCGTACCGAAGGGAGAGGCGGCGCGGCATGGCCGGGGACCATACCACGCGCCCCGCGCACGCACGCACGCGCTGCAATCGAAAGGACGGAAACGTCGCGAGGACCCGGTCGTTTCGCTGCTATATTCACTCCTTCGAACCGGAGGGCCGCTCTCCGGGAAGGGAGACAACGTGGTTGTCCTGAAACACCAGATGATTCGCGCGGCCTGCTTCGCCGCGGTCCTGGTCGCCGCCGCACCGGCCGCCGCCCAGCCCATCACGCCCGAAGCCCTGTACGAGCTGTACGAGAAGCTGTCCACTCCCGACGTGGACCAGGGACGTCACGTCGACGTGGCGGGCCGCACCTTCGAGCGCGAGGACCTGACCCTGACGTTCAACGAGGGCGTGGTCCACCCCGTGGTGCGCTCCGACGGCAAGATCGTCGGCCTGGTGTTCTCGGGCCGAGGCGAGATGGGCTTCACCCCGCCCCACGAGGCCGAGCAGCAGCAGATGACCCACCTGCTGGGGGACAGCTACTTCGCCAGCGAGTTCACCTCGGCGTGGATCCTGGCCACGGACGACACGGTGGAGGCCCTGCTGGGCGACGCCGAGTGGGCCACCGAGGGCGGCGCCCCCACCAAGGTCAAGAACACCCACGACACCCGCTTCGCCATGTACAGCGACCGCCTCTGGGACGACTACGGTCCGTCCCTGGAGATGGACGTGCTGCACGACCTGCACGGCGCCGGTTACCTCGGTGGGTACTTCTACGGCGAGTTCAACACCGATCCCGGCCGCTGGATGACCTACTACCGCAACCCGCGGCTGGCCCTGTACCCGGGCGAGGAGGTGTGCTTCTTCTCCCACGCACGCCGCGGCGACGCCCCCCAGACCATGCAGGTCTACGCCTCCTACCCCAGCGCCGACCCGATCATCGATCGTGCCAAGGGCCGGCCGTGGGACATGGCCAACGTGGAGCTGGAGGTCACCGTACCCAAGCCCAAGGGCGGCCGGGACCTGGCCCAGGTCGACTTCAGCGTCCAGCTGCGCATCGTGGCGCTGACCGACGACGTGCGCTCCCTGGCGCTGCGCCTGCAGGGCCGCCGCCCCCGCTGCAAGGGGGACGAACCCTGGGGCGAGTTCGACATCGCCGCCATCCGGGACTACGCGGGCGAGCCCATCCCGGCCATCCAGGACCACAACCAGCTGTTCGCGGTGCTGCGGACCCCCATGAAGAAGGGCGACATCGAGACCCTGACGCTCACCTACGGCGGCGCCGTGCTCGAGTCGGTGACCGTGGCGGAGCAGGCGGACATCTACTTCACCGCCCTGCAGGACTTCGCCTGGTATCCCCGCCCCCTGTGGCCCGACCGCCACAGCCTCAAGACCACCGTCCACGTGCCGCGGTTCTACAAGGGCGTGGCCACGGGCGAGCTGCTGGAGGAGACCGAGAACGACGACATGCGCACGATGGTCTACCAGGAGCGCGGCGGCGTCCTCGGCGGCATGCTGGCCGTGGGCGACTACGTGATGACCGAGGGCGAGGAGGGCAGCACGAAGATCCTGGTGTTCACGAGCCAGGCGAACAAGCAGACCGCCAGGGACATCGTCAAGCGAACCGAGGCGATGCTGCGCTACTTCGGCCACATCTGGGGCCCCTACCCCTACTCCACCCTGACGCTGCTGGACCTGCCCGCGCTGCCGTCGGGCAACTGGCAGTCCTACGCCACCGAATCGGTGAGCATGACCCAGGAGGCGGGCTGGACCTGCTCACCGCCGGGCCAGCTGTACGCCTGGGAGGGGTTCACCACCTCGGACACCGGCTGCCTGAGCTTCCACATGCCCTCGACGGCCCCGGCCGTGGACAACATGGAGACCCGGGCCATCAACTTCTACTTCGTGGACAACCCCGAGGCGCAGGCCGCCTACACCGCGTCCCTGGTGGCGAGGCAGTGGTGGGATCAGTTCGTGGGCCCCGCCACCTACCGGGATCGCTGGATCACCGAGGGCGCCGTGATGCTGTCCGCCGCGCTGCTGCTGGGTCAGCAGTCGGGGCTCAAGGCCCAGGAGATGCGCGAGGAGACCTGGCACGACATGGCCCTGCGCCGCGAGTCCGCCGGCAACCTGCTGGTGGGGGACCGCCTGACCCAGGAGTACCCCGGGGTGATGTGGGGCAAGGGACCCGCGGTGATGCGGATGATGCTCGACACCCTCGGCGGCGAGCCGTTCATCAACATGATGCGTTCGCTGATGAACCGCGCCCCCGGCGGCGCCGTCACCAACGACCTCTTCCGCCAGGTGGCGCTGGAGTACATGGGCCCCGACGCCGACGCCTTCTGGGATTACTGGGTCGAGGGCAGCGACATCCCCGGCCTGCGCTACAACTACGAGATCCTCGAGGAGGAGGACGGCACCTTCCGCGTGGAGGGCAAGATCGTGGTGGAGGGCGCCGTGCCCCCGACCCCCATCCCCATCCAGCTCAAGTACGGCGCCAAGGACAGCGTCAGCGAGACCGTGGACCTCGACGGCCCGGAGACGACGTTCGTGTTCGAGGGGCTGGAGAAGAAGCCCAAGAAGGTCTTGCTGGATCCCGACATGAGGGTGTTGCTGGCCTACCGCAAGCCACTCAAGGAGTAGTCGCAGCGGGGACAAAAGCGCACGAAACGACGGCCGCACCTTGCGCACGGTTCCCGAAAGTGCGAGTTAGCCCCGTGACTTTCAACGACCTCGACCTCATCGACGAGCTGCTGCGTGGCGTCAACGACGCGGGCTACGAGCAGCCGACCCCCATCCAGCGCGACACGATCCCGCCAGCCCTCAAGGGCCGCGACATCATCGGCTGCGCGCAGACCGGCACGGGCAAGACCGCCGCGTTCGCTCTCCCCGTGCTGCAACGGCTCGACGCGTGCGTGGGCGACGATCCCGCGATCCGCGCGCTCGTGCTGACGCCGACGCGGGAACTCGCGGCCCAGATCGACGAGAGCTTCGGCATCTACGGCAAGCACCTGGAGCTATGGCACACGGTGATCTTCGGCGGGGTCAAGGACCGGGCCCAGAAGGAGGAGCTGCGCCGGGGCATCGACGTGCTCACCGCGACCCCCGGCCGACTGCTCGATCTCATCGGCCAGGGGGAGATCTCCCTGTCCGACGTGGACTTCTTCGTGCTCGACGAGGCCGACCGGATGCTCGACATGGGCTTCCTGCCCGACGTCAAGCGGGTCACGGCGCTGTTGCCGCCGAAGGCCAGGCGGCAGACCCTGTTCTTCTCCGCGACCATGCCGCCGCAGATCCGCGCGCTGGCCGCCGACCTGCTCGACGACCCGGTGAGCGTGACCGAGGAGCGGCTCGAGGAGCCGGTGGATCTGGTCACCCAGGAGGTCTACTTCGTCGACAAGGGCAACAAGCGCCACCTGCTGCACGAGGTCCTCGAGGACACGGGCGGCACCCGGGTGCTGGTGTTCTCCCGCACCAAGCACGGCGCCAACCGCATCGCCAAGGTCCTCGATCGCAGCAACATCTCGGTCGCCGCCATCCACGGCAACAAGTCCCAGGGCGCTCGCACCCGCGCGCTGGAGGGCTTCCGGCGCGGCGATCTGCGGGTCCTCGTGGCGACCGATCTGGCCGCCCGCGGCCTGGACGTGGGCGGCATCACCCACGTGATCAACTTCGACCTGCCCAACGAGCCCGAGACCTACGTCCACCGCATCGGCCGCACCGCCCGCGCTGGT
Organism: uncultured Rickettsiales bacterium; assembly: GCA_964425605.1. Taxonomy (GTDB): domain Bacteria; phylum Myxococcota_A; class UBA796; order UBA9615; family CAYRNR01; genus CAYRNR01. The sequence goes on along the minus strand of CAYRNR010000052.1, from coordinate 1,560 downwards.
GCCGCGGGCACCGCCATCTCGTTCTGCGCCGACGACGAGCGCCCCTACCTCGCCGACATCGAGCGGCTGATCAAGCAGCACATCCCGCGCGTCCTCGACCACGGCTACCCGCCGTCCCAGCGCCCGCCCGAGACGACCCGTCTTGGAAACCGGAGGCGTTCCCAGGGCAAGCCGTCCTCCAAGCCATCCCGATCCCGCGGCAACCGTCGCGGCGGCCGTCGCGGCGGGCGACGCGGCGGGTATCGCCGGTAGTCTCGCAGCGAGGGGGAACCACCTTGGGCCCGTGGCTCGTTTGAGCTACGGAACATAGAGTATCGGTGGTGGTTTTGAAGGGATGGACGACGTCCGCCGGGTACAATGGGCGATGGCATGAGACACGAGAGGCGCGAGCGCAGGGGACTGCCGTGGCTGGCACTGCTGTTGTCGGTGCTGCTACACGTGCCCGTGGCCCACCTCTACGTGCACCTGCTGCGCAGCTCCGAACCCTTCGGCGACGACACCCCGATCATGGTGGAGTACCGCCCCTTCGAGCCCAAGGAGGAGGAGAAGGTAGAGGAGGAGGAGGAGAAGGACGATCCGGACGGCCAGGTGGTGGACCTGCCCAAGCCGCAAGAGGAGCTGGAACCCGACGACGCGAAGTACCTGGCCGAGTACGACATCACCGTCCCCGAGGAGATGCGGTCCGAGCTGTTCAAGATCGCGCCGGAGGTGGTGGCGCCGACCTACTCCGACGAGATGGCATTCCAGCTCGAGGACATCCTCGAGATGAACGTCCAGGAGCACTCCACCGGCGCCGAGGCCGGTGACGTGGTGTTCGAGAACCGGCCCTACGGTCAGTACGTGGACTTCCCCTCCAAGTACGAGTTCATCAACCAGACCGGCACGGCGCGACCCATGATGGCGTCCCACCGCCAGCAGAAGCTGCAAGGTGCGCCCAGCAACGACTGGCTGCCCGAGATCGACCCGGGGCTGGCCACCCAGCTCAACGCCAACGAGTTCCTCTGGGCCGGGTTCATCAACCGCATCAAGCGCATGGTCAGCTTCTACGCCAACCAGACGCTGCAGAACGCCCGCCCCACCGTGCCCGTGACGAAGATGGCCTACGACCTGACCATCAACGCCATGCTCGATCCGGAGGGCAACCTCGTGGCCATCGAGGTGACCCAGGAGTCGGGCATCCCGGAGTTCGACGAGGCCATCGTGGAGGCCTGGCGGCTGGCCCAGCCGTTCGCCAACCCGCCGCCGGGCATGGTCGAGGACGACGGCTTCATCCACATCGACGACTTCGGGTTCCACATCACCATCGGCCGGGCCAAGGCCGAGCTCACGGGCATCGATCCGCGGGCCAACGTGATGTTCCCGGGCCTGCAGTCCACGCCGCTGAACTGACTTTTGCCCCGGTTCGAGTTCCATCGAAGCGCGACCTGCAGTACCATCGCTGTTCAGTGGCCCGCCTAGCTCCTCGGGGAGGACGCTCGAAGGGTGGGCTCGCAACGAGGAGCTGTCATGATCAAGCACATCGCATTCCTGTCCGTGTTGTTCGTCGTGGGTTGCTGCGGC
>CAYRNR010000051.1:0-49489 GCA_964425605.1 uncultured Rickettsiales bacterium | reverse complement strand
CCGCAGTCGGCCTGGGTCCCATCGACGACCGTCCAGGTCGGGGTGGTCAGCGCGCCGCCCTCGAGGGTGCTGCCGTGGCAGTAGACGTCGCTACAGGTCTCCGCGTTGCGGTCCCACGCCGGCGCCACGCCGTCGTTGAGGGCCAGCGAGCCCCAGGTGACCTCGGCCGGGGCCGTGTCGATGTGGGTCGGATCCAGCAGGGCCGGGAGCACGTGACAGTCGTCGCACGCCATGGCCGCGCGGATGTCGCCGCCGAGCACGTGGGTCTGGTGGGCGCCGACCTCCACGAAGGCGACGTCCTGCTGGCCGGTGGTGCTGATGGGTGGCGCAGCGTTGAGCTCGTTTCCGTGACAGTTGTTGCACGCGCTCGTGGGCAGGAAGCCGTCGAGGTGGGTGTGGCACTGGATGCAGTCCGTGCCGGTCATGTGGGTGTTGTCACCCGAGCCGTCGTTCGCGTGGTACTGGGTCTCGGTGTGACAGGTCTGACACGCCGCGTTGTAGGGCGCGTTGCCCTCGTCGAACGCGAAGTGGTCCAGGCGCGTCTGGAAGACGGCGGGTTCGAGGGCCACCGCGACGTGGTACGCCGTGTCCGACCGGAACAGGCTCAGGTTGTCCGCGGTCACGCCTCCCGGGTGGGCGTCCAGGGACTCGTGGGGGCCGTGGGGGTCATGACAGTAGCCGCAGTCCACGATCTCCTGGTTGAGGTTCTGGGCGTTGACGATGTGGTTGGCCACATCGGACATGCTCGCCGCCACACCCGCGGGATTGTGACAGGTCTTGCACATGGTCTCGAGCTCGAGGCCCCGCAGGACGAGGTTCCCGTCCCGGTAGGCGTGACAGTCGAGACAGCTGATGCTGTTGTCCGCGTTGTGCGGCGGGTCGAGGGCGCTCGCAGGGAGGACCACCCACGAGGCCAGCGCAGCGGCGACCAGAAGGAGTCCGCTACTGGATCTCATGGAACACCTCCACACGATGGTTCTCGGAGTTGGCCACGACCACCCTCGCGTCGTGGGTGATGAGGATGTCCAGGGGCAGGTTCAGCTGCCCGATCTCCGTCCCGAACTCCCCGTAGGAATCCAGGAACTCTCCGCTCCCGGGGTCGAGGATCTGGATCTTGCTCGTGTAGGTGTCCACGGCGTGCAGTCGCCCGCTCTCGTCCACGGCCAGGCTCTGCAGCTTGCCGAACCTGCCCTGCCACTGGGTGGAGAATGCTTCGATGGGTTGCCCGAATCCCCGGAGGAAGCGGCCCTGGAGGTCGAAGACCTGGACCCTGGCGTTGCCGAGGTCCGCGACCAGCAGCTCGCCGTCGTGCCGTGGCCCGCCCGGGTAGTGGATCGTGATGGCCGACGGGAAGCTCAGCTGTCCGTCACCGTCGCCTGATCCGCCCACGTCGAACAGCCATTCACCTTCGGAGTTGAACACCCGCACGACGTCGGACCGGCTGTCCACCACGAAGGCCGTGCCGTCGATGGCCAGCGCGATGTCGTTGGGCATGACCACGTCGCGGTCGAACTTGAAGATCCTGTGTCCGTCCGGCCCGTAGACCTCGACCGAGTCGCGGCTGTCGTCTCCGACGTACACACGGCCCATCCGATCGACGGCGACACCCAGGGGGCGATCGAAGCCCGGGAGCTCCGCCAGGGGCTCGAGGTCCCCGCTGTAGACGAAGACCGAGCCGGTCTTGGCGTCGCTGACGAAGATACGGCCGTCCTCTCCCTGGGCCACGCGCGTGGGGTAACTGTTGACGTGCCGGAGAGCCATGTGGTCGGGGTCGACCCGTATCTGCTCCACCCCCGACTCGTCCACGCCCGGGTCGGCGGGACCTTCCGGGGCGTGGATGGTCTCTTCGGCAATGCAGCCTGTCAGCGCGATGGCCAGGAGAATCGGAAAGAGGGCTCGTCTCATGGTGCTCCACCTGTGTCGTGTGTCGTCGGATGCGGCATTCACTTCGTCCGCCCCGAACTCGTGCGTACACGGCCTGGAGATCTCTGCAAGGAACGGGCCGTTCTGGACGAGGCTGGCATGGGAACGGACCGAAAACCCGGAATGCGCCCGATGCGTTGCCTTCGTTCACCCGAAAGCCTCGAGACGGGGGGCCCGGAGAATCGGGGCGTTCTAGCGGAGCCCCGTCAGAACCGACGGTGAGCCGCCGTCCGGGCGGGGGGAGAGGTCAGTGACCGGTGGGCTCACCAGGGGTTGTGTGCGGATCCTCGGTCCCGCCCTCTTCGTGATCCTGGTCCGTCGCGGCTGCCGAGGGCTCCTCTTCCTGGACCACCAGTCCTTCCGGGCTGTTGTGCTTCAGCCACCCGAGCGCCCCCCAGATTCCCAGGGCGATGACGGGGATCCCGACGAAGAGGACAGCGAGCCAGTCGCGATAGCCGCCGGACTGACCGAACACCACGTAGTCACCCTCGAGGGAGCGAACCCGGCGGGACACGGCGCGGCGCTGCTGCGACGGATTCGTGAACTTCACCGTGTCGATGTCGTCCGCGTCCGGCGCTGGCGCCGGCGGTTCCTGCGGCCGCGGTGTGGAGTCTGGCGCGATGGTCCGGGCAGTCATGTCGGCCTCCTGCGAGTCACCCTCGGCCGGCTGTGGTCCATCCGTGTCCAGGAGTATCGAACGCCTGGGATGCGTTCTGTCGTCGGCGTACTCCCTGCGCACGGTGGGCGCGGCGTCACCTTCGGAGGCCTCCACGACCTGGCACTGTACGGGCCCTCCGATGACGGAGTACTCGCCGCTGACGCAGGTGGGGAGATCTTCGGGTTCATCCGTGACCGCCGCGTCCCTTCGTCGCTCGATCCAGCGCTCGACCAGGGTGGCCACGCCGTCGCGGAGCGGATACAGCCGGCACAGACCCATCAGGTCGGCGGCCACCTCGGCCGCGGAACCGGGTCTGTGGGCCGGCTCGACCTGCAAGAGGTCTGCCAAGAGCGGCACGAATGCGGCGGAGCCGGTGGGGATCGACGCGAGGAGTTCGTCGGTGGCGGCGGGTTCGAAGGGGGTGCCTTCCCCCGACGGCAGGAACAGGGATCGGGGCAGCTCCAGGGTCAGGGCCTGCAGCAGGACGACCCCCAACGAGTACAGGTCGCCCGCCTGGCTCGCGGGTTCGCCCCGCGCCTGCTCCGGAGCCATGAAGATCGGGGTCCCCATCACCGTGTCCTGGTCCAGCGCCAGGGGCAGGGACCGTGAACTCGTCGCGCCGAAGTCCGAGATCTTGACCCGGCCCGAGCGATGGAGCAGCACGTTGGACGGTTTGAGGTCTCGGTGGACCAGGCCCAGCGGCGCTCCGGAGTGGTCGCTCAGGTTGTGGATGTACCCGAGACCCGACGCGATCTGGTGAGCTACCTCGGCGACGAACGACGGCGGGAGGGGATCGTTGCGGAGCCGTGCCCGGTACACGAGCTCCCTCAGGTCGATCCCGTCCACGTACTCCGAGATGAGGAAGTACTCGTTCTGGACCCGCAACAGATCGATGGCAGCCACCACGTTGTCGTGGTTCATCAGTCCACCGATCTGTGCCTCCCGGATCAGGAGCTGGACCACGTCGGGATCGCGCGTCACCTCCTTGTGCAGCCGCTTCACGGCCACCTGGCGGCTGAAGTTGCCCTCGCCCTCCATGACCGCGAGGTAGACCGAGCCGAACGCGCCGGCGCCGAGCTTCCTGACGATGCGATAGCGGCCGATGCGAGTGGATTCCATGTTCGAATACCAGGATTTCGATGGAATACGAGGTAAACACGAATCAGCGGGCGATGACAACTCCTCTCTCCGTGACACGTCTCGGCGCAATCGCTTCGTGGACCTCCCTCCCGGCACCGGCACGGAACTTGCTTTGCCCCCACCCAAACAGCGGGCACGAGCTCGCTCGAGGAGGGGCACCCACGTACAGGCGCCCGAACCCTCGATGGAGGAGGCATGGTTCGCATCGGACGACGATTCGCCATGGGTGGTCTGTGGTTCATCACGACCGCGATGGCGATGGGCGGCTGCAGCACCGGGGGTATCCCCGGGCCCCAGGGCGACGAAGGGCCTGCGGGTCCCAGCGCCTCCCTGCACGGGGCGATCACGGGTGTCGTGACAGGCGCCCACGGAGACGTACTCGAGGGGGCCGTCGTGGTGTCCTCGCCCCTCGGCATGGAGGCGACCACGGATGACGCGGGTGCGTACCTGATCGAGGCCCTCGACGTGGGCATGTACAACCTCGTGATCTCCGCCTCTGGATACTCCGCCGCGATGATCGAGGGGGTCCCGGTGGCGTCGGACGCCGTCACGCAGATCGACGCACAGCTCCAGGTCGACTCGGGGGACGCCGTGCTCACGGTGACGGTCTCGACGTCGGCAGGGCTGGCGGTCCAGGGGGCGAGCGTCACCGTGTCCGGCGGGAGCTCGGTCGATTCGGACACCGACGGCGTGGCCGCCTTCACGGACCTGACCTCGGGCAGCTACAGCGTCTCGGTCGTTCCGCCGGAGACGGCCTCGCTGTTCGGTCGAGAGTTCGATCTCGTGGAGGTGGGCGCGGGCGTCAACACGGCCCTGGACGCGGTGCTCTCGGGTCGCCCGGGAGAGGACGCGTTCTATCTCGGATCGGCGGTCTGCGCGGCCTGCCACCCCGGCCAGGCCATCATTCACGGAAACTCGTCACATGGTGGCGGATACTCGTCAGTTCCAAGCTCGTCATTGCTCGAGGCCTTCGACGACGGCACCGCGCTGTGGCTCGATGTCCCCGGGGGGAATCAGGTCGTGGCCAACCTGACCCGGGACCAGGGCGAGGCCGTGCTCGAGCTCCAGCCGACGGGCCAGTACCAACCCACGGTCTTCCCCGTCGCAGCAGTGGTCGGCAGGGAGGGCGGGGTCCGCGTCTTGCTGACCGAGCTGGGTGCCGGGCGATACGTGCTACCCGTCGCATGGCAGGACCAGGGGTACGGCATCTCCGGGTACCCCGGCGCCACGGAGGGACCGATCGCCTACCGCACCGAGGACTGGTTCGACGCCGATGGGCAGTTCCTCTCCGACGCGGTCACGGGCTACGTGGATCCCCGCCGCTCCTGGGAACAGAACTGTATCGGCTGCCACGAGACCGGCCTGGCGCTCGGACAGCAGGACAACGGAGAGGTGGTCTCCTGGTGGCCGACGGATCCATCCGAGCGGTCGGCTGAGGCCGGCATCGGCTGCGAGAAGTGCCATGGCCCGGGCTCGGATCACACGGCGGCCCCGATGGACGTGCGCGCGGACTGGATCGTCGCGCCGGCGAGCCTGAGCTCGAGCACGGTCAACGATCTCTGCGCGCAGTGCCACTCCGCCAGGATCGCCACGGTGTCCGGGTTCGATCACGATCTGCCGTTCCCCTACGCCGACGCCGGGGCGTACCCCATCGGCGGCGACCTCGACTCGTTCGGCACGTCCGCTCCCTCGGTCTGGGACAACGGCCTGGCCCGGGGGTACGCGCAGGAGGCCGACTCCCTCGCCACCTCGGTCCACGGGGAGAACGGGACCTACGTGCTGACCTGCCTGGACTGCCACGATCCCCACGGCTCCACGGCCGCGGACGATGGGACCCTGATCGCGGCGCAGCTACAGGTGGACCCGCGGGACAACGGTCTGTGCCTGGGTTGCCACGAGACGACGGACTTCCCGGGGGAGGACGACGTCCAGGATCACACCGAGCACGCCATCTACGCGCCGGCCGAGGAGTACGCCGAGGGACGGTGCAGCGGCTGCCACATGGTCGAGGCCGCCTCGTTCCTGACCTGGGATACCGTCACCGGGGGTGGCGGGCTCGCCGATCACTCGTTCCGGCCGGGCTCTCCCCAGGGGACCGTGGACGAGTTCGACAACCAGGGAGCGAGCACCCTCGACGCGGGCGAGTTCCCGGTCAACTCGTGCATCGTCTGTCACGAGTACGGGCGGTGGTTGAAGGAGGAACACCACGGCGGAGCATCGTTCATCGCCCCAGGTGGAGATCCGGCGCTGAAGTCCACCCACGAGAACCTCCAGAGTTACTTCGAGTTCATGTATCAATGAGTCGCCCTCGAACCCCGCTCCACGGCTTCCTCGCGTTCGCCGCGGGCCTCGGTCTGGCGGCTTGCAGCGAGAGCCGCTACGAACCCCCTGCGCCCGTGGCCGGGGCCATCTTCCCGCACCCGGAGGAGTTCGACGTGGGTGGGACCCACGGCCAGGAAGCCCTGCAGCGGGGCGACGACCTGTGCGCGGAGTGTCACTCCCTCGACGGCTCGGCCAGCGACCTTGCGACGCCGGGGTGCTCGGACTGCCACGAGGGATACCCGCACGATTCCGGCTGGGGGACGGGGACCGTGCACGGGGCCGATCTGCTCGGCGGCGGGCAGGACACCTGCACCGGATGTCACGGGGGCGGCTCCGGCGGGGGATTCGCGGGGGTCTCCTGCAGCACCTGCCATCCGGCCTATCCCCACTCGGCCCGGTGGATCATGCCGGTGTCCCACGGGGTCTACGTGGTGGAGCGAGGCAGTACGTTCTCGTGTTCCTCCTCCTGCCACGGCGCCGACCTGAACGGTGGGGACAGCGACGTGGCCTGTGCGGACTGTCATCCGCTCTACCCCCACCTCGACGGCTGGGCCGCGGGCGGCAGCCACGGCGCAGCAGCCGGTGAACTCGACACCTGCGCGACCTCCTGTCACGGCAGTGACCTGTCGGGGGGGCTCTCCACCACGTCCTGTTTCCAGTGCCACGGCAGCTACCCACACGACGCGGACTGGGCAGCGACCCATGTGACCGCGGCGTCCCAGCAGGGGGAGGACCACTGCATGCGGTGCCACGATCCCGGGGACGGACCGGGCACGATGCCGGGCACCTGCGCCAGCTCCTGCCACGGTGGTCAGCCGTGAACACCCTCGTCACCCGGGCACGGTGGGCGGCCTCCGCGCTCGTGGCGCTGGCCGTGGCGCTGGGCGCCGCGCCGGCGGCGGCCGCCGATCCATCGGTGCACTTCCGGTCCGAGACGGTCGCTCAGCTCCGCCGCAACTTCCTGGGCAACCCGGAGATGCCGTTCTTCCAGTACTTCTACGTGGACGCGGGGGAGCGCGACGACAGCGTCGGCGTGCAGGCCTACCTGGGCCTCGATCATGCCTTCGGCACCGCCGAAGGGGACGTGGACCTGTATCTGCTGGACGTCCACTTCCGGGATCCCAGCGGCCGGCTGCAGATCACAGCCGGTCGCCTGATGGCGCGATTTCCATCGCGTATCAGCGCCATGGACGGTGTCCGGGCCGACCTCCTACCCTTCGAACACCTGGCCCTGCGGACCTACGTGGGGGCGGGACGTCACCTGGACCTGGACGATTTCCGCGACGGCGAGTTCGTGGCGGGAGCGAGCGTCGCCCTGGTTGGCGTCAAGCCGTTCGCCGCGGGGATCGGGATCCACGTGGCCAGGGGCGCTGGCGAAGCGGCGAGGGCCATCGTCGAGGCCGACGTGCTCGCCAGGCCCTCGGCGCGATGGGCCCCCCGCCCCTATGGACGCCTGCAGCTCTCACCAGAGGTGCGTCAGGTGCGGCTGGTTCGAGGGGGGATGCGGGTGAATCCGATCCCCTGGGCGAGCCTGGATCTCCACGGCGGGTATCGCCGCAGTACCGACTTCTCGGCCCTGTTCGGGGAGCAGATCCTCGGGACCCTGGCCAGCGACGGCATCGTCGAGGCCGGCGCCGACGCCGCGGTGAGCCCCGGGGCGGGTGTACGAGTGGCGGCGGGGTACGCCTACCATGGATACCCCCTGCCCGCCGGCGGCGCGGCCGCGGGGCACTCGGTCAACCTGCGCGTGGTCACCCCATTGAGCGAGCGGATCGCGCTGTCCGAGCGCTACGCGTTCCGCGCCGGGCCGGGTGGCCGGTATCACGCGGTGGGCCTGGCTGGCGCCGCTGCGCTGCATCCGCGACTCGATCTGGACCTCACCGCGGCCCTCGCCCCCTACCAGAAGGGGATCGATCCGTGGGGTCTGGCCGTACACACCTACCTGGATCTGACCTACAGACCGGTGGAACCCCTCGCGATCCGCGCTGGCGTGGACGTGGGCAGCGACGCGGAATACCACGTCGATCTGCGCGGCATGCTGACGGTCGTCCTCGAGGAGACGTTCAACCCACGCAAGCGTGATCGCGGTGAGGACACCGGGATCGCGCCGGCCCCGGGAGCGGGAGGGAACCGATGAGGCGCCTCGCGCTCCTCCTCCTGGTCCTGTCCGTGGGGGCCCCCTTCGCCGCGGGCTCGCGCGGCCACAAGAAGGCCGAGGAGGCCGAAGCCGGGAAGGCTGCCGTCGGGGTGGCCGAAGGGGTGGACACCGAGGCGATCCTGGCTCGATTCGTCCACGGGGAGCACGCCGAGGTGCTTCGGCGCGAGGGTATCCCGTGCCTGGGCTGCCACCTGATGACCGCCCAGCTCGCCGAGGGGCTCGAGTGGGAGGACGAGTTCTCTGCCGAGGCCCTGCGGCCGGGCTCCCTGAGCTGTCACTACTGCCACAACAGCGAGAGCGGCGCTTCGATCGGCCCGGGCAGCTGCCTGTTGTGTCACGAGCCGGGACAGCTCGGCGAGGACCAGGACCACGGACCGTGGTGGATCGACAACCACTCCGGACCGGCGCGTCGCGAGTTCGGCCGCTGCCGCAAGTGTCACCAGGACTACAGCTGTGTCGAGTGCCACGAGCGCAAGGATCCGACCCGTTGGTGCACCCACGACGGAGTCTGGCGCACGACCCACGGGATCGATGCGCGCATCGATCCGGGCCGCTGCGAGACCTGTCATGTCTCGGCCGACTGCCTCTCCTGTCACACGGACCGCAACGGGAGGTGGCCGTGAGATCGCCGACGGCCTGCCTCCTCGCGCTCGTCATGGCCGCGGTATCCGGGGGATGTGATCCAGTGGCCACGTGCGAGGAGTACGGCGACATGCTCGACTCCCCCGGCGGGCTGGCCCTGGAGGAGTCGGAGCACCCCGCGGGGTGGGGCTCCGACCGTTGCGCCCAGTGCCACCCGAGCTGGACCTACCACCAGGTCAACTGCACCTCGCTGGAGGACATCGACCTCCAGGAGATGTGGCTGGTCGTGGATCCGGAGCAGACGGGAAGCTGCGTCGAGTGTCACGGGGAGAATGGAGTCGTTCCATGACGCGCGCCCGCACGTTCCCGCTCCTCGCGACGTCCGCGGTCGTGCTGGCGTTGCTCCCGGTAGGAGCCGAGGAGCGGCCGCCCAATCCGCACGGTGGCGGCAGCTGCGAGGCGTGTCACTCGCCGGAGTCGCCCCCCGGCCTGGAGAACCTGATCGAGGGTGCACCTGACGCCCTGTGCGACTCGTGTCACCCGGGCGACGACCTCCACGAGGTCGGGATACCTCAGACCGAGACCCGGGCCCAGGAGGGCATGCTGCTGGTGAACGATCTCGTGTCCTGCGTCAGCTGCCACGACGAGCCCGCCTGCGAGGGCAGGCCAGTGGCGCCGGAGGATCCGTTCTTCTACCGCGGCGGTCCGGTCTCCGACGTGTCCGAGCTGTGTTTCCGATGTCACCTGGAAGAGGACATGGTCCAGTTCAACCCCCACGAGGAGTCGTTCCTGCCCGACGGCACCATCAACCCGGACACGTGCGACTACTGCCACGTGGACGTGCCCGACCCCGCGTCCGCGCGCAGCATCGAGGACATCGAGCTGCGGGTGGGCAGCATCAACACCTGTCGCGGATGCCACCTGACCACCCCCCACGCGGGGACCCACGAACACCAGGTGGAGGCTCCCGCGGAGATGGTCGCGCGCATGGAGGACACCCGGACGCGCACGGGTGTCACCATCGTGCTGGATCCCCACGGCCGCGTGTTCTGTGTCAGCTGCCACAACCCCCACCCGCCCGGAGTGCTCCGGTCACCGCCCGCCTACGCCGGCTACGGGACCACGAGCGGCCAGCCACTGATTCCGTCGGACTTCTACGAACGCGTCACGGTCAGGGAGACCCAGCGCCGCAACGAGACGCTGATGGGGGCGGGAGCCGAGGGGCCTCCCCTGGCGGCGGACAACGAGGAGCCCGACTTCCTGCGGCTGCCGCTGAGCGGCGGTGAGCTCTGCAGCGCCTGCCACGATCCCGCAGCCATCCCGAACGGAGCCGATCCGGCGAGTCCATGAGAACGCTCGAACTCATCCTGGCCGTCGCGGCGCTCGCGGCCACGGTCTGTATCGTGAGCACGGTGCTCGGCCGGGGGACCACGTGGAGCTTCGACCCGGCGCTGGTGGTGAGGGCACCGCTGGACCAGCCGATGGACGCGCTGCTCGTCAGCGGGAACCGCCTCGCCGTGAGCGACGCGGGCCTCGGCGAGGTGCTCCTGTTCGATCACAAGGGCGAGGTGGTCTGGAGGACCCGGGGGCCGGCGGCCGCGCCGTTCGACCACCCCGGAGGCCTGATCGTCGAGGGAGGTGAGGTCTGGGTCGCCGACGCGGGGAACGGCCGGATCGTGCGTCTGGACCTCGACTCCGGCGCCGTGACCGACAGCATCCCCCTTCGATTGACCCTCGACGAGCTGGTGGCCTCGGAGCAGGCCGTCGTCCCCACCGACCTCGCCCTCGACGAGGACGCGCTGTGGATCGCTGACTCGACACACGATCGGGTCCTGCGCGTCGAGCCCTCCTCCGGAGAGGTCCTGGACCTGTTCACCCGCCCCCTCGGCCGCGACGAGGCCTTCGAGTCTCCCCGATCGCTGCACCTGCTGGGGGACGGGAGCCTGGCCGTGGTCGAAGCCCTCGCCGCCCGCGTCGTGATCCTGGACCGCAGTGGATCAGCGACGCAGTCCATCGGGATATGGGGGACCGGGGAGGGGCGGTTCATCAAGCCCAAGGCCGTGTCCGGCGCCGACGCGGGCGGGCTGCTGATCCTCGACAGCTACCAGGGCATCCTCCAGTGGTTGGCCGCTGACGGCAGCTTCGTCCAGGTCGCGGCGAAGGAGGGCGCGATCCTGACCTGGGCCCACCCCCTGGCCATCGACTCCGCGGGCGACAGGGTCGCTGTCGTCGATCCAGGCCGCGCCGAGGTCACCACCTACACCCTGCGGCGCGTCGTGGGCGACCCCCCGGGGATCCCGATGGATCAGGATCTGCTCCGCGGCCTCGTCTCGTTCGACGGAGACATGTCCGGCGCGTGCTACCAGTGCCACGACGGCACGGCCAGGCTCACCAGTGACCGCTGGAACGCGGACGCCGTCAACCATCCCCTGGAGGTGGACCATCCGCAGATGGTGGCCAGCGGCATGAAGCTCGACTCCGAGGGGAACCTGGGATGCACGAGCTGTCACCACTTCCACGAGGACGACGCCTACGTCGATCCCACCGTGTACGACGTCCTCGGCGAGCAGGTCAGGAGAGAGGAACTCCCCCTCGGTGGCACCGAGTTCTGCTACCTCTGTCACCAGGATCACCGGGACTTCTGGGTCGAGCGGGACATGCGCCGGAATCACCCGGTGGACGTCTCCCTGCTGGCCACCGCCGACCTCGACGCCATCGTCGGCGCGGGTGGCAAGCTGTCCGCGTCCTCCGACCGGCTGGTCGCGTGCGACACCTGCCATCGTATCCACGGGTCGGAACAGGAGCACCTCCTCGTCCTGGAGCCCACCAGCGCCGAGCTGTGCATGCCCTGCCACCAGGGCCTGGGGGAGGGCACCGGGCGCCACCCCCTGGAGATGGCGCTCGACGAGGAGGGGGCGGCTCGCGTGGCCGGGTACGGCGGCAAGCTCGGCCCCGAGGGCGAGGTGGCCTGCATGAGCTGCCACGATCCCCACATGGCGTCGTCGGCCAGGTTGCTGCGCATCCCCAACACCGACGGCAGCCTCTGTGTCGCGTGCCACGCGGACAAGCAGGGGGTACGCAGCGGCGCCCACAAGGGCGTGACCGGAGCGGCGGGGGCCGCCAACGCCGGGCCCTGTGGTGGGTGCCACGCGGTCCACACGCCGGTGACCCTGCCCGTCGCGGGTAGCGAGCGGGCCGACGGGCTCAGCCGGCACTGTCTGGGATGCCACGATCCTTCCGCACCGGGGAAAACGACCAAGGTCCACACCCGCGGTCCACACATGTTCCGCGCGATGAACGCGGGGGCCACCGCCGACCTCCCCCTCTACGCGGGCCGCATCGGCTGTTCGACCTGCCACGACGGCCACTCCAGCAGCACCGCCTTGCTGCGCAAGAAGGAGGAGGGCGGACGCCTCTGCCTGGCGTGCCACCCGGGCCGCAGTACGGTCATCGGCACCGATCACGACGCCTCCATGGTCGCACCCGAGGGGCAGGGTGGCACCGAGACGTGCACATCGTGTCACTCCAACCACGACCCGCGCGGTGACTTCCTGTTCTCCCGCGAGGCGAGGCCGGCGGACAACCCGGCGGACGGCCGCTGCATGGCCTGCCACGACGAGCGCCTCCCCGGGGCGACCACCAAGATCCGCCACTACAAGCACGACCGGAATCTGCTGCTGACCGTGGCTGGATTGCCTGCCTCCTTCGGCGACGAGGTCCCCATCTTCGACGACCAGGGCCGTCGCACGGACAGCCACAGCATGGGCTCCATCACCTGCCTGACCTGTCACGATCCGCACCGATGGCGGCACGACAGCGACGAGGTGCCGGGCGCTCCGTCCAACGGGCGCGCCACCACCAGCTTCCTGCGCGATCCCAAGCGAGCCAGGAAGCTGTGCGCGAGCTGCCACGGCAAGGAGGCCCTGACCCGGTACAACTTCTTCCACCGCGACACCTACCGGAAGGAGGCCCCATGAGCGCCGGAGGCTCGACCAAGGTCTGGCTGTCCTGGTTCGCCCTGATCCTGCTGGGGCTGGTGGGCGGCTCGGCGGCGGTGTTCACGCTGTGCTTCTTCGCCTACGTCGTGCCCCACGGAGGCATGTGGTGAGCGCCGTCTACGCGAGGTTCGTGTCCCCGTGGATCGCCCGCGCGAACCGGTGGGCCGATTTCCTCTGGCCCTCCCGCCGAGCCCGGTGGATCGCCGCGGCTTGCCTGGTGGTCAGCCTCGGCGTGGGGGGGCTGCACGGTTGGTGGCGGTTCTCGACCCTGGCGTCACGGCCCGCGGTGTGCGTGTCGTGCCACCACGATCAGCCGGATCCCTCGCACCTGATGGCCAGCGAGACCAACCACAGCTTCGACTTCCGGGCTCCGTGTCACATCTGCCACGTGATCCCCACGGATGCGTACATCGGGTTCGTCGCAGAGGGGGTCCTCGGCACCCCGGCGCCGGCCTGGATGGCCGACCTCGGCCGGCCCGTGATCGCCGACCAGACCTGCATGGAGTGCCACCTGGGCCGAGGGCGCGGCCACATCGAATGTGAACGCTGCCACCAGGGCAGCGAGACCCAGGTCCACATCTCACGCAACTGCGAGCTGTGCCATCAATCGCGCCGCCCCTGCGGCAGCCACTCCCGGATGGACTGCCGTCACTGCCACGTGGCGACCCACCTGGACCAGGACGACCGCCGGGACTACGCCATGCGCGCCAAGTACCGGGGAGGGGTGAGGGGAGGGGACGCCGCAACCCCGCCTGCGGCCGCCGGCGAGCCCGCCGAGGAGCAGGGAGGACCGACCGATGCTGGGTAACGAACCCAAGGAGTGGATGCGGGCGGACCTCGAGCGGGCCCTGAAGCGGTCCCTGGCCGACCGCAAGTGGGGCATGTACGTGGATCCCGAGGCCTGCACGGGTTGCCGGACCTGCCAGGTGGCCTGCAAGGCCGAGAACAACACACCGCCGGCCATCTCGTACATGGTGGTCCTCGAAGAGGTCCAGGGCACCTTCCCCTACACACGGCGGATCTACAGCCCCAAGCCCTGCTTCCACTGCGAGCAGCCGAGCTGCGTCCTCGCATGCCCCGTGTCGGCGACCTTCCAGACGCCCGACGGCACCGTGGTGATGGACTACATGAAGTGCATCGGCTGCCGGTACTGCATGACCGCATGCCCGTACGGCTCGCGGTACTTCGACGTGGGGGACGAGTACGCGGAGGGATGCGACGGAGGGGCGGCCTACGAGCATCGCCCCTCGCCGGAGTACTCCCGCGCCTGGCCTCGCAAGCACCACACCAGCCCCATCGGCAACGTTCGCAAGTGCCACCACTGTCAGCATCGGCTGGAGCGGGGGGCGCTGCCCGCCTGCGTCGAGGCCTGCCCGGCCGATGCGCTCGCGTTCGGCTGTCTCAACGACCGCGACAGCTACCTTCGCGCCACCATCTCGACCCACGCGACCACGCGTCTGAAGGAGGACCTCGGAAATGAGCCGAAGCTCTGGTACCGGGCCTGACGGTTCGAAACCGCGGCGACTCCTGTCCAGGCGGGAGTTCGGGCGGGTGTGCGCGCTGCTGGGCGGATGCTCCCTCGCGGCCACGGCCGCGGGACCCGTGGCCCACGCCATCGGCCCAGGCCGTCCCGACTTCGGAGGCCGCGGCACGATCTTCCGCTCCCGCTACCCCCTGGACGATCCAGAGAGCCTGGTGACCAGCACCTGCCTGGGTTGTCACGGCGCGTGTCCGATCCGCGTGGCGACCGAGGATCACGTGGTGGCCAAGATCGACGGCAATCCCTGGTCCCCTCGGGTTCGGCGGGGCCGCACACCGTCGTCGCCGGAGGAGGCCGCGCGGTTGAGGGGCGCATCGTGCGCCCGCGGCCAGGCGCGGATCCAGAATACCCATGATCCATTCCGGATCGTTCGCCCGCTCCAGCGGCAGGGCGATCGCGGGGAGAACCGCTGGACGAGCGTCTCCCACTCGCAGCTCGAGAAGATCCTCTTCGCGGGTAGCGCCGATCGCCGTGGGCCAGGGGCGGTCCTGGATGACCCCGCCGCCTCGCTGGTGCTCGCCGTGGATCCCCGGCAGGCCGACCGGGCTGTGGTGCTGAGCGCCTTTGCCGAGGGCGTCGACCGCGTTTCGGTGCACCTGGGCCACCCGGCGCCCTGGCTGACCGAAGCCACGGGCGCCATGACCGGGAGCCGCGAGTGGTTGCTCACGCCGCGGTGGGAGAGGGCCAGCGCCCTGCTGATCTGGGGCGCCGATCCTCTTGCCAGCGGGCTGGATCCCGTCGGGGACTCGCTGGGGATCTCCCGCTTCCTCTCCAGCGCCGGGCACGGGCCCATGATCGTGGTCGATCCGAGGCTCTCCGAGGCCGCGGCCAAGGCGGACATCTGGCTGCCGGTGAAGCCCGGCGGGGACATGGCCCTGGCCTGGATGATGCTCCGCGCGTGGCACGAGGCGGGTGTCTTCGAGTCCCCCGAGGACTGGCACGCCTCGGCGCTGAAACGTCCCTGGCGCGACATGGAGGTGACCGCAGGTCTGGGGAGGGAGTTGATCCGGCATACCGCGGAGCTCCTCGTCGAGGCCGGCGACGGCCTCGCCGTCCGCGTCGGCGGCGGCGTGGGGGAGCGACCGCTGGGGATCGCGGCGACCGAGGCCATCCTCAGGCTCCCGGCCCTCGGCGGCGCCACGGGTCCTGGAGGCGCCATGGAGCCCACGCACCAGCCCAAGGTGCTCGGCGCCAGGCCGGTGGACGAGCTCTCCCGACGCCTGCAGGGCGACGGCAAGATCGACGCATTGATCCTGGTAGGCGACGGCGGGATCAGCGACAGCAGGGCACAGACCGACCTGCTCCACGCCCTCGCGGATCCCCACAAGGTGGGCTTCCTGGCGGTGGTCGCCACGTCCCCGAACCCGGTGACGGCGCTGGCCGACGTGGTGATCCCGGACGTGACGGAGCACGAGCGCCTCGGGCTGGTCCGCCGCTGGGACGGCACGTCTCTGGTGCGCCCCGTCGTCGAGGCTCCACTGGCCGGAGAGGCCGAGAGCCCCTGGCGTCGCGGTCTGGAGGGTCTGCTGGAGGTCATCGACCGTCGCCGGGGAGGGAGCCTGGACTGCGAAGCCGTGGTTCGCGACGCCCTGGCCGGGACGGGCCTCGCCGAGCAGCTGTCCACCCGCGGCTGGATCGGCCCGGCGCCGCCCGGCGACGATCCGCCGGACGTGAACCCGTTCGGTCCCGTGGTGAGCGAGCCGCCCCGGCTGATCGGCCGCGACGAGATCCAGGTGCTGGCCTTCCGCGAGAGCTTCGGCGGATTCGTCGACTCCACGGCCCAGTACTGGGCGACCCCTTCGCTGCGCGAGACCAACGAAGCATGGATCCACCCGGAGACGGCCGAGGCGATCGGCGCTTCGCCCGGCGACGCGCTGGTCCTGACCCCGGATGGCGAGGAGCATGGCCTCCACGCCCACGCCAAGCTCACCGAGGAGGTTCGCCCTGGCGTCGTGGCCCTGGCCACGGGCTACGGTCACGGCCAGGGATACAGGGGCGAGATGGTCATCGATGGAGAAGTGATCGCCGCCGACCGTCGCAGGGCGCTGGGTGTGGACGCCGGGACGCTCTTGTCCTCGCCCGGCATTCGAGTCACCGCGAGCCCCGGGGATCACCACCCACCCCTGTCCGAGCTTCTGTTCCCACGCGGAGGTTCCTGTGACCGGATCTGAGAGGAGTGGCCCGTGTTCCGCATGCTGCTGCTGATCATCTGGGTGGTCATGGCGATCATCGGACTGTGGGGGTTCGGTGCCCGGTTCATCACCGGCCATCAGCTGGCCGCGTACGGCAACTACATCCCCTGGGGCCTGTGGGTGGCCGCCTACATCTACTTCATCGGTCTGTCCGCGGGCTCGTTCGTGCTGGCTTCGGTCGTCTACGTCGGGCGGGTCAAGATCCTCGAGCCGGTGGGGCCGCTAGCCCTGTTCTCGGCCATCGTCACGCTGATCATGGCGCTGCTGTCCATCGCCATGGATCTGGGGCACATGAACCGTGCGACCGAGGTGATGCTCCACGCCAACTTCAGCTCGATGATGGCCTGGATGATCTTCCTGTACTCCACCTACATGGGCGTGATCCTGATCGAGAACGTGCTGGCCATGGTGCCGCGGCTCGCGCCATACCGCGGCCAGCGCAACCTGCGCGGAGTGCTCGCGGGTGTGATCTGCCGTATCCCCGAGGAGACCGCTGACCACTGGCTCCACCGATTGGGCATGATCGGCGTCCCTCTCGCCATCGCCTTCCACGGCGGCGTCGGCGCGCTGTTCGCCACCGTCGGCGCGCGCCCATACTGGCACCAACCCCTCTTCCCCATCATCTTCCTCGTCGGCGCACTGGTGTCCGGCTGCGGCCTCCTGGCCTGGGTGTACTTCGTGATCTGGCCCCAGCGGGACGAGTCCTTCCGCAAGACCATGATCCTGCTGGGCAAGATGGTCCTCGGGCTGCTGCTGTTCGACACCTTGCTGGAGTGGGCCGAGTACTCCATCCCCCTGTGGCAGGGGATCAGCCACGAGGCCGAGATCTTCAAGGACCTGCTCTACGGGCAATACTGGTACAACTTCTGGATCGTGCACCTGCTGCTGGGCGTGATCGTGCCTGCCGCGCTCCTGGTCTTCTGGGGCAAGCGCCCCGGGGCCATCGGCTTCGCAGGGGGACTCGTGGCCGCCACCTTCATCGGCGTCCGGCTGAACCTGGTCATCCCGCCCCAGACCCAACCACAGCTGGAGGGCCTGGCCGAGGCGTTCGTGTCGCCCCGCGCGGCCTTCGACTACTTCCCCACCTACTTCGAGTGGGCGGTGCTGGCGGGGGTCTGCGCCATCGGGACGGGGATCTTCATGGCGGGGGTCAAGCTGTTGCCGGTGTTGCCGGAGCCCGGCGAGGGCCGCGGCGTGTCACCAACGCCGCAGTAGCGTGCTGTCCAGGCCGAAGACGCGACCCATCCCCCAGTCGACGAGCACACGAAGCTGGTTGTACCGGCCCTTCATCAGCGTCGAGTAGGCCGCCTGCCACAGCAGCCTCGCCGCCAGTCCGTGGACGCGCACACCCAGCACGTCGGCCATCGCGTTGCGGGGGCCCAGCGAGACCATCAGGCCCATGTGCCAGTAGCGATAGGGGCGGCTCGGCCCGCCGCGCAGGTAGGACACCACGTTGTGGACCACGGCCCGGGGCTGGCGGATGGCGATGTGAGCCGTGGGCGGCAGGGGCTGGCCCGTCCGGTGGTGGGGTTGATGGGCGTTGTCGCCCAGGGCGTAGACCCCCGGGTATCCGGGGACCTCCAGGCGATCGTTGACCTTCACGCGTCCCAGGGCATCGCGCCCGACCGGGAGGCTGGCCACCACCGGGTTGGCTTTGATCCCCGGGGTCCACACCACCGTGTCCGTGTCGATGCGGCGGCACCCGTCCACCTGGATCCACCCCTCACCCACATCCGTGACGGTCGTGCCGGTGAGCACCTCGACCCCCGCATCCTCCAGGATCTTGCGCGCGGCCCGCGCGAGGCGGGGGTGCATCTCGGGCAGCACGCTGTCGTGGTCCTGCAACAGCACGACGCGAATGCTGTCGGGGTGGATGCGCAGGTACTCGCGAGGCAGGGCCCGCCGGACGAGGTCGTTGAGGTCGGCCACGGCCTGCACGCCGGTGATGCCGCCGCCCACCACGGTGAACGTCAGGGCACGGGAGGGATCGTCCTGCGACGCGTCCGCGCGCTCGAACATCCGAATCAGGTGGTTGCGCAGGGCCATGGCGTCGGTGAGGGACTTCAGTCCCAGCACGTGTTTGCGTTTCCCGCGGATCGCGCTGTAGTCGGTGACGCTACCCAGCGCCAGGACCAGCGCGTCGTAGGGCATCTCACCGCGATGGGTGACCACGACCTTGCGATCCAGGTCCACGGATCGGACATCCGACTGGACGAAGTCGAAGCGGCGCTTGCCCCGCATCCGCCGGATCGGGAGGGCGATGTGGCGGGTCTCGATGTGGCCGCTGGCCACCTCGTGGAGCATGGGCGTGAACAAGAAGAAGTTCTCGTCGCTCACCAGCGAGATGTTCACGTCGGGATCTCGGCCCAACTTCTCTTCGAGCTTCAGCGCCGTGGTCACCCCGGCGAAACCAGCACCGAGGACCACCACCTGCCTGGGCCTTCGTTCGCCTACCATGGTGGGTCCTCCATCTCGAGCCTCCCCCGGGGGGCTGGATTTGAGGGCTGATCGAGCGAATGCCCACCACAGACGCGGGGACAGCGCACGGCGGAGGATGCCTCGATAGGGCAACGCCCCGGTGAACATCCCCCAGCTCACCTGGTCGAACCGGCGCGCGGGGTACGGGGCTGTCTTCTCGTCCTCGATGACACGGGACTGCAGGTCGAAGAACCAGCGTGAGCCCTTCACCCGCCGGTGGACCGACATCAGGAGCCGGCCGTACCCGTTGTCTCGCGCCAGCCGGTCGCACAGGGGGCGGTAGTGCCGACGGAAGGCACGATCGGACACCCCGGCGAACACCGCCGTCCGGGCGGCCTCGCGGGCTGTCTGGAATGCGGTGCCGATTCCGTCCTTGAACAGCCGCGTGACAGCTGCGTCTCCGACCACCACCACACGATCGCCGTGGGGGTGGCGCGCGGGACCCACGGCGATGGCCGGCTTGCATCCGCAGGTGCGCTCGAAGTCCGAGGGCAACCAGGCGCGCACCTGCGGGTGTTCGAGGAACTCGTCCATACCCATCGGGCTCGACAATCCGGAGAGCAGTGAGACGCCGACGTAGTCTCCCTTGGGGATGAGCGTGCCGAAGTCCAGGCGATCGCCGGGCATCGTGAAGACGTGGATGCGATCGCCGAGGGTCCGCGCGATCGTGTCGGCCCCGACCAGGAGCTCGTCCTGGACCATTCGCCGCGTGGGTGGCCGCTGGTACGGCGGCAGGACCCGGCCGGGGAGGGTCGAATTGACGCCCGTGGCCAGCACCAGTAGCTCGCAGTCGATGCTCTCGCCGTCCACGACCACGGTGGGGCCGACCGGGCCGATGTTCACGTCGTCTACGGCGCGGCGGACGACGCGCACCCCGCGCTGGACCGCGGAGTTGAGCAGGAACCGATCGAAGCTGACGTCCCGGCCCAGCTCCGAACCTCGCGGACCACAGCCCCTGTACACGGCGAGGATGGGCTCCAGGGGGTGCGGCTGAGGCACCTCGATGGATCCGAACGGTGTGTGCATGCAGTACGAGCTGATCCGGGTCATCACGGCCTGGCGTGGAAGCTCGAGGCCGAGGCGAGAGAGGTTGTGCACCAGCGGCGCTGCGAGGATCCCCGCGCACATGTTGCACCCGCTCGGGCCGCAGCCGTCGAAGCGCCGCGGCTCGAACAGGCTGATCTTCAGCCCAATCCCGGCCTGCCGCGCGAACTCGACCAGGTGCAGAGCCAGGAAGCTGCCGGACGGGCCTCCACCGACCACGACCACACGATTGCCGTGCTCCAGTTTCATGGGGCGACCTCCGGCCGGACGATCCAGTGGGTCGGTCGCGCCGGTGGCCCGGAGTCGACGACCGTCCGGCGCAATCGACGCCTCACCGTGAGTCCACGGGGGTCCAGCCCTCGCTCTCCTACCTCCCCGACGGGGAAGTCCCTACATTCACCCCGTGGGCTTGGGGAGACCGGCGATGCGGCACATGCAGTCCCTGCAACGGGTCAGGAACAGTTCGGCGATCCGGTCCCTGTCCAGGCCGGTCCGCTTCGACACCAGGCGGACCATGGGCGGGGATTCGAACATCTCGTAGTACTCGCGGATGCACCGGATCACCGACCAGTGGTCCTGGTTGAACGGTCCTACGCCGTGCGCACGCGCGAGCGCGGTGGCGATTCCCTCGTCCCAGTCGGCGGAGTCGATCAGAAATCCTGCGTCGTCCAGAGGGACGACCCTGTCCTCGACGTGTAGCGGCTGCATGGTTCCCCTCGCAAGATACGTCGGCGGGGTGCCGGAGATACTCCGAAGCGTCGCCCGCCACGAGGAGCGGAAAGCAGGAACCGTGCCATCGATCGCTCGACCTGCGACAAATATCTACCAAAAGAGTAGACTCTGCGGCGAGGTGTTCAGGATGACTTCGAAATCGACCGCCGAACGCGAGACCGCGGCCCTCATCGAACCCTGTGGTGGAGCCCTCGTGGATCTGATGGCCGGCCCGGAGGAGCGTCTGGAGCTCCGCGCTCGCGCCATCGAGATGCCCTCGGTTCGCCTCTCGCGGCGGTCCGAGTGTGATCTGGAGCTCCTCTCCACGGGTGCGTTCTCACCGCTGCAGGGATTCATGGGGCGACTGGACTACCAGAGCGTCCTCGCGCGGATGCGGCTGGCCGACGGCCACCTGTTCCCGATCCCGATCACCCTGCCCGTGGAGTCCCGGGATGGGATCGGCGAGGGGCGCGACGTGGCCCTGCGGGACATGCGGGGGGACCTCCTGGCGGTGATGTCGGTGGAAGAGGTCTACCCGTGGGACCACGCCGAGGAATCGCGGTGTGTCTTCGGTTCCGAGGATCTCCGCCACCCCCTGGTGGCCGAGATGCATCGATGGGGACCGCACAACCTCGCAGGGCGGCTGCGCGTGGTCCAGCTGCCGCGGCACCACGACTTCGGCTGGCTGAGGATGACCCCGGCCCGGGTCCGCGAGGAGCTCGTCCGCCTCGGGCGCACCCACGCCGTCGCGTTCCAGACGCGCAACCCCATGCACCGGGTCCACGAGGAGCTGGCCCGTCGCGCGGTCGAGGAGATCGAAGGTGCCCTCCTGCTTCATCCCGCGGTCGGATTGACCAAGCCCGGCGACGTGGAGCACTTCACACGGGTCCGGACCTACATGGCCCTGTCGGAGCAGTACTTCGATCGGGACCGCATCGTCCTCGCGCTGCTCCCGCTGGCCATGCGCATGGCCGGTCCGCGCGAGGCCCTCTGGCACGCCCTCATCCGCCGGAACTTCGGCGCCGACCACATCATCATCGGCCGAGATCACGCGGGCCCTGGACTCGACTCGAGGGGGCGACCTTTCTACGGCCCCTACGCCGCCCAGGACCTGGTACTCGAGCACGAGGCCGAGCTGGGCGTGAAGATGGTGCCGTTTCGGATGCTGGTCTACCTGCCCGACGAGGACCGCTACGAGGAATCCACCAGGGTGGCCGAGGGCACACGCACCGAGAGTATCTCCGGGACCCAGGTACGGGAGGAGTACCTGGAGGCAGGGCGCGTCCTCCCGGCCTGGTTCACGCGGCCCGAGGTGGCGGACATCCTGCGCAGGAGTCACCCCCCTCGGCTCGAACAGGGGATCTGTGTGTGGTTCACGGGGCTGTCCGGAGCGGGGAAGACCCGCACCGCCGAGGTGCTCACTGCGCTGCTGCAGGAGCGGGGAAGACGCGTCTCGCTGCTCGACGGGGACGTCGTGAGGACGCGGCTGTCCAAGGGCCTCGGGTTCACCAAGGAAGACCGCGACATGAACGTCCTGCGGATCGGCTCGGTCGCCGCCGAGATCGTCCGCCACGGCGGCGTGGCGGTCTGCGCCTCGGTCAGCCCCTACCGCGCGGCCCGCAACCAGATCCGGGGCATGGTCGGGCAGGACCGCTTCATCGAGGTGTTCGTGGACACTCCGCTGGAGGTCTGCGAGGCGCGCGATCCGAAGGGGTTGTACGCACGCGCGCGCCAGGGCGATATCGTCGGACTCACCGGCGTCGACGATCCCTACGAACCGCCCATCTCCCCGGCGGTGACGCTGGACACCGTGGACCGAACCATCGACGAGAATGCCGGGGAGGTCCTGGAAGCCATCGTCACGGCGGGATTCGTCACGGCGACGGCGCGGGAATCGGCGGTGCGAAGCGGAGGCAGTTGATCTCCGGCTACCGCCGGCTCCTCACCACCCGTAGATGTCGTGGCACCAGGCGCATTCGGTGAAGAACGCGTGGGGGGAGTCGTCGGCGTGGCAGTCGTTGCAGCTCGCCGAGAAGCTGCCGTACTCCCCCTGGTGACAGGCCTCGCACGTGGGGCCGTCGTGACCGCCTTCGAGGGGGAAGAAGTTGTGATTGAAGGTGACGTCGCTCCACTCGGTCGGGGTGTGGCAGTCGGTGCAGCCCGTGGTGGGGTGCCCGCCGGGCGCGGTGCCCGCGTGGCAGCTCTCGCACTGGGACGAGGTGTCCTCGTACCCGGCGGCGTGGCAGTCGATGCAGGTGAGGTTGGCGTGGGCGTCGGTCAGGGGGAAGTCGTGGGTGAAGTTGGTGTCGCCCCAGGAGTAGATGTTGTGGCACTGCTCGCAGCCGTGGTCGGGATGGCCGCCGGGTGAGGAGTGGCAGTCGTGGCACTCGTCGGGGGTGTCGTGGTAGCCGCCGGCGTGGCAGTCGGTGCACTGGCGGTCGGCGTGTCCGCCCTCGAGGATGAAGAAGCCGTGCCCCCAGGTGGGTGGCTCCCAGGCCACGGTGTCGTGGCAGTCGACGCAATCGAGGGTGATGTGCCCTTCGGGGCGTTCGTCCTCGTGGCAGGCCGAGCAGATGGTCGAGGCCTCCCAGTCGTCCTCCTCGTGACAGTCGGCGCACACGGCGTCCAGGTGGGCGCCGGTGAGTTCGTACTCCTCGTGGACGAACTCGAGGTCGTCCCAGACGTCCTGGCCGTGGCACTCGCCGCACTCTTCGGGCCAGTGGGGCGCGGGCGTGTCCTCGTCGTG
Source organism: uncultured Rickettsiales bacterium (assembly GCA_964425605.1). Classification (GTDB taxonomy): domain Bacteria; phylum Myxococcota_A; class UBA796; order UBA9615; family CAYRNR01; genus CAYRNR01. The sequence continues at coordinate 25,997 of CAYRNR010000051.1, read as the reverse complement.
GCAGCCCAGACAGTTGCGCGGAGGCGGCGTGACGTAGTCGCCGAAGTGGCATTCGGAGCAGGCGATGTCGGCGTGGGCACCCTCGAGGGTGAAGCTGGCCATGATGGTCTGCTCGTGGACGGCGCAGTGGAGGCCGGCCAGGACCACGATGGTCAGGGCGATCCAGAGGGCGTGTCGTGCGGGGTTGTGGTTCACGGCTTCCTCGATGGCTAGGATGTCGGCGGACAACTCTATCTGTTCGATGGACAACGTACCAGTCCCACGGACCAGTAGGCCACCTCGGGCGCCCGCGCGGCGCGGCCGCTGGCGGGTTCCTTCCTCCCACGCGGGGTCGGCAGTATACTGCCGTGGGTTCGGAATGATCCGAAGGTGAGGCGGTAGACGAGGGGTACGATTCCGCTGCCACTTTCTGGGCGCGCGCTTCCTGCGGGCGCCGGCAAGAGGAGACGATGGGAAGCTTCCTGAAGGCACTGTCGAAGGTCGGCCTGGTCGAGCTAGAGGGCGAGGACCTGGCGCGGCTCGAGGAGAAGGAGCGGCGCAAGGCGGCCCGGAAGGGCCGGTCCGACGGGGAGGATCTCGACAAGATCCTGGCGGACGCGAAGGGGTTGATGGACGAGGTGGACGGCGCGGGCGCCGGACCTGCTCCGGAACCCCCACCGAAGCGCGAGGCCGCGCCACCACCGCCGCCGGTCTCCTCTGCCGCCGTGACCGAGGGGCGCCCTCTGGAAGAGATGTACGCGGAAGCGCGCGTGCCCGAATCCCCGTACCCGGCGGAGCAGCTGCTCAGGCTACTCGAAGGCCTCAAGGCCATGCAGCCGGCGGTGCGCAAGGCCGCCGTGATCGCCATGGACGAGGCGGACGACGACTGGACCGTGGCCGACGCGATCGTCGACGCCCAGCGCAAGACCCAGGTCCTGCAGGCCGCCCAGACGCGGCTGGCCCAGGCCGTGGCCGCGGCCGAGCAGAAGGCCCAGGCCGACCTCGAGGCGCAGGAGCAGTACAAGACCGAGGCCACCGCCACGATCCGCCAGCAGATCACCGAGCTGGAGACGCTGCTGGAGGAGGAGCTCAAGAAGGTGAGCGAGGAGCGGGCCTCCATCCGGTCCCGCCTCGAGGAGCACCGCAAAGCCGCGGCTCGCGAGTCCCACCGCCTCGAAGCCGTGGTCCAGCGCCTGGCGCAGGTCCCCGAGGTGTTCTCCGAAGCCGCCGAACCACGAACGAACCCGTCAGAGGGGAGCTGACCCATGGCCAAACTCACACCACTGTCCAAGGGCCTCATCGCCGTAGTCATCCTGTGCGTGACCTTTGCCGCCGCCTGGCACCTGGGCCTCAAGGGCCTGGTGATGGGGAGCGGGGAGGGGGAGGGGGCCACGAGCGCCGACGGCGGCGGTGGCGGACTGAACCTCTTCGGGGGCAACAAGGAGAAGGGCCCGCTGGGCTCCGAGGACAACCCGCTGAAGGTCTCCATCGTCAGCTTCCACGGCTACGCCCCGGCCATCCTGGCCAACGGCAAGTCGCTGACGACCCAGCCGGGATCGCTCTTCGAGAAGCACGGCGTGCACATCGAGTTCGTCATCCAGGACGACATCCCGACCCTGCCGACCATCTTCGGCTCGGACACGGCCCACTGCGCCTGGCGCACCAGCGACTTCTGGGCCCAGGAGCACCCCAACCTGCGCAACGCCGGCTACGACGCCAAGGCGGTGGTGGTGGTGGACAACACCCAGGGCGCGGACGCCATCATCGCGCGCGATCCGGCCATCACGCGCATCGAGGACCTGGCGGGCCGCAGCGTCGCGCTGTTGCAGTACACGCCGTCGGACGGGATGGTCATCGACGCCATCGAGCAGTCCAGCCTCTCGGCGCGCAAGAAGCAGTCCATCCGCTTCGTCTACGTCAACGTGGACGAGGGCACGGCCGGGGTCCGCGCGGCCCTCGAGGCCGGCCAGGTGGACGCCGCGGCCCTGTGGGACCCGGACCTCTCGCTCGCCCTGGCCAAGGTCCCGGGCGCGCACGAGATCTACTCGACCCGCACCGCGACCAACCTCATCTACGACGTCATGGTCTGCGACACCCGCTTCCTGGACGACCCCGCCAACGACGCGGCCTTCGAGGGGTTCGTCGCGGGCTGGCTCGAGGGTGTGGACGTGGCCGAGCGCAACCCCGACGACGCGGTGGACGCGCTGATCAAGACCGAGGAGTTCTTCGCCCTGCTGGCCCAGGAGGAAGGCAAGGACTTCGTCAAGGGCCTGTTCGGCAACCTGGACTGGACCGGGCTCGAGGACAACGCCCGCATCCTCGGCCTCGCCGGCGGCACCAACCACTACGAGCGGGTGTACCGCAAGTTCGACGGGGTCTACCGGCGCGCCGGGGCGCTCGCCAACCCGAACTCGCCGGTGATCAACCCCCAGGACTCCTTCGACTACCGCTTCGTCAACCGCCTGCTCACCGCCGACCCGACGGCCCAGCAGGAGGCGACCAAGCCGGTGTTCACCTTCACCGAGGAGGAGCGGGACGTGGCCGGCACCCGGGACGCCGCCCTGACCAAGCCGGTGATGGTGACCTTCGCGTCGGGCTCGTCCGAGCTGACCAAGCGGTCCGAGAAGACCATCGACGACGAGATGGTGTCCCTGATCGAGAACAACGGCGCCGCCTACTTCACCGTGTCGGGCAACACCGACTCCACCGGCTCGCGCGGCACCAACATGCGGCTGAGCAAGGAGCGCGCGAACGCGGTGGTGGACTACCTCGTGGCCCAGTGGGAGTTCCCGCGGGAGCGCTTCATCATCCTCGGAAACGGCCCGGATCAGCCGCTGTGCGACGAGGCGAACCCGGACTCCGAGGGGCTCGATCTGGAGGAGTGCCGCAAGATGAACCGGACGACCCGCGTGGCGGTTCATTCGCGATAGTAGTGCGGAGGATTCCTGAGATAACCCGTATGGTTAGGTGGTAGTCCGTGTGGAATCCCTATAAACCTGTGACCACGTCCCAGCGCCTGGGATTGGGCATCGGCTCGGTGCTCGTGGTGCTGGTGATCTGGGGGGTGCTCGCGGGGTTCTCGCTGGTCCACCCCAGCAAGCTCCCCGCGCCGTGGGACGTGTTCATGGCGTTCACCCGGCTGGCCTGGGACGGCGATCGGGGCGAGAGCCTGCTGCTGACGGCCACGTACTGGTCGCTGCGGCGGGTGGTGTTCGCCGGGATACTGGTCGTGCTGGTGGGGGTCCCCATCGGCGTGGCGATGGGTTCGTCGCCCTACGTCAACGCGGCGATGTCTCCCCTGGTGGACCCGTTCCGGTCGGCGCCCATCGTGGCGGTGCTGCCGATCCTGGTGATGTGGCTGGGGATCCACGAGAACGTGAAGGTCGCATTCCTCTTCCTGGGGGCCGTGGTCTACCTGATCCCCATGGTCCGGGACGCCATCCAGGCGGTCCCGCGTACTTACTGGATCAGCGCGCGCGATCTGGGGGCGACCCCGTGGGAGGCGGTGAGGCTCTCGGTGATCCCCATCGCCCTGCCGCGCATCGCCGACGCCATCATCGTGTCGGTGTCCATCATGTGGACCTACATCACGGTCGCGGAGTACGTGAACGCGGAGCGGGGGCTGGGCCACCTGATCCAGAACGCCAAGCGCTTCTCGGCCATGGACCAGGTCTTCGTCGGCATCGGCGTGATCATCGTGCTGGCCCTGGCCACCTACTTCCTGATGAGCACGCTGAAGCGCCAGCTGTTCCCCTGGGAGACGTCATGAGCGACGTGTCCATCGAGCTTCGCGATATCGTGCAGGAGTTCCCCAACCCCGACGGCGACGGCGTCAACCGGGTCATCGACGGCCTCTCCCTGGACATGGACCAGGCCGGCATCACCATGCTCCTGGGACCTTCGGGGTGCGGCAAGTCGACCCTGCTGTACATGATGGGGGGCGTGCGGCCCATCGGCGTGACCAGCCCCACCTCGGGGCAGGTGCTCATCGACGGGCAGGAGTGCACGGGGCCCCACGACGACGCGGTGATGGTGTTCCAGCGGTACTCGAACCGTCCCGACCTGTCGGTGCGCAAGAACGTGGCGCTGCCGTTTAGGATGAAGCTGTGGCGCCGCAAGATCGACAAGGCCGATCGCGACCGCCGCGTGGACGAGATGCTGCAGGCCGTGGGCCTCGCCGACAAGGCGGACCTGAGGCCGTCCCAGCTCTCCGGCGGCCAGAACCAGCGCGTCGCCCTGGCGCGCGCCCTGGTGCTGCGCCCGCGCATCCTGCTGATGGACGAGCCGTTCGGGGCCCTGGACGCCCAGACGCGCGAGGAGATGCAGGGGTTGCTCGGAGAGCTGATCGCCCAGCAGCCGTGCCTGGTGATCTTCGTCACCCACGACGTGACCGAGGCGTTGCTCCTGGGAGACCGGGTGGTCACCCTGTCGACCCAGCCGGCGCGCGTCGCCGACGACTTCACCATCGCCGAGCCGCGGCCGCGCTCCGCGGACTGGTTGCGGACGACCGAGGCGGTCAAGATGGAGGAGCGCATCCTCGCCCAGCTGCACTCGTCGTCGGGTCGCGGCGAAGTGAGGATCACCGTCTGAAACATGGACCAGGGACACCGATAGGGTAGGGCACGTGGCCGAGGGCAAGACACCGAAGCACCTGTGGGAGGGGCACGAGGACGAGGTGGTCTCCTATCTCAAGGAGATGGTCACCTCCCAGGCGAGCGTCTACGGCTTCCTCGGGGCCCTCGCCGTGGGCGCCATCGCCTCGATCCCCCTCGGGCTCGGCGTCGGCGTGATCCCCCTGCTCGCATTCGCGGCCGGGGAGTCCATCGCCGCGCTGTTCGTGCCCAACTCCCCGGTCTTCCGGGAGAAGATCGACCGCAAGAAGCGCGCCCAGCGCCGCGAGAAGTTCTGCGTGCACCTGACGGCCAAGATCGAGGCCAAGGTCGGCGGGGACCACCCCCACTGGTCGGTCTACCACCGGATGCGGGAGCGGCTGGACTCGCTGAGGGAGATCGCCGAGAACCGAGCCACCTCGCTGTCGCCCTACGACGTGGAGCGCCTCGACGAGGCCACCGTGGACTACCTCGGGCTATGGCTCGCTCGACTGGTGATGTCGGAGCGGCGCAGCACGCTGGACGAGCGCGGCATCCGCTCGCGCATCGAGTCCATCGACCGGCAGATGGAGGACGTGGCCGGTGTGGAGCGCAAGCGGCTGGCCAAGGCCCGCCAGGACCTGGAACGCATCCTGAAGCGCCGCTCGAGCCTCTCCGCGAGGGAGACGGCGGTGGAGGCGGCGATGCTCTCCATGTCGGACACCTTCGAGGAGGTGTACCAGCGGGTGATGACCGATCCCACCTCCACCGACGTGGCCCAGGAGCTGCAGAATGCGGTCGAGCGCCTGGGTATCGAGGAGGAGCTCGATTTTGCCGTCGAGGAGGAGCTCGGTGACCTGCTGCAGACGCGGCGGAAGCGAGCTGCGCAGGCCCAATCCCGGACCATCTGAACCCCGATTCACAAATGCTGGAACGCCCTCTTGCCACCCTAGGGGTCCCCGAGTACAATCCCGTTCCCTATTTCGCGAGCTCATGCGAGTGAAATTTACGCGCGACGCGCGCAGGGGCGACCTGAGAGGCCATGGCTGACTGTACGCAGCACAGCAGCGGCAACCCCAGAAACGAACAAAACAGGCGCGTGGGCCACGTAGGCTCACCGAACAGATTTATCAACGGCTAATCACAGTTCAACGAACATAGGAGGAGACCCCATGGCAGATTCGCCTACTCCGTACCTGGATGAGTTGACCACGGGACCGTGGCCCAGCTTCGTCAACGAGATGAAGAAGGTGGCCGACCGGAAGCCCATGGTTGCTGGACTCATCAAGCAGCTCGAGACTTCCTACCAGGAAGGCATCAGCATCTGGGAGCACGGCGGCATCGTCGGCGTGATGGGCTACGGCGGCGGCGTCATCGGACGCTACTCGGCGCGGCCCGACGACTTCCCGGAGGTGGCCCACTTCCACACCATCCGTGTCAACCAGCCCTCGGGTTGGTTCTACACCTCCGACGCCCTGCGCATGCTGTGCGACGTGTGTGACAAGTACGGCTCCGGCCTGACCAACATGCACGGCTCCACCGGGGACATCGTGTTCCTGGGCTCCACCACCGAGGACCTCGAGCCCTGCTTCCTCGAGCTGGCCGAGAACGAGTTCGACCTGGGCGGCTCCGGCTCCAACATGCGTACCCCCAGCTGCTGCCTGGGCCCCGCACGTTGCGAGTGGTCGTGCTACGACACCAACGAGGCCTGCTACGACATCACGCAGACCTTCCAGGACGAGCTGCACCGTCCCTTCTTCCCCTACAAGTACAAGTTCAAGTTCGCTGGATGCCCGAACGACTGTGTGGCCTCCATCGCGCGCTCCGACTGTGCGGTCATCGGGACCTGGGCGGACGACATCCGTCAGGACGACGCCGAGATCACCAAGTACGTCGAGGGTGGCGTGGACATGGTCGAGGACGTCACGAGCCGCTGCCCGACCAGCTGCATGGGCTGGGACGGCGCCAAGCTGACCATCGACAACAAGGCCTGCGTCAAGTGCATGCACTGCATCAACGTGATGCCCAAGGCCCTCCGCCCCGGGACCGACACCGGCGCAGCCATCATGATCGGCGCCAAGGCGCCCATCGTCCAGGGTGCCCTCCTGGCCACCACCATCGTGCCCTTCATGAAGATGGAGGCCCCCTTCGACGAGCTCAAGGAGCTCACCGAGAAGATCTGGGACTGGTGGGGCGAGCACGGCAAGAACCGTGAGCGCATCGGCGAGCTGATCCAGCGCATGGGCATGGGGAACTTCCTCGAGGCCATCGAGGTCGAGCCCGACCCGCGCATGATCAACGCACCTCGTGACAACCCCTACATCTTCTACGAGGAGTACTACGACGAGGATGAAGAGGACGAGGACAGCGAGGACGAGTAGGGTCGCGCCGAACAACAAAGATTTCGGGGTGAACGCCCCGAGAGGAGATATTTAGATGGTAACTGCACTCGAAAAGGGACTTACGGACATCGGTCCTCCCCACTTCAGCAAGTTCCTCCCTCCGATGATCAAGGAGAACTACGGGAAGTGGAAGTACCACGAGATCCTCAAGCCCGGCGTGCTCGTTCACGTCGCCGAGTCCGGTGACAAGCTGTTCACCGTCCGCGCGGGCTCCCCGCGCCTCCTGGCCACCGACTCCATCCGCGAGTTCGCGGCCCTGGCCGACAAGTACTGCGACGGCTTCCTGCGGTTCACCAGCCGCAACAACGTCGAGTGGCTGCTCACCGACGAGGCCAACATCGATCCGCTGATCGCGGACATCGAGGCGGCCGGCTACCCCGTCGGCGGCACCGGCGCCAGCATCTCCAACATCGTCCACACCCAGGGCTGGGTGCACTGCCACTCGGCAGCCACCGACGCCTCTGGCGTGGTCAAGGCGGTCATGGACGAGCTGCAGGACTACTTCACGACCATGGACTTGCCTGCCAAGTGCAAGGTCGCGCTGGCCTGCTGCCTGAACATGTGTGGCGCCGTGCACTGCTCCGACATCGCCATCCTCGGCGTGCACCGTCGGCCCCCCAAGATCCAGCACGAGCGCATCGACAAGACCTGCGAGATCCCCAACGTGGTCGCGTCCTGCCCCACCGGCGCCGTGCGCCCGGCCACCGTGGACGGCTACCCGTCCGTGGAGATCATCGAAGACCAGTGCATGTACTGCGCGAACTGCTACACGGTTTGCCCGGCCATGCCGATCAACAACCCGCTCAACGACGGTATCGCCCTGTGGGTCGGCGGCAAGGTGTCCAACGCCCGCTGCGAGCCCATGTTCTCCAAGATGGCCGTCCACTTCATCGACAACGACCCGCCGCGGTGGGAAGAGACGGTGGAGGCGGTCAAGCTGATCGTCGAGCTGTGGGCCAAGGACGCTCGCAAGTACGAGCGTGTCGGCGAGTGGATCGAGCGGATCGGCTGGAACGAGTTCTTCAAGCGCACCGGCTTCGAGTTCACCAAGTACCACATCGACGACTTCACCCACGCGGGACTCAAGTACCGCACGTCGATGCACCACCGTTAGGAGCGGAACATGCCTACTCCCGCAGAGCTGGCCGACATCGCGTACAAGATCGTCGCGGACGCGGACGGCAAGAAGCTGCTCAAGCCGATGGACGTCATCAAGATGCTCAAGGCCCAGCACGGTGCGGATCGCAAAGGCGCCAAGGATGCCCTGCAGATCCTGACCACCGACGGCCGATGCGTCTACGAGTACGCCGGCGGCAGCTACATCAAGCTCGACCCTGCCAACAAGTAGTGCCGGGCCGCCGCTGGGGTAGCGTGAACGAGCGAGCGAGAGGCTGCTGATTCCGATGGCAGCACAGGCTCGCGTCGCGCTCCCCCGGGTGGTGGTCGCCGGTACGGGTGGTGATTCGGGAAAAACCCTCGTCTCGCTGGGTCTCAGTCTGACCTGGCGGGACGAGGGTATTCCGATCACGGCCTTCAAGAAGGGTCCCGACTACATCGACGCCGCGTGGCTCAGCTGGGCCAGCGCGGCGCCTTCCCGCAACCTCGACACCTTCCTGATGGGCCGTCGTTCGGTTCGTGACGCCTTTGGTGCGCACGCCTCCCGCGAGGGGGTGAGCGTCGTCGAGGGCAACCGCGGCCTGTTCGACGGCGCCGGTGTCGAGGGCACCCACAGCACCGCCGAGCTCGCCAAGCTCCTCGGCGCGCCGGTGATCCTGGTGCTGGACGTGACCAAGACCACCCGGACCGCGGGCGCGCTGGCCATGGGCCTCGCACGCTTCGACGCGGACCTGGATCTGGCGGGGATCGTCCTCAACCGGGTGGCCGGACCACGGCACGAGCGCGTGACGCGCGCCGCCGTGGAGGGGGTCGGGATCCCGGTGCTGGGAGCGATCCCACGACTGCGTGGCGGGGATCCCCTCCCGGGGCGACACCTCGGCCTGGTCACCGTGCAGGAGCACGGGAAGCTCGGCGAGGTGGAGTCGAACCTGCGCCAGGTCATGCGTTCGTCGGTGGACCTGGCCTCGATCCGATCCCTCGCGGACGCCAGCGCGCCCTTCTCCTACGAGCGGGCAGAGGAGGCCGTCGTCCCGGCGGAGCCCGTGCGCATCGGCGTGCTCCGTGACTCCGCGTTCAGTTTCTACTATCCAGAGAACCTCGAGGCCCTCGAGGCCCTCGGGGCCGAGCTCGTGTTCGTGTCGGCGCTGGCGCACGACGAGCTCCCGGAGCTGGACGGCCTGTACATCGGCGGCGGATTCCCCGAGACCCACGGCGCCCAGCTAGCGGCCAACCGGCCACTGCTGGGCTCCATGGCCACGAGGGCTGCGGCCGGTCTGCCGATCTACGCCGAATGCGGCGGGATGATGGTGCTCGCGCGATCCATCACCTTCGAGGGCGACACGTACCCCATGGCCGGGGTCCTGCCCGCGGACATGGTGGTGGAGCCGCGTCCCCAAGGACACGGCTACGCCGAGGTGGTGGTGGATCGGGACAACCCTTACTTCCCCGCGGGCACGCGGCTGCGCGGGCACGAGTTCCACTACTCGCGCGTGGCCGACGGCGACGGGCTCGACTCGGTGTTCGCCGTCGAGCGTGGGACCGGCAGCCTGCCGGGACGAGACGGCCTGGTCGTGGACCAGGTGCTCGCGAGCTACGTCCACCTGCACGCGAGGGGTACGCCGGCGTGGGCCGAGGGCGTGGTCCGGTGCGCCAGGCAGTGGAAATCAACGAGAACTCGAACACGAGCGCGATGTGATCTATAACGTCGCATCGCGACAGTAATCCCCCACCGAAAGGTGTTAGAAAAATGCCGACTCTGGCCGAGCTGAAGAAGCTCAAGAAGAAGAAGAAGAAGAAGGTAAAGAAGGCAGCTCCCGGCGGTCGCGGCGGCGGCGGCGGCGGTGTATCCGAGCTCCGACCGAGCCAGGTACCCAAGCGGCCCCCCTGCGTGACCCAGTGTCCCGCCGGCAACAACGTCCGCTCCTGGCTGACCGCGGTCCAGCACACCGAACTGATGGGACGCACCTTCGAGGACTCCTACGCCCTGGCGTGGCACGAGATCAGCAAGACCAGCCCGTTCCCGGGCACGTGCGGCCGCGTCTGCCCGCACCCGTGCGAGAGCGCCTGCAACCGCGCCCAGAAGGAAGACGGCGCGGTCAGCATCAACGCCTTCGAGCGCTGGGTCGGCGACTACGGCATCGAGCACGAGCTGGACCACGTCAAGCTCACCGACGAGACCGTCGACAAGAAGGTCGCCGTCATCGGTTCGGGCCCCGCGGGCATCAGCTGCGCGCACCAGCTCGCGCGTCGCGGCATCGCCGTGACCGTGTTCGAGGCGTTCCCCAAGACCGGCGGCATGCTCCGCTACGGGATCCCGCCCTACCGACTTCCCCGCGAGGTGCTCGACGCCGAGATCGACGCCGTGGCGCGCATGGGCGTGGACATCCAGTGCAACACCGCCATCGGCGTGGACAAGAGCCTGGACGACGTCAAGGCCGAGTACGACGCCGTCTTCATCGGCATCGGCGCCCACGAGGGCTACAAGCTCCGCGTGGAGGGCGAGGACTCGTCCAACGTCTACTCCGGCGTCGGATTCCTGCATAGGGTCAACAGCGGCGAGGCCCCCGACATCGGCGACCACGCCGTGATCATCGGCGGCGGCAACAGCGCCATCGACGCGGCTCGCGTGGCCAAGCGCCTCGGCGCCAAGACCACCTTGCTGTACCGGCGCACCCGCGAGGAGATGCCGGCCATCGCCCACGAGATCGACGAGGCGATCGCCGAGGACATCGACCTGCAGTACCTGTCGGCGCCCATCGGCATCAAGGTCGAGGACGGCCGCGCCGTGGCCGTGCAGTGCCAGCGCATGGAGTTGGGCGAGCCCGACTCCAGCGGCCGCCGTCGCCCGGTGCCCATCGAGGGCTCCGAGTACGAGGTGCCCTGCACCGCGCTGATCCCCGCGATCAGCCAGCAGCCCGACTTCAAGGACGCCGAGCGCTACATCACCGGTCGCGACTGGCTCAAGCCGAACGACGAGTGGGCCCTGGAAGAGGGTGTGTACGCTGGCGGCGACGTGGTCAACCTGGACCTGGTCACCACGGCCATCGGTCACGGTCGCCATGCGGCCGAGCGGATCGCGTGCTTCCTCACGGGTGAGCGCTACATCCAGTCCGAGATGGAGACCCTGCCGCCGATCTCCCACGAGGCCATGCGGCTGGATCACTACGAGGCCCTCGAGCGCAACGACCGCGCCTGGGTGCCGATGGACGAGCGCTTCGGTGCCGATGCCCTGACCCACGAGGTGGACCTGGGGATCACCGAGGATCAGTTCAAGGCCGAGGCCAAACGCTGCATGAGCTGCGGTCAGTGTTTCTGGTGCGAGAAGTGCTGGATGTACTGCCAGAGCAACTGCATCGTGAAGGGCGAGGCCGGCGAGGTGTACACCCTCAAGCTCGGCACCTGCGACGGCTGCAAGAAGTGCGGCGAGGAGTGCCCCTGCGGTTACCTCGACCTCTCGTAGAGGGCGAGCCGGAAACTCCGGGTTGTCATGGACGCCCGGTTGAAGTATCTAAAGCATCCGCACCTTTTGGTGCGCAACGAGGAAAAAACGGTCCAACAAGGACTTCAAAACGAGGAGGCTAGCGATGCCGATTTTTGAGCACGGGGACATCAAGTTGGAGGTCGACGAGGACGGCTTCGTCACCGACCCTGAAGCCTGGAACAAGGACGTGGGCATCGCCCTCGCCACCACCGAGGGCGTGGATGAGATGACGGACGATCACTGGGCGATCGCCGACTACCTCCGCAACTACTACCTCGAGTACGGCGTCGCTCCCATGATCCGCAAGCTCTGCAAGGAGACCGGATTCAAGCTCAAGGAGATCTACGCGCTGTACCCCAGCGGCCCCGCCAAGGGCGCCTGCAAGGTCGCGGGTCTTCCCAAGCCCACGGGCTGCGTCTGATTCCGAGTTCGAATCACGGCCGCTCCCGGTTCGTCCGGGAGCGGCCGTGTTTTTTCTTGGGGGATCCCCATGGCCTCCGACCTCTATCCCATCACCATCAAGGTCGCTGACCGCCCCGTCCTCGTGGTGGGCGGCGGCACCATCGCGGCGTTCAAGATCGCCGGGCTGCTCCAGTGCGCTGCGCGGATCACCGTCGTGGCCCCGGAGGCGAACGACGAGGTGCGCGGGCTCGCGGAGCGCGGCGAGCTGAGCTGGGTGCGACGCGCGTTCGAACCGGCGGACGTGGAGGGGGCGCTGCTGGTGGTCTCCGCGGTGGACGACCGCGCCGTGACCGACGCGGTGGTGAGCGCGGCCCACGAACACAACCTGCTGGTCAACGCGGTGGACGATCCGCAGCGCTGTGACTATTACCTACCTGCGGTGGTGAGGCGAGGGCCCCTGAGCCTGGCCGTCTCCACCGCTGGCGCGTCCCCCGGCTTCGCCGGCGTGCTCGCCCGGGAGCTCGACGAGTCCCTGCCGGACCACCTCGAGACCTGGCTGGAGCTGCTGTCCGAGGCGCGGGCCGCGCTGCTGGAGCGCTACCCGGACGAACCGGGGGTGCGGCACCGGTTGGCCAAGGCCCTGGCGCGCAGCGACGCGCGCGAGCACGTGGCCGAGGGCGACCTGGGCATCGCGCGCGACCGCTTGAGGGCGATCATCGAGCAGGAGGAGTCCAAGTGAACGGGTTCAAGGCGTCGGACGCAGACGGGTCGTCCCTGTCCACGGTGTACCTGGTGGGCGCGGGTCCCGGCGATCCCGATCTGATCACGGTCAAGGGGCTGGATCTGCTCGAACGCTGCGACGTGCTCGTGCACGACTCGCTGGTGCCGCCCGAGCTGGTCATCCGCTGCCCGGCACCGGAGAAGCACTACGTGGGCAAGACAGCGGGGGGACACGCCGTCACCCAGGAGGAGATCACCCGGCTGCTCATCGAGCTGGCCACCGCTCAGGGGGATCCCCGGACCATCGTCCGTCTCAAGGGGGGTGACCCCTATGTCTTCGGCCGCGGCGGCGAGGAGGTCCTCGCCTGCCTCGAGGCCGGCGTACGGGTCGAGGTGGTCCCCGGGGTCACGTCCGGTGTGGCCGCGCCCGCCTACGCGGGGGTACCCGTCACCCATCGGGCCATCAGCCGGGGCGTCACCTTCGTCACCGGCCACCAGATGCGCGGCGGCATCCCGGATCTGCCGTGGGAGTCCATGGCGACGTCCGGGCTCACGCTCGTGCTGTACATGGGCGTGTCCACGCTGCCGGTGATCACCCGCGAGCTCATGGACCACGGCCTCGCCGCGGACACGCCGGCGATGGTGGTCCAGGAGGGCACGATGAGCGGCCAGCGCTGGATCAGCGGTACCGTCGCGGACATCGCCGATCGCGCGAAAGGGGAGGGGATACGGCCGCCGGCGATCACGATCATCGGACCCGTGGTCGACCTGCACCTGCAGCTGGACTCCCAGACGCCGCGGCCCCTGTCGGGCAAGACCGTGGTGCTCGTGCGCGCCGAGGAGCGGGAGTACCCCGACGTGGAGCGACTGCGGGAGGCCGGCGCACGCGTGCTGGACGTGCCGGGCATCCGCTGCGTCGCCCGGCCGGCCGAGGGCGACGTGGCCCACATGTTCGCATCCATCGAGGACGACCACACCGTGGTGTTCACCAGCGCCCTCGCCGTCCGGTTCTTCGGCGAGGTCTGGTCGGTCCGGGAGACGAGGCCGCAGCCGCTGTTCGTGGCGGCGAGCCGAGCGTTCCTCGGGGCCATGCGCCGCAACGACCTCGAGGCCGCGTTCGCGCCCCGCATCACCGGCGCCGGCAGGGTCCTCGAGGCGCTGCAGGACAACGGCGTGGCCCCCGGGACCGTGGTCTGGCTGCCCCGATCCGCTGCGGCCGACAACGAGCTCCCCGACGCCTTGACCGCGGCCGGGTACGACGCCCGCCCGGTCGACCTGTACGAGACGCTGCCGGTGCCGCTGCCCGCGGACGTGCGCAGCATGCTCGGCGGTGGCCGCGTGGACGCGTTGATGTTCCTGTCCGGTACCTGCGTGAGCTCGATGGTTTCTGCGGTGGGTGACCTCCCCACGGGCGGGAACATGCTGATTTCTGCCATCGGCCCCAAGACCGCTGCCGTGGCCCAGGAAGAGGGAATACCGTGCGATCTCGTGCCCGACGAGCCCACAATCCTCCGGCTGGTAGACGACGTGATCCGTGCATTATCGAGGGGTTGCGTCGAGTAGAACCAAGTTAGACGAAGCAAACTCCACGATGGCCGCCCAATCACGTCAGATGGGGCGTTGAATCGCCATTCAGTCAGCCCCCGAAAAAAGCCCGAGGGGAGGCTTGACACCCCCCTTCCCCTCCGTAGAATGGGCGTCCGCACTCACCCAAGGGTGCGCCGGAAACCAGGGTTTTCGGAGAACGCGGACAGCAGGGATTCGATGATTCCGCCGACGCTTTCGATGCCAGTTTTCGAGTCGAGCCGAGCCCCCCTGTGCCAGATGAACTACCGTGCCCGCACCGTCGTGCGAGCGCGATTTGATTTTGATTTTTGAAATAGGGCTAAAGGAGGTCAAACCATGCCCAGTTTTGTGAACCCCGAGAAGTGTGACGGGTGCAAGGCGCTGGACAAGACGGCCTGTCAGTACATCTGTCCGAACGACCTTATGGTTCTGAATAAGGCCACTGAAAAGGCCTACAATCAGGACCCGGACATGTGCTGGGAGTGCCAGTGCTGCGTCAAGATCTGTGCTCAGCAGGCCATCGACGTTCGCGGCTACGCGGACTTCATGCCTTTGGGCGCCAGTGTCGTTCCCATGAGGAGCACCGACTCCATCATGTGGACGATCAAGTTCCGTGATGGCAGCTTGAAGCGATTCAAGTTCCCCATCCGCACCACCGCCGAGGGTGAGGCCGCTCCTGAGGGCGGATTTGCCACGCATACCGACATCAGCAGCCCCGCGCTGTGCACCGAGCCCGAGTCCTGTGGCGGCACGCTCGCCATGCTGGACAAGTAGGAGGACGGTACAAATGGCTAATTTCGAGACTGTTACCGTCGAAACTGACGTCCTGATTCTGGGCGGCGGCATGGCCGCCTGCGGCGCGGCTGTCGAGGCCGCTTACTGGGCCAAGCAGAATGGCCTGAAGGTCACCGTGGTCGACAAGGCCGCCATGGATCGCTCCGGCGCCGTGGCCATGGGTCTGTCCGCCATCAACCAGTACGTCGGCATCTCCGCTGGCGACAACACCGCTGCCGAGTACATCGAGTACGTCCGCAAGGACCTCATGGGCGTGACCCGCGAAGACCTGGTCTTCGACATCGCCCGTCACGTGGACTCCTCGGTCCATCTGTTCGAGAAGTGGGGACTCCCCATCTGGACGGACGCCGATGGCGGCTACGTGCACGAGGGCCGCTGGCAGCTGATGATCAACGGCGAGAGCTACAAGATCATCGTGGCCGAGGCCGCCAAGAACTCCATGGCGACGCTGGGCGACGCCGGCGAGATCTACGAGCGCGTGTTCATCACCAACCCCATCATGGTGGACGGTGAGTGCGCCGGCGCCGTGGGCTTCAGCACCCGCGACGACAAGTTCTACGTCTTCAAGGCCAAGACGACCCTGGCTGCCATGGGCGGCGCAGTGCACGTCTTCAAGCCGCGGAGCACCGGTGAGGGCCTCGGCCGCTCCTGGTACCCGCCCTTCAACACTGGCTCCAGCGCCCACTTCCACCTCGAGGCTGGCGCCGAGATGACCTGCCAGGAAGTCCGGTTCATCCCCATCCGCTTCAAGGATGCGTACGGCCCGGTCGGTGCCTGGTTCCTGCTCTTCAAGTCCCGCGCGACCAACGCCTTCGGTGGCAACTACATGATCGAGCGGCGCGACGAGCTGGCCAAGTGGGGCCCCTACGGTTCGGTCAAGCCGATCCCGGCGAACCTGCGCAACTGGCTCGGCATGCTGGACATCTTCGAGGGCAAGGGTCCTCTGTACATGCGTACCGAGGAAGCTCTGGCCAACATCGCCGACCAGTACAAGGACGACAAGAAGGCCTACAAGAAGAAGATGAAGGAGCTGGAGTCCGAGGCCTGGGAGGACTTCCTGGACATGACGATCTCGCAGGCTCACCTCTGGGCCGCGACCAACGTCCGCCCGGAAGAGAAGCCCTCCGAGATCGCCGCGTGCGAGCCCTACTTCATCGGCTCCCACTCCGGCGCCTCCGGTGCCTGGATCAGTGGTTCCGAGGACCTGCAGACCGAGCAGACCAAGGGTGAGTACTTCTGGGGCGCCTACGGCCTCTGCACCACCCCCCGCCTGTTCGCCGCCGGTGACGCCTCTGGCGCCTCCAGCCACAAGTTCAGCTCCGGCTCCCACGCCGAGGGCCGCATCGTCGGTAAGGCGATGGTCAAGTGGTGCCTCGAGCAGAACCTCGAGATCCCGGCTGTGGACGACGCGACCATCGAAGCTCTCAAGGCCGAGACCTTGAAGCCCATGGTCACGTTCGCCGACAACAAGGACGCGACCACGGACGCCGACGTCAACCCGGCGTACATCCGCCCGCGTCAGTTCATGTTCCGTCTCCAGAAGATCATGGACGAGTACGTCGGTGGCGTGTCCGCCGCCTTCTCCACCAACACCCCGATGCTCAACCGTGCCATGGAGCTCCTCGAGTTCCTGCGCGAGGACTCTGCCAGCCTGGCTGCCGAGACCAACTACGAGCTCGAGCGTTGCTGGGAGAACCTGCATCGTATGGCGCAGGCCGAGTCTCACGTCCGGACCATCATGGCCCGCGAAGAGACCCGTTGGCCTGGCTACTACATGCGGTCCGACATGCCCACGCTGGATGACGAGAACTGGAAGCTCTTCGTCAACGTCAAGAAGGACGCTGCCGGTGAGTGGGAAGTCGTCAAGCGGCCGATCTACTCGATCATCGACTGATTCGGTTTTCTGAACGCACTTCACCCCCCGGGTATCACTTGTGGTGCCCGGGGGGTGTCGTTTCTGCCTCCCCACGGAGGGAAATCTCCATGAACTCCCCGAAAACCTGCCCCCACTGCTCCCACGAACTGACCCGCTGGCAGACCCCCCCGGATTCGTCCTGGGCTGGAGACATCCACCTGGTCTGTTTCCACGACCGCTGCCCCTACTTCGTCAAGGGCTGGCTGCACATGCTCGAGCGGTACGAGGTCAAGGCCTCCTATCGATACCGGGTCGATCCCGCCACGGGCAAAGCCTCGCCGCTGGGCACCTGGTCCAAGGAAGCCCACAGGAACTGCATCGTCCCGGACGAGGACGTGGAGGAGTCATGACCGACGACCTGAAGAAGAGGATCTTCGAGGACGCCAAGCGCCTCGATCTCGACGACGGCTTCCGTTTTTCCTGTCACCCCGGCGTGCCGTGCTTCAACCACTGCTGCGGGGACATCAACATCGTGTTGACCCCGTACTGCATCGTGCGCCTCAAGCAGCGGCTGGGGATGACGTCGGAGGAATTCCACAACGAGCACACCCTGGTGCCGTACAACAAGGAGATCCACCAGCCCGTCCCCATGATCAAGATGCGCGAAGACGAGGGCAAGACCTGCCCCTTCCTCGGCGAGCAGGGGTGCACGGTCTACGAGGATCGTCCCTGGGCCTGCCGGATGTACCCGGTGGGGCTCGCGGCGCCGCGCGACGCGGCCGAGCAGGGCGACAAGTTCTACTTCCTGCTCGAAGAGGACCACTGCAAGGGCTTCGCCGAAGACAACGAGTTCACGGTCCGCCAGTGGATCGAGAACCAGGGCATCGCCGAATACGACGCGGCGGGCGAGCTGTTCCAGCCGATCAGCCTGCACCCCTTCTGGGACGGCGGGGACATGTCGCCGGCCAAGATGGACATGTTCTGGATGGCGGCCTACAACCTGGACCGCTTCCGCCGGTTCATCTTCGAATCGACCTTCCTGAAGAAGTTCGCGGTGGCCCCCGAAGTGGTCGAGCAGCTGCGGACCGACGACATGGCGCTGATGAAGTTCGGCTTCGACTTCGTGCGGTTCTCGGTGTTCGAGGAACCCGCCGTCTCCCTGAGTCCCGCCTTCAGCCCGGTACAGCAGCGCGAGAAGGAGTTCTTCGACCGCAAGGCTGAGTCGGATTCAGAGTAGCGGCCCCGGTCCGCAGCAAAAAAAATCCTCGCAGCCCCCTACACAGCAGGGCCCTGGATCGGTATCCTCTGCCCCCTTGGCATATAAAGAACTCGCGGGCGATCGCGTGCACGTGCACGCGGCCGCGCGCGAGAGAGACAATGGAGGAACAGACTCGTGAGCGGTAGCGACACCATCCTGGTGATCGGTGGTGGCATCGCGGGCATCAGCGCCGCCGTTGAGGCAGCTGAAGTCGGCAACGACGTCATCCTGGTCGAGAAGGAGGCCTGGCTGGGCGGCCGGGTCATCACGCTCAACAACTACTTCCCCAAGCTCTGTCCCCCGACCTGCGGGTTGGAGGTCAACTTCCGGCGCTTGAGGAGCAACCCGCGCATCCAGCTGATGTATCCGGCGACCGTGGAGAAGATCAGCGGCGAGCGCGGCGCGTACGACGTGACCATCGCGGTGCAAGACGCGCCGGAGCTGGGCGACGAGAAGGCATTCGTGCTGACCTCGACGCCCCGCAGCTGTGTCAGCGGCGCCCAGACCATCGAGGCCAAGGTGGGCTCGGTGATCGTCGCCACCGGCTGGCACCCCTACGAGGCCGAGAAGCTCGACACGCTGGGCTACGCCGAGTCCGCTGACGTGGTCAGCAACATGGACTTCGAGCGGATCGCCGCGGCCAACGGCCCCACCGGCGGCCAGATCACCCGGCCCTCCGACGGCGCCGCTCCCAAGAGCGTGGCGTTCGTCCAGTGCGCGGGATCTCGCGACAACAACCACCTGCCGTACTGCTCGGCCGTGTGCTGCATGGGCTCGCTCAAGCAGGTGCGGTACGTCCTCGACAAGGTGCCCGGGGCCAAGGTCACGGTGTACTACATCGACATCCGCTCCATGAGCCGTCACGAGGGCTTCTACTACGAGCTGCTCGGCGAGGAGAACGTCTCCTTCGTCAAGGGCAAGGTCGCGCGGGTCACCCCCGAGGGCGGCGCCCTCAAGGTGGACGTCGAGGACACCCTCGGCGGCAAGCTGCTCGCCGACAGCCACGACCTGGTCGTGCTGGCCACCGGCGTGGTGCCCAACAACGCCGACGTGCCCGTCGAGGGCGCGGCCACCGACGAGTACGGCTTCATCGTGCACGGAGACAGCGGACCCCACGGCGTGGGCTGTGCCCGCCGTCCCACCGACGTCTCGCGTGCGGTCAAGGACTCCACTGCGGCCGTGCTTCGGGCCCTGCAGGACGTGAGGAGCTAGCCATGAGCGACGACAAGCTTGGAGTCTTCATCTGCACCGGCTACGGCATCGAGGATGCCCTGGACATGGACGAGATCGAGTCCGTGGCCACCGGCGAGTACAACGCGGACGTCTACGAGACCTTCGAGTCCTACGAGGGCGAGGGCCTGGTCGCCCTGAGCGAGCAGATCGCCGCGGCCGGCGTCAACAAGGCCATCGTCGCCGGCCCCTCCGGCCGGTTGTTCGGCGCCCGCGACTTCCCCGCCGGCGTGGTCATGGAGTTCGTCAACCTGCTCGACCTGGTCGTCCTGACCCACAAGGACCTCGAGGACGAGGACGAGCTGGACGAGGACATGACGGCGATGGCGCAGGACTACCTGCGCATGGCGTGCGTCCGCATCCAGGCCGCCACCGAGGTGGTGCCCTTCGAGGAGAGCGCCCAGATCGACAAGACCATCCTCGTGGTGGGCGGCGGCATCGCCGGCCTGTCCGCTGCGGTCGAGACGGCCAAGGCCGGCTACGACGTGGTCCTCATCGAGAAGGACGAGGTCCTCGGCGGCTACATGAACAAGGTGCACCGCTCGGTGCCCCACACCGCCCCGTACCGTGACCTCGAGGACACGGGGATCGCGACGCTGGTCGAGGCCGTCAACGCCAGCGACAAGATCACCGTCCACACGGGCACGACCATCACCCAGACCCTGGGCGGCCCCGGCCTGTTCGACGTGACCTTGGCCAACGGCACCGAGTTCCGCGCCGGCGCCATCGTCCAGGCCACCGGGTTCACCCCCATCGACCCCACCGGCTTCGACCACCTGGGCTTCGGCAAGGTCGCCAACGTCATCACCAACGACCAGTTCGAGGCGATGGCGTCCAACGGCGGCTTCAAGCGCCCCGACGGCCAGCCGGCCAAGAGCGTGGCGTTCGTCCAGTGCGGCGACTCCCGCAACCCCGACTCCTTCTCCTACTCCTCGGCGATCATGAGCCTCAACGCCCTCAAGCAGGCCATCTACCTGCGCGAGGCCGACCCCGAGGCGCGGGCGTACGTGTTCTACGAGCACATCAAGACCCCCGGCCAGCACGAGGACTTCTACAAACGCGTGCAGGAGGACCCGGGCGTCTTCATGACCCGCGGCATGGTCACCAACGTCGAGGACGCCGGCGGCTCGCTGGTGGTGGACGTGGACGACACCATGCTGGGCGACCAGATCCAGGTCGAGCTCGACCTGCTGGTGCTCAACGCCGGCATGAAGCCCAACTCGGCCGACGGCGAGGCCATCCGCCAGCACACGGACATGTCCAAGGTGCTCGAAGAGGGCCCGGAAAACGCCAAGTACGAGGAGGCGGTCAAGGTGGTCGAGGAGCTGGGCGAGCACGCCGGCTCCGAGATCCTCAACCTGGACTACCGCCAGGGCCCGGACATGCCGACGCTGCGGCACGGCTACCCGGACTCCCACTTCATCTGCTTCCCCTACGAGACCCGCCGCACGGGCATCTACGCCGCCGGCGCGCTACGCTCCCCCATGGACAGCGCGAGCGCCGTCGAGGACGCCATGGGCGCCGCGCTCAAGGCCATCCAGTGCGTGGAGATGCTGTCCCGCGGTGAGACCGTGCACCCGCGGTCCGGCGACGTGTCCTTCCCCGACTTCGCGCTGATGCGCTGCACCCAGTGCAAGCGGTGCACCGAGGAGTGCCCCTTCGGCACCATCAACGAGGACGAGAAGGGTACCCCCGAGTACAACGTCACCCGTTGCCGCCGCTGCGGCATCTGCCTCGGCGCCTGCCCGGAGCGGATCATCAACTTCCCGGACTACTCCGTGGGCGCCGTGGCCAACATGATCAAGGCCGTCGAGGTCCCCGAGGAGTGGGACGAGAAGCCGCGGGTCCTGGCCCTGTGCTGCGAGAACGACGCGTTGCCGGCCCTCGAGGCCGCCGCCCAGCACGGCACCCAGTACAGCCTGCACGTGCGCGTCATCCCCGTGCGTTGCCTCGGCTCCATCAACGTCGTGTGGATCAAGGAGTGCATCTCCAACGGATTCGACGGCGTGCTGATGTTCGGCTGCAAGCACGGCGACGACTACCAGTGCCACTACATCAAGGGTAGTGAGCTCATGGACGCCCGCGGCAAGAACGTCAAGGAGACGCTCGAGTCCATGTCCATGGAGAACGAGCGGGTCGCGCTCCACCAGGTGGAGATCGATGACCACGAGACCATCCCGAAGGTCATCGACGAGTTCATGGAGCTCATCGAAGAGATCGGGATGAACCCCTTCAAGGGTATGTAGATCGCACGCCGGGGCGCCGGTCGACGGCGCCCCGGTATTCCTGCCGGGGATCCGACCTTTACAAAATCCACTCGGATACGCAGAGTACGCGCACGCGTTCTATACGTGCGAGGTGAACCTGTGAGAGTCGAACCAAATCTGGAATTCGTCAAGGAGGTCACGCGCACTGCGGGCACGGACGTCCTGACCTGCCAGCAGTGCGCCACCTGCTCGGTGACCTGCCCCCTGTCCCCCGAGAGGCACCCGTATCCCCGCAAGGAGATGATGTGGCTGGCCTGGGGCATGGAGGAGTCGCTGATGTCGGATCCCGACATCTGGCTGTGTCACCAGTGCGGGGACTGCGCCGACGTCTGCACCCGGGACGCCCACCCCATGGACATCCTGTCGGACATGCGTTCGCGAGCCATCGGCTACTTCGCGGTCCCCGGGTTCATGGGCAAGATGGTGCGCGAGCCGAAGTACCTGCCGGTGCTGTTGCTCATCTCGGTGACGTTCCTGGTTTTGCTGGTCCTGCTGCAACAGCTGTGGGTCGGGGACACGCCCCTGCTCATGACCGCCGTGCACTTCGAGTACGAGGAGTTCCTGGCCCACCGGGTCATCAACACCCTGTTCCCGCTGGCCTTCTTCACGGCCGTGGGCTGCGCCATCGCCGGAGGATTACGGTTCTGGAAGGCCATGCAGAACACGGCGGGCGAGTGGGGCACGGAGCCCGGCCAGGGGCTGGTGGCCAGCTTCATCGGCGCGGCCATGGACCTGGTGCTGCACAACCGCTTCCACCGCTGCAAGGCCGCCAAGCCGCGGCGAGTCGGGCACATGGTCGTGTTCTACGGCTTCATGTTCCTGCTGTTCACCACGGCCATCGCCACGGTCCTGACCGTGCTCGAGCATCTGCCCAGCCACCCGGACCTCTACCCTCTGGGTTGGCTGCATCCGGTCAAGATGATGGGCAACGCCGGCGGCCTCGCCCTGGTCGCGGGGTGTGGCTACGTGATCTGGTATCGGCTCACGCGGCCCGAGGACACGGGCAAGTCCACCTACACCGACTGGTTCTTCGTCGGCGTGCTGCTGGCGGTGGGGATCACGGGCTTCGGCACCGAGTTCATCCGGCTCACGCCGCTGCCCCCCGTCCTGGGCACGCCCCTGTACCTGCTGCACCTGATCACGGTGTTCTGGCTGCTGATCTTCTTCCCGTACTCCAAGTTCGCCCACGCCCTGTATCGATACCTGGCCATGGCCCACGCGCGCCACACCGGCCGGGTGCTCCCCCCCGTCGCTTGACGCACTCCCCGGGACCTGCTAGGAAAATTCTCCCCTCTCTTAAGAGAGGGGAGAAATAAGCTAAGAAGAACACAGTTAGATAAACCGAACGAAAACAGCGAAACCAACTTTCCCCTAGGAGACCGGACATGATGAAGCCTCATGGTTCCGACACCCTCAATCCCCTGTTCGTGATGGACGACGACAAGCGCGAAGCCCTGATCGCCGAGGCCGCTGGCCTGCCCCAGATCATGGTCAGCTCCGCGGCTGCCGGAAACGCCGTCATGCTGGGTAGCGGCTACTTCAACCCCCTGACCGGATTCATGAACGTCGCCGACGCCATGGGCGTGGCCAAGGACATGCACACGGCCAGCGGCCTCTTCTGGCCCACCCCCGTGCTGAACGTGGTCGAGGACGCGAACGTCATCGGCGACGCCAAGCGCATCGCCCTGCGCGACCCCAACGTCGAGGGCAACCCCGTGCTGGCCATCCAGGACGTCGAGGCGATCGAGGAGATCACCGACGAGCAGATGGCGTTCATGACCGACAAGGTCTACCGTACCGACGACGAGGCCCACCCCGGCGTCAAGGCGTTCAACGGCGTCGGCCGCTTCGCCATCTCCGGTCCCATCCAGGTCCTGAACTTCTCCTACTTCGCCGCCGAGTTCCCCGACACCTTCCGCACCGCCTGGCAGATCCGCGACGAGATCCGCATCCGCGGCTGGAAGAAGGTCGTGGCGTTCCAGACCCGCAACCCCATGCACCGCGCCCACGAAGAGGTCTGCCGCATGGGCTGGCAGCAGGAAGGCGCCGACGGCATCCTGATCCACATGCTGCTCGGCAAGCTCAAGGCCGGCGACATCCCCGCCGACGTCCGTGACGCCGCCATCCGCAAGATGACCGAGCTCTACTTCCCCCCCAACACCGTGATGGTCACCGGCTACGGCTTCGACATGCTGTACGCGGGTCCGCGCGAGGCCGTCCTGCACGCCGTGTTCCGCCAGAACTGCGGTTGCAGCCACCTCATCGTCGGCCGCGACCACGCGGGCGTTGGCGACTACTACGGCGCCTTCGACGCCCAGACCATCTTCCACGACGAGGTCAAGGAAGGTGAGATGGACATCAAGATCTTCGAGGCGGACCACACCTGCTGGTCCAAGAAGCGCAAGGAGATCATCATGATGAAGGACGGCCCCGATCACGGCCCCGGTGACTGGCTCTTCCTGTCCGGCACCAAGGTCCGCGTCATGCTGTCCAACGGCGAGGACCTGCCGCCCGAGTTCTCCCGTCCCGAGGTCGCCAAGATCCTCATGGACTACTACCAGGCCGAGGCCGCAAAGTAGGCTCACGGCGAACCGGCGGAGCTTCTGGCCTGGCCCACGGCGCAGCCCTGGGCTGGGTCATCTCCGCCGGTTCCTTCTTCACTCCTCGAACGAAACACACGGATACCACACCATCAGCGGTGGATCGATCGACGAAACGACCCTATGTACAGGGTGATCGTCCGGGTTCCGCGATTCGACCGATGGTTGGAGCTGAGGCCCGGAGTTGAAGGAGCGGCATGGACATCTCGTGTAGAGGACGTTACGCACTGCGAGCGATGCTGGAACTTGCCGAAGGTACGCCCGGACAACCCATTCCCCTCAAGCAGATCGCGGAGAACCAGGATATCTCGCACAAGTATCTGCAACAACTCGTGGGAGGCCTCAGACGCGCTGGCCTGGTTCGCGTGATCAAGGGCTTCCGGGGCGGCTTCATGCTGGCCAAGCCCTCCAGCGAGATCCGCGTCGGCGATGTGCTCAGAGCTCTCGAGGGCGACCTGAGCCTCGTGGAATGCGTGCGCTTCGAGGATCTTTGCGACCGCACCGATGGGTGCCCTACGCGGCAGCTGTGGATCAAGGCGACGGACGTGATCGAGGATTATTTCGACTCAGTCTCCCTCGCAGACGTGCTCGAGGGCAAAGTGTAGCGAACGCTTCCGGGCAATTCGAGACGTCCGCGGAGGACAGGACCGGTCGGCGCCGGGTATGATGCTCGGCAACGATGGAGGCGCGGATGAGCAAGACAATTCTCATCATCGACGACGAAGAGGACATCAGGACCTACCTGAACATGCTACTGAAGGACGAGGGGTACGAGACGCTCGTGGCCGGAGACGGTTTCGAGGGGTTCGAACTCGCCCGCCAGCACAGACCCGATCTGATCTCGCTGGACCTGATGATGCCGAACAAGAGCGGAACGGACTTCTACCGGAAGCTGTCCCGGGACAAGGAGATCGGGGACATCCCCGTCATCGTGGTCAGCGGTGTGGCTGGCCGCGATCTCGCGGTCAAGCGGCCTGCAGCGAGCTTCGACAAGCCCATCAACCCCACCGCGTACCTCAGGGCGGTCCAAGAGGCCCTGCGCTAGATTCAACCGTCCTGCATGCACAGTACGCCGCGCTCGTCGCCCGACGGGAAGTGCTCGTCGCCTGACGGGAAGTGCTCGTCGAGCTTGGACTGGCGGAGCTGCAGGTACGACAGCGAGTACTGGTTCAACACCTCGAATATCGCCTGATTGAGCTCCACGTACAGTTCGCGAGTCACGCAGCAGTCGTTTCGCTGGCACGTGTCGGGGAAATCCACACATTGAACCAGCCCGAGGGAGCCTTCGAGCGCCAGGAGTATCTCGCCGACACCGATCTTGTCGGGGTGCCGCGTCAACTCCCACCCACCGCCGACCCCGCGCCGGCTCATGACCAGGCCTGCCACCTTCAGCGAGTTGAACAGGGTGTCCAGGTACTTGCGTGACAGGGCCTGCCGGTCGGCAATCGCCTGCATGTTGGTCGCACCGTCTCCATAGTGACCGGCGAGTTCGATCAATGCGCGGAGTCCGTATCGAGCCCTCGTGGATAGTTTCATCTTCTTCGTCCTCTACCTTCCTGGCCTCCTCTCATCCGTCGCGAGCAGGTAAATAACAGAAATAGTGGCCAATTGCACCAGAATTCTCGGTGAATGTTGTTCAGCTGGATATTGAAATAGAAAGATAAATACCATCGAAAAGGTTCTGTTGTGACTTTTCAGGATCATGCCCCCAGGGTTTTCACTGATCATGCCCCCGGG
>CAYRNR010000050.1:0-50154 GCA_964425605.1 uncultured Rickettsiales bacterium | reverse complement strand
CCCGAGCCCGCCGCGCCCGAGCCCTCCACCCGCCCCTCGTCCACGGCGATCCCGTCCGCCAGCGTCAAGCCGCCGTGGGAGCAGGATTGACGCGGCCCGCCCGGGAATCGTCCATCGACGCCAGCCCCGAGAATCCGACCACGGTCTCCGTGGTGATCCCCACGGCCGGTCGCGCGGATCTGCTCCGTGACTGCCTGGCCTCCCTGGGCTCCCCGGACAACCCGCCCGCCGAGGTGATCGTGGTCGACAGCGGCCCCCCCGACGGAATCCACGCCACCTGTGACGGGGCGATCCTGCCCACGCGCGTGCTGCAGCTGCCCCGGTCCGCCGGCTTCGCCGCGGCCGTCAACGCGGGTATGGAGGTGGCGCGGGGCAGGTACGTGCTGGTGCTCAACAACGACGTGCGCGCGGCGCCGGGATTCCTCGCAGCCCTGGTGGAGACCGCCGAGGCCACGGGGGCGCAGCTCGTGGTCCCGCGGGTGCTGTCCCTGCGTTTTCCCGACCGGGTGGACAACACCGGCAACGCGCTGTACGCCGACGGCCTCAACCTGTGCCGCGCCCGGGGCGCCGCCGACGGCCCTGGGCCGCGGGCGCCGGTGGATCCGCTCCTTCCCAGCGGCTGCGCCATGTTGCTCAGCAGGGCGCTGTTGACCCGTATCGGGGGCTTCGACGCGGGGTTCTTCGCCTACGGCGAGGACGCCGAGCTCGGGCTCCGCGCGCTGGAGGCCGGGGTGCGGCCCCGCTACGCCCCCGACGCGGTGGTCCACCACCTCGGCGGCGGGACCTGGGGTCCGCAGAGCCTGCGCAAGGCCTACCTGGTGGAGCGCAACCGTGCCCGCTTGGCCGCGGCTCATCTCCCGGCGACGTGGCTGGCAGCGACACCCTGGCACGTGGCCACGCGATATCTGCACCACGCCCGCTCCGGGGCAGCCGGCGAGGGCCCGCTGGGCAGCTACCCGGGCGTCGCGCTGCGCTGCAGCGCGGCCCTGGCCGCGGGCGCGGCCCTGCTGTCCTCGGTGGGGGGGCTGCCCGGCGACCTGCGCCGCAGGGCGCGGGTGCGAGCCCAGGCGAGCCTCTCGGCACGCGAGCTGGCCGACCTGCTGTCCAGCAGGACCGTGGGTGTGGCGGAGCTGATCCGCCCGCGCCCCTGGTGATCAGTCCCCGAGCATCTTGCGGTACAGCGGCGTGACGAACGAATCCCCCCCGTTGGCCACCAGGGTGTGGCCGTTGACCGACTCGGCCCACGGGCTGGCCATGGTCAGGAACAGCCAGGCCACCTCTCGGGGATGGAGCAGCCGCTTGAGGTTGCTGCCTTCGATGGCCACCTGCCGCACACGATCGGCGTCCGGGTAGCGGCGCAGCCCCGGGGTGTCGGTGGCTCCCGGCGCGATCACGCAGCAGGTGATGCCCATGGGCGCCCACTCCACCGCCAGCGCCCGGTGCATGGAGCTCAGCGCGCTCCGCGCGGCCCCCATCCCCGGCATCATCGGGTAGCCCTGGTCCACGTCGGCGGTGATGGTCAGGATGCGGCCCCCGCGGCGGTTCATGCCCTGCTCGAAGGTCTCGTGGATCACGTTCCAGGTGCCCAGGAGGATGCGGTCGAGGGTGCGGCGGAACAGCTCGGTGCTCAGCGCGGCGGCGGGCACGGGCTCCTGGCCGCCGGCCACGTTGATGAGCACGTCGATGCCGCCGAGCTGGTCCGAGGCGAGGCCGACCATGGTCGACACCGCCACCCGGTCCCCCTTGGCGCTGGCCTCCTCGGGCTTGCGGTTGCGCAGGTCCACGCGCCCCAGCACGATCACGTCGTCGGACACGTCCAGGCCTGGCTCCCCCTCGGCGTGGGCGCGGATCGCCGCGCGGATCGCGTCGTCGTCCAGGCGATCGGTCACGGCCACGCGGGCCCCCACCTCCAGCAGCAGCCGTGCGGTCCACACCGAGATCAGGGAGGACGCCCCCGTGATCAGCACTCCCTTGCCTCGCAAACCGAACAGGTCCATCGCGGTCTTCCTCACTTCAGCTCGGCGCAGGCCTTGTCCTCGCCCCCGTCACAGGCCCTGCGGAACAGCTGCCGCGCCCGGTTGGCGTCGCGGGTCACCCCGTTGCCGTCCCGGTAGAGATAGCCCAGGTTCGTGCAGCCCCAGAAGTGGTCACCATCGCAGGCCTGGCTCAGGTAGGCCGCGCAGGTATCGTAGCTCCGGGCCACCCCGTTGCCGTGGTAGTAGGCCAGCCCCAGCTCGGTGCAGCCGGCCATGTCGCCGTCGTCGCACGCCTGCCGATGCAGCCGGGACGACTCCGCGTAGTCCTGGGCCACCCCGCGACCGTGGTAGTACGCCTTGCCCAGCTCGCGGCACCCCGAGGGCCTGCCCCCTTCGCAGGCCTGGCGGTACAGCTGGGTCGAACGGGCCAGATCGAGGGGGACCCCGTGGCCCTTGTAGTAGCTGTACGCCAGCTCGTGACAGCCGGCCATGTCCCCGGCGGCGCAGGCCTCCGTGTAGATCTCGGCGGCGCGCTCGTAGTCCTTGATCTCACCCTTGCCGCGGTAGAAGGCCTTGCCGTGTTCGGTGCAGCCCTTGGTCTTGCCCATGGCGCACGACATGGCGAAGTACTTCGCCGAGGCGGGGTAGTCCACCGGCACGCCGTGACCGAAGTAGTAGACGATGCCGATCTCGTAGCAGCCGCTGGAGTCGCCGCCCTCGCAGGCCTGGCGGTACAGCTCGACGGCGCGGGAGTAGTCCTGGACGGCGCCCTGTCCCCGGTAGTGAGCCAGCCCCAGCTCCCGGCAGCCGCCCATGTCGCCGCCCTCGCAGGCCTGGCGGAAGGTGTCCACCGACGCGTAGTAGTCCAGCTTGACCCCGCGCCCGTAGTAGTAGGCGAGGCCCAGCTCGTAGCACCCGGCCATGTTCCCGCCGTTGCACGCCATGCGGAACAGCTCCACCGCGCGCACGTGGTCCTGGGGCACGCCCTCGCCGTTCTTGACCAGGATGCCGAGGTTCCGACATCCCTGGAAGAGGCCCATGTCGCAGGCCTGGCTGTACTTCAGCGCAGCCGTGCCCTTGTCCAGGGGCACGCCGTCGCCGTTGTAGTAGTGGTTGCCCAGGGTGTTGCACGCGTCCGCGTCGCCCGCCTCGCAGTCCAGTCGCCTGCGCTCGATGTCGTCTTGCTCTTGCTGTAGCGACAGCGCCTCGAGCTCCGCGTCGAGCTGCGCGCGCTCCGCCTGTCGTTGCGCGGTCAGGGCGGCCTCGGCCTCGCGCGCGCGGGCGGCGGCCTCGGCGAGTTCGGCGGGTTCCGGGGAGCCCTCGAGCACGGACGCCTCGGAGGAGATGCCGGACCTCGCCGCGAGGACCTCGTTGCACAGGCCCGGCAGCGCGCTCACCAGCCCCTCGATGCTCGTCGCGGCCGCGCTGTCGCTGGCCACCAGGGTTCCGCCGGCCACGTCGTGGGCCTGCAGCGTGACGCGGAGCTCGTCGTCGCGCCGTTCCACCGCGCCCGTGACCACCAGGTGGGCGCCCAGGGTCTGCCCCGTCACCCGCGCGCACCCCGCCGAGCAGCCCTGCAGGGTCGAGACGTTCGCCTCGATCAGGGCCAGGGTGTTCTCGCGGGAGATCATCTCCCACGCCTCGTCGCCCAGGTAGCGCATGGCCGTGGTCCGCACCTCGTCGGCCAGGTAGGCTGCGCCCACCGGCTCGAGGCTCCCGTCGCCGGTGAACTCGAGGACGGCCACCCGTTGCCGGGCTGCCGCGGCCGTGGTGAGGGACAGGGTGAGGACGGCGACAAGGAGGAGCGTGCGGTTCATGGTCTACCCCGGGGCGTGCGGAGAACATCATAGTTGAATAGGGGAGGGGTGGTGGAAGCCCTGTCGGTCACGAGGTGTCCCGTGGACGGCGCGACCGATGGTAGGCTAGTCCGCAACGTCTCCGTGGCCGGGTGAGGGAGGACGAGATGACAGCCCTGCGTGCCCTTGTCTTTGTGGCGCTGGTTCTGATCCCGGCGTGGGCTCACGCCGGCAATCCGGCCGTGGTCACCACCGTCCGCGGTGAGGTGACCCTGTCCAGCGGCGATGCGCTGGCCCCACCTCCCGCGCTGATCCCCCAGGGGCAGACCCTGACCGTGGGGGCCGGGGCAACGGTCATCCTGTTGTGGCAGGGATCGGCGTTGAAGTTCGACGGCCCGTGCGAGATCGATCCCGCGACCCTGCAGGCCCCCGAGGAGGCGCGGTCCGAGCACGCGTCGGCGCTCCAGGGATTGTTGACCCGCCAGAGCTCCACGTCCCGGCCCGCCGCCAGCCGCGGCGCGGCCACCGTCGCCCTGCAGCGACCGGTCGCGGGCCTGCCCCTGCTCGAACTCGGGGGGA
Organism: uncultured Rickettsiales bacterium; assembly: GCA_964425605.1. Classification (GTDB taxonomy): domain Bacteria; phylum Myxococcota_A; class UBA796; order UBA9615; family CAYRNR01; genus CAYRNR01. Next base: position 45,803 of record CAYRNR010000050.1, on the reverse strand, counting down.
TCCGCTGGACCTGCGACGGCTGCGGCGAGCTCGAGGTGGTCGTGGAGGACGCGCGCGAGGAGACCGTCGTGTGGTCGTCGCGTGGTGAAGGCCAGCTCGACTACGACGGCCCGGCGCTGGAGCCCGGCAGCTACTACCTGCGCCTGGGAGGGGTGGACCACCTGTTCCGCGTCGCCCCCGCCGCCCAGGTCGCCGAGATCCGGGGGGCGCTGGCGGCCGCCGACGCCGTCGCTGCCACCCTTCCCGACGCCGATCCGGCTGCGCGCGTCGGTATCACCACCGCCGCGCTGCTCCACGAGGGCCTGTACACCGATGCCCTGTACCGGCTCGACCAGGCTCTGGCCGCGCACCCCGGCGACGAGCTGTTGGAGCAGCTGCTGGTGGACTACGAGACCCGGGCGGGCCTGAGACGGTGACCGACGCACCGCCAGAGGCCCCGGAAGGGGAACCGACGCCGAGCGTCGAGGAAGGTCGTTCCGACGGGGACCGTCGGAACGAGGAGGGGGAGGCGGGCGACGCCGTGGAGGTGCCGGGGGAGGCCACCGAGGTGCCGGAAGAGGCCGCCGAGGCGCCGACTCCGCCCGCGCCGGCCGCCGCCCCCGACATGAACCCGGTCAGCCGGCTCAGCCACCACCTCAGCTACGAGATCACCCAGGCCGTGGTGGTCGCGGCCGTGTTGGCGATCCTGGCGTTCGTGCTCCTCGGAGGTCGCCTCGCCGACGTGTACCTGTGGCTGAGATCGTCTGCGCCCACGTCTGGCCAGGTGACGCTGCTGACGGTGGGCGAGGAGGCCCTGTACCTGTTCGATCCGTCGGATCCGGCCCCCCAGGTCACCCCAAGGGCGCTGCTGGCCGAGCTGGTCCGCTTCGTGGACGCGGCCGGCGCGTCGGTGGTGGTGCTGGACTTCCTGCTGGATCGGCCGTCCGAGGATGACGATCTGCTGGCCGCGGCCGCCCGAGACCACGGCGCGGTGGTGGGCGCAGAGCGGTTCGTCGTCAGCGAACCGGGCAGCGGCCGCGAGTTCGCCGCTGGCCCGGCCGTTGGGTTCGGCGACGCCGTCGCCACCGGCTTCGCCAACCTCCACGAGGAGCAGCACGCGCTGTTCTCCAGCGGCGATCTGCTCGTGCGGCGGACGCCCCTGGTGCGCCGGGTGGCCTGGGCCCGGCAGGGTGGGGCCTGGCCCATGGGCCTCGTGGGAGGGGATCAGGTCGACGCAGCGGTGCGCCCGTCCATGCCCCTGCTGGCTGCGTGGATGCACACCTCCGGCGGCTCTGCGGCGGACCTGCAGCGGTTGCTCGACAGCGGCTGCGGTGGATCACAGCTGAGCTGCGAGATCGACACGACGGAGCTGGGCCTCCCCGGGCTCCCAGGCGCCCTGCACGAGCTGCTGGAGATCAACTTCCGCGGGCCGGAGGGGAGCGACGAGATCCCCACCGTGCGCGCGGCTCAGGTGTTGCGCGTGGCTGGAGAGTCGGCGCTGATGCGGTCGGTGGGCGTCGAGCTGCCCCTGGCCGTGCCTGCGGACATGGCCGAGGCGCTTCAGGGGCGCGTGGTGGTCATCTGCCGCGTGGACGAGGTGGCCGCCGCCGCGGGGGACCGGTTCGTCACCCCGTACTCGTTCCCCCTGATGCTGGGCGCGGACATGACCGGCGGCCGGATCCAGGCCCAGGTCATCGACAACCTGCTGGCCGGGCACCATCTGCGGCACCTGGGGGCCTGGCTGCCCCTGGGCCTGACCGTGCTGCTGCTGGTGGGCATCGGGGTCACCCGCCGCCGCCTGCGCGAGGACGTCCACACGGCCGTGTGGTGTGCTGCTGCGGCCGCGCTGGTGCTGGCGGGCGTCGTGTTGTTCATGGCCACCGACGGTCTGGTGGCGGATCTGGAACTCCCCGTGGCGGCCGTGGTGGTGGCGTTGATCGCCCTTCGGCTCCACGGATGGGCCCTCGAGGATCAGATCGCGGACTAGGAGAGACCATGCTTCGTTCCCTGTTGCTGCTCGCCCTGCTCGCCGTCCCGGCCGTCTCCTCGGCCACGGTCGCGGGTGAGACCGTGGCCGTGCTCTACTTCGAGAACCAGGGGAACCCCGACCTCGAGCCCCTCAAGGTGGGGCTGTCCCAGATGCTGATCACCGACCTGGCCGGCACCCAGGGCGTCACCGTGGTGGAGCGCACGCAGCTGCAGGCCATCCTCGACGAGCTGGAGCTGGGCCACTCGGGCGTGGCCGATCCCGCCACGGCGGCCAGGGTCGGGGAGCTGCTGGGCAGCAAGTGGCTGTTGCTGGGCAGCTATTTCGAGCTCATGGGAACCCTGCGGATCGACGCGAGGCTCGTGCGCGTGGAGACGGGTGAGATCGTCCACGCCTTCGGGGTCAACGACACCACCGGGGCCTTCATGCAGATGGAGAAGACCCTGGCGGACTCGTTCCGGCGGGCCCTGGTCGAGAACACCGCGGGCGTACCCACGGAGCCGGGCCCCAGCGGTATCGCCGAGGTGATCCCCGATCCCGGGGACGACGGCCTGGCCGGGAGCGACAGCATCACCCGCGGCGGCGCGGCGGACGACACCAAAATCGTCGCCCCGGATCCCAGGGCCCTCGAGGCGGCGGTGGCGTTCTCCGAGGGCCTCATCTTCCTGGACGGGAGCGACGTGCCGCGCGCCCGCGAGGCGTTCCAGCAGGCCGTGGCCGCCAACCCGAAGCTCGACGCCGCCCAGCGGGCGCTGGCCTCCCTCGAGATCTGACGTCGTCCCCACCTGTGTAGAATGTCCCCCAGCGGCAGGGAGGGCCCATGCACATCCATCGTCCGGTCACGCTGATGAGTCTGTGTCTCGTTCTGGCGGCCAGCGGCTGCGGCTCGGCCTGGGAGCCGGCCGATGACGACGACGACGACAGCGGGAGCGCAGCCGACGACGACGACACCGTCGCGGACGACGACGACGACGTGCTCACCGACGCCGACGGCGACGGCTGGGACGAGAGCGTGGACTGCGACGACAGCGACGCCGCGCTCAACCTCGACGACGCGGACGGCGACGGCGTGTCCACCTGCGACGGCGACTGCGCGGACGACGACGGCGACCTCTACCCGGGCAACCCCGAGGCCTGCGATGGCATGGACAACGACTGCGACAGCGTCGCGGAGCTCGCCGGCGACGGCGTGTGCGGGATCTGGGTGCTCGAGGGCAGCGGCACCGAGTGGACGTCGCGCGCCCTCGACCCCGACAGCTCACCCATGGCCCCGGGCGCCCCGATCGAGGGCGCCTTCACCATCGCCGATCTGGGCAAGATCTGGGTGCTCACCGCCGACTCGTGGCACGTCATGTCCGTGGGCTCGCTGTCCTGGCTCACCTCCGGCGCCCGGGACGATCTGTTCCCCGAGCTCACGGGCCAGACCCTGCAGGCCGCCGTCGGCTTGCCTGCCAGCTACTCCGGCACGAGCGAGGCCACGCTGATGCTGGCCACGGCCACCGAGCTCCACACCTACACCTACGACATCACCACCGACGCTGTCGTCTGGGTCGCCTCGGCCGAATACGACGAGGCGTGGGACGTCCCCACCGCGCCGGATCCCGCGGCCGTGAACGCCGCGTGGATCGACATGGGCAACGCCGCCGGTTGGGTCACCGAGGGCGATCCCCTGGCCTCGTGCGGCGAGGGCTCCCACGACGTCGAGGCCTACGCCGCCTTCCTCGATCCCAACGGATTGTTCCTGTACGACGCCGGCACCTGCATGGAGTTCTTCGAGCTCGTCCCCGCCGCCACCTGGAACATCTTCACGTTCCCCGGCGCCCCGGCGACGTACATCGCCCGCGCCACCACCTGGACCGGGTCGTCGCTGGTGTTCTTCGGGCCGTAGGCTTCCCTAGGAAGCGTCCTCGACGATCAGCCCCTGGATCTCCTCGAAGTCCGAGAAGCCCTTGCCCACGTGCAGCAGCGTCATGTCCGGGCGGACGATGGCCCAGGTGGGGTAGCCGAGATCCTCGCCGAGGTCGTCCCAGTAGGCCTTGAACATGGCGTAGCCGTAGCCGCGGTCCTTGAGCAGGGGCCCGCCGTGGCCGTAGGAGGCGAGGTAGGAGTCGAAGGCGGCCTGGGTGGGCTCGCCGATGACGTTGGTCAGGCCCTCGCCGAGCAGACTGACGAACTCGGTGGGGATCCCGAGGCCGTCCATCTCGTCGAGGAACTCGGGGGCGGCCTCGGCCATGAGCAGGCAGTAGCCGCAGTCGGGCTGGGTGGAGTCGATGACGAGGTAGCGCCCGTACAGGTCCCACAGGTTGAGCAGCTCGCCGCACTCGTCCTCCAGCGCGGCCGTGGGCAAGGTGGCGTCGAGGGCCAGCAACCAGTCGGTGTCCAGGGAGCCGGGGTTGTCGGTGGGCCAGCCGCAGGCGTAGGGCTCGGCGCGGGGCAGGTAGGGATCGGTCAGCAGCGTGCCGGGGTCCTCGGAGACCGCGGCCGTTCCTGCGGCGGCGAGACCCATGACGCCGTCGGCCTCGATGCCCAGATCCGTCAGGGCGTACTCGCTGTCCCAGGCGAGCCCGAAGGTGGTGTCGAGCGAGACGCTGTCGACGGTGGTCAGCGGCGTAGTCGTGTACATGTTCTCGGCGGCGGTGCGGAAGAACGTCGCCGGGTCGCCGTCCACGTCGGGCCAGCCGAAGCCCCAGAACTCGGGGCGCGCCTCGACGCCGCCGAAGATGGGCTCGTAGCAGGTGGTGAAGCCCTCGGTCATGGTCGCGGTGCCCGCCAGCTGGATCGTGCAGCCGGCGCACAGGTACGGCTGGTCCAGGAACTGCACGCCCTCGAAGCTGCGCGTGTACTGACAGTCGGCGTACCCCTCCCCCTCGGCGTCCGCGTCGAAGTCCAGCGACCAGGTGATCTCGGCGATCACGGTGAGGGCGGGTACGGTCGCGGTGGCGTCGTCGTCGTCCGCGACGTCGTCGTCGTCCACGATGTCGTCGTCGTCCGCGATGTCGTCGTCGTCCGCGATGTCGTCGTCGTCCGCGACGTCGTCGTCGTCGCCGCCGGAGCAGCCCCAGAGGCCCAGCAGGCAGGCCAGCACCCAGATCATCCTCGGCATGTCACCCTCTCCCTTCGAACCGCGATTGTAGCGGGCCTCGGCGTTTCGGTATCCTCGGGAGGTAGGGAGGTTCCCTTGCGTCGTCTCGCCCTCCTCACCGTCCTCGCCACGCTGTGCTCGGCCTGCGACTCCGAGCCCGAGCTGTTCGTGCAGGTGGACTCCGTGACGCCGATCGCGCGGGTGAACGAGCGGTACCTGTCGTTTGCCGTGGACACGGCCCAGGTGCTCGGCGGGGAGTTCTGGAACCCCGCTTCGGCCGGCGCCGACGACGCCGAGGTGGTGGCGGCACCCTACGACTTCGACCGCCCGCGGATCGCCACTTTGGCCGCAGGCCTCTCGCCGGCCGTCCTCCGCGTGGGTGGAACGGCCGCGGATCTGGCGTACTACGACCTGTCCGACGACCCGGTGGCCGAGGCGCCCGAGCCTTACGAGCTGTTGCTGACGCGATCGGAGTGGGACGCCTTCGCGGACTTCGCCCAGCAAAACGACCTGCAGATGTTCTTCACCCTCAACGCCGGAGCGGGGCCGAGGGACGCCAACGGCAAGTGGACCGACGACAACGCCCGGGAGCTGATGCAGTACGCCGCCGGCCGCGACGACCCGGTGGTGCTGTGGGAGCTGGGCAACGAGGTCAACGCCTTCTTGCTCGCCCACGGCCTGACGTTGACGCCCGAGGACTACGCCCGCGACGTCTTCGTGGCGCGCGATCTGGTCGACGAGGAGGCACCGGACGCCCTGTTGGCGGGCCCCTCGAGCGCCTACTGGCCCGAGATCGGCGACTTCACGGACTTCTACGCGGGCTTCATGCCCGGCGGCGGCCGCTTCCTCGACGCGATCACCTGGCACTACTACCCCCAGCAGTCCCACCGCTGCCCCGTGGCGTCGCGCGAGGCCGGCCCGGAGGTGATGCTCGACCCCGACAACCTCGACGAGGCCCTGGTGTGGGCCGAGCAGGTGGAGGCCGAACGCAACCACTACGCCGCTGGCGCCGAGATCTGGCTCGGGGAGACCGGCAACGCCCAGTGCGGCGGCGAGCCCGGTGTCTCCGACTCCTTTGCCGGCAGCTTGTGGTGGCTCGACCAGCTCGGCGCCATGGCCGCCCGTGGCCACCAGGTCACCGTCCGCCAGACCCTCTCGGGCTCCGATTACGGCCTGATCGACGACGTGACCGAGCAGCCCAACCCCGACTACTGGGTCTCGGCCCTGTGGGTCCGCCTGATGGGCCCGACCGTGCTCGACGCCTGGACCGACGACACGAACCTGCTGCGCGCCTATGCCCACTGCGCGCCCGCCCGCACCTTCGAGCCCGGCGCCGTGACCGTGGCGCTGATCAACCTGTCCGGCCAGCCGATGGAGGTGGGGCTGGATCTGCCCGGTGACGCCGACCTCTATCTGCTGGAGGCGGCCTCCCTGGACAGCCGGGAGCTGAGCCTCAACGGTCAGGCGCTGATCACCGACGAGGACGGCGCGCTGCCGGACCTGGTCGCGCGGGGCGAGCCGCACCGGCTGGGGGTGTTCGACCTGCCGGGCCGGAGCCTGGCGTTCGCGGTGGCCAAGGGGGCGGGGGCGGAGGCCTGTGAGTAGCCCCCGGTCCGTCGGCACCCTCCTGGTCGCCTGCGTCCTGGCCGCGCTGCTCCAGTCCTGCCCCGCCTCCGCGGATCCCCTCACCGACGGCGATCGCGCCCACGCCGAAGGTGATCTCGCCACCGCCCTGGTCCAGTGGTCCCTGGCGCTGCAGGCCGCCCGCGACGCGGGCGACGCCGTTTCCGAGCTCGACCTGTTGCTCCGCCTCGCCGCTGCGCACCGCGATCTGGGCCGCCTCGCCGCGTCCGGCGAGCTGCTCGGTGTGGCCGAGGGGGTGGCTACCAGCCTGGACGACCCCAACGCCCCGGGGAGGGTGCACACGGCGACGAGCCTGCTGGCCCTGGCAGGCGGCGACGCGCCCCGGGCCGAGGAGCTGGCGCGTCGGGCATTCGAGCTGCACCGGACCCACGGGGACCCCGTCGGCGCGGCGAATGCCGCGGTGGACCTGGGCCTCGCGCGGCGCGCGCGCGGCAAGGTGGACGAGGCCCACAGGGCCTTCTCGGCGGGGCTGACCCTGTTCGAGACGCTCGGAGACGCGCGTGGGCAGGCCGACGCCCGGGTGAACCTGGCGTCGCTGCAGCGCCAGCAGGGCCAGATGCAGGCGGCGCGGGAGCACCTCGAGGCGGCGCGGGAGCTGTTCGCGGAGGCCGGCGACGCCCAGGGGGAGGCCGACGCGGTGACCCACCTGGGGCTGTTGATGCAGGACCTGGGCCAGGACGCGCGCGCCGAGCAGCTGTACCGCGCCGCCCTGGACACGGCCCGGCAGCGCAAGGACGTGCCGCGGCAGGCGGGTCTGCTGATGTCCCTGGGGACCCTGGCCCACGCGCGGGGTGACGTGACCGCGGCCCAGGAGCACTACCTGGCCGCCGAAGAGGCGTTCTTGCTCGCCGGCCGCGATCGCGCGGCCGTGGGCGCGGCGCTGAACCGGGCGCTGCTCGATCCTGGCGACGGGACCGAACTGGATGAGCTGCGTCAGCGCGCGCGCAGGGCCGGCGACCGGCACCTCGAGGCCGTGATCGCCCTGAACATGGCGACGTTGATGCGCGAGACCCAGCCGGCGCAGGCCACCACGGCCGCGCGGCGTGCGCAGCAGCTGGCCGACGACCTCGAGCTGGCCGACGTGCGCTGGCGGGCGCTGTACCTGGCGGGCTCCCTGGACCTGGAGGGGGGGCGCACTGCCGCAGGGGTGGACCGGCTGAAGCGGGCGGTGGACGAGCTGGAGCTGGCCCGCCGCGGCCTGCGCCGCGAGGAGTCCCGGAGCTTCGTGCTCGGCCACGAGGAGGTGTACCAGACGCTGATCGACGCCCTGGTGGACCAGGGCCAGGGCCTGACGGCGATGGTGTACGCCGAGCGGCTGCAGCAGCTCGAGCTCGGACCGTTGCCGGCGGCCCCGGCCGACGACGACGCGCAGCAGGTCCAGCAGCTGGCGGTGGAGCAGGCCTGGGTGGGGGACGCCCTGGCCTCGGAGCTGGCCACGCGCCCCGATGGTGCGGAGGACACCGAGCGCGCCCTCGCCCTGCGAGAGCAGCTGTCGCGGATGCGCGTGGAGTTCGCCGAGACCGTGGACCGGCTGCGAGCGAGCCACCCCGAGTTCGATAGGCTGGTTCGCGTGGATCCCGAGGACCTCGAGTCGATCCAGGGGCAGCTGGCTCCAGGCGTCGCGGTGTTGCAGCCGGTGGTGCTCCCCGACCAGGTCGCGTTGCTGGTGCTGAGGCGCGACGGGCTCGAGACGGTCACCGTGGACGTGGCCGCGGAGGAGGTGGAGCGCGTGGTTCGCCGCCTCGCGCGCAGCCTGCGGGCCGGGGACACCTACGACCCGGCCTGGACCGAGCAGCAGTGCGACGAGCTGGGCCGGTGGCTGCTCGGGCCGGTGGCCGAACACCTCGACGGCGCCGACGTGGTGGTGGTGTCCAAGACCGGCACCCTGCGCCAGCTGCCGTTCGCGCTGCTGCGGCACGACGGCGAGTACCTGATCGAGCGCGCGGCCGTGGTCGGGGTGACCCACATCGGCTCGTTGCGGGGGCCCGCGGGCGGCGGGTACGGCCTGCGAGGCGAGGGCCTGCTGCTGCTGGGCGACCCCGACGGCAGCCTGCCCGGCGCCGAGACCGAGGTGACGTCCCTGGCCGAGCAGTTCCCCGGCGCGACGCTGCTGCTGGGGGAGGCGGGCACCCGCGAGGCCCTGTACCGCGAGGCTGCGGGCAAGAGCACGGTCCACCTGGCCACCCACGGGGTCATCGACGCGGTCCAGCCCGATCGCTCGCACCTGGTGCTGCACGGCGGCGAGGGGAGGCTGTCGTACCGGGAGATCCCAGGGCTGGCGCCGTACATGGACGGCTGCCGGCTGGTGGTCCTGTCCGCGTGCGAGTCGGGCCGAGCCGTGGCCGCGGAGCCGGGGGAGGCCCACGTGGTGTCCATCAACGGCCTGGCCGCCCAGTTCCGCCGGGCCGGGGTGGAGACGCTGGTCGGGACCCTGTGGAAGGTGGACGATCAGGCCACGCTGCGGCTGATGGGGGAGTTCTACGCCCAGCTCGCCGCAGGGGCGGACATCGCCCGCGCGATGCAGGCGTCGCAGCTCGCCCTGATCGGCGACCCGGCCGCGGCCCACCCGTGGTACTGGGCGGCCTTCGAGGTGGTGGGCGACTGGCGGTGATCCAGTCTGGAGCAGGGGTAAAGCCCCCCCCTTTCCAGTAGAATACGAACGACGAAGCGGGGCGGGCCAGCAGACAGACCGAGGGCCCCCGCCGCAGGGGGAGATCGTGGGCGACGACAAAGACAGCGCCAGGACCTTGACCACCGTGCGGGTACCGCCGCAGTTCGAAGAGCCGTTCTTGCGAGCCGAGGAGTACGTCCGCGAGTACTTCTCGGTGCGCAGCCACGACCCCACCGAGGGATCGCTGCGCATCTACGACCAGCGCTACATCAACGTGCGCGCGGCGGCCATGTCCGTGGAGTTCTTCGAGGTGGTGCAGCAGATGTACCCCGACCGGACCCGCGACGAGGCCGGGGCCGTGGCGCGGTCGCTGCTGTTCGACATCGCCCACGCCATCGGCATGTCCGACGCGCGCAACTTCCACCAGCGCATGGGCGTCACCGAGCCCATCGAGCGGCTCTCGGCGGGGCCGGTCCACTTCGCGTACGCGGGGTGGGCGTTCGTGGACATCCACCCCGAGAGCGCGCCCTCGCCCGACGAGAACTACTACCTGGTCTACGACCACCCCTACTCGTTCGAGTCGGACTCGTGGCTGGCCGCGGACAAGAAGCCGGATTTCCCCGTGTGCGTGATGAACGCCGGCTACTCGTCGGGGTGGTGCGAGGAGAGCTTCGGCGTGCCCCTGGTGGCCGTGGAGCTCCTGTGCCGGGCGCGCGGCGACGAGGCGTGCCGTTTCGTCATGGCTCACCCCGATCACATCGAGGAGAAGATCCAGGTGTACCTGGGACGCCAGTCGGCGGACATCTTCGAGGCCGGCTACGAGATCCCCAACTTCTTCGCCCGCAAGCGCGGCGAGGAGGAGCTTCGGCGGGACAACCAGGTGCTCGCCGACAACCTCATGGACCAGACCACGGATCTGGCCGAGGCCAACCGCGCCCTGCGCGAGGCCCTGGCCGAGGTGGAGCGGCTGCGCGCGCTGGCCCTGGACGCCAGCCCGCTCACCGGCCTGCCCGGCGGGGTGACCATCGAGGCGCACATCAACGACGCGCTGCGTCGCGGCGAACCGCTGGCCGCGCTGTACGTGGACCTGGACAACTTCAAGGCGTTCAACGACGCCTACGGCTTCCTCGCGGGCAACGAGGTGATCCGGTTCACGGCCCAGTGCCTCACGGACGTCCTGGGCGAGAAGCACGACGACTACTTCGTCGGCCACATCGGCGGCGACGACTTCATGGCCCTGGTGCCCATGGACGAGCTCCACGCCACTGCCGGGAGCGTCGCCGGGCGCTTCGACGCCGGGATTCGTCACTTCTACGGCCCGTCGGACCTGCGCCGCGGGTTCATCGAGTCCAGCGACCGGCGCGGCCACCACCACAGCTTCCCGATCATGACCGTGAGCATGGGCGCGGTGGACCTGACGCGGGGGGCCTACAGCCAGGCCTTCCAGGTCAGCGAGGCCTGCGCCGAGGTCAAGGCGCTGGCCAAGGCCGAGCCGCGGTCGGTGCTGTTCGTGGATCGCCGCGGCAAGTGAGCGCCCGCGCGCGCGGGCTCAGTCGCCGCTCCCCCGCCTCAGGACCACCGGATCGGTGAAGGACAGCGCGTGGCGGGCGGCCAGCTGCAAGAAAGCGTCGTAGCCCTCCACGGGAACCCGGTTCTGGTGGATCTCGTAGACCGCCGACAGCGTCACCCCTGGGACCGTCCGCGCCCCGTCCTCGGCCTCGCGACTGTCCGGGAGCGCCCGGTCGCCGCCGCCGTCGCCCGCATCCGCCGGGACCAGCTGGGCCTCCTCGTAGCGCAGCGTCAACCGGCCGAACTCGTTGTCGATCTGCTGCTCCTGGGGCAACCCGGCGAGGGTGTAGCCGTCCGGGATCTCCAGCTCGTACCAGTAGGTGAACTCCCAGCAGCTGATCCGTACGGGGGCCTCCCGGTCGGGCCGGGCGCGGACCTTGCGGGCCGAGACCTCCTCCACCCGCAGCGGCAGGCGCACCAGCAGCAAGCTCCCCACCTCCTCGAGGGCGTCGTCGGGCACGTAGCGCAGGACCATCTCGGTCTCGGCGTCGGGATCCCAGGGATCGAACATCTCGGCAGCGCGGACGCGGCCCTGGGCGTAGTCGCGCTCCCGCAAGAACTTGTAGGTCGCGATCTCGACGTTGGTCAGCTTCTCTTCCGGGTACTTCCTGAGGTACCGGGCGTACCACTGCTTGGACCGGCGATCCGCCTTCTCATCGTCCTCGAGGTCGTCCTGGAACGCCCGCCAGAACCCCCGCGCGGCGGTCTCGGCCGATCCCGAGAACCACAGCCGCTCGTGGACGCGCAGCTCGCCGCCGGACACGGTGAGGCGCCCCAGCCGGTGCTGGCCGGGACGGTGCTCGGGAGGATCGAGCTGCTCACCCTGGACCACGCGGGGCCCCTCGGGGTCCAGCACGACGACACCGCCGCGCCGCCGCGCGCTGGGTATGGTGTCGACCCAGTCCGGGTGCTCCGAGGGGTGGACGAACCCCCGGTCGTCCACCCATACACCCATGTCCTGGAACATCGAGAGGCTGGGGAACTCCACGGGCAGGCCGATGCGGTTGCGTGTGGCCAGCGCGAGGTGAGCGTCGACCCCCTCGGCCTTCAACGCCGTCCACAGGGCCACGGCCCGCTCCACCTCGGTGCCGCCGCGCTTGACCACCGTCTCCATCGGACCGGGCACGACCGTGGCGGAGGTCAGCTCCACGGTGTATTCGGGGCACCGATCGTCGAGCAGCGTGCCCAGGCGGATCACGGGATCCAGCGCGGACATCCGCGGCTCGCTCAGCCCCTGGAGCTCCCGCAGCCCCCCACCGCTGAACCGCTCCGCGGCCGCGTCGGCGATGGGCTGGAACCACGCGGAGAAGGACTCCCAGTCCTCGAACTCCGAGACGTACAGTGGCGGTGACTGCTCGTCGAGCTTGGGCCGGTCGCGGTCCCGCGGCTTGCGCGGTTGCGGCCCGAACGTGAACGTCTGGACGAGCCTCCCGCCCTCCTCCGTGCGGTCGACCTCCGCACCCTCGGGGGCGTGCGCGAAGAACGGTCGGTCGATGGGGCTGTCGAGCACCACGGTCAAGCCCTCGGTCGGCGCGCTGCCGTACATGGGGCGGTATCTGCCAAACACCCGGTGGTCGGCGCTCGCCTTCAGCTCCCGGCGGTACGTCACCTCGACGCGGGAGCCCACGCGGACGTCCAGAAGCGGGACCACCACGTGGAACGGCTCGTGGACCCCCTCGACGATCTCGGCGCCCTCCTCGGGCTCGCGGACCACGTCGTCGTCGTCCACGCACCGCTCGGTGCCGTCCAGCGACACCGAGCACGCGCGCTCGAGGACGAACGCCTCCACGGCGTGATTCACGTCGTATTCGAGGCTCTGCAGCGACTCGCGACCGGAGTCGGTCAGGGCCTGGTACACGAACACGTGACGGGTCGTGAGGTGGCCCTCGGCGTTCATCGTCAGCTCGTACCGATCGGCCAGCCGCACGAAGTCCTCTCCTGGGTAGCGGTCCCAGATCGTCGACTCCGACGCCCCGGCGACTCCGGCCATCGCCAGCATCACCACCAGCCCATGCATCGCGCGGCTCATCGCGCACCCCCCTTCGCCAGGACCAGATCGAGGTCGATGGCCTCGTACAGCTCGGTCCGGAACTGGGCGTAGGACTCCGCAGCGGCTGCGGCGACCCGCGCCTGCTTCCACGCGGCGGTCGCGTCGATCTGGACGGTGTCCCCGCGCTGGTCGAACTCGACCTCGATGGTGCCGCCGGGGCGGATCGAGCGGTGGTCGTCGGGCATGGCCACCACCTCGTAGCCGGGCGGCAGGCGCAGCGTCATGTGCAGCTCGTAGGCCAGCGGCGTGACCCACACGGGGAAGTTGTGGGCGTCGGGGGAGGCCTCGATCCCCGAAGGGACCTCCAGGATCGGCAGGTCCAGGAGCATCACCGAGCCGAGCTTGCGCACGTGCTGGGTCGAGCGCAGCGTCAGCGACCGCTCCAGCGGGCCCGATCCCGCCGCCGGGTCGGGCTCCTGGCTCAGGCTCAGCTCCCCGGCGAGCACGTAGTGGCGGGCGATCCACTCCCGGTCCAGCCGATCGACCTCGGCCTGCGGACGCGTGCGGAACCGGTCCCGCAGGCGGGCGGCCTCGCTGCCCCCGTAGGTCACCTGGACGTTGGCCTCGAGGCTCCCGTCGGCGCGGATCACCAGCTCGGCGTGCTCCACCCACGAGCGGTTGTCGGCGGTCGCTGGAGGTGTGTCCACGAACTCCATGCGCTCGTCGCCCAGCACCAGCGCGGTTCGCCCGCGGATGAAGTCCGAGGGGGCGCCGAACTTGTAGGGGCTGGAGGTGCCGTCGAGGAACATCCCCTCGCCGTCGATGCGGGCGTAGACGATGGCGTGGTTGGTGAACTTGAAGGGGAACTCGGTGTTGACGAAGCCCATGCGCCCGGAGCGAATGAAGGCCGGCCAGGCCTCGATCCCGGCCTCGCGCAGCATGGCCGTGAGCAGGATCGCGTGGTCCTTGCAGTCCCCGAACCGGCGCTCGAGCACCTCGGGCGCGGGGTGGGGGACCCATCCGCTCTCCCCCTGGTAGAGCCCGAGGTAATGCAGGTCCGCGGTCACGAAGCGGTAGATGGCCTCGGCCCTGTCCCGCTCCCCCTCGAGGCCCTCGGTCAGGCGGGCCACCTCGGCGCGGAGGTTGTCGTCGGCGACGATCTTGTCCTCGTACACCGCCTGGGCCAGGCCGTGGTACTGGTCCCAGTCCTGAAAGGACGACGCCAGGATGGACGGGTAGTCCACCAGGGGGTGCGCCGACCAGCGCTCGTTGCCGTAGGAGTAGAGTTCGCGCAGCTCCAGCGAGACCTCCTCGATGCCATCCTTGCGCTTGGGCTTGAGCTTGGCGTCGAACCCGCGGAATTCCAGAGACAGCGGGCGGTCCACGGGATAGCGGAAGGTCAAGGAGCGCTCCTGGCACAGCCCGAAGCTCTGGAGCAGGCTGGCGTACTGGACGTAGCCCTCATAACCCGGCTGGCTCCGGCTGACCACCCGGATCTCCACGTCCAGAGTGGCGTCGGCCGCGTCCTGGGGGAGTACCACGTAGTACATGCGGTCGCTGTTGTAGTAGCCGAACCACGACCTGGCGGCCTCTTCGTAGAGGTCGTCGCGGGTGTACTCCACGTCGGGCTTGCCCTTGCGCTTGAGCACGATCCGCTTCACCTCGAGGCTCTCGCCCAGCTCGGGATCGATCCACGCGACGTAGAATCGTTCGAACATCGACTCGGTGGCCATGACGATGCGCAGCGACCGGTCGGTGGTGAGCGTGCTGTCACCGTCGTAGGTGACCACCTCGCGGTCGTACTCGATGTACGCTCCCCCCGCTCGATTGATCCGCGCCGAGCCGTGCAGCCGCTGCTTGGTGGCCTCCGGGAGCTCCGAGTAGCTGAAGTCCCCCCACCTGAAGAACCCCGTGTCCAGCTCGATGGGCCGCTTCTTGGCGGCGGCGGGCGCTGCCGCGACCATCGAGATCAGCGCGAGAGCGACAGTGATGTGACGCATGGTCTCCTCCCCAGTTCGCGAGATGATAGCTTCATCCTCGCCTCTGACACACCCGTGCCCGCGCGTGATGTCGCGGTGGCACACCCCCGAGCGACCGAGCCAACTGTCGAAAATGTTTATGAAAAACAATGCTGGACCCCCTGCAGAGGGTGTGGCACAAGTCCTGGCTCGCGTCTTGCAGCTTTCCCAGCTGCCGACCCAGGCACGACACGGAGGACACACCATGCGCCACACCTCCCTGGCCGCCGCCCTCGCCGCCGCGAGCCTGTTCATCGCCTGCGACACCGCGGACGACTCGATCACCCCGTACGATCTGGACGGGCAGGACCTGGTCATCCCCGCGTACGGGCACCTGCCCGACGGCGTGGATCTAGACGCCGAGTTCGAGGCGCTGTTTTGCCCCGACGATCCGGTGATCACGCTGGAGCTGGCGCTGATCGACCGCGTGCGCGACGCCTTCGCCGCCCACGGCGCCACCTACGACGAGGGGGACAACCCGTTCTCCATCCGCTACGCCGTGTACAACCTGCGCAACGCCGACGTGGTCGAGCACCTGGTGGCCGCCCACGACGAGGGCGTGGACGTGCAGGTGCTGATGGAGGCGGACCAGCTGGACGAGGCCCGCACCTGGAACTGGGCCGACGAGTACCTCATCGACCACGGGTTCGAGTACGTGGCGGACCACCGCAGCATCACCGACGACGAGATCATCACCGCCGACCTGGTGGGCATCGACGACCCTTCGGGCCTGATGCACCTCAAGGCCCGGCTCTACGCCACCCCCGGCGGCACGTCTTTGCTCACCGGCTCGATGAACCCCGGCGACAACGCCGTGCACAACGACGAGACCCTGCACCTTGTCAACGATCCGCGCATCGTCGAGCGCTACGCCGGCGTGTACGACGCGGTGCTGGCCGACGCGGGCCTGCACAACACCTTCGACGAGGACGAGGCGGTCAACGTGCTGTTCGCCCCCGCCGACAGCGGGCCGCGGGCGGTGACCCAGCTGCTGCAGTGGCTGTCCGAGGAGGACGAGCAGATCCTGTTGATGGTGTACTCGTTGCGCGACCTGACCGCGCCGGGCTTCTCCGACTCGCTGGTGGAGATTCTCGAAGAACGCGTGGACGCGGGCGTGCCCGTGTACGCCATCACCGATCTGAAGCAGTCCGACGGCTACTGGGACACCACCGAGGACGCCCTGCGCGACGCGGGCGTGCACGTGTGGGAGGTCAGCAACCTGACCACCGAGTACACGGCCATGCACCACAAGGTCGCCGTGCTCGGCCGCACCGACATCCGCGTGGTCACCGACGCGGGCAACTGGTCCAAGGCGGCCATGGGCAGCTCGTCCTCGGTGGCCTCGAACGTGGAGTCGGTGCTGTTCGTGGACAGCGCGGCGCTGGACGACAATCGCACCGGCCAGCGCTACCTGGGACAGTTCATGCGGGTCCTGGCCAAGTACGACCACTACGGCGAGGCCGGCCGCGAGCCCAGCTTCGGCGAGGTTCGCGACGCGCTCACCGCCGCGGACGGCTGGCCCACGGTGGACGTGCACTTCGTCGCCGAGAACACCTTCACCGCCTGGGGCGAGTCCGCGTTCGTGCGCGGCGATCACGACGAGCTGGGCGAGTGGGGCCTGCTGCACGACGGCGTCCAGCTGAAGACCGACGAGACCAACTACCCCACCTGGACCACCGACGCGCCCGTGGCGCTGCCGCTGGGCATCGGGTTCGAGTGGAAGATCGTCTCGGGCTACGGGGGCACGGACGTGCGCTGGGAGTCCGGCGACAACCGCTACGACTTCGTTCAGCCCCCCGCGCTGGTGGACGAGGCCGACGTGGCCAGCGGCAGCTGGCGCTGGTAGGCGCGCACCGCCATCCCCCCTCCCACCATCGCCCAGCCCACGGCCATGCCGCAGGTGGCCAGGAACGCCGGGTTGTTGTGCATGGACGTCAGCTGCAGCGCGGCCACGCCCACGTACGCCAACACCGCGTAGGCCACCCCCAGCGCCACCAGCGGCCCGTCGACTCGCGGCAGGAACATGCCGCACGCCAGCGGCAGGAAAGACGCGGTGAACAGCAGGTACACGCCGTACTGGGCGAAGATGGCCACCGAGCCGCCGGTGGGGTTGGCCAGCTGGGCCAGGGCCAGCAGCGCGATGGGCACCGCCAGCACCACCAGCGATCCGCGGCCGAAGCGCAGCGCCCAGCGATCGCCGTCGATGGACAGCAGCCGCTTCACCGCCGGGAACACGTCGATGGAGCAGATGGAGGCCAGGGCCAGCAGGATGCCCTCGAGGGTGGACAGCCCCGCGCACAGCATGCCGATGCCGATGATCACCTGCAGCGCGGGCGGGAAGGTCTGGAAGATGTACAGCGGCACCACCTGATCCACCGGCGTGGCCGCCGGCAGCGCGACGCGGGCGTACAGACCGACCACCAGCACGCCGAGGAAGACCAGGCCCGCGGCCACGGCCACGCCCAAAAAGGTGCGCACCTGGCGGTCCTCGCGCAGGTACAGCGCCTTGGACACGATGTGGGGCTGACACACCAGGGCCAGGCCCACGAGGAAGTTGCACACGAACACCTCGAAGGCGTTGCGGAAGTACAGTGACGCGGGGTTCACCGCCGAGACCAGGTTGGGATCCTGGGCCGCCAGCCGGGTCAGCAGGCCCCCGTCGCGCCACAGCAGCGGCAGCCCGGTGCCGATGAGCACCAGCGCCACGGCCAGCATCACCAGCGCCTGCAGCGCATTGGTCCAGGCGTGGGTGTTGGCGCCCCCGATCAGCACGTACCCCACCACGAACGCGGTCACCACCACGGCCACCGCGGCCGCGGGTACCCCGAGCAGTCCGGACAGCACCAGCGACAGGGCCACCACGATCAGCACCGCGTAGCTCACCAGACCCAGCGACAGCGTCGCGAACGTGGCGCGCAGCCCGCTGGAGCCGTAGCGCGTCCCGATCCACTGGGGCACCGTCAGCGCGGCCACCTGGTTGCCGATGCGGCGGAAGCGCGCGGTGAACACGACCAGCCCGATGGTGATGCCGCCGGCCGCGGCCACCCCCAGGCCCAGCAGCCCGGCGACGCCGTAGTGGAACACCAGCCCGGGGTTGATCACGAAGGTCGCCACCGAGGTGAGCTGGGCGGTCAGGGACAGGCCCACCAGGGCGGCGGGGATGTCGCGGTTGCCGACGGTGAAGCCTTCCAGGTTGCGAGTGCGAAGGGCCCCTCGGAGGGTCAGCGCCATCGTGGCGATCACGTACATGGAGACTGCTATCCAGGCCAGGTGAGTCATCTTGCGGCCCCTTCATCTGCGCGTTCTGTTGGGAGTTTATTCGCACGTGCACAAAAGTCAACGGATTCATGCTGCAAGCGCACAGTCGGGGGGGGCTGGTATCATCGGCGGCGCAACGGAGGCGTGTTGACTGCACTACGCACAGGGGCTCTCGCGGTGGGGTTGATGGTCCTGCTGGGCTGCCCGGACTCGTCCGCGGTCTTCGACTACGACGGCGACGGCGATCCCGACGACATCGACTGCGATCCCGACGATCCCACGATCCACGGCGGCGCCGCCGAGGAGTGCAACGACGGCGTGGACAACGACTGCGACGGCGACGTGGACGAGGACGACAACGAGTGCTCCGACCTCGACGCCGACGGGTACCCCAACGACGTGGACTGCGACCCCCTCGATCCCACCGTCCATCCCGGGGCCGACGAGGTGCCGTACGACGGGATCGATCAGGACTGCCTCGACGGCGATCTGACCGACGTGGACGGCGACGGCCACGTCTGGGACGGCGTCGCCGGCGGGGACGACTGTGACGACGACGATCCGGACGTCCACCCCGGCGCCGTGGAGGAGTGCGACGAGGTCGACAACAACTGCGACGGTGCGATCGACGAGGCCGATCCCGACGGGCTGGACACCTTCTTCGCCGACGCCGACGGGGATGGGTTCGGGGACCCGGAGATCTCGGTCCAGGCGTGCTTCGCGCCCGCCGACCACGTCGTGGACGACACCGACTGCGACGACACCCGCGACGACGTGTACCCGGGCGCTCCGGACGTGTGCGACGACGTCGCGGACAACGACTGTGACGAGGTGACGGATCCCTCGGAGGCCGACGGTGACGGTGACGGGTACTCGAGCTGCGACGGGGACTGCGACGACGCGGCGCCCTCGCTGAGCCTCGACGACCTCGACGCGGACGGCTACTCCACCTGCGATGGGGACTGCGACGACGCGCTGGCCTCGCTGAACCTCGACGACCTCGACGCGGACGGCTACTCCACCTGCGACGGGGACTGCGACGACGACGATCCGTGGCTGGATCCTGGCGACCTCGACGGCGACGGCACCACCTCGTGTGACGGGGACTGCGACGACCTCGACGCCGGCGTCCATCCCGGCGCCACCGAGCTTCCCGGCGACGGCGTGGATCAGAACTGCGACGGCTACGACGCGGTGGACCTCGACGGCGACGGGCACCTGTCCCTGGCCAACGGCGGGGACGACTGCGACGACACCGACGCCACCGTGTACCCGGGGGCTCCGGAGCTGTGCGACGGCCTGGACAACGACTGTGATCCGTCCACGGAGGAGGACACCGACGCCGACGCTGACGGCTACACCCGGTGCCACGGGGACTGCGACGACGCCGATCCCGCGGTCAGCCCCGCGGCCGCCGAGGTCTGCGACGGATCGGACAGCGACTGCGACGGGATCGCCGACGACGGCTGCGTGACGTGCGCGCTGGACGTGCCCGGGGACCACACGTTCATCGAGCAGGCCCTGCTCGCCGCGGCCGCAAACGAGGTCGTCTGCGTGCAGCCGGGGACCTATACTCAGACCGTGGTGTTCGACGGCGTGCCGGTCCACGTGCTGGGGGTGGGCGGGCCCCAGGTGACCGTGATCGACGCTGGCGGCGCCGCGCACCCCGTGGAGTTCCGTAACGGCGACGGCCTCGACACCATCTTCGAGGGCTTCACCGTCACCGGCGGGTATCACACCTATGGCGGCGGCATCTGGATCGACTTCTCCGGCCCGACCCTGCGCCACCTGATCGTCACCGGCAACGAGGCCCTCCAGCAAGGCGGCGGGATCCGCGTGGGGGTGGGCACGGCATTGCTCGAGGACGTGGTGGTCAGCGACAACGTGGCCGGAGCCAACGGCGGCGGCCTCTACCTGGTCTCGGACGCCTCGTCTTTCTCCAACGTGGTCGTGACGAACAACGAGGCCGAGTCCGGAGGCGGGATCTACATGCACAGCGCCCTGCCGGCGCAGCTGGACAACGTCGTCGTGGCCGACAACGTGGCCACCGTGACCCACGGCGGTGGGATCTACTTCTACGAGTCCACCGTGGACGCGAACAACCTGCAGATCACCGGCAACGAGGCGGACCTGGGCTGGGGAGGGGGCGTCTTCCTGGCTACCAGCTACCCCGTGACCCTGACCAACGCCGTCGTGGCGGGCAACAGCGCCATCGCCGGCGCGGGCGTGTACTACGCCAACCCCATCAACGCATCGCTCGTCAACAGCATCATCGCCGACAACGTGGCCTCCACGGCCGGCGGCGGCATCTACGGGATGTTCGACTCCGTTTCGCTGAACTACTGCAATGTCGTGGACAACTCTCCCACCGACGTCGATGGCGCCCAGCCGTTCACCGCCGGGGTGTCGGGGAACATCTCGGAGGCGCCGTTCTTCGCGGACACCAGCGCCGCGCAGTCCTACGACTGGGACCTCCACCTGTCCACGGGATCGTGGTGCATCGACTCGGGTGATCTGGCGACGACCGATCCCGACGGCGGGCCCGGCGACATGGGCATGTACGGCGGCGCAGCGGCCGACGGATGGGATCGAGATCTGGATACGTACCTCGAGTGGTGGCAGCCTGGACCCTACGACCCGTTGACCTACCCGGGGCTGGACTGGGACTGTGACGACCGGGACCCGACCGTGGTGCCGGGGGATGGATGTTGATGCGTCATCTCAGGAGAACGCGAGCCGCCCACAGGGCGCTGACCTGGATCCCCGCCGCGGTGTTGCTGCTGCTCGCGCAGACGGCTGGTGCCCAGGAGTTCCTCACGGAGCTCCCCCAGGCCACCTACCCGTCCGGCGTTCTGCCCGACGACTGGGCCGATCCCGGCACCTACCACGCCGCCATCCAGCGCGGCGATCTGTCCCTGGTGGTCCGCGGCTATGAGGGGCTGGCGCTGCTGCGGGTCTCCGGCGAGCACGGCCGGCAGGTGTCCACCTTCGGCGAGGGCCTGGACATCGTGGGGGTGCGGTGGGCCGGGGACGCGGCCCTGGTGCGCACGGCCCGCGGCGAGGCCCTGCTGCTCGACGTGACCGAGCCGGCGTTCCCGCAGGTCACCCTGTTCGTGCCCGCCTCGGCCCAGGAGTCCGCCGACGACGGGCTCGTGCAGCACTCGGCGTCGGAGGTCCCGCTGCCGCCGACGCCGGTACACGGCCACGTGATCGAGGTGCGCGGCGGCGCCGTGATCCTCGATCAGGGGGCGGACGCCGGACTGCGCGAGGGCATGCACCTGGCCGTGGAGTCCACCCAGCCGGTGGTGGCGGTGGACATCGAGAGCGGCGAGAAGGTCACCCGGGCCAGCGGCGCCGTGGTGGCCGTCGTCGAGGTGGCGGAGGTCTCCGAGAGCCGCGCCCGCGCCTGGCTCGGGCCCGGAGACGACGCCCGCGTCGGGGATCTCGTCCGGACCACCGGGGTGCCGCTGACCGCCGACGCCGGCACGCCCCGCCGCACCGCGGCCGTGCTCACCGTGTCCGCCGCGGTCCGTCCCATGCTCGGCATCGAGTCCCTGTCCTTCGGCGCCATCAACGACCTGCGGGTGGACTACCGCTTCCGCGCGCCACTGCGGCTGGGTTTCGCCCTGGCGCCGCTGGCGATGGACGTGGGCCGCGACGGCTTCGGCTTCCCCGGCGGCGCGGTGGTCACCGCCGATCTCGACGCCGACTTCTTCGCCGCGGGCACGGGCGTCGGCTACAACTGGAGCCGGTTCCTCGACCGAGGCGTGGTGTTCCGCCAGGCCGTGCGCTTCGGCTCCCACGACGGCGTGCACCTGGCCGGGTTCAACGAGTTCGTGCTGGCCCTGCCCAACGACGACGAGTCCGCCGGGCCGCTGCGCGACGAGGCCACCTTCGTCTGGGGCGGCTTCCACGCCATGTTCCGCTTCCCCACCGCCGCGCGCTCCCGCGTGGCCATCGACGGCCGCTACGGGACCAACGGCCACGCCTACGTGCTGCTCGACATGCACATCGCCCTGACCGGCCGCGGCGGCCCGGGCACCGTCTGGCTCAAGGCCGGCGGCGGCGTGGGCTGGATCTGGGACATCCCGCGGGTGTACCGCGAGGATCCCTACAACGAAGGCGGATGGTGGGAGCCCGGCCCGGCCCAGGTCGGCCCCGTGTTCTCGTTCGGCGTGGAGTGGATCGCGCCCGTGCCCGCCCAGCGCCCTGCCCTCGACGGCGTATAAGATCCGGAGGTGCCCATGTCCCTGCGATTCGCCCTGCTGCTCACCCTCGGCTTCGCGCTGGCCGCCTGCGGCGGCGGCGACGACGACGACGCTGTGGGTGACGACGACTCCGTTGCCACCGACGACGACGACTCGAGCCAGGCTGGCGACGACGACGACGCGGCCACGGGCGAGGCCCCCGTGCTGGCCGATCTTGTGGTGACCCACGCCATGGCGGGCGACGAGTGCCGCGCCTACGTCACCTTCAACGGCACCGACGCCGACGGCGACATCGCCACATCGCAGGTGTGGGTGAGCTTCGACCCCATGCCGCCGTTCTCGTGGACCTTCGACACCGGCAGCGAGCCGCCGATGTACGAGATCGCCTACGCCCTCGACATCCTGATCTCCGACGGCGCCGTGGTCCCCCACGTGAAGGCCGAGGAGGTCTACGACGTGGAGGTGTGGGTGTTCGACGACGCGGTCAACGAGTCGAACCACCTGATGCAGGCCAAGTGGCAGGCACCGACACAGGAGTGTCAGTAGGCGCTCAAGACCCGGCCGGACGCAGCACGTACAGCCCGACGTTGACCTCGAACAGCAGCTCGTGGCTCTTCACGATCTCGCCGCCAGCCCCCACGGTCGCGTGGACGCCAGGCCTGAGGTAGATCCCCAGGCCGAAGAGCCCGCTGTCGGAGGTCAGATCCACGCCCAGCCGGGTGCCCGCGCCCACGCCGATGGCGTCCATGCCCATCGCGAAATCCATGATCTCGATGGTCTCGCCGTTCTGGATGGTGACGCTCAACCCCGGTGCCGCGGCAAAGCCGATGTTCATGCTGCCCCCGATGGAGGCCGGCGGGCCGTGGATGTGAAAGAACACCGATCCGGCGAAGGAGTCTGGGAAGTCCTTGGACTTGAACCAGGCCATGTCGCCCAGTTGCCACAGCAGATCGATGGAGAAGTCCGGGGCCGGGAAGAGCCGCAGCTCGAACCCCGGAAGCTCCACGTCGAAGTGGGACTCGGTGAAGTCCGCCTCTGGCGTGAAGTTGTAGGTGCCGAGGTGCCCGGCACCGAAACCGAGGTTCATGGCGAACCCGATCAGCCGGTCGACCCGCTCCCCGCGCCGCGTGGTGCGGGGTTGCGAGGCCTCCTTGGCCGCCTCCGCAGCCCGGCGTTGCCGCCGCAGCTCCTCCTGCTGCCAGCCGAGGCTGGTCACCGCGGTCTTGTAGGAGATGTAGCTACAGTCTTCGGGCAGCTGCCGGAACAGCTCGACGATCCGGTCGATGTCGTAGCCCATGGCGAACAGCTGTCCCTGCTGGGCCTCGGCGAGATCCCGATCGCGATCGTCAGGGGAGTCGAGGCACTGGTCGAGGAACTGGTCGATGGGCGTGGCGTAGACCCTGGTTGTGGGTCGTTGGGCCTCTTCGGGGGTGAGGGGCGTGGCTTCGGCCGCGGCTTCGTCTTGCGCGCCGTCGGCGGGCTGGGGAGGAGCCGGCGAGACCTCGCGCTCGGCGATCTCGGCCGAGTGTTCGTCGACGGTGGTCACCACGGGCGGCGGCGCGGTCGGCCGCTCCCCCCGCTCGATGCCGAGCTGGGCAGCCAGCTGCATCACCGCGGCCTTGATGGAGATGTACTCGCAGTCGTCGCCGAGGGTCTGGGTCACTTCGAGGATCTGGCCCGGCGAGTAGCCGAGCGTGTACAGCTGGTTCCAGAAGACCTCGGTCCGCTTGCGGTCGTCGAAGTCGGCGTGGGCGACGCAGCGGTCGAGGAACGCCATCACCGCGGTGTCGCGCGCCTCTCGCATCGCGTCGCTCTCTTGGGCGCTCGCCGGAGCGCTGTGGCTGATCAGCGTGAGCGCCGCTCCCACGATCGCGGCGAGTCGGCCAGCTTGGACGAACACGTTCCCTCCTTCTCGCATCGGCCCCCTCGTGCCGCGCCCCTACCAGATCACCGTCCCGCTCCCCGATCCCTCCACCACCTCGTAGCGGTGGTCCGCCTCGATCCCGGTGATCACCTCGGTGTCGCCACCCACCCAGCGCACCGTGACCTCGTCGATGGTGGTGTTGCCGCCCAGGCCGAAGTGCTGGACGTGGGAGTGCTGGGTGTTGGAGTGGCCGCCGCCGCCTTGCACGTCGCGCATCTGGGTGACGCCGCCGGCGACGACGGTGACACGGGCGCCCACGGCGTCGCGGTTGGTGTCGGTGCCGCGCAGGTCGAACTCGACGAAGTGGTTGTCCTGGCCCACGCGGTTGATCAGCAGGTGGACGTAGGGGTAGCCGTTGCGATCGGCGAGGAACAGGTCCAGATCGCCGTCGTTGTCCACGTCGGACCACACCACGGACACGGCGTCGTGGATGGCGGAGGCGGTCTCGTAGGTGATGTCGGTGAAGCCGTCGGGGCCGTCGTTTCGATAGAACTTGGAGTAGTGGCCGCCGTAGAGGCTGGCCACGACCAGATCCAGATCCATGTCGTTGTCGAAGTCGCCGAACTGGGCGTTGACGTCGCCCTCGTCGTAGATGAAGCCGTACTCGAGCAGCTGGTTGTCGAAGGTGAAGGTCGGCTCGCCGTCGTTGACCAGGAACATGGACGGGTCGCTCCACGGCTGGACCCGCGGGTGGGCGAGGTTGCACATGAACATGTCCATGTCGCCGTCGTTGTCGATGTCGCCGAAGTCGCCGCCGTAGGTGTGACCGCCGGTGAGGTGGTCGTCCTCGTACACGATGTCGTCCTGGGCCGCGCCCACGTCGAAGGCCACGTCCACGAAGGTGCCATCGCCCTGGTTCTGCCACAGCTGGTTGGGGTACATGTGGTAGTTGCCCACGAACACGTCGGGCCAGCCGTCGTTGTTGTAGTCGTTCCACATGACGCCGTAGACCGAGTAGTTGTAGTCCAGGGACATCCCGGCCTCGTCCAGCAGCTCGTCGAACGTGCCGTCGCCGTACCCCTCGAAGTAGTGGTCGGCCATGGCCGCGTCGTAGGGGTAGGTCTCGAGCCAGTTGCCGTAGTACAGGTCGAGCCAGCCGTCGCCGTCGGCGTCGCCGAAGCCCGCGGCCGTGGACGGGTCCACGTAGTCCACCCCCGACGCCTCGACCAGGGTGAACACGCCGCCGTCGTTGAGCAGGATGCGGTTGGCCGCGGACTCGTCGACCACGCCGTCGCAGTCGTTGTCCATGCCGTCCTTGATCTCGTCGGCGCCGGGGTTGAGCTCGGCGCGGGTGTCGTCGCAGTCGCCGTCGAGCACGGAGAAGCCGTCCGCGTCGCGGTCGGTGGTGTCCACGCCGTTGTCGACCACGCCGTCGCAGTCGTCGTCGATGCCGTTGTTCGAGGTGTCGTTGGCGCCGAGGTAGATCGCCGGATCGGTGTCGTTGCAGTCCCCGTCGGCGATGGACGTCCAGTCGCCGTCGGCGTCGGAGGTGTCGGTGCCGTCGTCGGCGATGCCGTCGCAGTCGTCGTCGTAGCCGTTGATCTCCTCGAGGGCCCCGGGGAAGACGAGCGCGTCCAGATCGTTGCAGTCCCCGTCGAAGATCGAGAAGCCGTCGCCGTCGGCATCGGAGGTGTCGGTGCCGTCGTCGGCGACGCCGTCGCAGTCGTCGTCGATGCCGTTGCTCACCTGCTCGGTGGCGCTGGGCTTGATGGCCGTGTCCGCGTCGTTGCAGTCGCCCTCGTCCTTGGTGAACCAGTCCCCGTCGTCGTCCGCGCCCACGTACACCGAGGCGAACGCGTCGAGGTCCCCGTCGTTGTCCACGTCGCCGAACACCGCCATGCCCACGTCGGACCAGTCCTCGAAGGGATCGGTGGCCGGCGCCGCGAAGTTCCCGGCGCCGTCGCCGAGGTAGGCGATGGGCCCGCCGTGGTTCACGATCAGGTCGTCGTTGCCGTCGCCGTCCAGGTCCACCACGGCAGCGCGCGATGAGGCGTCCTCCTCCCACGGCTGGGCCACGTCCTCGCCGAACCAGAAGTCGGTGTCCTCCCACGAGCAGAAGTGGTGGCCGCGCAGCTCCAGGCGGAAGTTGCCCTCGCTGCCGTAGGGCATGGACTCGTCGGGCACCAGCAACAGCGCGCGCGAGCTCTCGCCTTCGGGCAGGTTCTCCAGCGCCAGGAACGGGCCGCCCTCGAGCTTCTCGTTGGCCAGGTGGTAGTGCTGGGTGGGCATCAGGAAGATCTCGCGGTCCGACACGTCGAACTCGAGCCAGTCGTTGGCGTCGGGGTCGGACACGTCGAACTCGAGGGGCTCGGTCAGATCCCCGCCCACCTCGTCGGTCACGTCCGGGTAGGACCGGCCCCAGCTGTGCACCAGGCGAATGCGCGCGGGGCCCGAGCCGCTGCCGTACGCCGCGCGGATGTGGGTGACCCAGAACGGGTGCTCCGGGATCAGCTTCATGGACTCCACCGTGCCGTCGGGCATGGAGTCGTAGTAGCCGATGTAGGCCCCGCTCAGCTCGCCGACGGTGGCCTCGACCAGGGTCTCGTCCCACATCTGCTGGCCGCAGAACTGGGCGAACGGGACGTCGGGGACGGCCGAGTCGTCGTCGTCACCCTCGCTGTCGTCGTCGTCGATCGCGGAGTCGTCGTCGCCCTCTTCGGGGCAACCCACCAGGACGAACAGCGCTGCCAGCAGCAGCGCGAACCAGCGCATCTGGAACATCGGAGACCTCCCGTGAATGCGAAGGATACCAGCCGGGGCCGCGTCGCGATCCCTCAGAACTCGCCACCCCAGAACAGGTAGACCCGCCCCTGGTCCTCGGCGGCGGCGGTGTCGTGGTAGGCGCTGCCCATGAGCAGGTCGTCGTAGCCATCGCCGTCCAGGTCGGCCGCGCCGACGCCGAAGCCCATGTAGTCGCGCACGCCTGCGCCGGTGTAGTCGGCCTCGGCCTGGGTGGCGGAGGTGACGTCGGCCCAGTCGCCGGCGTCGCGGCCGGCGAAGACGTAGACGCGGCCGGCCTTGCCGTTGAAGCCCTGGTGGGCGTAGATGGCCGCGGTGATCAGATCGGTGCGGCCGTCGCCGTCGATGTCGCCGCCGGCGGAGCGGATGCCGAAGTCGTGCTCGTCCCACTCCCCGGCGATGGTGGTGAGGGGGTCGGGTGCGATGCCGAGGGCGAGGTCCTCGGTGCCGGCGTACAGGACCAGGGCGCCGGCGTTGTCCATGGGGTCGTCGTGGCCGGGCACGCCCACGGCGATGTCGGCGAGGCCGTCGCCGGTGAGATCGCCGGGTACGGACACGTCCCAGCCAAAGGCGTCGTACGCGCCAGGCGAGCCGCCGAGGATCACGCCCACGTCAGCGAGCTCGAAGCTGCCGCCGGCGGCGATCTCGGCGCCGGAGACCACGTAGACGCGGCCCGCGTAGGTGCCGTTGTAGGGCGCGCCGATCACCAGGTCGGGGACGCCGTCGCCGTCCAGATCGTGGCCGCCGGCCAGGGACTCGCCGGCCATCTCGTCGGCCTCGTCGCCGTCGAGGATCACGTCGGCCTCGGCCACCGACACGGTCTCGGGGAATCCGTCGGCGCGGCCGAAGAACAGGTACACGCGGCCCTGACGGTAGGTCTCACCGTCGTCTGCGTCGTACCACTCCAGCTCGCCGCTGAGCAGCAGGTCGCCCAGGCCGTCGCCGTTGACGTCGCCGGCCGTGGCCACGTCCCAGCCGGTGCGGGCGTAGTAGGTCTCGCCGTAGAACACCGTCGAGGCCAGCAGCTCGATCTCACCGGTCTTGGCGTCGGGCTCGGGCAGTTCGCCGCCGTAGATCAGCCAGGCCGAGCCCACGTTGGGCGGCAGGTCCTCCACGTCGGGGATGTCCTCGACGCCGGTGGCGCCCACGACCATCTCGTCGAACCCGTCGCCGTTCATGTCCTGGACCAGGGCCACGGAGAACCCGGCGTAGGCCAGCGGCTGGTTGCCGGTGAAGATCCCGGGGGGGGAGGGGTCGTCGTCGGTGGTCACGGTGCCGGGGTAGAGCAGGCCGCGGCCCTCTTCTTCGAAGTCGGTGTACCCCTTGGCGCCGACGACGAAGTCGGGCACGCCGTCGCCGTCGAAGTCGCGCCCCGCGTCCAGGGAGAAGCCGAACTTGGCGTCGTCGCCGGTGCCGTCCCAGCGGCACGGGGCGTCCTCGGCGCAGATGTCGGGTCCGGGTCCGGGTCCGGGTTCGGCCAGGCAGCCCGGCGGCTGCTCGGTGACGTCGTCGTCGTCGCCGATGTCGTCGTCGTCGCCGGGGCCGGTGTCGTCGTCGTCCGCGGGGGACGAGTCGTCGTCTACGCCCTCGTCGCCGTCGCATCCCAGCGTCAGCAACATCGCGAGCAACAGCGGCACGAGCAGTCGGATCATGGCGGTGACTCCCAGGGCACGTGGCAGAAGTCGCACAGCGAGTTCATCAGCGGAGCCGACGCGTGGCCGTTGCAGCCGTCGGTGTGGCACTCGCCGCAGGTGAGGGTGGGGGGATCGGTCTCGCAGTCCAGCTCGCCGCATTCGCAGCCGTCGGCGTCGAGTACCCCGCCGGACTCGTCGTGGCAGTGCTTGCACACGAAGTGGGTGTTGTCCACGGGCGCGGCGTCGTCGTTGGCGCACAGGTGGCAGTCGAAGCACAGCTGGCCGGGCTCGGGGGTCTCGTGCTTGCGCCAGATGAGATCGGGGTTGTACGGCTCGTCGTAGACCTCGGTCATGGCCTCGGTGAACGGCTCGGGGCACTCGGACGTGTCGTCGTCGCCGGCGCCGTCGTCCGCGGGAGCCTTGTCCACGCAACCGCAGGCGCACAGGACCGCGGCGATGGCCAGCCAGCCCCGCGGTGGTCTCACTTGCCCCTCGCCGTCTCGATGTCGGTGACCCACCGCTGCTCGTCGCTGGGCAGGTACAGCGAGTAGTACATGGTGTGCAGCCGGCCGTCGGTCTTGAGCGTGTAGTTCCAGTACAGGGACGCGCCAAAGGCGTCGGCCACTGAAGCAGCCGCGTCGTCTTGCACCGTGGGCAGGTCGTGCAGGTCGCAGAACTCGGGCAGGTCCGCCTCGTAGCCGACCATGTTGACCAGCACGATGGCCACGTCGTCGCCCCACGCCTCGGCGTACTGGATCATGTACGCGTTGATGTAGGTGGCCAGGGACTGGCAGTGGCCGCAGCCGGAGCGGATGAACATCACGAACACGGCCTTGCCCTGCAGCTCCGACAGGGTGATCTCCTGGCCGTGGGTCGGCGACGTGGGGTTCTGATCCACCAGGGTGAAGTCCGGCGCCGGATCGTCGTCGAACCCGCAGTCGGGCCGGTTGGTCACGTCCGGGTCCGCGACCGTGATCGCGGGCCACAGCACCACCAGCGCGGCCACCGCGAGCCACTGCATCCCCCTTGTCACCGCGCGCATCGACGCCTCCATCGGTGTTTCACGGGGTGGAGCTTAGCACGGCCCCGCGCGCGCACAGCAGCCCTTTGCGGCGACGGACTGCTGAATGCGCTTGATCCAGGCGGCGGGCTGTTCTATTGTCTGGTTGTTAGTAACTCTTGTTTGAGTCACTAGTGACCGCCCCGGGGCTGGTCAGAATCGGGAGGCCGTCCATGTCCAAGATCGTCCGTCAGACCGTCCGCGCAGCCGTCCTCGGCCTCGGCGGGGTGTTCGCCCTGGGTTTCGTCGCGTGCCTGGACTACGACCTGAACAGCTGGGACAGCGACGAGCCGCCGACGCCGGAGCCGCCCGAGCTCGGCGACGACGACGACACGGTCGAGGACGACGCGCAGTGGGAGGTCGCGCCGCTGGACCACGACCCGGGGGTGATCATCGATGAGGTCCCGCCGGGCGACGACGACGACTTCGAGGAGCCCGACGAGCTGCCCGACTGCGACGAGACCATCGAGGCCGACTGGCAGTGGTGGGGCAGCATGCCGTTCGGGTACGAGGAGGATCCCACCGACGGCAACGGCCTGCCCTTCTACGATCCCAGCTACACCATGGTGGACTACTCCACGGTGTCCATGCCCGACCAGGGGCACATCACGTCCGGCTACGACAAGGTCTACCGCGCCGAGTTCCAGGTGGACACCATGCCGCCGGCGCTGTTCCTGTCCATGCAGTCCGACGACGGCCTGGCCTTCTACCTCAACGGCCAGCTGGTGGGGGAGTGGGGTGGCATGTGGCAGGAGGAGGGGTGCGTCAACGACAACGCCGGGTGCACCGAGTCCATCACCGTGGCCCCCGTGGACGTCACCGCCTACCTGCAGTACGGCCGCAACGTGGCCGCCGCCCGCGTCTCCAACCCGGTCGACAATTCCTACTTCGAGGTGTACACCGAGTGCGTGGAGTGACCCACACTGGAGCGACGCCAGCGACGAAGGACTGACCCTTGCACGAAGAGACCATCGCCAAGCTCGTCGAGCTCGGTTTCGCCCGCAACGAGGCCCTGGCCTACCTGACCCTGGTGGAGGGCACCGAGGACGGCCTCACCGGCTACGAGGTCGCGTCGCGCTCCGGCATCCCCCGCTCCGCGGTGTACACGGTGCTGCGCAAGCTCGAGAACGCCGGCGCCGCCTTTGCCGTGGGCGATCGCCCGGCTCGCTACCTCGCCACATCACCGGCTCGCCTCGTCGAGCACCTGCGGCGCTCCACCGAGTCCAAGCTCGATCTGCTCGCCGTGCAGCTCGAGAAGGTGCCCACCCGCGCCCAGCCCGAGCCCATCTGGATCGTGGGCCGCTACGAGGAGGTCATCACCCGCATCGACGCCATGGTGCGCACCGCCGAGCGGTCCGTGTACCTGTCCCTGTGGGATCGCGAGCTGTCGCTGCTGATGCCCGCCCTGGAGTACCTCGCCGACCGCGACCTGCACTGCGTCCTGCACAGCCCGGACCGCGTGTCGGCCGAGCCCCGCGGCTTCTCGCTGTGGATCGACGACGTGGGCGACGACTCGGAGAAGGCCACCTGGTCCCACAAGGCGCTGGTGGTGGTGGATCGCCGCGAGGCGGTCATCGGCGGCACCGAACCGGGCGCCGACAACCAGACCGTCTGGACCTCCAACCCCTCGCTGGTGGACACCGCCACCAACCACATCATCCTCGACATCACCCTGCTGGCCCAGGCCCAGGGCCGCAACTGTGTCGGTGACGTCGGACCGATGATGCGCCCGCACCTGCCGCGCAGCGAATAGCGCCGGGCCCCTACTCCTCGTCCTCGTCCATGTCCTGATCCCGCTTCAGGTGCACCACGCGGTGCGGGTACGGGATCTCGATGTCGGATTCGTTGAGGGCGTTGTAGACCTTGGCGTTGAGGTCGTCGAGGGCGCGTCCGCGCAGGACGGGTTCGTCGATCCAGCCCATGAGCTGGAAGTTCAGCGCCGACTCGTCGAAGGTCCGGAAGCGCACGCGGGGTGCGGGCTCCTTGGCGAGGTACTTCGCTTCGGCGGCGGCCTGCATGAGCACCTCGCGGACGTGCTCGACGTCGCTGCCGTAGGCCACGCCGACGGTGACGCGGATGCGCTCTTTCTCGTGGGGTCCGCCGCTCTCGTTCATGATCTTGGCGTTACCGATGGAGGCGTTGGGCACGATGATCTGGATGTCGTCGCGCGTCAGCAGGCGTGTGGAGCGGATCCCGATGTCGGTGACCATGCCGCGCTCACCCGACGCCAGCACCACGAAGTCCCCGAGCTTGTACGGCGCGTCGGCCAGGATGAAGATGCCCGCGAAGAAGTTGGACAGGGTGTCCTTGGCGGCAAAACCGATGGCGATACCCATGACCCCGGCCGAGGCCAGCCAGGCCGTGACGTCCACGTTCCACGCCAGCAGGACGCCGTAGGACGCGGCAGCCACGACCACGATCTTCACGACGATGTCGAACAGCGGGATGGTCCGGGTGTTGACCACCGCGAACTCGTTCTGGCGGGCCGCGAGCACACCCAGGACCGCCTTGCCGCTGCGGAACAACGCCCCCGACCACAGCAACACCGCGATCGTGATCAACAGCCCCTGGACCACGTACTGGGTGGTCTCGGTGGGCTCGATCTTGGGCAGCGCGACGCCGATGCCGGCGAACAGCACCGACACGAACAGGGGACGGCGGATCGCGTCGATGATCACGTCGTCCAGGGTGGTCTGGGTCTTGCGGGTGAGCCGCCTCAGCACGCGGCGGACCACCAGGTCGACGATGAAGCCGACCAGGACGCTGCCCAGAAGGATCGCCACGGCGTGCAGCTGTGGGTGGGCCTGGACCAGTTCCAACAGGGTTTTCATGTCCCCTCCTCGCTGTGAGCGCCCGCACCAACGCGGGAGACGCGGCTTCGGATCATTGCCCGGGACGACCCCCTAGGTCTACCATGTAGAGCCGGACGCGTACTGCAGACGCAGGCGTTGGAGGGAATGTGGGCAACGACAGCACCAGCCCCAAGGACAGCGCGGGCGCCATGAAGCGGACCACCACCTTCGTCACGGTGGCCGTGGACGCGATCGCCGAGGCGCGCAAGCCGCCAGTCGGCGCGACGATCACCGTCCTGACCGGGGGCGAGGCGGGCCGCCTGATCTTCGTCCCCGCCACGGGCGGCTCCCTGGGCCGCGGCAAGCTCGCGGAGTTCTCGTTCCCCGAGGAGTCCATCTCGCGGCGTCACGCCAAGCTCGAGCTGGTGGACGGCAAGTTCCGGCTCACGGATCTGGGCAGCCTCAACGGCACCTTCGTCGACGGCATGCGGATCGAGGGCACCCAGGTGCTCAACGACAACTGCCGCATCCAGATCGCCACGAACACCGTGATGCAGTTCGCGGCGGTGGACGAACTCGGCGCCAGGGCGGTCGAGAAGCTCTCGCGCACCATCACCACCGATCCGCTCACCGGCTGCGGCAACCGCTACCACCTGCAGCAGCGCCTCGATCAGGAGGTCCACTACGCCCAGCGCCACAACGAGCCCCTGGGCATGCTGCTGGCCGACCTGGACTTCTTCAAGGCGGTCAACGACGAGCACGGTCACCTCGCCGGCGACGCCGTGCTCAAGTCCCTGGGCGACACCCTGCTGCAGTCCGTGCGCACCGAGGACGCGGTCTTCCGCTACGGCGGCGAGGAGTTCTGCGTGCTGCTGCGCAACACCACCGCCCAGGGCATGCTGGTGCTCGCCGAGCGCATCCGCTCGGTGGTGGAGTCCACGCCGGTGGCCTTCGAGAACCTCGATCTGCGCGTCACCATCAGCATCGGCGCGGCCCTGCTCCCGGCCGAGGAGACCGGCGACAACGAGACACTGCTGTACCGCGCGGACATGGCCCTGTACCAGGCCAAGGCCGGCGGCCGGAACCAGGTCGTGCTGTACGAGGGGGAATGAGCGCTTCGCTCTGCTCGCCCGCCCTTCATCCTTGTCCGTGAGCACTTTTGCCGTCAAAATGCTCACGATGTATGCAAGATCTCTGAAGCCGCCTCGTCATTCGTTCTTCCTGTTCGGCCCGCGGTCCACGGGCAAGACGACGTGGCTGAGGTCCGTTCTGCCCGACGCGCTGTGGCAGGACCTCCTCAGGAGCGAGGTGTTCCTCGCCCTGTCTCGCGATCCCTCGCTGCTGCGCCGCAGGGTGACTGCCCTCCCTCCTGGAAGCTGGGTGGTCGTGGACGAGGTCCAGCACCTCCCGGCGCTCCTGAGGGAGGTGCACGCCCTCGTCTCGGAGTGCGGTGACGACTATCGTTTCGCCCTGAGTGGATCGAGCGCTCGCAAGCTCAGGCGCATGGACGTGGACCTGCTCGCCGGCCGGGTCTTCGACCGGCGGTTCTTCCCGCTGACCCTCGAGGAGATGGGCGAGGACGCACCCATCGAGGAGCTGCTGCATTTCGGCGCGATGCCCAAGGTGCGCGCCGAGCCGCATCACGCCGTGGACATCCTCGAGGCCTACGTCCACACCTACCTCCGCCAGGAGATCCAGCAGGAGGCCCTGGTCAAGGACCTCGGTTCCTTCGATCGCTTCTTGGAGGCCGCCGCCATCGTGAACGGGCAGGTCGTCAACACTGCGGGCATCGCGCGAGATGCTGGAGCCGCTCGTCCGACGGTGCAACGGTTCTTCTCGGTCCTGGTAGACACCCTCATCGGAACCTGGCTGCCCGCGTGGAACCCCCGCGTGAAGGTCAAGGAGGTCTCCAAGCCCAAGTTCTACTTCTTCGATCCGGGCGTCGTCTGCGCCATCCTCGGTCAGCTCCGGGATCCGGTGGAGCGATCGGACCGGGGAGCGCTCCTCGAGACGCTCGTGCTCCACGAGCTCAGGGCTCACGTCTCCTACGCGGGAATCGGGGGGAAGCTGAGCTTCTGGCGCACGCCATCGGGCAGCGAGGTCGACTTCATCTGGTCCCGCGGGAGGCGAAACGTCGGCATCGAGGTCACGGCAGCATCGACCTGGCGCAGGCGGAAGGGCGCGGTCCTCAAGGAGCTGCTCGACCGCGGGGCGATCCAGGGAGCCTTTGGGGTCTACCTCGGCCAGGAGGTGCTGCAGGACGGCCCGGTCCGGGTGCTTCCGTTCGACGTCTTCGGCCGGGAGCTCGCCAGTGGTGGACTCCTCTTGCCACCGGCGTGACCGGGGAGACGGGCCTACGCTGGACCCATCCAAGGCGGCTCGTGGGCTCCGCCCCACCGTTCGTTGTATACCGGAGTCCGCGGCCGGCTCGAGGAGGGAGGCACCATGGGTTCGTGGCGTTCATCTGTGGCTCTGGCACTGACCTTCGCGTGCGTCGTGGCCGCAGCCTGCCCCGCCGCAGCCGATGAACCACACGCGATCGCCCTGTACCTCGGCGCCTTCGACGACGAGGAATCCGAGGTCCGCGCCGCTGGCTTGCTGGCTCGCCTGCTGCCGCCGGTGCTGGACGCGGAGATCGACCACGCAGCCGTGCTGGGGACGGCCGGCGAGGTGGCCGTGCTGGGCGCGCAGAGCGTCGAGCGCTGTGACGACGATGCCATCTCGGTGAACGTGTTCGGGACGTGGTTGACCGAACTCGAAGGGGGGTACCAGTCCAAGGAGTCCATCGACGCCAAGGCTGCGCAGCTGGCCGGCGCGTGGGCCTGCCTGGCCGCGCCCGTGGATCCAGCGAAGCTGGCTCAGGCGAGCTACGTCAGGGGACTGGACGCGTACTCGGAGAACGACGAGGAAGGTGCGTCGGCGGCGTTCGCTCAGGTGCACGCCGTGGATCCGGCGTTCGAGTGGAACCCGAACCACTCGCCCAAGGCGCAGGTGTGGTTCGCGCGCGCGCTGGAGGAGGTGGCGCGGGCCCCGCGGACGACGCTGCACGTGGCGTTGGGGGACGTGGCCGTGGTGGTGGACGGGCGGCCGGTGGAGGACCCGCTGGTGGGCGTGGCGCTGGCGCCGGGCCGGCACCTGGTGCAGGTGGAGCGGGCCAAGGGCTGGACCGGGATCGTGGTGGAGGTGGACGGGGCCGGGCGCGTGCTGCTGACGGACCGCCGGGCGCTGGAGCGGCGGGATCGCGAGGCCGAGGAGGCTCTGGCGTTTGGCGAGGTGCTGCTGGCCTCTCTGGCCGCGGAGGACCGCGCACCGGACCACCTGGTGGTGCTGGGGCCGATCGAGACGGTGCTGCAGTGGAGTGGCGCGGCCGTGGTGCGGGCGCCCCTGGCCGAGGCCGCGCCCGAGGCCTCCCCTCGGGTCAAGAAGCTGCGCACGGGCGGCGCCGTGCTCACCGGCGTGGGCCTCGGCGTGGCCCTGGGGGGCAGCGCAATGGCCGCGCTGGGCCAGCAGAGTGCGGCCGACGCCCAGGCCGCGGCCGAGTTCGAGGGACCGGACGGCACCGTGTACCTCGATCCCGCCAAGTGGACCCTCTACGAGGACGACTACCTCGCCGGTCGGGACCTCAACCGCGGCGGCTGGGTGATGGTGGGCGTGGGCAGCGCTGCGGCCGTGACCGGGTTGATCCTCCTTGCGCGCGGCGCCCACCTGAACCGATCCACCCCCCAGGCCACGGCCGTGGTCACCCCGGATGGGGCGTACCTGTCCCTGTCGGGGCGGTTCTGACCCAGTCGAACCCGTCGAGATCGGCCCACGGAAGAACTCTGGCGTTCGATCGCCTCTGGGAGAGCTCTCCGCCGTAGACGAGGACGGACTCCAGGGCCGTCGCCTCATCGGTGAACCGGTCGGCGAATCGATCCAGCCCAGCGAAGAAGTCGGCCGCCACGGTCTGCCCCGCCTTGATCTCGACGGCAGTGAGCTGAGCCCCGCGATCGACGAGCAGATCGACCTCGTGCCCCTTGCGATCGCGATGGAAGAACAGATCGGGCTGCCGCGCCGCATGCACGCGGGTCTTGTACACCTCGGAGACGACCCAGTTCTCGAAGATGGCGCCACGGAGCGGGTGGTGACGAAGCTGGTCGGGCTCGCGGATACCGAGGAGGTAGCACAGCAGGCCGGTGTCGAAGAAGTAGAGCTTCGGGGTCTTGATCAAGCGCTTGCCCAGGTTGCGGTGGTGGGGCCGCAGCCGGAAGGCGAGGTAACCGGCCTCCAGGACGGACAACCAGGCCTTGGCCGTGTTGTGCGTGATCCCGCAGTCGTTGCCCAGGGAGGACAGATTGAGCAGCTGGCCGGTGCGTCCAGCGCACAGGGCCACGAAGGTCTGGAACGCGCCGAGGTCGCCGACGTCGAGGATCTGACGGACGTCTCGCTCGACGTAGGTGGACACGTAGGAGCCGAGCCACTCCTGGGGGGGGAGATCCCGCTCGTGGATCGGCGGGTACGATCCGCGCCACAGGGTTTCGAGCAGCGACGGTATCGGGGTGTCGAACCGCCGCAGCTCCCTCAACTCGAAGGGCAGCAGAGAGAGCAGGTTCGTGCGGCCGGCCAGGGACTGGGTCACGCCCTGCATCAGGCCCAGGTTCTGCGAGCCCGTCAGGATGAAGCGCCCCGCCGCGGGATTCTCGTCCACCTCGACCTGGAGATAGGAGAGCAGATCCGGAACGCGCTGGACTTCGTCGAAGATGGCCCCCTCGGCGACCTCGGCCAGCAGGCCACGTGGATCCGACTGCGCGTATTGCCGGACATCTGGCGTTTCCAGGGAGACGTAGGCCTTGTCCGGGAACGCCGCGCGACACAGGGTGGTCTTCCCCGATTGGCGAGGCCCGGTGACGGTGACGATTGGATATCGATCCGCCGACGCCTCCAGGTGGGGATGTAGTGAACGGTGGATCATGGGAGTATTCAATCACCCGCGGGGCTAATTGTAAATCAGGATTACAATCTGCCCCGGTGGGCAGGTAACCGCACGGTACTAGGGGAGTTCGGAGGACGAGCGCTACGCTCAAGCTCGGAGGTAGCGTCATGAAGTCATTCAATCATTCGTTCCTGACGATCCTGGCAATCACGGCTCTTTGCGCGACCTGTGTGCTGGTCGCCGCCCCGGCGGCGGCCAAGGGCGGGGGAGGCGTCTCCATCCGCCCGGGATACGTGCCCAGCCACTCGTTGATCGACGTGCCCAGCGGGCGGCCCGTGACCCTGGCGTTCGGCGGCCGCGGGGTGGGGTACGTGTTGCCGTTCTTGCGCATGGGTGGCGAGGGGTACTGGGATCCCCACACCCGCATCGGCACCGGCGGGTTCCTCATCGACGGCACCATCCCGCTGGGCGTGGTGGAGCTGCAGTTCGGCGGCGTGGTCGGGGGGGGGCGGTACGGGCTGTTCCTGGAGCCGGGGTTCGGCCTGCAGATCGGCAAGGGCCCCATCGTGTTCGAGATCCGGCTGTCCTACCAGTGGCACCCGGTCAGGCAGTCCGAGGACCAGCTGGACTACCACCGGGGGCTGACGTACCTGTCGTTCAGCTTGCTGGCCGGGAAGTTCTGAGCCGCTCCAGCACCCTCGCGCGCAGGCGCATCATCGGCCACTCCCACACGGCGAACATCACCGCGGCGAAGGCATAGGCCACGACCGCGTTCACCGTGATCACCGCGGCCACGGCCAGACCCGGCTGGGGGATCGCGCGTAGCGCCTGCATGGGGCCCCACTCGCCGATCCAGGCGATGAGGAACGGGTGGAGCAGGTACATGCCGTACGAGACCCGGGCGACGGGGTAGAAGGCCCGGGCCGACAGGGCGCGCCGCAGCCAGGATCCCTCGTGGTAGAGGCACCGCTGGAGGAGCCCGCCGAACGCCAGCGCAGCCGGCCCCAGGAGGATCGCCGAGGCGCCGGGGCCGATGGGCCGCCCCCCCTTGCCCGCGACGTAGACCCACAACACCAGGCCGCACAGCCCGGTCAGCCCGAGCCCGGACCAACCGGTCCAGCGCTTCTCGGCCCGGCGCGACACCAGCTGGGTGTGGGCGCACAGGACCCCCACCACCAGCGCGTCCATGCGGTTGTGGGACGGGGTCACGACCCGGTCCATCCAGGCCACGGCGTCGGCGGCCCG
The DNA here is from genome assembly GCA_964425605.1 of uncultured Rickettsiales bacterium. GTDB lineage: Bacteria > Myxococcota_A > UBA796 > UBA9615 > CAYRNR01 > CAYRNR01. The sequence continues at coordinate 7,151 of CAYRNR010000050.1, read as the reverse complement.
ATCGGCGTGCTCGCCGGGCATCACGCCGGTGGGGATGGGGTCGATGCCCAGGGACTGCCAGGTCAGGTACCGGCTGATCCACGGCAGGAAGAACAGCACCCACAGCGCAGCGGTCCGCACCGCCGGTGGCAGCCGCAGCAACACGCCGGCGAGCAGCAGCGGGATGATCAGGTAGAAGTGCTCCTCCACCGCCAGGGACCAGCCCCACGGCATGAGCCGCGAGCCGGTGTAGTTGTTGAGGTACAGGGCGTTGGCCCACGCCCCGCGCAGGGCCTCGGCGGGGTCCGTGCCTCGGAGGATGGAGTCGTAGAACGGCTGGTGGACCACCACCGCGCACAGCAGCACCAGCACCAGGTAGTAGGCCGGGAAGATGCGGAAGAAGCGCTTGACGTAGAACTCGCCGAAGCGGATTCCGCTGCCGCCCGCCTCGCGCAGCCCCTGGCGCAGCAGCTGGCCGCCGATGAGGTAGCCGCTGAGCACGAAGAACAGGTCCACGCCCATGCCGCCGCGCAGCACGCAGCGTCCCAGCAACGTGTCGCGGACCTCGAACGCCACCTCGGGCATCTGGATCATCGAGTGGAACGCGACGACCCCCAGGATCGCCAGGGCCCGCATCCCGTCGAGGAAGCGCACGTTGTCGGGCGGCGGGGTGAACAGGTGTCGCACGGCGAGATTATAGGCACTATAGTCGTGCAGGCTGCCGGACGCGGCCGCCGGACCGATGGAGAACAACATGCGCACCCTACCCTGGCTGCTGGTGCTCGCGCTGGCTGCGTGCAGCGGCCCCGAACCCATCGAGGGGGATCTCACCGATCCCGAAGCCATCTACATCGCCCCGGACGACCTGGTGGACGCGGTGCAGGAGATCGCCGACTGGCGCTGCCGCACGGGCATCACGGCGCAGGTGGTCCCCCTGTCCGAGGCCCTGGACGGCGGATCGGGACCCGACGATGCGGCCAAGCTGCGCGATTACCTGACCACGCGCTGGGAGGGCGGCACCCTGAAGTACGTCATCCTCGCAGGGGACGCGGGGATGGTGCCGACGCGGTATGTGCACGCCACGGTCAACGTGGAGGCCGAGCAGGTGTTCGAGGAGGCGGACGTGCTGTCCGACCTGTACTTCGCCGATCTGGACGGGGACTGGGACCCCGATGGCGATGAGGAGTACGGGGAGCTGGACGACCCCGCGGATCTGCTGCCCGACGTGGCCATCGGCCGCCTGCCCGTGGAGAACGCCTTCGAGGTGCAGGCCTACGCCGACAAGATCCAGAACTACGAGCGCTACCCCCGCGACGACTACCAGGACAAGCTGATGCTCAGCGCCGGCTACGCGGGCATGGGCATCTACGCCTCCCAGGGCCTGGAGCTGCTCGTGGTGCCGGAGCTGCCCGAGCACCTGCGGCTGACCCGGCTGTACGAGGACTACGAGGAGCACGAAGGCGCCGACGACCTCACCGCCGAGACCTGGTCCGATGCCTTCGCGGACGGCCACGCCGTGGTCTACCACATGGGTCACGGCAACGAGCAGACGGTGGGGCCGCTGCTGAACGTGGAGGACGTGGCCGCCATCGACAACGCCGAGCGGCCCAGCGTGCTGGTCACCTGCGAGTGCCTCGGGGGGCGGTTCGACTACGAGGAGTCGGACAGCTCGGGCGAGACGTTCGTCAAGGGCGGCACCGGCGGCGTGATCTACATGGGCTCGACCCACCTGGGCATCGGCTTCCCGTCGTTCTCGATCATCATGCAGGACCTCGCGGTGTCCATGTACGAGCGGCTCGAAGACCCCACGACCATGGGCGACGCCGTGCGCCAGGTGATGCGCGACTACTCCACCCAGGAGGCGCTGCACGCCGAGGACAACGTCGACCGCTGGACCTCGCTGGTGCAGGTGATGCTGGGCGATCCGACCGTGCAGCTGTACACCGACATCCCCGAGCGCACCTACATCGACGGCGAGGCGGACGACTCCGGCGTGACCCTGACGGTGACCGACCGCTACGACGAGCCCATCACAGACATGCTCGTCACCGCCTACATGACCGGCGAGTACCTGCTGATGCAGCGCACCGACAGCCGCGGCCAGGTGTCCTTCGAGGGCAGCGCCGAGAGCTTCGGAGACACCCTGTTCACCGCCACCGGCCGCAACCGCGTGCCCCAGGAGTGGACGGTGGACGACGCCAGCTGATCCCCCACCCGTGACCCTCCCCGAGCCCGGCGCGCGCCGCAAACCCCTGGTCGAGGGGCTGCTGGCGTGGTTCGCGCGCCACCAGCGCGACCTGCCCTGGCGCCGGGATCGGGATCCCTACCGGGTCTGGGTCTCCGAGGTGATGCTCCAGCAGACGCGGGTGGACACGGTGGTGCCCTACTTCGAGCGGTTCGTCGGCCGCTTCCCCACGGTGAGCGCGCTGGCCGAGGCGGATCTCGACGACGTGCTCAAGGTCTGGGAGGGGCTCGGGTACTACCGCCGCGCGCGCAACCTCAAGGCCGGGGCCGGGGCCATCGTGCGCGACGGCGGGAAGCGGCTGCCCGCGGACTACGAGGGCCTGCGCGCCCTGCCCGGCATCGGGCGCTACACCGCCGGGGCCATCCTCAGCGTCGCCCACGGCCAGGCCTACGCGGCGGTGGACGGCAACGTGCGGCGCGTGCTCAGCCGGCTGTGGGCCGTGGCCGAGCGATCCGCGGCGGTGGACGCGTGGCTCTGGACCACGGCCGAGGCCCTGCTCCCCGCCGACCGCCCCGGAGAGTTCAACGAGGCCCTCATGGAGCTGGGCGCCACGGTGTGCACGCCCCGTCGGCCGGACTGCGCCGCGTGCCCGGTGTCGCAGCACTGTGACGGCTTCGCCGCGGGAGATCCCACGGCCTTTCCCGGCCGCGTCGAGCGCCGGCCCATCCCCCACAAGGACGTCACCGCCGGCGTCATCCGCCGCGGCGAGCGTGTCCTGATCACCCGCCGCAGGGCCGAGGCCATGCTGGGCGGGCTGTGGGAGTTCCCCGGGGGCAAGTTGGAGCCGGGCGAGACCCTCGAGCAGTGCCTGCACCGGGAGATCGACGAGGAGCTCGGCATCACCATCCGGATCGAGCGGCCTCTGGTGGCGGTCAAGCACGCCTACAGCCACTTCCGCATCACCCTGCACACGTTTTTGTGCCGGCACAGCCGCGGGCGGGTCCAGGACCTGGGCTGCGACGAGCACCGCTGGGTCCGGCTCGAACAGCTCGAGGGGTTCGCCTTCCCCAAGGCCGACCGGGTGGTGCTCGAGGCGCTGAAGGATCTGTGAGGTCCGATCTGGTAGCCTGATCTCCGGGGAACACCATGAGAACACTGGGCCTGGTGCTGCCGTTCGGACTGTTGCTGGGGGCCTGCGCGAACATCGAGGGCGACGCCGTGGGCGAGTGCTCGGACGGCGCGGACAACGACCGCGACGGCCGCTTCGACTGCCAGGACCCCGATTGCTTCAACGCGCCCACCTGCGCGGACGACGACGACGACGCCACCGCGGACGACGACGACGCGAACCCGGGCGACGACGACGACGCGACCCCGGGCGACGACGACGACGCGACCCCGGGCGACGACGACGACACCAGCAGCGGGGACGACGACGATCACACCGGCCCGGTCCAGGTGTCGGGCACCGCCGTGTTCGTCATCGTCACTGACATCCCCCAGTTCGAGGAGTTCGAGTGCGTCGGCACCGCCACCGGCGAGATCGATCCCGGCCAGGGCACCTTGGTGGGCAGCGGCGCATGTTACGCGGACGTGGGCGGCTGGTACGACATCGAGGTGCCGCTCGACTTCGACTGCCACCTCGGCCAGAGCTCGGTGACCGGGCTGGGCACCATCTACACCGACAACGTCACCATGGGGATGCTCGACGACATGGTGATGACCCTCTCGGGCTCCTACACCGAGGCCGGCTCCCTCGTGGAGATGGACGCCGAGGCCGAGGGCGACGACGGGGCCGTCGTCGCGACGGGGACCTTCGTGATGGAGCAGCAGGGGAACTGAGAGGCCCCGGTCAGAGGCGCCAGAGCCCCAATCGAGTACGCAGCTCGTGCCTCCCCGCCGACGGGGTGTGCGCCACCGTCCGCGCCGCGCCGCCGGGATCGATCACGCACAGGTCCAGCGACCCCTCGTGCTTCGTGGACGAGTGGGCGAAGGCCGCGTCACCGGCCAGCGGGATCGCGGCGCCGTGGGGATCGTCGAGGATCAGCACCATCGGCCCGGGCAGGTCGTCCATGTACACCCTCGCCCCCGAGGTCTCGAGGCCCCTCAGGCTCCGGTTCTCCCCGTCGTTGCGGCCCACCACGAGCTTGACGCCGTCGGGCGTGCGGAAGTGGCGCCCCAGCTTCAGCGGCTCGATGTCGGCCATCACGCAGTCGGGGTGGATCGCCAGCAGATCCTCCATGCGCCGCGCGAAGTTGCGGTCGGTGAGCAGGCAGCCCCCCGCCGGCCCGGGGTAGTCGGTCAGTCCCCATTGCTCGGCCAGCTCCATCTGTGGCTTGCGGCCGCGCCCGGAGATCTCCAGCAGCAGCTCGCGATCCACCCACCCCTCGGTCTCGGCCACGGTGGGCGCCAGCAGCTTCGCCGACAGGGGCCGCAGCAGCCGGCCCTTGAGCCCGGCCTCCCGCGCCACGGTGCGCATGGCGCGCCGGTGCTGGGACATGGGCCGCTGCCCCAGCACCTCGCCGGTGAAGATGAACTCCGCGCCGATCTCGTCCGCGATCTTCGTGGCGTCGCGCAGCTGGTGGATCCGGCAGTCGATGCAGGGGTTGAGCCCCTTGCCGGTACCCCAGCGCGGGTCCTTGATCACGTCGAAGAACCGCTCGTCGAGGTCGCGCACCATCAGCGGCAGCCCGAGCTGGTCTGCCGCATCCTGCGCCGGGTTGCCCGGCCGGCCCCCGTGGAAGGGGTGGTGGAAGTGCAGCAGCCGCACATCGAGGCCCTGCTCGAGCATGCAGCGCGCGGCGATGCGGCTGTCGAGCCCCCCCGACATCATCCCGATACAGGTCACACTCACGATCGTCACTCCTTGGGGAGGAACCACACCCGCTGGATGAGGTCGCCCTCGACCTCGTAGATGGCCACGGCGCGGACCGGGGGCCCGCCCCGCATCCCGGTGACGAGCTCGTGGTCCACCACGTACCCGTTGCTGACCGTGCGGTTCATGATGGTGCAGTCGAGCTCGGGGCTGGCCTCGAACATCGCCGAGTAGGTCTCGCGCATCTGATCCAGGCCGTGGGCGAACACCTCGCCGGACGGGTGGCGCATCAGCTCGACGTCCTCGGCGTAGAAGCTCAAGAAGGCGTCGATGTCGCGTGCGTTGTAGGCGTCCACCTGACGCTGGACCACGTCGGCGGGGTTGGGCGCCAGGAGCTTCGCCGCGTCGAGCACCGCGCCCCCCTTGACCACGTAGCGCAGCTGCTGCAGGTGGGCCACGTCGGCCAGCGGATCCGCGTCGAGGACGAGCAGGTCGGCGAGCTTGCCCGGCTCCAGGGTGCCCACCCGGGGATCGGCGTCGAACACCATCGCGGCGTTGCGGGTCACCGCCGTGAGCACCTGCTCCGGGGTCAGCCCGGCCTCGACCATCAGCGCCAGCTCGCGATGGATCGACGGCCCGTGCAGGGTGCCGATGTTGCCCGCGTCCGTGCCCGCCGAGACCGGGACGCCCGCCTCCCACAGCGCCACGAGGTTGGCCTGGGCGGTGGGCATGCGCTCACCGAGCCGCTGCACGCGCGCGGCGGTCTTCTCCGGTGGCACGATGTCGGGGCCCACCGCGGCCATCTCCGACCACGAGTCCATCACCACGGGATCGCCGTAGCGCCGCTCGATGTCCATCACGTCCACGGCCTGCCCCAGCACCTCGGCGTACCCCTCGAACACCACCAGCGTGGTGGTCAACAGGGCGCCGTTTGCGGCGATCTGGTCCACGAACGCCTCATCCACGGGCTCGTCCACCACCGAATGCACGAGCACGTCTGCGCCCTCGGCCAGCGCCACCCGCGCGGTCTCGAGCTCGGTGGCGTGGACGAACACGCGCACGCCGCCGGCGTGGGCCTCGTCGATGGTGGCGCGGATGACGTCGATGTTCTCGTAGGGGTCCTTGGACGCGGGCAGGATGAACCAGATCTTGATGAAGTCGGTGCCCGCCTCGAGCTGCTGGCGCACCAGGGTCCGCGCGTGCTCGGGATCCTGGGCGCGGATGATGGGGGGATCGCCCAGGTCGAGCTGGGGTCGATCCACGGTGGAGATCAGCGGCCCGGACACGGCCACCCGGGGCGCGAGCAAGGTCCCGTCGGCGAGCTCGCGGACCTCGAAGTTCCACATGGGCCCGCCCACGTCCACCACGGCCGTGACCCCGGACGCGAGGTAGCGTCTGAACGTGGCGTCGAGGGTGTCGCGAATCTGCCGGGCGTCGTCCTCGTAGGGGCGCGTCGCGCGCAGATCGATGATGTCGGGGCGCGTGTACAGGCCCGCGGACTGGAAGAAGTGGATGTGGGGGTCGATCAGGCCTGGCACGACGTAGCGGCCCGACACGTCCACCTCGGTGGCCCCGGCGGGGATGGGCGTGCCGTCGCGGGGACCCACCCCCGTGATCGCTCCGGCCTCCATCACCACCACGGCGTCCTCGATGGGTGGCGCGCCCGTCCCGTCCCAGACCACGGCGCCCACCAGCGCGGTGATCCCGCCGGGCTCGTGCAGTACGGGGCTTGCCCCTGCGGACGCACAGACGCCCAGGACGCACACGACACAAAGGCACAGCAGTCTGTTCACGATGTTCCCCTGGGTTCGGTGTCAGGGGAGGGAGGATACCACCGGCTCGATCACTGTTCGCCGAGGATGGGCCACCTCGACAGGAATCCCAGCACGTCGGCGACAGGCAACGGCCGGCAGTAGTGATAACCCTGGATCTCGTCGCAGCCGTGCTCGCGCAGGAACTCCACCTGCTCGGGCGTCTCCACCCCCTCGGCGATGGTGGTCATGTTGAGGCTCGCGGCCAGGGCGAGCATCGAGTCGACGATGGCCGCGTCCTCGGTGTCGTCGGGCAACCCCATGATGAACGTGCGGTCGATCTTGAGGGTGTCGATGGGGAACCGCTTGAGGTAGCTCAGCGACGAGTACCCGGTGCCGAAGTCGTCGATGGAGATGCGCA
>CAYRNR010000049.1:0-52791 GCA_964425605.1 uncultured Rickettsiales bacterium | reverse complement strand
CACGGCGATGGTGGGCCAGCCCACCGGCCCGATCACCTCGGCCATGACATCGGCCAGGCGCGCGAAGGGGGGGAGAGACCGGATGAGCAGCGCGGTGATCGCCACCGTGGCCAGGCCCGCGCCCACGCCCAGGGCCCCATCGATGGCGACGGCAGCGGGCCATCGGTCTCCCGTCGGGAGCCAGCCCCCCAGGGTGCCCGCGAGGTAGGACCACAGCGCAGCCACCCCGAGCACGGGGAGGTAGATCCCCAGCACGAGGGAGGAACGGAGAGCGGGCTTGCGGGGGGTTATGCGGCTTCCTCGGCGGGCGCGGCCTTCGCACCGCGCTTGATGATCCACAGCCAGACCAGGCCGGCGAGGATCATGCCGATGCTGACCCACTGGCTCATGCTCAGTCCGAAGCGGCCGTCGAGGTACTCGGTGTACTCGAAGCGGACGAATCCCCCTTCGCCGAACCAGTAGCGAACGTTCCGGCGGATGAACTCGACGCTGAGGCGGAGCAGACCGTGGATCACCAGGAACCACGAGATGAGCGTGCCGGGACGTAGGCGCTTGCGTCCGTCGATCCAGCTGAGGAACGCGGCCAGGCCGAAGGCCAGGATGGCCTCGTAGATGGGGGTCGGGTGCACCGGCTCGAAGACCTTCACCGCACCGCGCGGGTAGGCCATGCCCCACGGCAGGGACGTGGGGATGCCGTAGCAGCCGTCGCCGGAGAGGTGGCACCCCAGCCGTCCGAACGCGTACCCCACTGACAGGCCGGGAGCGACCGCGTCGAAGGTGCGGACCATGCTCAGGCCGTCCCGGTGGGCCAGGTAGAGGCAACACGGCACGGCCAGCAGCACGCCCCCGTACCACACCAGCCCGCCGCTGCCCAGCAGCACCCCCATGGGGTTCTGCATGAAGATGTCCCAGTTCTCCAGCACGGACAGCACGCGCGCTCCGATGAGCCCGGTCAGCGCCGCGACGATGACGAGATCCGTGGCGAGCCTCAGCGGGTAGCCCCGGCGCATGTACGCCGCGCGTAAAAACCACCAGCCCACCACGAAACCACAGACCATCATCAGCGCGTAGCTGCCCACGGGGAACGCGGGGATGGTGTAGAAGCCCAGGTCGATGGCCGGGATCCTGAACAGCGTCGGGATCATCGAGTCGCTCCCTCGGGATCGCAGCGGCGGCCGTTCCCCGGTCGGGGATGCATCCCAACGCGAACCCTTAGCACGCTGACCTCTCCACCCGCAAGACAGAGTGCTACCCTGGAACTTCTCCGCTCGGCCGATGTCGTATCCCAGATGCCGGTGTCGTGGCGGCGACGAGGAGGTCACGGATGACAGGGAACATCGAGCCCGCACGTCTCGCCTGGGCGTGGACGCTGCTCCTGGCCCTGGGACTGGCCAGCGCGGCCGGCGCCGAACAGGTCCTCGATGACAGCATCGAGACCGTCACCCTCTACTCCGATCAGGCGCTGATCACGCGTACAGCCACCGCGCGCGCCAGTGACGGGCGTCACCGCCTCGTCTTCGCCGCCCTGCCCAACGCAGTGGACCAGGCCTCCATCCGCGTGCTCGTGGACGGCGGCCGGCTCCTGGGGTTCGAGGTGGTCCGCGGGTACGGCGAGGCCGAGCTGCCCCCGGAGCTCGAGGCGCGCCGGGATCGCATCGAGGCCATCGACCGCGAGCTCGCCGTGCTGGACGGCAACCGGGCGGTGATGGTCTCCGAGGTCACGTTCCTGACCAACCTCCCCGCTGGCCAGCCGGCCCCCTGCGAGGATGGCACGCTGCCCACGGTGGATGCCCGCGCCATGGGGCGCTTCCTCGACTGGTCCGCCGGCCGGCTCGACCGCGCCGGGAGCCGGATCAACGACCTGGACCTCCAGCGCGTGGAGCTGGTGGAGGAGCGCGAGGTGCTCGTGTCGGAGCTGCTGGGCACCCAGGGCGCCGGCGCCGTGCTCAGCCGCCCGCGTGTGGTGGCCGAGGTGGAGACGGAGGGCGCGGGGACCGCGTCCCTGACCCTGGTCTACCGGACCTGGGATGCCCGCTGGGTGCCCAGCTACGACGTCCGCCTGTTCACCGGCAGTGACGAGATGGAGCTGGGCCTGAACGCCCTGGTCTGGCAGCAGACCGAGGAGGACTGGGACGGCGTGGAGCTGAAGCTCAGCACGGCCATCCCCGGTCGCAGCGCGGCCCTGCCCGAGGTCATGGCGTGGTTCATCGAGGAGACGCCGCCGCCGCCGCCACCGCCGCCGATGCAGGTGGCACCGATGGAGGCCGAGCGGGCCACCCGCGGCCGGCGTTCGTCGTCTCGATCCGCCAAGGCGGACGCAGCGCCCGCGTCCGTGGCCATGGAGCCCTACCCGGAGGAGTCCCTCGCCGCGGACTACGACTACGACTACGCCTACGGGTACGGCGCCGAGATGGACGACGAGGTCGCCTACGACCAGCCCGCCATCCGGGCCCGGGAGCAGGCGGTGTACGACATCCGCTCGCGCATGGACGGCCAGCAGGCGCCGACGGGCTCCCTCACCGACGCCCTGCGAAACGAGGCCAGCGCCCGCACGTACCTGCAGGACCGCAGCTGGCCGCTGCTCGACACGGCCGGCCGGCAGAGCCTGGCCACGGGCGGCGGGGGCACCTTCGAGGCCTACGCCGGACAGGCGCTGTTGCCCCAACCGGCCCAGGGCACCCAGTACGAGTCGTCGGTGGCCACGTGGGGGCCCTACGCGCCCGCGTCCAACGCCATGGGGTTCGACTTCGCCTTCGAGGTGGAGGGGGACGCCACCGTGCCCAGCGACGGACAGGTCCACAAGGTCCCCCTCGTCTCCACGACCCTGCCGTCGCGCATCGAGTACGTGATCGTGCCCGTGCTGGAGGAGGCCGCCTTCGTCCAGGCGGTGGTGGACAACGGCAGCCCGTACCCGATGCTCGCGGGGATGAGCAACGTCTTCCTCGACGGCGGATACCTCGGCCGCCTGCCCACGCACACGGTCGCACCGGGCGCGCCGCTGGAGCTGGCCCTGGGCATCGACCGCAGCGTCAAGGTGGAGCGTCGCCAGGAGCAGCTCAGCGACAAGAGCGGCCTGTTCGGCAACCACAAGGTGCGCGTGTACCAGATCACCGTCGAGCTGGAGAGCTACCGGGACCGTCCGGTGGACGTGCGTCTGTTCGATCGCGTGCCCTACACCTACGACGAGGACATCAAGCTGACCGTGGGTGAACGTTCGAGGGAGCCCCACGAGGACCACGGCACCGGCATGCTCGAGTGGCACCTCGAGCTGCCCGCCGGGGAGCGGGAGCAGCTGGTGTTCAGCTACACCCTCAAACACCACAAGCACTACCGGGTCTGGCACCCGTAGGGAGGAGCGCGACGATGAAGTATGCACTCAACCTGCTGTTCCTCCTGGCCCTGATCGCAGGGCCCTCCTCCGCAACCACGGTGGACACCACCACGGCGTCCATGGACCGGGTCGTGGTCTACCAGGACCGCGCCCAGGTGGACCGCGAGGTCAGCGTCGGCGTGCCCGCCGGGCGATCCGAGGTCACCTTCGTGGGCCTCCCGTCCCCCCTGCTGCCGGGTAGCGTCCGCGCGCGCCTCGGCGACGACGTCCAGGGGGTCGAGGTGATCGGCTTGACCCAGCGCGAGGAGGTCCACCTCCGGCAACGCCGCGCCGAGGTCCAGCAGCTCCTCGACGAGATCCGCGATCTCCAGACCGAGGTGCGCACCCACCAGGTGGACGACGCCGCCCTCCAGGCGCGCCTGGAGCAGATCGCCCAGATGCGCGCCTACACCCACACGACCGTCGCTCGCGGCCAGACGGACCCCGGCGTGGACACCGAGGGCTTCGACCGCTCCCTGGACCTGTTCCAGGAGGAGTCCGTGGCGGCCATCGGCGAGCGCAGCCGCCTCCAGGCGACCCTGGCCGACCTGGATCGCCAGATCGCCGAGCGCCAGCAGCGCATCGCCGATCTCCAGTACGGGAGCGACCGGACCACGACCACCGTCGCGGTGACCGTGGAGGCGACGCGCGCCACGTCCGCGCCGCTGGTCCTGACCTACGGCGTCGGCGGTGTCTCGTGGAGCCCCCGATACGACCTGCGCTACCGCGACGACCAGCTCACGCTGGCGTACATGGCCGAGGTCCGCCAGTCCTCCGGGGAGGACTGGGACGACGTGCGCCTCGTGTTCACCACGGCGCGCCCCGACGAGATGGTGCCCCCTCCCGCCAACCAGCCCCTGTACCTCAGCGGTTACAAGGAGAAGGAGGAGACCGTCCAGCTGGGCAGCCTGCGGGAGGAGGCCAAGGAGGACTGGTCGCGGCCCGATTCGGGCGTGGTGGCCGGGACCGACGCGACCGTGGCCGTGGTCCAGCGATCCCTGGCCGTGGACCTCGAGCTGCTGCGGCCCGCCTCCGTGCCCGCCGACGGGCGCCCGTACCGCATCGCCGTGCTCGAGCAGGCCATGGACTCCGAGCTGGACCGCTACGCGGCGCCCAGCCTCTCGCCCCAGGTGTTCCTCCGGGCCCAGACCAGTAACCAGACCGGCCTCCAGCTGCTCGCCGGGCCGGCGGACGTGTTCCTCTCCAGCGGGTACGTCGGCTCCATCCCCATGCCGGACCTGGCCCCCGGGGAGGATCTGGACGTGAGCCTCGGCCCCGCAGGCCCGGTCACCGTCAGCCGCGACTTCGACGCCCAACGCAATCGCGTCGTCGAGCGCACTGCCGTGCGCAAGAAGGTCCATTTCGTGTACGACCTGGTGGTCAACAACTACGGCTCCGAGCCCATGGCGGTGGTCGTAGAGGAGGCGATCCCGGTCAGCCGGGTGGATCAGGTCAAGATCAAGCTCGGCGAGACGACCACCCCCGGTTACGTGCGCGGCAAGGACTCGAGCCTGTACACGTGGACCCTGTCGCTGGCGGGCGGCGAGGAGAAGCGCATCCACCTCGAGTACGTGGTGGACCTGCCCGAGGACTACGCCTGGGAGGGGTACTAGCAGCGTTCGGCGAAAGCCGATTCCCACATCCTTCCCCGCCCAGGAGGCAGTTCGTGCTGTCCGCGCGACCTAGCCTGGATCGTTCACGAGCGCGGCATCCACCCGGGAAGATTTCCACCACAGAGGGCACAGAGAACACAGAGATTCCGAGAAGATAACCCCCAGCTCTTCCCCTCTGTGCCCTCTGCGTTCTCTGTGGTGATTTCCTTTGTTCCCCATCCAATCTGGATCTGCAGTCAGTGCAGAAGCGAGGGATTGAACTAGAAGAAGCACGCCAGGACGCCACGACGCCACGGCGCTACGCCGGACGGGTGAGAAGGGCTCGTGGGCGAAATCCCGTGCTGGTCGAGTGAAGGACGGGAGACACTCGCGTCGTCAGCAGTCTCCCCGACGTGACCGAGCCTCCCCCGAGATCCCTGTCCCCGTTGCGCCGTGGCGCCGTGGCGTCGTGGCGTGTTTCCCCAGCCTCCCGTCTCGCCAGAGCCGCGAATTCACGATGGACCCCACGCGATGATCGGGTCGGGGATCGCCCGCAAACCTGCGAGGAGCCAATCGGGGGGATGCTACTGGACGGCGCGGGTGGACTGGCTGTGGCTCAGGGCGAGCTCGGCGCGCTCGATGGCGTCGCTGAGCCCGGGGTCCGAGGGCCGGATCTCGAGGCCTTCCCGGGCCCAGAGCAGCGCCTTGCGAGGCTCGCCGCGGCGCACGAAGAAGCGCGCGAGGCGGCGATACAGGAAGATGGAGCCCGGGCGCAGCTCCAGCGCCATCTCGTACTGGCCAGCGGCCTCGTCCCAGCGGCGACGGGCGGTGAGCAGATCGCCGTTGAGGGTCAACAACCAGGGGTCGTCCGGGATCTCCCGGAGGAGGGGTCCGAGGATACCCTCGGCCTCCTCGAGCCGGGTGGCCCTGAGGAAGCCCTCGGCCGCCGAGGTCCGGAGCTGGCGGTCTGTGGGATCCATCTGTACGGCGCGTCGAGCCAGCATGAGCAGCCGCTGCCGGTCCTTCTGCTTCCGGGCGGTACGAAACTCACGCATCAGCTGTTGCTTGTCCATTGGACAGGGGATTTTATCAGATCGGCCGCCACGGCTCCATCACGGATCGAGGTTTGGTGCGTTTTGGTGGTTCAGCGACGAGACCGGGAATCCACGTCGCACACGAGGCGGAATCCCACGTCGATGTTGCGGTAGTCCGCCGCCTCGGGGCAGCGCCGCGCAGCCCGACAGTCCTCGGCCGGGCTGAGCCAGGAGCCGCCGCGGATCACCGCGGCGGTGTCGTCCTCGGTGTCGGTGAGGGTCCACTCGCGGCAGGTGCCGGCCATGTCCCGGGCGTCGTAGGGAGAGGCGTCCACCGTGTAGGTGCCGATGGCCTCGGGGCGGGGGGGGCCGGAGCGGCTCAACCGCATCTTGCAGAACGTCGGATCGAAGCGGTCCCCCCACGGGAAGAACCGGCCGTCCGCGCCGCGGGCGGCCTTCTCCCACTCCACCTCGTTGGGCAGGCGGTAGGTGACGCCCTCGTCACGGCCGGTCTTCCACGCCGCGTAGGCCGTCGCAGCGGCCACGTCCACACCGCCGACGGTGCGGCGGATGTCCAGGCGACCACCGGGGCCCTCTCCCTCGGGGAGGGTGAACCGGCCGTCGGAGCCCACCGGCCAGGCGGGCGGGCCCCCTGGATGCGCACGCGGCACAGCGGCCTGGGCGGCCTCGCTCTCGGCCTCGCCCACGGACCGCACGAACTGCAGGTACTCGCCCACGCTGACGGGGAAGCGGGAGATCAGGAAGTCGTCCACCTGCTTGAGGCTCCGCGGCCACGAGCCCGGCGCGTTGACGTCGCCGCCGAGGACGAACGAGCCCGCGGGGACGAAGACCAGGTTCCGCGGCGCGGCCTTCTCCTCGAGGAGCTGGACACGGATGCGGCGGGTCTCGCCGCGCCCCATGAGCACGGGGAAGCGGGTATCGCGGTAGCCGTCGCGCCGCAGCACCAGCAGGTAGCTCCCCATGGAGACCGGGACGTCCTTGACCGGCGTCTTGCCCAGGAGCCGCGGTTCGGCGGCCTTCTTGATCCGGTTGCGCTCGATGAAGCGGTAGATCCACACCTCGGCGGCGGCGGGCTGGGACGACACGGACATCAGCCCGTCGCCCCGCAGCCGCTCCACGTAGCGACCGTCGTCGTACCGGCGGATCAGGCCCTCGTAGTAGATCTGGTCGGCCATGTCGCGGCGCGCCTCGGCGTCGCGGAAGCGAGTCCAGTACAGGGCGGCGAGGCCGGACCGCGCAGCCTCGTTGTGCTCGTCGTAGGCCAGGGCCTGCTCGAACAGCCCCTCGGTCTTGAGGAAGGTCACGGCGACCTCGCGACCGGCCTCCTCGGCGCGATCCTCGAGCTCCCACGCGGGCGCCTTCTCCTCCACCTGCTCCCAGCCCCGCAGGTCGGACAGGGCCTTGTGCACCTCCTCGCGCAGCCGGTCCATCTCCAGGCGGCTCGCGTGGTAGACCTCCATGGCCTTGCGCGCCTCGACCACCCGCTTCTGGGCGGACTCTCGACGCTTGGTGCCCTCCAGGAACGCGGCGATCTCCTCGGACAGGGCGCGCGCGGAACGGTAGCGCTCGTCCGGGTCCCGCGACAGGGCCCGCATGCAGATGTCGTTGAGCTCCTCGTCCACGCGCAGCTGCGGCGCCCGCTCCCGTGGCGGGATCGGGTCCTCCTCGACACAACGGATCATCACGTCGCGGGGGTTCTTGCCGTGGAAGTGCAGCTTCTGGGTCAGGATCTGGTAGAGGATGCCGCCGAGGGCGTACACGTCGCTCCACGGTCCGATCCGATCGCGCTCGTTCTTGGCCTGCTCCGGCGCCATGAACGGCGGGGTGCCCTGCACGTAGCCGTCCCGCGTCTTGAGCTGGGCGCCCTCGGAGAGCTCCACGAGCTCGAACTCGCGCTCCTCCTCCATCTCCGGGGCGAGCCCCTCCTCCTGGCCGATGACCTTGGCGAGGCCCCAGTCGAGGATCAGCACCTCGCCGAAGTCCCCCAGCATGATGTTGGCCGGCTTGAGGTCGCGGTGGATGACCCCGCGCGCGTGGGCGTACTCCATCCCCTGACAGATCTGCTGGAGGATGGAGAGCAGCTTGATGCGGTTGTACCGCGACGCGATCTCGGGGTCCGCCTTGCGGATGCCGCGGAGCACCTGGTCCAGCGACCGCCCCTCGACCCGCTTCATGGTGTAGTAGACCGTGCCGTTGGGCAGCCGCCCCATGCCGTGGACCGGCACGATGTTGGGATGCTCGAGCTGGCCGGTGACCTGGGCCTCGCCCAGGAACCGCTCGAGCAGGTTCATGGTCTTGGAGGCGTCCTCGCGGAGGATCTTCAGCGCCACGATCCGGCCGACATCCCTGTCGAAGGCCGAGATGATGGTGCCCTGACCGCCGCGGCCCAGCTCGGACTGGTAGGCGTATCGCATCCCGAGGTTCGGCCCGCCCGGCTCGTCGTTCTTGGGGAACGGCCGCGGGCCGGCCTTCGAGCCAGCCGCGGGTGGGAGCAGGATTCGGGAGATCTTGGCGCCCTTGCCCTCGAGTTCGAGCTCCATCAGCGTCGACGACGGCCCGGCCTTGGGCACGAGGGTGGGGATCTCGTCGGGGATGGTGGCCATGTGGTCGAGCAGGGGCTCGAGCCGGTCGGCCAGGGCGCGCACACCCACGGCGCCGCCCTCGGGGAACAGCTCCTCCATGAGGATGCGCAGCGCGGCGACGGCGCGCCAGTACTCCTTGTCACCGCCCTTGTTGACCTGTCCGGAGTCGTTCATGGAACGGTGATCCTACGTCAGCGGGGGTCCTTGTGCCATGGTCTACAGAACTTCGATATCGAGGATGGTGCCGTCCGTGCCCAGCTCCCATTCGGCGGTGCCGCCGTCGGCATCCAGCCCCACCAGCGCGCTGCCCAGCGCGAGATAGACGGTGTTGCCGAGCACCCTCACCCCGGCGCTGGGATCGGCCGCGTCGTTGTCGTGCCACGGCCACAGTTCGGCGCCTGTGGACGAGTCGAGGGCGTACAGGGAGCCGTAGCTCTCGGTGACGTAGATCACGCCGTCGGCGGTGTAGGGAGTGTCCAGGGCCATACCCTCCAGCGCGTGGAGGAACGGCTGGTCGAGGCCGCTGTCGAAGCCCAGGATCCCGTCGTTGTCCGTGGACACGAACACATCCCCGAAGTCCGCGAACATGCCCGTCACCGACGCGTTGTCCAGGGGGTACTCCCAGTCCAGGCCGAGGTCCGAGGCGGCCAGTCCCACCACGGTCTCGGCGCCACCGAGGACGGCGTACCCCCCGGTGACCACGATCTCGGCGTTGGACTCGTCGTTGTCGTACTCGTGGAGCAGGTCGCCCGTGTCCGGATCGAGGCGCACGGTGGTGGGCTTGCCGGCGCAGTACAGCGCGCCCTCCCCCGTGGCCATGGAGCCGGAGAGGCCCGACAGCAGGTACGGCGAGGCCCACATGTCGCCCCCCGAGTCGGCGTCGAGCGCCACCACCTCGTCGGCGGTCTGTACGTAGAGCACGTCACCGAGGATGGCCATGCGCCCGCGGGCCGTGCCGTCGATGGGGGCCTCCCACAGCTCGGTGCCGTCGTCGCCGTCGAAGGCGACCACCACGTCGTCCTCGGAGATGACGAAGACGTACCCACCGTCCACGAGCAGATCGCCGTGGGCGCCGCTGGCCACCGACGCACTCCACACCTCGCTGGTCCCGTCGATGGAGACCGCGGTCACGGTGCCGCCGCCGTCGAGGACCACGACACCGGCGTCCCCCGAGGGATCGTCCGCGTCGAAGGGGCACCCGAAGAGCACCACGCCCAGAGCCAGCCATCCCGCCAACAACATTCGAGTGGTCACGTCACCGCCTCCGCATCTCAGTATCCGTACAGCACGTAGGTCTTGCCCGAGGCCGAACCGACCTCGTCGTTGTAGGGCGCGCCCACCACCAGGTCGGGGTAGCCGTCGTCGTTCACGTCGCCCGCGGGCGCCAGGGCGTGGCCGAACCAGTCTCCCACGTTCTCACCGAGCACGCGCACCGCCGCCGTGTTCAGATCGAAGCTCGATGGCCACCCGGACGCGTCGTCCGTGACGATGTACACGGCGCCCGCGTCGCTGCCTGCCTCGTCATTGGCCCGGGCCCCCACGGCCACGTCGGGCACGCCGTCGCCGCTCATGTCGCCGGGGCAGGCCATCACAACCGCCTCCTCGCCGCCGCTGCCCGAGAACAGGCTATCGGTGGTGGAGACGATCCCCAGGTGGCCGTCGAAGCGCGTCGCCGATCCGAAGTACACCGCGATCCCGCCGCCCGAACCGTAGCCCAGCGCGCCGATCCACAGCTCGCCGTAGCCGTCGCCGTGCAGGTCCCCGCAACCGCCGACCGAGAAACCCCAGCCGTAGGTGCCCGTTCCGCCGAAGACGGCGTCGGCGTCCTCGAGGTTGGCGTCGTTCCAGCTCCCGCCGTGACCGTAGACGAGGTACGCCCGGCCGTTGCCGCCGTCCGCGTCCTCGCCGCCCACCAGCACCTCGTCGTACCCGTCCCCGTCCAGGTCGGGCACCAGGGCCACGGCGTTGCCCGTGAGGCTGTCCCCGGGCGCTCCCTGCAGGCTCACGTCCGCGTCCTCCGTCCCGGCCAGCCCGGTCCAGCTCGTCCGGCCGAAGAACAGGTAGGCGATGCCCGGGACGCCCGGCTCGGCGTTGTTGAAGGGCGCGCCGATCGCCAGGTCGGCGATGCCGTCCCCGTCCACGTCCCCGGCCGCGGAGACCGAGTACCCGGCGTGCTCGCCGGGGAAGTCGCCCCGCAGCGTCACGTCCGCGTCGCTGACCATCGGGTTGGCGTCGATGGCGCCGGAGCCGCCGAGGAACAGGTAGACCTCGCCGTCCGGCACGTAGGTGAACGGCCGGTAGGGCGCGCCGATCACCAGGTCGGCCGCGCCGTCGTCGTCCAGATCTCCGAGGGCCACTGCGCCGCCCACCTGGGCGTCGGTGGCTCCGCCGTCCACCTCGTTGGCGAAGGTCAGCTGAGGCGGCGACGTGAACCAGGCCCCGGTCTGCCCGGCCACCACGATGGCCTCTCCGGTGTCCGCGGCGGTGCCGTCGGCGAAGGGGGCGCCCACGAGCAGATCGTCCACGCCGTCGCCGGTGACGTCGCCGCCGCCGGCTACCGCGTCACCAAAGTGGTCGTTGGCATCCCCCACGGAGCTCACGGGCAAAACCCCCGCGCCGAGATCCCAGTCGTAGAACTCGTCCACGTCGGTGTCGCAGTCGTTGTCCACTCCGTCCGGGCCGTCCAGGGCCCCGGGGTGGATGGACGCGTCCTGGTCGTCGCAGTCCCCGCCGCAGGGCGTCACGCCGTCGCCGTCCTCGTCCACCTCCTCGTCGATCTGACCGTTGCAGTTGTCGTCGATCCCGTTGCACACCTCTGCCGCGCCCGGGTACACGTCCGCGTTGGTGTCGTCGCAGTCCCCCGAGCACGGGGCCCAGCCGTCGCCGTCCTCGTCGAAGTCCTCGTCGATGAGCGTGTCGCAGTCGTCGTCCAGGCCGTTGCACGCCTCCTCGGCGTCGGGGTGGATGTTGGGATCGTCGTCGTCGCAGTCCACGCACGAGCTGTACCCGTCCGCGTCGTCGTCCTCGGGGACGTCGTCCACCACGCCGTTGCAGTCGTTGTCCGCGCCGTTGCAGTACTCGGTGGCGCCCGGGTAGCTCGTGGGGTCCGTGTCGTCGCAATCCCCCTCCTCGACGCAGACGCCGTCCTGGTCCTCGTCCACGCCGGGCGCGTCGTCGGCGCGGCCGGTGCAGTCGTTGTCGATGCCGTCGCAGAGCTCCTCGGCGTTGGGGTAGATGTCGGGATCGGCGTCGTCGCAGTCGTCGTCCAGGGTGCCGTAGTCGCCGTCGGCGCCGCAGGTGGAGATGCCGTCGCCGTCCCGATCGAACTCGTCGTCGGCCACGCCGTTGCAGTCGTTGTCCTTGCCGTCGCAGACGTCCGTGGCGCCGGGGTAGACGGCCGGGTCCAGATCATCGCAGTCCCCGTCGTCCACCGTGTGTCCGTCCCCGTCCACGTCGCCCGCGTTGGAGGTCCCGGGACACCCCGGGGTCGTCAGCACGGCGACCGCACCCAGCAGGATCAGCAAGCGCTCCATGGATTCACCCCGTATTCTCGACCTCCATTCTAACGCGAACCCGCCGGGGATCCTCGGTCAACGCATATAATGGCGGCGCCGCGAAAGGAGCCCCCCCAATGTCTCGAGTTCGCATCGCCTCGGCCGCCTGGTTCGTCCTCCTCCTGGCCGCCATGCTCGTGTTCGCGGGCTGTCCGGACGACACCGGCGACGACGACAGCAACGACGACGACGACGACAGCGTCGACGACGACGATGACGACGACGACGACGACGACACGGTCGGGGACGACGACACGTCCATCGATCTCGACGATCCGTGCTCCGAGGAGCCGCTGGACGCGGAGATCGACGACAGCTGCGTGCCTTCCTCCGGGACGAACGACCTCGTACTCGTCCGGGCGACCGCGATCCTCGCCGGCACGGCGCTGCCCAACGCCGAGGTGCTGTTCTCGGCGGCCTCGGGCGAGATCCTCTGCGTGGACGCCGACTGCAGCGGCGAGCAGGGGTACACGGAGGCCACGCTGCTGTGCGGTGACGTGGTGCTCCCGGCGTTCGTGGATCCCCACAACCACATGCAGTACAACGTGCTCGGCCCCTGGCAACACGGGCAGCTGTGGGAGAACCGATACGAGTGGCGGGGCAACGGGGAGTACTGGGACTACACGGACCTGGTGGATGGGGTCCCCAGCTGCGACGCCATGGCCTGGGCCGAGCTGCGCGGGGTCATGACCGGCTCGGCCACCGTGGCGGGCAGCTACATCGACGGCTGCGATCCGATCCTCATGCGCAACGTGGAGGAGGGGCAGAACCACCACTACCTGCCCGACTACGACGTGGAGGTCCGGACCAACGACCCGGACACGGACTTCGACGACCTCGAGGACTGGGCCGACGAGCTGGCCAGCGGCGCCATCGACGCGTACGTCCCCCACTGCGCCGAGGGCCTCTACGGCACCGTGCGCTCCGAGTTCCAGCCCCTGATCGAGACCGAGCTGGTGCACGAAGGGACCGCGGTGGTCCACGGCACGGATCTCGACCCCGCGCAGCTGACGAGGATGGCGCTCGGCGGCGCGGAGCTGATCTGGTCCCCCCAGAGCAACATCGACCTGTACGGCCGCACCGCCGACGTGACGACGGCCCACACCCTCGGAGTCACCGTGGCCCTGGGCCCCGACTGGACCCTGTCGGGGACGGCGGGCCAGCTCTTCGAGCTCCAGTGCGCCCAGCGGTTGAACCGCGAGGCCTACCAGGGAGCCTTCTGCCTCAGCGAGATCGTCGACATGGCCACGGGCAACGGCGCCGAGGCGCTGGGGCTCGCCCCCACCCTGGGGGAGCTCGCTCCAGGCATGCGCGCCGACATCCTGCTGCTGTCGGGCGACGGCCTCTACCCGTACACCACCGTGCTCACCGCGACCCAACCCGAGGTGGAGCTGGTGGTGGTGGACGGGATTCCCGTCTACGGCGCCGACGCGCTGATGGAGATGCTGCCCGACCGCGAGGCGTTCATGGGCGACCTGTGCGACGGCGTGGACGTCTGCGGCGAGGCCAAGCAGGTCTGCCTCCGCCAGTCTGCCGGTGATCGCACCTACCAGGAACTCCTGGACGATCTCGAGGGGGAGCTGGGCGGCCAGCTGTACCCGACCTTCTTCTGTCCCGACGACCCGGACTACGAGCCGGAGCGCTGCGAGCCCCGGGTGCCCCAGGGACCCGGCGCCGCGGACGGGGACGGCGACGGCGTGGACGACGCCGAGGACATCTGCCCCCTCGTCTTCGATCCCGATCAGCGGGACGAGGACGGCGACGGCAAGGGCAACGCCTGCGATCCCCTCGTCTGGGAGCCCGGGACGGCCGGCCCCACCGCCGTGACCGCGGACGACTTCGACGGCGACGGTGCCGCCAACGACGAGGACCCGTGCCCCTGGATCCACGGCGCCGCAGCGGACACGGACACCGACGGTGACGGGATCGGCGATCTGTGCGATCCCTGCCCCGACGACGACGACACCGCGTGCACGACGCTGCCGATCCTGCGGGACTGGCTCCACCCGCTGCACCCCTACGAGTGGGACTGGATCGCCCTGCAGGGCCTGGTCGTGACCGGCCAGGACGAGGGCTTCGACTTCTACGTCCAGGACCCGGCCCTGACCGAGTGGGGCGGCGTGTTCACCTACGGGCTCGAGGGCAGCGACGGCGTGGAGCCGGGGCTCGAGGTCACGGTGGAGGGTCTGTACCAGGAATACTACGGGCAGTCGGAGATCTGTTACGGCACCGTGGTGGAGACCGGCAACGCGGCGGTCCCCGATCCAGTCGCGCTCACCGACGTGGCCGATCTCGACTGGTCCAGCCCGCTGAGGCACGCCCTGGAGGGCATGCTGGTGGAGATCACCGGCGGCGCGGGCTTCGAGGTCACGGCCGTGGACGAGGAGTACAACGAGTTCGAGCTCGAGGGCTGCCTGTGGGTGGACGACGATCTGTGGCTCGACCTGAACCTGCCCCAGGTGGGCGATCAGGTCACGCGCGTGGCCGGCATCGTCCGCTACTCCTACCACCAGAGCCGGGTCTCCCCCCGCGACGCCGGCGATCTGGACGTGGACTGAGCCATGGGACGCGACGCCCGACTGCTCCGTGACGAGCGCATCGGCGAGCTGGTCCAGGCCGGCTGGGACGCATACTATTCCGGCCGCGAGCGGTGGCTGCGCTCGGTCCTGGCCCGGCTCAAGGGCCTGGCCCCGGACCTGCCCGAGGTGGTGGATCTGCAGTGGCGGCTGCTCTACCTGCAGGGTCGCCTGGACGAGGCCATGGAGGAGGCGAAGCGCGGGGCCGCGCTCCATCCAGACGATCCCGCGCTCCAGCACTCGGTGGGGTGGTGCCTGCTGGAGCTGCGCGACGCCGCCGCCGCGGTGCCGCACCTGGAGCGCTGCTGCCAGCTCGACGCGGAGGCCGCCGACGCCTGGTACGACCTGGCCCTCGCGCGGGAGCGATTGAACGACGAGCCCGGCGCCCAGAAGGCCTTCACCCGGGTGTGGGAGCTGGACCTCGCGGCCGCGAAGTCCAGACCGCTGGTGTTCCCCCACGACCAGTTCGAGGACATCCTGCGGGGTGCCATCGGAGAGCTGCACCACGAGGTCCTCGAGTCCATGGCCAACGTGGTGGTCATCCACGAGGAGTACCCCGACGCCTGGATCCTCGAGGCGCCCCCCTACGACCCCCGCCTGTTCGGCCTGTTCGTCGGGCCGGTGCTCGCCGACGTCCGCGGCGCGGGGACCAGCGGCGAGGAGCCCTCGCGGATCTACCTGTTCCAGCGGAACCTGGAGCGGCAGTTCGCCCACCCCGCGGACCTGGCCGCGGAGATCCGCATCACCCTGATCCACGAGGTGGGCCACTACCTGGGGCTGGAGGAGGGGGACCTGGCCGACCGGGGCTGGCTGTGACACGTCTCCTGGTGCTGTGCGCGGTGGCTCCCTCCCGGGCCATGCGCCGCTGCACCGGCCAGTCCCGCTTCCTGGGCGAGGCCGGGCTGGGGCTGGCCCGCCAGGGCGTGGAGGTCGTCTGCGCTGCGCCGGGTGAGGCCGAGGGATACCGCCCGGTCCCCGGCGCCTGGGAGCAGGCCACC
Source organism: uncultured Rickettsiales bacterium (assembly GCA_964425605.1). Classification (GTDB taxonomy): domain Bacteria; phylum Myxococcota_A; class UBA796; order UBA9615; family CAYRNR01; genus CAYRNR01. The sequence goes on along the minus strand of CAYRNR010000049.1, from coordinate 37,064 downwards.
GTCGAGGACATCGACGCGGTGTACGACCGCTCCCACCTCCGGCCGCGCCGTTCCCAGCGGGACTGGCAGGACCGCCGCGTGCCGGTGTTCAATCCCACCTCGTTCTCCGACCTCTGCGACGACAAGCTCGCCTTCGCGCGGTTCGCCCGCGACCGCGGGCTGCCCGTACCCCGCACCGTCCCCTCCGCGGATCCCACGTGGCACGGCTGGGAGCGCGCCTTTGCCAAGCCGAGGCACGGGAGCCGCGGTCAGGGAGTGAGGGCTGTCGTCCCCGGCGAGGCGCTGCACGGCGGTGTCGTCCAGGAGGGTGTCGAGTCCGTCGTCCCCGGTCAGTCCATCCGCATCCTGATGCAGCGCGACGCTGGCGGCGGCTGGATCTCCGCGGGGATGATGGACCGCCGCTCCGCGGACGCGTCCGCGGTCGTGTCCCTGTCCACCGGGGCCGTGGCGCAACCCGTGGACCCCGGGACCGCGCGCGCTCTGGGCCCCCTCGTCGACTCGACCGCCGACACCCTGGACAACCTCGAGGACGCCGAGAGGATCGTGGAGGTCGGGGTCGACCTGGTCGTGGACCGTGACGGACCGTGGGTGATCGAGTGGAATGCGCGCCCGGGGCGTTCCTTCGACCGCATGGGCCGTCCGGACCTGCGGGAGGCGGCGGTGTCCAGGCCGTTCGGTTGGATGCTGGATCTGCTGAGGAGGGGCTAGGCGCCCTCGCCCGCGGGGACGATGCGCTCGAAGGCGGCCTCGTATTCGCTCATCGCGGCGCTGAAGCGCTCCTCGTCGGCCGCGTCGATGGTCCGGTGCTCCTCGCCGTGGTAGTCCACGGGGTCCACGATCCGGCCGGACTTCTCCAGCTCGTAGTGGAGGTGGGGGGCGTTGGACCGGCCCGTGTTGCCCGACGTGGCCACCTGCTGCCCCGCCTCGACGGTGCCGCCGGCCTTGACCGCGGGATCGAGCCCCTCCAGGTGCAGATACCGGGCGATGGTGCCGTCGCCGTAACGCAGCTCGAGGCTGTTGCCGTTGTACTTGAAGTTCCACGTGGTGCGCAGGACCTTGGCCTGCTTGACCGAGTACACCGGCGTGCCCACGGGCGCGCGGAAGTCGTAGCCCTTGTGGTTGCGGCCGTCGCCGAGCACCGAGGTGATCTCCTGGTAGTCGCGGATGGGCGTCTCCTTCAGCCGGGCGGGGACCTCGACGCCGTCCGCGTCGAAGTAGCTGCCCCACTCCTCCCCCTTGGGCGTGAAGTAGTACGCGGTGTAGCCGCGTCCCATCTTCTGGCTGACGTAGTGCAGCGCCGCGATCTGGACCTCGTCGTCGCCCTGGGTCTCGTACAGCAGCCGGAGCCGGTCCCCCGCGCGCATGTCCTTCTGGAGATTCATGCACCACATCAGGATCCGGCTCGACGTGGCGGTCAACCACACGCTCCGCCGCCCCTGTACGGCGTTGTCGAACAGCTGGGAGAGGGAGCCTCTGACCTCCAGGTCGAGCCCCACGAGCTGGTCGAACTCACCCACCGGCTCGCCCGAGGCCTCGGTCACAGCCTCGGCGGGGGTCGCGTCGGCGGCCTCGCCATCCTCGGCCGTCTCGGCGGGGGTCGCCTCCGAGGCGTCCGCGTCCACGGCGTCCGCGTCGGGCCCGGTGTCCACGCCGTCCTCTGGGCCTCCGCGGAAGAACAGAAGGTAGAGATTGAGCGCCAGGGAGATCGCCAGCACCGCCCCGAGGGCGCGGGTGAGCCCCGACGAACGTCTCGAACTGGAAAAGGTGTACTTGGCCACGGGATTCCTCGCCGGGGGACTCTACCGTCTCGCGGTCCGCGCACGCAAGGCGATCTACGGCCCCCCAGAACGAAGAGTGGGACCGGACCGGGGCGTCTCATGCGCAAGCGCCCGCGGTCCGGTCCCGAGCGACCCCCCCGAATCCGAGCCCTCCATGGGATGGGCTCGGCCACGGTCAATTGGGCCGCGTCCAGCATCTCAGGGGGGCAACGGAGGGACAAGGGTTATTCCGGGTTCGCGGGGTCTGTCGCGGCAGAAACGAGAAGGACTCTTTCCTTCCTGTTCTCTATTTTGGTTTTTTGGGTTTTTGCCCCCGTCCGAAGCTTCTCGCCGGCGGGCCGTCGAACACCCCAGAAAGGAGCCCAGCCGAACGTTTACCCACGTGGCGATCCCCGTCATACTGGGACGCCGCTGGCTGGAGATATCACGATGCGTCACGCCCTCCCCCTCCTGATGTTCGTCCTGTGGCTCCCCTCCCCTGCTGCGGCAGACGACCTGACCGAGCAGGTCGAGGCCATCGCCGGGGACGGGGTGGTCCTGGTGGTGGACGCCTCCGGTGAGGAGCTGGTCTCGCTCAACGCCGACCGGCCGTTCATCCCCGCGTCCACCCTCAAGGTGGTCACCGCGCTGGCGGCCATGGAGGTGCTGGGCGCCGACTACCGCTTCAGCACCCACTTCTACCTCGACGAGAACAAGGTGCTGTACGTGGAGGGCCACGGCGATCCCTACCTGATCTCCGAGGAGCTCGACCTCCTGGCGCCCGCCCTGTTGCAGAAGGTGCCCAAGGAGTTCGCCGGGCTGGTGCTGGACGACAGCTACTTCGAGCCCGGCATCACCATCCCCGGGACCAGCCGCACCGACAACCCCTATGACGCGCTGAACACCGCCCTGGCGGTCAACTTCAACACCATCAACGTGCGTATCAACGGCTCCGAGGTCGTCTCGGCAGAGGAGCAGACCCCGCTGGTGCCGCTGGCCGAACAGGTGGCCCGCGAGAGCGGCCGCAGCGGCAAGGTCAGGCTCAACCTCACCGACGACCCCCAGCGGTCCCTGTACTACGCCGGCGAGATCATCCGCGCCAAGCTCGAGGCGCACGGGGCGATGGTCGCCGACGAGATCCGCCTCGGCGCCGTGCCCGACGGGCTCGAGCCCGTGTACATCCACGAGAACTCCCGCCCGATGAGCGAGGTCGTCGCCGGGATGCTCAAGTACTCCAACAACCTCATCGCCAACCAGCTCGTGCTGGAGATGGGGGTCGTGCGCTCCGGCACGCCGGCCACCCTCGACAAGGGCATGGTCGTGGTCCACGAGGTCCTCGCGGCCCACGGAATCACCGAGGGTCTCACCGCGGTGGAGGGCTCGGGCATCTCCCGCAACAACGAGGCCACCGCCGCGGCCATGCTCGAGCTCCTCGACGCGTTCGAGCCCCACAAGGAGCTGATGCGCGACCGCCGCGGCGCCCTGGCCAAGACGGGCTCGCTGTCCATCACCAAGACCATCATCGGCTACCTGGAGACCTCCGAGCACGGCGAGGTACGGTTCATCTTCGGCCTGGACGGGCGCTGCTGGGAGGAACGCTTCCAGCTGATCGATCTGCTCAAGAAGAGCCTCTAGCTCTCCACCGCAGCTGGAAGATCGAAGACCACGGCCAGGCCCCCGGAGTCGGGAAGCTCGGCGCGCACCGTGCCGCCGTGGGCCTCCACCGCGCGCCGGACGATCATCAGGCCGAGGCCGGTGCCGCCGGTCTTGCGGGTGCGCGAGGGGTCAGCGCGGTAGAACGGCTCGAAGAGGCGGGCCAGGTGTTCCTCGGCGACCCCCGGTCCGCGATCGCGCACGGTGACGACGACGCGCTCCCCGTCGCGGCTGGATCCCAGCTCGATGGGGCCTGTGGCGGCATACCGGACGCCGTTCTCGAACAGGTTGCCCAGGAGGCGCACGCCGAGGGCTCGATCCACCCTCAGGCCGTCCGCGCCGGCGCCCACGCGGGTCTGCAGTTCGATCCCGGCCTCCCCGGCCTGGTCGCGCACACGGGACCACGCCTGGCCGGCCAGCTCCTCCAGGGAGCACGCGGTCGGGGTCAGGCTCTGGGAGCCCAGATCGAGGCGGCTGGCCACGAGCAGCTCCTCGACCATCCCGTCGAGGGCGTCGACCTCGGACTCGAGGTCCACGATGCGCTTCTCGTCGGCGCCCTGGGCGCGGAGGAGCTCCAGGGACAGCTTCATCCGCGACAGCGGCGATCGCAGCTCGTGGGACACGCCGGCCATGAGCTCCTTCTGCCCACGGATCATCGCCTCGATGCGGTCGGCCATCGTGTTGAATGAGCGGCCCATGGAGGCGACCTCGTCGCGGCCGCGGGCGTGGACCCGGTGGTCCAGCTCGCCGGTCGCGATGCGGTCCATGGAGCCCCGCATGCGGCGCAGCGGTCCCGTGAGATAGATGGACAGCAGCGCCGCCGCCACCAGCCCGGCCGCGCCGATCTTGATCAGGCCGGACACGAACACGCCCCGGTCGGGCAGGGGCTCGTCGGGCGTCGTCATGGCCAGGGTCCCCACCTCGACGCCGTCCACGAGGATCGGCACGAACACCTCGAAGCCGGCGTGCTTGCCCAGGCGGGCGACGCGACCCCGGGCGCGGACCGACCGTTCGGCGTCCTTGAACCCCCGCCCCGGGCGCCGGGCGCGACACCACCGGCCGCCCTCGGACGAGGCCATGCACTCGCCGTACTCGTCCATCAACACGAGCTGGATGCCGAGCGCGCGGCCCCGCTCCCGCAGCAGCTCGTCGACCGCGGGATCCGACATGGGGTGTTCGGCCAGCAGGGACTCCACCTCCTCGGCGACCTGCGCCCCGGTGTCGGCCCGCGCGGTGACCAGCTCCTTGACCAGGTCCCGCCCCACGACCTTGCCGAAGAGGTGGGTGGTCGAGGCCAGCGTCAACACCAGCAGACCGGCGAAGATCGCCGCGATCTTGGCGGTGAGCCAGAAGGTCTTCATGCAGCGCCTCCGGGCCGCACGAACTGGTATCCGACCCCCCGCACCGTCTTGAGCAACTCCGGCTTGCGCGCGTCCACCTCGATCTTGGAGCGGATGCGGCTGATCAGCACGTCGATGGAACGATCGAACGTGGACCAGGATTGCCCGTGCAGCCGCTGCATCAGCTGGTCGCGCGACAGGACCCGGCCCGCTGCGGCCACCAGCACGTGCAGCAGGTCGAACTCGGCCGTCGTCAGGTCCACGGCCTCGCCGTCGAGGGTCACGGCGCGGGCGCCCACGTCCAGCACCAGCGCGCCGACCTCGAACCGCTCCGGGCTCCGGGCAGCGGGCGCCGGCTGCGCTCGCCGCAGGATCGCCCGGATCCGCGCCAGCAGCTCCCTCGGATTGAACGGCTTGGGCAGGTAGTCGTCCGCCCCCATCTCGAGTCCGACGATCCGGTCCGTGTCCTCGCCGCGCGCCGTCAGCATGAGGATCGGCACCTTGCTGAACGTCCGGATCTCCCGGCAGACCTCGAACCCGTCCATGCCGGGCAGCATGATGTCCAGGATCACGAGGTCCGCGGCCGTGCTCCGCGCCATGGCCAACCCCGCGTGGCCCTCGTGCGCGGCGACCACCTTGAACGCGTTGGGCTCCAGGTAGTCCCGCACCAGGTCCACCAGCTTCTCGTCATCGTCGATCATCAGGATGGTGTGCATGGTGCCATCGTGCCACGGGGCGACCTGTTCCCTCTACTCGACCGGCTCATCCGAGCGTTCGCCGCGGGCGCAGCGGCCTCGCCGAGCGCAGCGCTCACCGGAACCTCGGCGGCAGCGATCGCCCTCGCATTCCCCCCGCATCCGCGACCCGCGCTGTTGCGCCCGCTCCGCGAGCATCTCCCGCTGGTCCTCGTCGAGGCTGTCGTGGAAAGCGATCCGCGCATCCGCCGCTGCGTGGGCGAGCGAGCGCGCCTCGTCGAACCGCGCGTCGATGTCCGCGTGGACGGTCTGTGCATCCAGCTCTCCGCCCACCAGGTCTCCGAACCGGCCCCCGCGCCGCTGGGGGCGGCGAGCCTCGCGTTGCTCGCTGCTCAACGCCTGGACCTCGTCGAACAACACCTGCTGTTCCTCGCTCAGGTCCAGCTCCGCGGCCATCGACGCCATCCCCCGCCCTCCCCTGCAGCACGGCCCCCGCTCGTTCGCCTCCGCCCGGACTCGCTCGCCCTCCTCGGCCCCTGCCAGGCCCGCCCCCATCATCCCCACCGCCAGGACCATCACCCAGAAGCCCGCCAGGGCCACCCAACGCACGCGCTCGATACTCGTCATCTCGGTTCTCCTTGGTTTCGGAGCCGCCGTCGCAGCGACTCACGGTGACCAGCATGGCCGCGCCGCGTGAATGCACGATGTTGCCGGTGTAAGGCCGCGCAAACGTTTGTAACGGAATGTTGCCAAACGCCGAGTGGGTGGCCACCGTCGTCCGGCGACCACCCACTCGTCTCGGGTCTCGGATGACCGCTACTGCGGCATCTCACCCTGCGCGCCGCCCTGACCACCGGGACCCCGGCGCCCGCGCTTGCCCTTGCGCTCGCGCTTGGCCTTCTTGCGCTCGGCCCGCTCCGCCCGCTTCTCGGCCAGCATGGCCAGCTGATCGTCGTCCAGGCTGTTCAGGAACGCGATCCGCGCGTCCGCTGCCGCGTGGGCGTTGGTCCGAGCGCTCTCGAACCGCTCGTCGATGCTCGAGTGCACCGTCCGCGCGTCGAGGCTGCCCGACGCCATGTCGTCCAGCATGGAGCCGCTGCCCCGCGCATCCCGGCGCGCCGCCCGCTTGGCCTTCTTGAACTCCTGGACCTCGTCGAAGTACGCCTTCTGCTCCGCGCTCAGGTTCAGCTCCTCGGCCATCGCCGCAACCCGCGCCGCCGGCCCGCCAGGACCACGACCCTTGAAGCCCTCGCCCCGTCGCTGCTCCTGATCGCCCGTCGCCACCGAAGCACCCATCATGCCCACCGCCAGCACGACCACACCGAATCCCGCCAGGGCAGCCCATCGCAAACTCTTGAACGTCCTCATTTTTCCATTCCTTTCGTTTCCGAGGCGCCCTCGCGACGACCTCATGCTGTTCATGATGGGGGCCGCAAGTGAATGCAGGATGTTGGGGGAGTAAGGGGATGCAATCGTTTGTAAGGGATTGTGAACCGGGGCCGGGGGATCGGGTGAGTGATCGGTCACCAAACCCTGGTATCATCCCTCCCGGAGGGTCAGACCATGTACAGGACGCTTCTGGTCTTGCTGGGGTTGGGACTGGTACTCACGGCGTGCAAGGGTGAAGTCGCGGTCGGGGACGACGACTCGTCCAGTGGGGATGACGACGACGACGACGACGACGACGATTCCGGTGGCGACGACGATGACTCGGCTCTCGGCCTCGACGCCGACGGCGACGGCCACGACGTCCACACGGACTGCAACGACGACGACCCGAACACCTACCCCGGCGCGCCCGAGGTCTGCGACGGCCACGACACGGACTGCAACGGGATACCCGACGACGGGGACGCGGACGGGGACGGCTGGACGGTGTGCATCGACTGCGACGACACCGACGCGACGCTGAACATGGACGACGCGGACGCGGACGGCATCGACAGCTGCTCGGGCGACTGCGACGACACGGACGACGGCATCCACCCCCACGCGGGGCTGGGGTGCGACGAGGTGGATCACGACTGCAGCGGCGTGGCGGACGCCGACGAGTGGCCGGACGGGGACGGGGACGGGTACACGGCGTGTACGGGGGACTGCGACGACCACGACGAGACGGCGTACTACGACGCGCCCGAGCTGTGCGACGGCGTGGACAACAACTGCAACGGCGTGATCCAGGACGAGGACGACGCGGACCACGACGGGGTCCGGGTGTGCGACGGGGACTGCGACGACACGGTGCCGTTCACCTATCCGGACGCGCCGGAGCGGTGCGACGGCCTGGACAACAACTGCAACGGCGTCGTGCCGGTGGACGAACAGGATCTGGACGGCGACGGGTTCCTGGCCTGCGGGGGCGACTGCGACGACTCGGCGGCGGACGTCCACCCGGGCGCTCCGGATCTCACCCTCAACGGAATCGACGAGAACTGCGACGGATTCGACGGACCGCCCTAGTGCGAGTATCCGGCCCCGGCCGCCTCGAACACGGCGCGGCGCAGGGTCTCGTCGTTGCGGAAGACCCCGGTGAAGCTCGTCGAGACGATGTTGCAGGGGCGCTTGACGCCCCGGGCGATGACGCACATGGGTGCGGCGTCGATGAGGCAGGCGGAGCCCTGGGGTTCGAGGGCGTCGTCGAGCACGGCGGTGACGCCGCGGGTGAGCCACTCCTGCAGGGTGAGGCGGTGGGCGAGGCAGTCGAGCAGCCGCACGATGCCGGAGAAGCCGACGGCCTTGCCGGCGGGCACGTAGGCCACGTAGGCCGTGCCGCGGTAGGGCATCAGGTGGTGGGGGCACGACGAGAAGAACTCGATGTCGCGCACGAGCACGAGCTCGTGTGAGGGGTCGTCGAAGGGCGCGCCCAGGGCGTCGTGGGGGTCGGTGCGGTACCCGGCGAGCATGTCCTCGAGCCAGGCCTCGGCGACGCGCCTGGGGGTCTCCGCGAGGTGGCTCTCGCCCTTGGGGTCGAACCCGGCGGCCTCGAGGAACTGGGCCATGCCGCGGCGCATGCCCTCCACGTCGGCCTCCCGCAGGTTGGGGATACCGAACCAGCTGGGTGTCGTCTTGCGGCCCCCCTCGTCCCGGCTCACGACGGCTTCCTCAAGGTGACGCTGTAGCGCGGCGTCTCGTACAGGGTGATGGCGACCACGCCGGGCAACACGGGTTCGAGCTCACCGAGGACCCACTCGGCGATTCGCTCGGCGGTGGGGCAGTCGAGGAGCTCGTTGAGGTCGGCTCCCTCGAGCTTCTTCAGGACGGTGGCCTCGACGAGATCGTCCACGTCGTGGAAATCGACGACCATGCCGTCCGATTCGCGGACAGGGCCCTCGAGGGAGACGAAGAGGCGGTAGTCGTGGCCGTGGATGTTCCGGCAACGACCGGCCGCCTGGGGCAGGTGGTGGGCGGCGGAGAACGCGAACTCGACGGTAAGCTCCATGGCGGACAGCCTAAGTTGGGCACCCCCCGTCGTCAATGCGAGGTGCCGTACTTCCCTTGATAAGGATGGACGCACGCGTGCGCGCGTGCGACGTCGCGCATCGTCGAGAACGTGTACCGGCCGGGGCGGGCCAGCATGGCCTCGACGGCCTGGATCAGGAAGGTGCGCGCGCCAGGGCCCGGGTTGACGTGCCTGGACAGATCCCGGCGCGCCTCCATGTCCTCCCGCGCGTCCTCGTAGCGGGCCATGCGGTCGGTGTTGAGCCACAGGTGGATGGGGTGGGCGTCGAACACCTTGAGGCCGTCGGCCGCGAGGTCCACCTTGGCTGGATCGAAGTCGCCGTCGTGGAACAACGCGTGGACGTCGTCCTCCCAGAAGCCCGGGACGTCCACGAGACCGCTCCAGTGCGTGCTCGGCGCCAGCCCGGGCAGACCGAAGCGCAGATCGTGGGCCACGTACTCGATGCCCCGCTCCAGGTACAGCGGCGCGAGGCGGCTGTGGAAGAAAAGCGCGTGGGAGCGAACGCCCACGGCGCCGGGGAACCAGCCGGCGAGCTCGTCGACGACCTCCACCTCGTCGCGGCCGGCGAGGAAGTTGGGGTGCCAGGCCAGCTCGAACCGTCCGGGATCGAGCCCCTCGAGCACCGGAGTGGGGTGCGTGCAGAACACCGTCACCGGGACGCCGAGGTCCTCGATCAGCGTCAACGCCCCGCGCAGCACCTCGTCGGAGGCCCAGTCCACGTCCATCGTGATACACACGCTGTCCACGTCGTCTCTCCTCGGCGTCCAGCGTACGGGGACCACCGGGCCGGGTCAACGGGCCCGCTGTCCGCTGGGGCCAACCCTGGTAGAATCGGTCCATGGCTCGCCTGCTCCCGCTGCTGCTCCTCGCCTCCGCCCTAGGCCTCGCAGCCACCGCCCGCGCCCAGGACAACGACGGCGACGGATTCACCGTCGAGGACGGGGACTGCGACGACTGCGACGATCAGATCCACCCCGGAGCGGACGAGTCGTGCAACGGCATGGACGACGACTGCGACCAGCTCGTGGACGAGGACTTCGATCTGAACGGGGACGGGTTCGTGGACTGCGTGGACGACGACGAGGACGGTTACACCGAGGAGCAGGGGGACTGCGACGACCTGGACAGCGGTGTGTCTCCCGGAGTCCACGAGGCGTGCAACGGCATCGACGACGACTGCGATGGTGAGATCGACCAGGGAATGGACGGCTTCGCCGCGAGCATCCCGATGGACGGCACCAGCGACTGTATCGACGACGACGGGGACTCGTACACCGAGGTCCAGGGGGACTGCGACGATCTCTCACCCGTGGTCCACCCCGGCGCGCTGGAGCTGTGCCTCGATGGTGTGGACAACGACTGCAACGGCGAGATCGACTACGACGACCAGGACTGCGAGGACCGGGCCGAGGAGGCCTCTGGCATCGTCCTTCACTGCGACTACCCGGATCCACCGGAGGCGGGTGCCTCGCGTGGTTCACGCCTCGTGTGGGTGGTGGCAGGTCTGTCCGCGCTGGTGACCGTGCGCCGGCGAAACGCACCCTGAAGAGCTCGCGCGGCTACGTTGCGATCCCCTTGGCGACCATGAACGCGTACAGCTCGTCGGCCACGACGCGCATCCCCTCCTCGCTCAGGTGCACGCCGTCGATGTAGGTCGCCTGATCCACGCGGTGGGTGTCCAGGAACTCGTACACCTCGGGTGCGACGGACTGGTCCCCCGCTGCGGTGGGGTAGTCCACCTCGAACAGCGTCCGCGGGCGGCCCCACCGGTACTTCACGACCTTCTGGACATCCCCCTCCCTGACCAGCCGCAGCCCGTGGTCCTTCTCGACCTCGTCGAGGACCGCCGGCAGGTCGATCACGTCCATCTGCGGGTCCGCCGTGACGATCTCGTCGAACTTGCCCTTGTAGCCCTCGTAGGGCCACGGATAGAAACTGCTGCGCGGTTCCACGGCCACGAGCATCGGGATGTCGTTCGCCTTGCGGTGGTGGACCAGCTCCATGAGCGTGCCCGCGTACCGCTCGACCGGCTTCTCGAACATGGGGAGCCCGTCGTTCACGCCGTAGCAGAAAATCAGGTAGTCGAACTCGAACTCCGAGGTGACGCGCTTGAGCTCCCGCACCCCCACGTCCGTGGTGGAGCCAGGGATCGCCATGTTGTACACCTCGAAGGTGCGCTGGGCGCCGGCGTTGAGTTCGACCTCGAGGAGGTGCGAGTACACGTCTTCGTCGTCGACACCGTTCCCGAACGAGACGCCCGTGCCGAGGACGATGACCCGGAACACGTCCGGCGACTTGTCTGCCCGGTACTCCCGCGCTCCGCGGTAGATCATCGCGTTGGTGGAGTAGGTGAAGGTCTTCGTCCTGTAGTTGGGGGGGACGAAGCCCTCCAGACTGACCAGGTGGGGGATGGCTGGCAGGACGCACCGGACGTTGCGCAGCCCTGGCTCGCGCCGCGGGCAGAGATCGCCCCGCTCCTCGGGATTGTATGCGTAGCGCTGCCCCTTGAAGACCAGCGGGTAGCCGAGGCCGGCCCACACTAGGGCCAGGACCACGATCAGGGCCACGGAGCCACCGATCCCCGTCAGGACCTTCTTCGGTGAGAACCGGATGGTAGCGAGTTTCTTGTCACTGATCTTCATGGGAACCCTCGGACGGCTGCGCCGTTCCCTCGGCGCTCGTCAACGATCCCACGAGCACCCCCTGGAGGACCAGCGCGATCGCCCCGAGGACGTTGCGCAGGAAGGCCAGCTTGCGCGGGCTCTTCCACAACCCCCTCCATATGCGAGAGGGCCTCAGATAGAACCGCCGCTGTGCGAGCAGCATCAACTCGTTGAGCTCACCCTCGGAGACCTCGCCGTGGCTGCCACCGGTCGAGTAGAAGTGCGCCCCCTCGTATCCCCGCTCGTCGCCGATCTTGCCGGCCTGCAACGCCTCGTCGTAGAAGGCCGACCCCGGATAGGGGGTCGCCTTGAAGAAGGACGCCGAGTCGAGGTTCGACTGGACCGCGAAATCGATGGTCTGCAGCATCTCCTCGCGGCTCTCGCCGGGCAGGCCCAGCATGAAGTATCCGCCCGTGACGATCCCGGCGCGCGACGTGGCGTCGATGACGGTCGCCGCGCGATCCAGATCGAGGTGCTTGCGCGTCTGCTTCTGGAGCCGCGGCGTCACCGACTCGACACCGTACACGATCCGATAGGTCCCCATGGCGACCAGGGCCTCGATCAGTTCGGCCTTCATGATGTCCGCGCGCAATCCGTTGGGGAAGGCGAATGCGATCCCGGGGAGCCGGTCGCGTACCCCCTCGCAGATCGCCATCGCGCGTGACACATCAAAATTGAACACGTCGTCGACGATGTGGATCTCGTCCACGCCGTGCTCGTGGACCAGGTGTTCCAGCTCGGCCAGGACGTGCTCGGGACTCCGAGCCCGCAGCGCCTTGCCAAAATAGTTGTGACAGTACTTGCACCGATAGGGGCAGCCCCTCGAGGTGGATACGATGGCGTATCGCCGCCCCTTGAGTATCCCGTTCCAGTTGGGCAGCGGCGCGTAGGCGTCCAGCTCGGCCAGGTCCCACGCAGGCATGGGCAACCCATCGAGATCGTCCTCGAACGGTCGCGTTTCGTTGCACACGGGACGTCCGTCGCGGCGCCAGCACAAGCCTGCGATCCGCTCGAACTCCCCGTCCCCCAGGAGGGCCTGTAGCAGCTCGACCAGGGCCCGCTCCCCCTCACCGTAGACCACGAAGTCCACGGCGGAGTCCTCGAGCAACGCCTCCCTCGCGACCGTCGCGTGGGGGCCGCCGACGATGACGGGTGGATCGCCGTCGCAGGCCTCCGCGACCACCGCGGCTGTCCTGGAGAGCAGCGCGGCCTCGCAGCTCAGCGCGCTGATTCCCACCGCGCACGGCTTTTTGTGATCCAGAGCGTCACGGAGGGCTTCCAAGGGCTCGTCGTACAGCCCCAGGTCGATCACCTCCACGGGGAACCGTTCGCCATGGGCCTCCCGCACCGCCGCTGCCAGATACAGAAGTCCCAGGGGGGGCACCGGGCCCCCCGCGCCCACGTCCTCGAAGGCGCGGATGAGGAGCAGGGGTCCTGCGGAGAGCATGGGTTGACCGGCGAGATCCTAGAAGAGGGCGTAGATGGCCGGAAGCACCGAAGAGCTGCCGGTGAGGGCGGCGAAGAGGCTGAGCATGGCCAGCACGAACAGGATGGGCAACAGCCACCACTTCTTCGTCTCGACGATCATCTGGAACAGCTGGACGATCAGCTCGTTGTTCTTCTTGATTCGCTTGAGCGTCTGGTTCCCGCGGCGTTGGCTCATGGCCCCAGCATTCCTTCCGATTCCAGGACCTCGAACACGGTCTCGGCCATCAGGCGATGACCTCCGGGCGTGCAGTGGTCGTCGTCGAACAGGTAAGGCTGGCGTCCCTGGCTCATGACGACCTCGTCGAACCTGGACAGGTTGTCCACCCAGGGCAACCCGTGCTCGTCGGCGAGCGCCTGGAGTCTAGCATTTGCGTGTGGATACGATACCGGATAGTTCTGCACCACGAGCGCAGCTCCGGACCGCGTGACCTGGCGGTGTATGTCCTCCAGGTCGCGATCCAGCCACTCACCCACACGCTCCTCCCAGTCACCGCGGACCTCGAACATCTCCAGGTGATTGACCAGCTTCTGGTTCTGTCGCAGGTCTGGTTCCGCCTCCATGAGCGCCCGGCAGCGTTGTGCGACGTCCTGGGCGCTGTACCGGCTCTGCAGGCCGAACGCGCGGCTCATGGCGTAGTAGTGGTACTCGTCGTCCGGGTTCTGCTCGATGGCCTTGAACAGGTAGTCGACCGCCTCGTCGTAGCGCCCCTGCTGGATGCAGTCGCGGCCCGCGTTCGAATAGAAGAACGACGCCTGCCCGCGCACGAAGCGGGAGAGGGGGTGTAGCTCGAGGGCGCGCACGTAGTACCCCTCGGCCAGGGCGTACTCGCCGCGCGCGTAGTTGAAGTACCCCATGGCGGCCAGGAGCTCCTGGTGTCCCACCGCCCCTTGCAGGATGTACGCGCACTGCTCCAGGGCCGCCTCGGTGTAGCCCTGGTTGTAGGTGTACCAGACATCCTGAACCGCGTCGGTGGGGTTCGGCTCGACGATGGCCATCTTCTCGTGGAGATACCCCTTGGCCTCCTGGTACACCGTGGCGTCGACGTAGTGGCCGTCCAGACCGTAGTTCTGGCCCGACGCCTCGGGTTCCTGCGCCTCCGAGGCGAGCAGCCTGGCGCTGCCGTTGACGTAGATCAGCCGCGCCAGCTTGACCACACGCAGGCCTTGGAACACCCCGCCGAGCCTCCCCAGGACGCCCGCCGTCTCGAAGTCGTACCCCCAGGGATTGAAGAGGTTGGCCGAACCCACCAGCACCACCACGACCTGGGGATCGTACACGGCGAGCCACTCGGGCAGGAACTGCAGGAGCTGCCACGAGTTGTATTCACAAACTCCCTGGTTGAAGACCTGTACGCGACCGGCGGCGGGGCGCGCATCCAGCGTCTCCTGGAGGTAGACGGGGTAGGTCTCGTGTCGGCCGGTCATCCCGCCGAAGGTGAACGAGTCGCCGATACAGAGGATCCGTGTCGTGCCCGGGGAGAGGTCCACCTCGGAGACCGGCGTGACCGTCCGGGCGAGGTAGGCCTGGCCAGCGAGCCGCAGCCCCGCCTCGAGGACCGCCAGGGAGAGCGCGAGGCTCACGAGGCTGATGGTGAGGCGGGTGGTGAGTGAGTAGCGCTGCTTCATGACGTTCGGTTCCAGGACCTCATCGTAGGTAGGGCCCATTCAACTGTCAAAAAGGCCGCGTCGGCGCTGTCCTCAGTAGTAGAAGCCCACCTGCCCCGTGATCTGCATCACCCAGTTCCGCACGCGGCCCGCGAAGATCTCCACCCCGATCCGAAGGGCGGGGTTGCGCGGGAACTCGAAGGCCACACCAGCCAGACCGCCCACGCCGAGGGACACGTCGTCCTGCCCGTAGACCAGGGTCTGGCCCGCCACACCGAGGAACGGCCGCGTCGACCGGATCTTCAGGGCGTACTTCACGCCGATGCGGGTGGACGGCGCGAGCACCAGCGTCTCGCGGTCCTCCTGCCCCCGGCGCAACCGAAGCGCAGCGGCCACGTCCATGTACACGCCGGCCACGATCCTGAACTCCGCCGCGACCTGGAACGTGGAGTACTGGAAGTCCCAGTCGTCCCGGGGAGAGACGATGGACGAGACGCCCATGCCCAGGGACGCCCCGCCGCGCGGCCCCCAGCGGGCGCGCTGTTCCTCGAAGCTCGAGGCAAACCGCTCCTTCTGCGTCTGCTCGTAGCGACCCTCGCCCGGGAGGAAGAGGGTGACCTGCTGCGGTTCATCCACGCGCACGATGACCAGATCGTCCGCGCCCTTGTCGGCGGCGAGCCGTTGCAGGGGGGCCACGGTCACGCGGCCCAGCTCCGGGTCGCGCCCGCCGTCGAGGACCGCGTCGAGGAAGCCCGCGCGCGTCGCCACCACGACCTGGCCGCTGGGCACCACCTCCACCTGCACGCTCTGGACCTCTCCCGTGGCCAGCTTCCACTGCACCAGGTGCCACCCCGGCGTCAGGTCCAGGGCGGTGTCCGGATACCCGGCCCACTCGCGGGAGTCCACCCGGACCTCGAGGAGCGCTGCCTCGGGATCAGCCACGCGGACGGGCCGGGGTGGGATGTGGAGGATCGCCTTGCCTGCGTCCAGGAAGGCCTGCTGCGGCAGCGGGGGGTAGCGGTCGTCCCAGGGTCGCGACGGCTCCGACGACAGGGACCGCGCGAACAGCGACCGGGCCTCGGCCTTGCCCTGCACGTAGAACGCGGCCAGCCCGTGGAAGAAGTACAGATCGCTGACCTTGCCGCTCGGGAGGAAGCCCGCGAGGCAGGGCAGCATCGCCTCGGCTCGCTCGAACGACGCCATGGCCGAGGCGTACTCCAGCGCCCGGAACTCACGCATCCCCTGCTCCGCCATCTCGAGCAGGTGGTCGGGGGCCACGGGCGTGGCAGCGCACTCGTGCACCAGGATGTCGCCGTAGACGGCCGGACCCGGGGGCAGCGTCAGGGCCTCGGCCAGGGGCAGGAAGGCGTCGGGCTCGTCACCCGTGGGGGCCATGCGGCGCCACAGCTTCTGGGCCGTGTCCAGGGCGTCCTCGCCCTCGCCCGGTCCGTACAGCATCAGGCGCTCCCCGGCCGAGGCGGCGAACGCCTGCAGGGCGAGGAGGGCGAACGTGAGGTGGATCAGACGCCTTCGCACCGCTGACTCCTCTCGAAGTCCCAGCAGACCTTCGCGCCCCCCTCGGGCACGTCCACGCTCATCGCCGTGGTCCCGCCGGCGGCCGCGCGCAACCACACGTCGTGGTTTCCCACGGTCACGCGGCGGCCCAGCTGAGGGCTCGCCCCCCACTCGTCGCCGTCGACGCGGACGAGATCACACCACGGCCTGCAGTCGATGATGAGCGGGGCGTCCGCGGTGACGCCAGCGTCCGGCGCCTCCGGCGGTGTCGCCGCCTCGCTGATCTCCGCCGTCACCGCGCCCTCGTTCGGGGCTCGTGTGGACTCCGGCGGGACCGGGTCCTCTCCGGCCGCGGGTGTCGTCGAGCCTTCCAGGTCCACCCCCTGTCCCGTGGCGATCTCGACGGGCGTCGGGACCACAGGAGAGACGATCACCGCGTCGGCGCCGTCGCGCTCCGTGTGGTCGCGGGGCCATTGCCACACCGCGACCGACGCGGCGAGGCAGAAGCCGAACGCTGCCGCCCACCACCACCGCCCGGGGCCGCGGCGCCCACCGTCGGCGGGCTCCGCCGCCACGCTCTGAGGGTGGTAGACGTTCGTCTGCCACTGGTCGGTGACCGTCGGCTCCACCGTGGGCGTGGGCGGGGAGTACTCACCCGCGCTGGGCATGGAGTCCGCGGTCCCCTCCTCGTCCCGGAGCCAGGCCATGAAATCGGCCAGGTCGACCTGCGCGGGGAACCCCCGCAGCAGCTCCTGGGCCTGCTGGGCGACGATCCGGGCGGACGCGGGACGGTCGGCGGGGTCCTTGGCGACGAGGCTCTGGAGCAGATCCGCCAGCAGCGGCGCGTGGCTGCGGACCCACCCCAGCTCGTCCGCCATGGGTACCTGGGCCACCTTGTGGACCACGGCGAGCATGTTGTCCGCCGCGAACAGGGGGGCGCCGCGCAACATCTCGTAGAGGATCGCCCCCAGGCTGAACAGGTCCGAGGCCGGCGTCAGCGCCTTGCACGTCACCTGCTCGGGCGACATGTACGCGGGCGTCCCCTTCACCTCGACGCTGGTGGACTGGTACAGGTTGGCGTCCGACTTGGCGAGGCCGAAGTCCGCCACCATGGCCTGCCCCGACCGCCCGATGAGGATGTTGGCGGGCTTGAGATCGCGGTGGATGAGCCCGACGACGTTGCCCTCCTCGTCGGGCAGCTCGTGGGCGTACGCGAGGCCGCTGGCCACGTGCGCGAGGACCTCCAGCGCCACCTTGTGCGGGAGCGTCACGCCCCGCTCCCGGCACCGGGCGAGCACCGCGCTGAGGGTCAGCCCGTCCACGAACTCCATGACGATGTAGAAGCTGCCGGACAGCTCCCCGAACTCCAGCACGTCCACCACGTTGGGGTGGCTCAGCTGGCCTCCGAGCCGGGCCTCGTTGACCAGGGCGCGCACGAGCTTCTCGTCGCTGTCGGGCGTGTCCGTGCGAATCTGCTTGATGGCCACCGGCCGGGAGAACCCCAGCGGGCCGTCGAGGACCGCCTGGTAGACGCACGCCATCCCGCCGCGACCGATGAGGTCCACGATCCGGTAGCGTCCCAGCTGGCCGCCGATCAGCTCTTCGCCCGTCTGCGTCATGATGGCCTGGATCATACATCGAACCCGCCCGGCGGCGCGCCGCGTCCCCTTGGGGTATCCTCCGGCCGAGGAGGAGCCCATGGCCCACAACAGAGATCACTCCGGCATCCGGTCCAACCCCCAGGGCGACTGGCCCTCGGTGGATCCCGAGGCGTTCGTGGATCCGAGCGCGCAGATCATGGGCAACGTGCGCATCGGCCCCGGCGTCTACGTGGGCCCGCAGACGGTGATCCGAGCCGACGAGGCCGGCGAGGACGGCAAGGTCGAGCCGGTGATCATCGAGCGCGACGCGTTCATCCAGGACGGCGTGATCATCCACGCGCGGGCCGGCTCCCGCGTGCGCATCGGGACCCGCGCCAACGTGGCCCACGGCGTCATCATCCACGGTCCGTGCGACATCGGACAGGAGTGTTTCATCGCGCTGCGGGCGGCCATGTACAACTCCAGCCTCGACGACCATGTCTGGGTGGGCATCGGCGCGATCATCATGCGCGCGACCATCCCGTCCCACACGATGATCCCGGCGGGAGCCATGGTGCGCTCCGGTTCGGACATCCACCAGTACCGCCTGATCAACAGCACCGAGCTGGACTACAAGGGTTCCGTCATCGACGCGAGCGCCGAGCTCCGGGACGGCTACCTCCGCATGCGAGCCGAGCAAGACGGCGAGGGCTAGTCCTCGTCGCGAATCCCGAGCCGTTTGAGCAGCGTGAACATGTGCTGCCGGCTCAGCCCGGCGCGACGCGCCGCCTCGCTGACGTTGCCCCGCGCGGCCTCCATCAGCTCCTCGAGGTAGGCGGACTCGAAGTGGTCCAGGACCTGCTGCTTGTAGTCCCGGAACGGCAAGGAGGTGTCGAAGCTCCCCGGTGTCTTGCGGCGGGCCAGCGGCGAGAACACCAGGTCCTCGGCCCCGATCTCCTCGAGGTCGGCCAGCGCGACGGCGCGGCGGATGGCGTTGTCGAGCTCCCGCACGTTCCCGGGCCAGTGGTGCTGCGTCAGCGCCTCGAGGGCGGCGGGAGACAGCCTCCGCGCCGGGGACGCGCTCTCCGCCGAGGCGCGCGCGAGCAGGTACTCGGCCAGCAGCGGCAGATCTTCCACGCGGCGGCGCAGGGGCGGCAGCTCAACCCTCACCACGCCGAGGCGGTAGTAGAGGTCCTCGCGGAACTCGCCGGACTCCACGGCGCGCTCCAGGTCGCGGTTGGTGGCGGCGACGAGCCGGAAGTCCACCTCGACCGTCTCCGACGAGCCCACCCGGCGCAGGGTCCTGTCCTCGAGGATGGAGAGCAGCCGGGTCTGGAGATGGATCGGGAACTCGCCGATCTCGTCGAGGAACACGGTGCCGCCGTGGGCCTCCTCGAACAGGCCGACGCGGCGCCCCTGGGCCCCCGTGAACGCGCCCTTCTCGTGACCGAACAGCTCGCTCTCGACGAGGTTCTCGGGCAACGCGCCGCAGTCCACCTTGACGAAGCGGCCGCGGCCGCTCGCACCGTGCAGCGCCCTGGCCACGCAGGTCTTGCCGGTCCCCGTCTCCCCCGTGATCAACACGGGGACGGTGCGCGCGGCCACGCGCGAGAGCAGGTCCAGCACCTCGAGCATGGGCTCGGACCGGCCCAGGACCGTGCCGGTGATGTCCATGGGGGACACGTCGATCACCCGGGAGCTCGGAGAGCCGCGCAGGACGACCACGGTCCGCCCGACGCGGAACCGGTCGCCGTCCTTCAGGTACGCCTCGACGATCCGGTGATCCCCGAGCCACGTCCCGTTGGTGCTCCGCCGATCGCGCAGGCGCACCACCCCCGGCTCGAGCCGCACCTCGCAGTGGCTCGCGCTCACCTCGGGCACGTCGAGGACGAGGTCGCACCACGGCTCGCGGCCCACGAAGGTCACCTTGCCCAGGGGTCCGACGGCTGCGCCCTTTCCCGGGCCCTCCACCACCTCGAGGTGGCAGGTGGGCAACTCCAGCGACGCAGGCGCGGCGATCTTGAGCAAGGTGGAGACCGGGAGGGTGCTGCCGGTGTCGTCAGTCATCGTCGCTCCAGGCCGGAGTTTCGCACGGGGTCGGTGGCGCATCAACCAGCGCACGCGCGCGATCTTTTTTGATATCGTGCATATGGGGTGGATCGTGTCGAGGGAGGTGCATGGGATGCTCGAGTCCAGACGACGGTTGCTGTTCTGGGGGTTGGTGCTGGCAGCCCTGGCCGTGCTGGTCCCCTTCCGCGTCGAGCGGGCGGACGCCACGGGCGGCGGTCCCGACGGGTTCGGCTACACCTGGACCGACGAGGTGGAGTACCTCTTCGAGCAGGGCTCGTACACCCAGGCCCTGACCGACGACTCCCACGCGGTGGTCCCCCTCGGGTTCGACTTCGCCTTCTACGGCCAGGTCCACGACGACGTCACCGTGTCGTCCGACGGCGCCCTCCACTTCGACGGCGCCGTGGACCTCGCCCCGGACAACACCTCCCTGGCGATCACCGCGTCCACCGGCATCTTCGCGATGTGGGACAACCTCAACTTCGATGGCGGCGGCGCGTTCTACTACGACACGCTGGGAACCCAGCCCAACCGCGTCTTCATCGCCGAGTGGCGCGACGTGCCCCACTACGCCGACACCGCGCCCTACTACTACCTGGGCGACGGCACCTTCGAGATCAAGCTGTTCGAGCTCGACAGCGCCATCGAGTTCCACTACCAGGACGTGGAGTTCGGCGACGCGGCCTACGACCTGGGCGCCTCGGCCACGGTGGGCATCGCCGACGGCTCCATGGGCCACTACCTGCAGTACTCCGTCGACGCGGCATCGCTCGCCGACGAGATGGCCGTCCGCTTCGTCGCCCCCGGGCCGTGCGCGGACACCGACGGCGACGGCTTCTCCACATGCGACGGAGACTGCGACGACGACGACGCCTCCATCCACCCGGGCGCGCTGGAGACGTGCAACGACGGCGTCGACTCCAACTGCGACGGCCTGTCCACCTTCGAGGACGCGGACAACGACGGCGACGGGTTCTCCTCGTGCGACGGCGATTGCAACGACCTGGAGTACTCCGCGTACCCCGGCGCGATGGAGATCTGCGATTTCATCGACAACGACTGCGACGGCTGGGTCGACGACGGCCACGACGTGGACGCGGACGGCTGGACCACCTGCGAGGGGGACTGCGACGACGCGGACGCCGCCGTGCATCCCTCGGCCGCCGAGCTGTGCAACGGCGCCGACGACAACTGCGACGGTGTGACGGACGAGGCGCCCGATCTCGACGACGACGGCTCGAACCTGTGCGACGGCGACTGCGACGACGGCGACCCCACCACCTACCCGGGGGCACCCGAGCTGTGCGACGGCGTGGACAACGACTGCGACGGGGCGATCTCCGTGGACGAGGCCACGGACGGCGATGGGGACGGCGTCATGGCCTGCGTGGATTGCGACGACGGAGACGCCACCGTCTACCCGGGCGCCACCGAGGACTGTGACCTCGTCGACAACGACTGCGACGGCGACGTGGACGAGGACTTCGACGCCGACGCCGACGGGTACACCACCTGCGGCGGGGACTGCGACGACACCGACGAGGACACCCACCCCGGCGCGCCCGAGCTCTGCGATGGCCTCGACAACAACTGCGACGGTGTCCTCGAGACCTACGAGGAGGACCTGGACGGCGACGGCGTGACCGGCTGCACGGACTGCGACGACACCGACGCCACCATCTACCCCGGCGCGGAGGAGATCTGTGACGACGGCGTGGACAGCGACTGCGCCGACGACCTGGCGATCACGGAGGAGGACGACGACGGCGACGGATACTCCGAGTGCGCCGGCGACTGCGACGACGGGGACGGGGACACCAGCCCCGGCCACCCGGAGATCTGCAACGACGGCCACGACGACGACTGCAACGAGTTCACCGACGAGTTCTCCGACATCGACGCCGACGGCTTCGACGTCTGCGCAGGGGACTGCGACGACCTCAACGCCATCGTCTTCCCGGGCGCCGACGAGGTCTGCGACGGGCTGGACGGCGACTGCAACGGTGCCGTGGACGACGGCATCGACGAGGACATGGACGGCTACCTGGGCTGCGGCGGCGAGGACTGCAACGACTACAACGCCACCGTCCACCCCGCGGCGACCGACGTGCCGTACAACGGCGTGGACGAGGACTGCGACGGCGACGACCTGACCGACGTGGACGGGGACGGCCACGACGGCGGCCCCTACGGCACCGACTGCGACGACCTGACCGCCGAGGTCCATCCGGGCATGGACGAGGACTGCGCAAACGGGATCGACGACGACTGCGATGGCCTGGTCGACGACGCCGACACGTCCTGCGGGGGCGGGGACGACGACGACTCGGCCCACGCCACCGGCGACGACGACGCCGTGAGCGCGGACTGCAGCTGCGGTTCGGGCACGACCATCTCGGAGTCTGCTGCGATGAGCCTGATGTTCCTGACGGGGTGGTTCGGGCTACGCCGGCGCTGATCGGAGCCCTACTCGAGCGCCCGGAGGTTGGCGGCGAGCTGGGCCCGCAGCTCCTCCTCCACCTCGGCCGGGACGTCCCGGGCCGCGATCAGGTCCGCCAGGGCCCCCTGGGCGAGCTGCTGACGCGTCTCCCGCCGATGGCGGTCGGGATCCTCGCGAAGGCAGTCGGTCGTCCCGCAGGGCAGCTCGTCCGGCTCTGGCGCGACGAGCTGCACGTGACTCAGGTCGTCCGTCGCCCACTCCGGGCGTTCGGGCGGCCCCTGCGAACGGGGCTCCTCGCCGACCGCTGGGTGGGCCACGTGATCGGACCGCGCCGCCACCTCCCGGTGGGGGGCCACCGAGCGACCCGGGGGCGTGGGCTGCTCCGCCACGGTCGCACCGACGGGTTCGCCGGGGAGGGTCAGCGTCGCCTTGAGGGCGCCTGCGGTCATGACCGCGACGACGACGACGAAGGCGGCGGGCCCGATCACGCGGTTCATCAGCGGCTGCCCTCGAAGGCAGCAGCTTCGGCGATGCCGAGGTTGGCCACGGCCCAGTGCACGCCGTCGGTGAGAAGACACACGATCTCCACGTCCACGGCGAACGCGCCCTCCATCGCATACGCCGCGTCGCGATCCACGTTCGCAGCCACGGCCGCTGCGCCCGCGGGCACGCACGCGATGCCGTTGCCGACGCCGATCCCGCCGAACGCCAACCCCACCGCGTAGAAGTTGCCGTTGTAGTCCCCGTCGTTGTTGTCGAGCATGGCGCCGAACCAGCTCTCGTGGACCTCGCCGGTGAAGTCGAGGGTGAAAGGATCCTGGACCTCCGAGGTGAGGTCCCAGGTCGAACCGTGCAGGCCCGTGTTCCACCAGAAGAAGTAGATGGGGTTCGGGTCGACGGTGACCTCGGCGGTCTCGGGGAGCTGGTTGGCCACGGCCACCAGCCACACCTGGATCGCCCCGACGGCGTAGTCCACCAGCCAGTCGCAGACCAGGGGATCGATCTGGTCGTAGCAGGCGTCCTCCACCTCGTCGTGCAGGTTGTCCACGTCTGCCTGGGTCAGCTGGTCCCCCACGGCGGGGATGCCCACCGACAGGCACTGGCCGTTGACGCACAGGTGCAGGTCGAAGCCCACAGCGGTGTAGGTGATGTCGTACACCCCGTCGAAGTCCGTGGCGGGTTGCGTCTCGACGGCCCAGGCGCATGGGGTCAGGATCGAAGCGGCGAAGATGGCGAGCAGGGTCCTACGCAAGATCTCGTCCTCCAGGGCGGTCCAGTGCCGCCGTTGTTCGTTCGGCCGGGTGGTCGCCGCATCGGGGGGAAGGTCACGTGAAAAAAAGGGCGTGACCTTTTCGGGTTCGCGCGGACTACCCGCGCCGAGGAGCCACCCGACTCCGCACGGAGAGCCGCATGCTAGGATTGGCCACGGGGATGAACCGCGACGCCACGAGCCCCCGCAGGCCGGTGACCGCCAGCCGTGAGCGGGAGGATATTCTTCGCGGGGCGCTGGCCCGTGGAGACCACCGGGCCGCCGCCCACGAACTCGTTCGCCTGTACGCCGACGAGATCTACCGCTTTTGCGTCCACGCCATCGGCGGCCGCCAGGACGGGGAGGACCTCGCCCAGGAGGTCCTCGGGGAGGCGTGCCGGAGCCTGCCCCGCTTCAAGGGCCACTCCACGGCGCGGACGTGGCTGTACCAGGTGGCCTGGCACAAGGTCTTCGACCAGCGTAAACGCCTGTCCCGGCAGCCTCACCTCGTGCCCATCGACGGCCTCATCACGTCGGAGATGCTCCGGGTGGGCACCGATCGGCCGGCGGACGAGGTCCTCGACGCCAGCCAACGTCACAAGCGGGTCTCGCGCGCGCTGCGCGGCCTGGCCCCGGGCGACCGCACGATCCTCTTCTTGCGCGTGAGCCAGGAGCTGCCGTTCCAGGAGATCGCCGACATCCTGGGCATCCGCGTCGGCGCCGCCAAGATGCGGATGAACCGCGCCGTCCAGCGGCTCCGAGACGAGGTGCACCGATGAGCGCCGATCGCGAACGCGACGACGCCCTGCTCGCCGACGTGCGCGAGGTCATGGACCGGCCGCGCGCTCCCGACGACTTCCACCGGCGCCTGCACGAGGCCGTGGACGCGGGCTTCCTCGATCCGCCCCGCCGGCGGCGGCGCTGGCCCGTGGCCCTCGCAGTGGCGATGTCCGCCGCGGCCGTCCTCGCCGCGGTCGTGATGCCCCGGCTGCTGGCGACGCGCGACGCCGGGCCCGACACCGAGGCGCTGCAGATGCGATCCGCTGACGGGGTCCCCCTCGCAGTGGAGATGTCGGTGCTGGCCGTCGCGGAGGAGGGCTCCTCCTCGGCCTGGGTGCACGCGGGTGACGCCGTCGCGCCCGGGACCTGGCTCCGCTTCCGCGTCGAGGCTCCGCCCGGCGTCCACCTCGCCCTCGCCCGGCTCGGCGAGGAGGTGGAGATCTTCTACCGCTGGCCTCAGGAGGGGGGCACGGAGGCCCGCGTCGCCAGGGACGGCGACGTCTGGTACTCCGTGGAGGGGCTCGTCGGGGAGCAGACGTTCGCCTGCGTGGCCGCCGATCGGTCGATGGACGAGGGACAGGTCGCGCTCGCCGCCCACGGTGGCGAGCTGGCTGGCGAGCGAGTGCGGGTCCTTCGCCTCCCCGTGGTGGTGGTCGAGTGACGTGCCGGCTCGCCATCGTCGCGGTGGCCCTCGCGCTGGCCGGGCTCGCCCTGCCCGCGCAGGGCGCTGATCCGCCGGCCGCCGTGCTCGCCGCGGCGCAGGCCGCCGATCCGGGCCGGCACGCCTTCGTGGTGGGAGTCGACCGCTTCGCCGACGCAACGTTCGAACCCCTCCAGTGGGCCGAGGCCGACGCGCGCGCCGTGGCGGACGCCCTCGACGCCTCGGGAGGAGCCTGGGACGTCGAGCTCGTCACCGGGGAGACAGGACGGGAAGACCTGCTCGCCGGGCTGGGTCGTTTCCTGGACGCCCTGGGCCCCGAGGACACCGCGATGGTCTACGTATCGTCCCACGGCGTGGTGGACTACGTGGATGGCCGGCCGAGGCGCTTCCTCGTGACCGCCGACACCGCTGCGGGTGACCTCGGCGCGACAGCCGTCGAGGTCCAGGATCTGCTCGCCCGGGTCGACCAGGCCCAGCCCCGCTGGAAGGTCGTCGTCCTGGCCACCTGCTTCGGTGGCACGGGTGAAGGTCTCCGGTCGTCCGAGGGGGCGGGGGCCGAGGGGCGGCGGGGGGCCGCGCGGCTCACGCCCATCGACGCCTGGCCGCGGCGGGCTTCGGTGGTGCTCTCGGCGTCCTACATGGACGGTCCGGCCTGGGAGGACCCTCACCTGGGCCACGAGATCTACACGTACTACTTCCTCGAGGCCCTCGGTCGCCCCACGGACGACGATGTGGACCTCAACGGCGACTCCGCGCTATCGGCATTCGAGGCCCACGGATACGCCGCGGCCCGCACCGTGGAACGAACGGGTGGGCGCCAGTTCCCTTCGGCCAACCTCGACGCCGTGGGCGAGCGCGACGTGATCCTGCTGGGGGAGCCACGCGCCACGCCGAGCCGATCGGTGTTCTGGTCGCTCCTGGGCCGACCTCGCGGCGAGGAGCCGGTGCAGATCTGGGTGGACGGGAACCAGGTGGCCCCAGGGACCGCGGGCGTGGTCCTGGAGCCCGGCAAGCACGTGCTGGAGACCGGGACCGCCGGTCACCGGGAGACCTCCCGGCGGCTCGCCTTCCACGTGCGCAAGGGGCAGGCCGTACAGGTCCGGGACCTGGTCGCGCTGGCCGAGGACCAGTGGCTCGGGGCGGGGCTCGGCCTCACCTTCGTGCCCGGTTCGAGCGGCTACAACGCGGAGCTTGCGCTGGGAACGGATCCCCCACACTACAGCGTCCCTGCCGCGGCGCCGGCGGTGCGGATCGGCTTCGAGCAGCGCCTGTGCCCGAGGCGGCGGCTGGGCCCGACCGCGGCCGTCACGGCGGCCATCTGGCCATCGGCCGGCTACGACGGCGCCATGTCGTTCCCGGCGCACCACGCTGCGGCCGGTCTCTCGGTCTTGGTGGAGCAGCGCGCGCGCCGGATCTCGCCTGCGATCGGCCCCTCCGTCGCTGCCGTGTACCTGAGGTCAACCGGGCGGGAGGGGGCGGTCGCCGCCGTGGCGGCCGGCGTCGACGCGCGGCTACGCATCCGCCTCGGCGGACGCTTCGCGTTCCGGGTCAGCGGGCAGCTGCTCGCCACGCACACGGCTCCCCTCGCCCTCCCCGCCCAGTTCGTTCTGCTCCCGACGCTCTCGGTGGAGCTGGGAGTGGAGCTTTGAGCAGCCACCTTCCACTCCTCGGACTCGTCGCCCTCGCGCTGGCGAGTTCTGCGCGCGCCCTCCCCTGGGGCAGCGGCAACGACGTCGACGCGCACTACGCTTCCGCCCTGGTGGTGGACGGACACGCCGGACACCGCACCGGATACGGCCTGGAGGTCGTGGACTGGAACGGGGACGGTCACCTCGATCTCGTCGTCACGGAACCCGCCGCCGACTTCATCAAGAACTCTCACGTCGCCGCGGAGGGTCGCCTGGGTATCTTCTTCGGCCCGTTGACCTCCTCGCACCTGGGTTCCAGCCTCGGCGCCCCTGCGGAGCGCGCCCTCGACGACGCCGACCTCGTGCTGGACGGCCCCGAGGCGGGGAGGCTCGGCACGATCGTCGTGTCCCGACCTGGCGGCGACGACGGCCCCGCGCTCGCGGTCGCCGTGCCGTCCGCCATGGCGATCGACCCGCTCCCCACGGGCTGGAGCGAAGCGAACTACCACTTCGGCGAGGTCTGGATGCTCGACGCGAGCGCGCCGGACTGTCCGGCGCGCGGCGTCGCGCCGGCTGCGGACTGCACGGTGAACCGCCTGTGGTGGGAGGGGCGACTCGAGCAGGATCCCGGCACCGGCGACGTCACGGTCCAGGGACCCCACGAGTTCGCCTACCAGATGTCGCGGGTTCCCGACCTCGACGGCGACGGCCACGGGGAGCTCGCCGTGACCGCGGGCCTGACGATCGCCTACGGGATCGGGGACGACGCATGGTTCAACGCCGGCGAGATCCTGATCGTCCCCAGCGCGCGCATCCGGGACGGGGTGACGGGCTCGGTGACGGAGGGATGGCGGCTCGCCAACGGCTGGGGGGGGCTGATCGAGCTCGTGGGCAACGCGATCGTGGGAAGCGGCGCAGGGGACGCGTGGCAGGGGCTGGTCGTCGGGACCCTCAGCCACGACGAGTACCTCGGCGGCGCGTTCCTGGTGGACGCGGACGACCTGGGCGACGCGGGGCCTGTCACGGACCCCGAGGGTCCACTCCACCTGGACCTCGAGTCCGACGCGCGCATCGTCACCGGGACCGAAGCGGCCCCCGTGATCCAGAGCGAGTACACGATGGGGACGGATCTCGCGCTGCTCGAGGGCGGCTGGCTGGCGGTGGCCGCCAACGGGTGGCCCGATGCAGACGGTGATTCGGTCCGCGCCGTGACCGAGCTGTTCCTCGTCTCGGACCTCATCGAGGGCCTGGAACCCGGACAGAGCGTGACGGCATCGACCCGCGCGCCGTGGACCCTGATCGGCGAGCTGAACCCGGAGCCCGTGTGGACGGATCCCGGCGCTTTCCTGCTCCGTGTCCTCCAGTTCGTCGGCGCGGTGGTGATCGAGGCCACCCTGCTGGCCATCGAGTTCGAGATCTGCGTCGAGGGCGTGTCCCCCGACGACGGCGAGGCTGCGGCCCAGTGCCTGCACCCGCTCGTGCGCAGGCTGGCGCTGACGGAGCTGCTCCTGGGCGAGTTCCCGCGGTCGTTCCACGTCCCCGTAGCCCACCCGGGCGGCCTGCTGGTCGGCGAACCCCACTACGGTGACTCCAGCGGCGCGGTCTACGTCGTCGCCGCGGACATCCCCACCGTCCCCGGCGTGGGATTCCACCTGGAGCCCCAGTCGCCGTACGCGCCCAGCGGCTGGTCCGTCGGGCGCGTCTCCACGGTCGCGCCCGGGTCGTGGCTCGGCCACACCGTCCTCTCCCCCGGTGATCTGGACGGCGACGGTGAGCACGACCTCGTGCTCGGAGCGCCGGGTCCACCCGAGCCGGACGGGGACGCGATCCACGGGTTCGCCTACCTCCTGCTCACCGGCGACTACAGCGACGCGGACGGGGACGGCTTCAGCATCTGGGACGGGGACTGCGACGACGAGGCCGCGACCGTCTACCCCGGCGCGGACGAGATCTGCGACGCCCGCGACTCCGACTGTGACGGGCTCGTCCCCCCCGGCGAGGTCGACCACGACGGCGACGGCGCGGTCCCGTGCCTGGATGACTGTGACGACACCGACGCCGGCGTCCATCCCCTCGCCGCGGAGACGTGCAACGGTCGCGATGACAACTGCGACGGACTGATCGACGAGGGCACCACGTGCCCCCGCGGCTGCGGCTGCACCGACGCCGGAAGGTTCTCGCTGGCCCAGATGGGATGGTTCGTGGTCCTCGGCGGCGCGCTGGGCCGCCGGAGGTTCAGTACTCGATATCCAGCGTGACCTCGTCCTCGTCCTCCTCGACGGAGTCCACCACCCACTCGACGGGCTCCTCCTCGGGCGGAGGCGCCGCCGCCGGCTTCGCCGGGGGTTCGCGCGGGGCTGGTGAGGCGGGTCGCAGGACCTCCCTGGGTGGAGGCTTGCTCACGCGGGGCGGCGTGAACTCCGGGATGGGCTTCGGCGTGGGCTCCGGGGTGGATTCCCGGGTGGACTCGTCGGCCGTGGACGCGCGCTGGCCCGGCGGATCGACCCCCTCCATGATCTCGCTGATCTCGGCGTACTCCCCGAACAGGTAGGCGTTGATGTCGATCCCCTGGGCGACGGGATCCAGGGCGCGGATGATCCAGCGGCTGTGGTGCTCCTCGTCGAGCAGGTCCACGGCGTTGTTCATCTTGGAGTCGTCGGCGGCGCGGACGATGCGGATGGGGGGCCGCTTGAACCCGTCCCCCGGGCGACCGGCCCCCACGACGATGGCCAGCTCCCGTGTGTTGAGCTTGACCAGGCTGCCGTACGGGTGGCGCCCCATGACCTGCACGAAGGCCTTGACCACCACGGGATCGAACCGCACGCCTGCGCCCTGCATGATCTTGCGCATGGCCTTGGCGGGCAGGAACGGGGAGTTCCCCGTGGTCGCGTCCGGGGCGACCATGGCGTCGTAGTGGTCGGCCACCTGCACGATGCGCGTGAACACCCCGAGCCGGTTGGTGAACAGGGGGGGGAACCCACCGGGGCGCTTGAAGTGCAGGTGGTGCTCCAGCGCCACGCGCATGCGCCGCGCCTTGTGGGGCTGATATCCCTTCTCGTTGCTGACCAGCATCACCCCGGTGATCGGGTGCAGCTGACGGTTCTCCTCCCGCTTGCGTGCGTAGTCCTCGTCCCCCTCCTCGGGGGCGTCGAGGAACGCGTAGCCCACGTCGTGGAACACGGCGGCCACCCCCAGCTCGCGCAGGTGGACCTTGGACAGGCCGAGCCGCTTGCCCACCGCGATGCTGAGGTTGGCGACGTTGACGCTGTGGTTGAAGAACGGGTCCTCCACGCCGTGGATGGCCTGCAGCTTCAGCGGCAGCTCGATGTCCTCGGCGCTCAGGTCGATCATGTCCTGGACCGCGCGCCGCACCTTGAGGGGGTTGGCGAATCCCTCGGACACCACCACGTCGGCGTAGTCCTTGAGCGCGGCGATGCCCTGGGCGTAGCCGGCGGTCCCCTCGTTCTCGGTGGGAGCCGGCGCCAGGGTCATGTCGTCGGTGGCCTGGACGAAGGGCGGCTCCAGCCCGACCGGCACGTCCCGATCCGTACAGTTCTCTCGCAGGGCGTCCAGGGGACGCTCCTTGGGGGCCCGGGTGTTGAGCGCCTCGATCAAGCCACGGGCCTTCTCCGGCGACAGGGACCTCGAGAACGTGATGCCGCCGAGGTCGTGGCTGTCCATCAGCTGGGTGATGTGCTGGAGGTTGCCGTAGTTGCGCGCCTCCACGCGGATGCGCACGTCGTTGATGTAGGCCTCCCCCTCGGCCACGATGAACTGGGCGGTGCCCAGGGACTCGATGAGGGACCGGACCGTGGCCACGAGGCGCTGGATCGGGTACTCGGTGGCCTGGTTGTCGCTCGCGTGCAGCTGGAAGGTGCGCGTGGACATGAACAGCTCGTTGACCAGGTCGAGCCCCTTCTCCCGCGACAGCTGTACGTCCTTCTCCTCCTCCTTGAGGGTCGCGCGTATCCCGGTGATGTCAGTACGGTCGAGTTCGTCCACAGTCACCGGGAGCTCCTCCCCATTTCGTCGGCGAGCACCTCACGCATCTGTCGGTCCACGCTGAGGTATCCCTTGAGGGCCTTGCGCCGGTAGTCGGCCGGTCCGCTGTCCTTGAGCTTGCGCAGGATCTCCAGGGCTCTCTCGCCCCCGATGTCCACCAGGGCCGGCAGGACGGCCTCGTTCCACAGGCGCTGCTCGGAGGAGAGGAGCCGCCAGATGCGCGGGATCTTGATGTGCTCCTCGAGCCACGGCATGACCTCGGGGCCACCGACAGCCGCGATGGCGCGCATGAGCAGATCGCGGCGCTCCTCGTTCCAGCCCTGGAAGTCCTTGTGCTCGGCCAGCGACTTCAACGCGGGCAGGGCCTTGGCGTCGCGGCGCTTGGCGACCATCTCCAGCGCGGCGATGCGCACCGAACGCGATCCGTCGTTGAGCGCCAGGATCAGCGCACGCTGGGTCGCCTCCTCGTAGGGGAAGTACTCGTACAGGCGCAGCAGGTGCAGCCGGATCGCCTCCTTGGGATGGCGGATCATCCGGGCCAGCTCCTCGCGGGCCTCGGGGTCGTCGACGGTGGCCAGGGCATCCATGGCCGACACCACGTCGAGGGCGTCGTCGGCGCGCAGCCGCTCGCGCAGCCAGTCGCGGTCCCCGCTCAGGGCCTCCAGGATGCAGTCGATCAACACGCGCCGCAGGACGTCGGGCATGCCGTGCCGCATCAGCTCCTGGACCTTGTCGCGGTTGATCCGACCGCCCAGGGCGCGCAGATACTCCCGCATCTGCCACGATCCCTCGCCCGACATCGGCGTGGCGGCGAGCACCTGCTGCAGCACCTCGACCGAGGCGAACTCCTCGAGCAGATCGCCGGCCATCTCCTCCATCACCTCGGCGAACTCGCCCGACGTCTCCACGTCCACCAGGAACTCCACGAGATCGGCCAGCTCGTCGATGAGCCCATCGGACAGCAGATACCGCCTGCCGTCGGAGACCAGATCGAACAGCTGCTCGGGCTTGAACGTCTCCTCCTCAGCCATGGCGAGGTCCAGCAGGTAGTCCACCAGCCGGGTCAGGACGTTCTTCTCCTCCACGGCGAGTTCGTCGCGGAACGCCACGGCCTCGTCGACGGTGAGATCGGGATAGAGCACCTCCACGGCCGTGGACCCGAACTCGGTCTCGTAGTCGCTGACGCCGGGGTAGACGCCGTCCATCCACTTGGGGATGGCGGTCTCCCAGTCCTCGGGCAGTGGCGCGGAAACCTCGAGTTCATCCTCCCCCTGGTCGGTCTCCGAGGTGCCCGTCCCGGGACCGCCGAGTTCGGCGAACCCCTGCATGGGTGGAGTGGGCTTGTGGATGCGCCGGATGATGTCCTCGATGGACTGGCCGGGGCCGCCCGTGGCCGCCGAGGACTTGTACCCGGCGGTGGTGGAGATGGCCGAGGCGGGCACGAATCCGCGGACCTCCTGGTAGCGGATGGCCTTGAAGTCGGCCTTCCACATCCGGGTCACGACGTCGTCCCCGTGGCGGTTCACGCCGGTGAGGCGCATGCCCAGGATCTCGGCCAGCTCCAGCATCTCGCTGCGCTTGATCCCGGAGTCGAACGTGATGGACCGGATCCCGTCGCGGAACAGCCTGAACGGGATGCTGTGCTCACGGTCGGTGTCCTCGTAGACGATCTCCCCGTTGAGGTAGAACCGGGCCGCGTCGGCCTGCAGGGTCAGGTTGCCGTAGTGTCCGAGGCACTCCTCCATCTCCTCCCAGAGCTTGTCGAACACCATCTTCAGCGCGCGGTTCTGGGTGTTGTAGAAGCCCAGCGACCGCGAGAAGCGGCTCAGGGAGGTGAGGAGGCGGGCCACCGGGATGTAGGAGGGGTCGAGGCCCCGGCGGATGCCCGGACCGTACTCGTACCCTTCGGGTAGATCGGGGAGTTCGCTCGCCTCGGCCACGTAGGGTGAGACGGAGGCGCTCTCGGTTCCCGGAACCTCTTCCGCGTCGATCTTCTCTTCGTCCGCTCCGGCCATGTTCTCCATCCGCTCAACATAGAATCGTACGAGCCCGCGGGACGGGGGCGCAAGGCCTAACCCGCTTGTCTCACCACCCAAAGAAGACTGCTACACTGCGCGTCGAGCACAACCGTACAGGAAGGCACGACGATGGCTCCCAGACGACGCAAGAAGAGCAAGCACCCGATCCTGTCCCCCGAAGAGGCCCGCTGGACCTGCGATCCGGGGATGTTCGAATTCCCGAACACCGAGAGCCTGACCTCGCCCGAGCCGTTCCTGGGTCAGAAGCGCGCCCTGCGAGCGCTGCAGTTCGGCGTGGAGGCGCGCAACCCCGGCTTCAACGTCTTCGTGGTGGGTGAGAACGGGACCGGCCGCACCTCCATGGCCGAGAAGTACCTGCGCGAGGTGGCGGCCAGGGCGCCGGCGCCCGACGACTACTGCTACGTCCAGAACTTCGACAACACCTACCGCCCCTGCGTCCTGCGCCTCCCCGCGGGCGCCGGCCGCGCCCTGCGCGACAGCATGGAGGAGGTGATCAAGGAGCTCGAGCAGGCGCTCCCGAGCGCGTTCGAGGAGGAGGACTACGAGCGCGACCGGGCCGGGCTCAAGATGAAGATCGAGCAGAAGCAGTCGGAGATCTTCGAGGCGCTCCGCCAGTCCGCCGAGGAGCAGGGGTTCGCCATCGCGCGCACCCAGCAGGGGTTCGCCATCGCCCCCATCCGGGACGGCCAGGTCATGGAGCCGTCCCAGCTCTCCCAGCTCGACGAGGAGGAGCAGGAGAAGCTCCAGGCGGGCGAGAAGACGGTCCGCGACCTGCTGCGCACGACCCTGCGCCAGTTCCGCGACGTGGAGAAGGCCGCCCAGGCCGATCTGGCCCAGCTGGAGCAGGACAACGCCGAGTCGGTGGTCTCCCACACCATGGTCGAGATCTACCGCCAGTTCCGCGAGCTCGACGAGGTGCGCGACTACTTCGACGAGGTCAAGAAGGACATCCTGGAGAACCTCGACGAGTTCAAGGGCGGCCAGGGGGGCGATCCCGAGATGATGATGGCCGGTCCGGGCAAGATCGACTCGGCCTTCCCCTTCGCCCACCGCTACAAGGTGAACCTGCTGGTGGACAACAGCCGCCAGACCGGCGCCCCGGTGGTCCGGGAGGACTACCCCACCTACCGCAACCTGCTGGGCCGCATGGATCACGAGGCGAGCTTCGGCACGCTGGTCACCCACTTCAGCCGCATCCGCCCGGGCAGCCTGCACGAGGCCAACGGCGGCTTCCTGCTGCTGGACGCCGAGGAGATGCTGCGCAACCCCCAGGCGTGGGAGGGCCTCAAACGGGCCCTGCGGGTGAAGCAGCTGCGCCTCGAGGAGCCCTACGAGCAGTTCAAGCAGCAGGCCACCGTGTCCATGCAACCCCAGCCGATCCCCCTGGACGTCAAGGTGGTGATGATCGGCACGCCGTCGCTGTACTACATGATGCAGACCCACGACTCGGACTTCCCCGAGCTGTTCAAGGTGCCCGCCGAGTTCCGCCGCAGCATGAACCGCTCCGAGCGCTCCCTCGAGGCCTTCGCCGGCTTCTGCGCCGCGCGCTGCAAGGAGCTGGACCTGCTCCCCCTGACCCCGGGCGCCGTGGCGCGGCTCGCCGAGCACTCGGCCCGCAGCGCAGGTCAGCAGGATCGCCTCGACCTGCGGTTCCGCGACCTCATCGACCTCATCCACGAGAGCGACTTCTGGTCCCGCAAGGCCGGCGAGGAGGACGGCCAGAGCGCGCCCACCGCCATCTCCGCGGCCGACGTGTCCGCGGCCATCGATCACCGCGAGGACCGCGGTATGCACCTGCAGGAGACGGTGGTGCGACTGCTCAGCGAGGGCACGATCCGCCTGGACATCAAGGAGAAGGTGGCGGGCCAGATGAACGGCCTGACCGTGCTGCAGATGGGCCGCCGCCCCTTTGGCGCGCCCGCGCGGCTGTCCGCCCGGGTCACCGCCGGTCAGGGGTTCGTGGTCAACGTGGAGCGCGAGGTCCAGCTCTCGGGCCCGTTCCACAACAAGGGCGTGCTCATCCTCACCGGGTTCCTCAAGGGCCGCTACGGCCTGGACAAGCCCCTGTCGATCAACGCCTCGGTGGTCTTCGAGCAGAGCTACTCCCCGGTGGACGGGGACAGCGCCTCGGCCGCCGAGCTGTGCGCCATCATCAGCGCCATCGCCGAGGTGCCCATCCGCCAGGACATCGCCATGACGGGCTCGGTGGATCAGATGGGCCGGGTCCAGGCGGTCGGCGGCCTCGACGAGAAGATCGAGGGGTTCTACACCGCGTGTCAGGCCCTGGACCCGAAGCACCCCGTGGGGGTGATCCTCCCCGAGGCCAACGTGCGCCACCTCATGCTGCGCCCGGCGCTCACCGAGGCCATGGCCAAGGGCAAGCTGACCATCTGGCCCGTCACCCGGGTGGAGGCGGCCCTCGAGATCCTCACGGGGGTGTCGGCCGAACGGATCGACGATCTCGTCGAGGAGCGCCTCGAGTCCCTGCGAGAGAGCGTCCGCGCGCCTTCGGGCGGCGGCGAGTCCATGGTCATCATGCCCGGTCAGACCGAGCTGCCGTCGGGGCCGCCGGATCCCGGGCCCAAGCGCTGAACCCAGGAGCCAGCCCGCCGTGGCGCACGTCAACGTCTCCGAAGAAGCTCTGGCGCTCCACTCCGAAGCGCTGGTCATCGATCTCCACGTGGACACCCTGCTGGTCTCCCACTGGACCGGCTACCGCTTCGACCGGCGCCACGTGAACCTGCTGCCCCGCTCGCCCTACGTCTGGCACGCCGACATCCCGCGGATGAAGGAGGGCGGCCTCGGCGCGGTGGCCCTGGGGGTCGTGGTCTCGCCGACCCGCAAGCGCTCGGCGCCCGCGGCGGCGCTGGTGGACCTGGAGCGCATGCAGACCTGGGCCAAGTCGTCCCCGGACGCGCTGGTGTTCTGCGGCACCGCCGAACTCGTCGAGAGAGCCCACGCCGCGGGGCGGATCGCCTGCTTCGCCGGCATCGAGGGCGCCCACGCCCTGGGCGGCTCCCTGGACATCCTGCCGAGATTCCGCCGCACCGGCGCGCGATACCTGGGCCTGGCCCACTTCAGCCGCAACGACGCCTGCTACCCGGCGATGGGCTGGCGCAGCTCCCGATCCAAGGGGCTCACCGACTTCGGCCGCGCCCTGGTCGACGAGCTCAACCGGCTGCAGATCACCGTGGACCTGGCCCACGTCAACCGGCCCGGCTTCCTCGAGGCGGTCCGGCGCAGCACCGCGCCGGTCATCGTCAGCCACACCGGGGTCAGCGGTGTGCACCGCCACTGGCGCAACATCGACGACGAGCAGATCCGCGCCGTGGCCGACCGGGGCGGCGCCATCGGCGTGATCTTCTCACCGCGCTTCCTCGGCCACGGACCCCAGGCCCGCAGCGCCGCCGCCATCGTGCGCCACATCCAGCACCTGGTCGCCGTGGGCGGCGAGGACTGCGCCGCCCTGGGCTCGGACATGGACGGCTTCGTCACCCTGCCCCACGACCTGCCGGACGTGTCCGGCCTACCGCGCCTGACACACCTGATGTTGCGCGCGGGCATGGGCGAGGGCGTGATCCGAAAGGTGCTCGGGCTGAATGCGCTGCGGGTGTTCCGGGAGAGCTGGGGGGGGTGAGGAGGGTTCCTAGCTCTCCGCCTCGCGCTTGACGAACTTCAGATACCCCTTGAGCGACGTCTTGGTCAGCAGGGTCTCGACCCAGCCCGGGACGCTCCGGCCGGTGTCGATGCGGGTGATGTAGAGGAAGTAACACTGGCCGGGGTCGTCGGGCACGGGCCAGGTGGAGAAGCTGCCCACGGTGGCTTCGATGTCGTTGTCCTTCTCCTCGTCGAGCACCCACTCCAGGTAGTCCTGGGCCGCGAAGTAGGTGTGGTGGACGTTGTACTCGATGCTCGTCCCGGCCACGCTGAGCTCGTAGTAGACGTCGACGAACCGGCCACCCGCGGGGGGCGTGCGGCCCATGGTGGCGGTGTAGTCCTCGGCCACCTTGATGGAGTCGTTGGACTCGGGGATGCGGTCGAAGGCCAGCAGGATCTTCCAGACGTCCGCGGCCGAGGCCTCGATACGCTGGATGCCAATGATCTGGCCGGCCTGGTCCCCGTCGGATTGCTTGCGCAGCACCAGATCACCGTCCTGGAGCGCGCCCTGCTCCTTCTCGGTGAGGCTGGGAAAGGACGGCTTGGCCGCGAGGGCCGGTGCGGCCACGAACAGGGCCAGCAGGGCGATCAGGATACGCATCTTCACCTCCGAGAACGAACCGACGGTCGTCGGCGGTCTTCATTCGAACCCCGGACGGCGCCTCAGCGCGCGGGGTCGCTCACCTCGGGACCGATCTCCTCGATGGTGATCCGGGACGTGGCCACGTAGAGGAGGTCCTTGGCCAGCACGGCGAGCGTCTGCTCCTTGGGCTGCTCGAGGC
>CAYRNR010000048.1:0-53782 GCA_964425605.1 uncultured Rickettsiales bacterium | reverse complement strand
ACATCGTCGTGGAGATCTGGGTCCGGATGCGGGTCTTCCGCGCGGAAGGGTACGAAAAGGTGATGCGCCGGCTGGCCAACCACAGCAGCGCCACCGCGTACGCGGCGCAGGTGGTCGCCAAACACGCCTGTCACGATCCCGACCATGTGTTCCTGTCGGGGCTGATGCACGACGTCGGGGTCGCTGGCGCGCTGAGCGTCCTGGCCGACAGTGACGGCGAGCCGCCAGACGTCGCGTCCATCCGCAACGACCTCGACCTCGTCCACGAGGAGCTGTCGGGGGTCATGGTCGGTCTGTGGAATCTCCCCGAGGACATCAAGCGCGCCGTCACCTTGCACCACATGCTCGTGCACGAGCGCCGCACGGACAAGCTCGCCGCCGTGGTCTGCGTCGCCGAACACCTGGTCAACGCCCTCGGGCTGACGGCGGTCGAACGGGACCCCTACTCCTTCGACATCCCCTTCGACAGCAGCTTCCCCGCCTCGCAGAAGCAGGCATGGCTCGCCCTGGATCTGGACGGCGACGACCAGCAGATCGTCACGGACGAGGTCGAGCAGACCATCGAACGACTCAGCTGGCTCTGACGGACCCGGGTCACACGTCCGCGAGCTGCGCCCGCTTCGCCGCGTCGAGGAGCAGCTCTGCCATCCGATCGGCGAGCTCCTCGTCCAGCCCGTGCTCGCGGGCCTGGTCGCGCCACAACCGATGGACCTCGGCCTCACGGTCGGCTTCGCAGACGCCGTGCGCCCCCTTGAACCGGCCGATGGCCCGGGTCAGGGCGATGCGACGGGCCAACCGCGCGGCCAGCTCGGCGTCCTCGGCGTCCATGGAGGCCCGGAGCTCGTCGAGGGTGGGGGGCTCGCTCGAGGTGGCGCGGGATTCCAGCATCGAATCCACGAGCACCAGCGCCAGCATGGCCTCGGCCACGGGCACCGCGCGGGGGCAGATGCAGGGATCGTGCCGCCCCTGGACCTGCAACTCGCGAGGGCTGCCGTCCACGTCCACCGTGCGCTGGGTGCGGCGGATGGAGCTGGTGGGCTTGACGGCCAGCCGCACGACCACGGGGGCACCCGACGTGATCCCGCCCAGGACGCCGCCTGCGTGGTTGGAGTCGAACCCGGCCGGGGTGATGGGATCGTTGTGCTCGCTGCCGCGCATGCGCGCCGCGGCGAACCCGGCGCCGATCTCCACCCCCTTGACCGCGCCGATGGACATCATGGCCGCGGCGAGCCTCGCGTCGATCTTGTCGAACACGGGATCGCCCCAGCCGGCGGGCACGCCGTGGGCCTCCACCTGCACGATCCCGCCCACGGAATCCCCCCGGTCCTTCGCCGCCAGGATGGCTCGCTCCATGGCCTGGGCCGCCTCGGCATCTCCGCAGCGCATGGTCGTGCCCCGGGCCACGTCCGGATCGAAGGCGTGCGCGCGTATGCCGGCGGCCTCGACCACGTGCCCGAAGAGGGTCACCCCGTGGTCGGCGAGGAGCCTCCGAGCCACGGCCCCGGCAGCCACGCGGCCGATGGTCTCGCGACCGGACAGGCGCCCGCCGCCCCGCCAGTCGCGGACGCCGTAGCGGGCGAGCCAGGTCAGGTCGCCGTGGCCAGGGCGGAAGAGGTCGCGGATGGCCGCGTAGTCCCCGGATCTGGCGTCCCGGTTGCGCACCAGGATGCAGACGGGGGCGCCGGTCGTGCGACCCTCGAACACGCCCGACAGGATCTCGGCGCGGTCGGCCTCGGAGCGCGCGGTGCTCACCGCCGACTGCCCCGGGCGTCGGCGATCCAGCTCGGACTGGATGTCCGGCGCGCCCAGCTCGAGGCCCGGCTGCACGCCGTCGATGACGACGCCGACGGCGGGGCCGTGGGACTCTCCGAACGTGGTGATGCGGAACCGAAGGCCGTGGGTGTTGGAGTCCACGTCAGATCTCCCAGCCGGCGGCGTCGAGGTGCCGCCGGAGCATCGCAGGCGTGATCTCGCGGCCGGTCAGCAGGCTCATCTGACGAGCCCCCTGGTGGCACCACAGCTGCTGGCCGGTGAAGGTGAGGCAGCCCCTCGCTCGCGCGCGCTCGACCAGCGAGGTCGCGCCGTCAACCCGCAGGACCATGTCCAGGACGACCCGCGCGTCGATCTCCAGGGGCCACTGGACGCGATCGTCGCGG
Organism: uncultured Rickettsiales bacterium; assembly: GCA_964425605.1. GTDB lineage: Bacteria > Myxococcota_A > UBA796 > UBA9615 > CAYRNR01 > CAYRNR01. The sequence goes on along the minus strand of CAYRNR010000048.1, from coordinate 51,626 downwards.
CCCCCCAGCGGCGTACAGTTCACGAGGACGTCCGGGCTGGAGTGGGCCACGTCGCTCCAGTCCACGACGGACCAGTTCGCCTCCTCGGCCCTCCTCCCACGGCGGGTCGCCAGGGACACCCTCGCTCCGGCCGTGGCGAGCGCGGCCCCCGCCGCTCGAGCCGTGGCTCCCGTACCCAGGACGAGGACGCGGTCATCGGGGCGCAGGTGATCACCCAGGAGGGACAGCACGGCCGGGGCGTCGGTGTTCGATCCCTTCCAGCGCCCGTCATCGAGGCGCTGGATCGTGTTGATCGCGGCGCATCGTCTCGCCCATGGGCCGATCTCCTGGCACGCGGCCAGGAGCGAGGCCTTGTACGGAGCGGCGACGCTCATGCCCGCGACGCCCAGGGTCGCCAGCGACGCCCGGCCGGGAGCCTCCGCCGACGGGAGGGGCAGGTACTGGTACGGCAGGTCCAGCTCCCGGAACAGAGCGTTGTAGACCCGGGGTCCAGGGGATTGGCGGATGGTGCCGTCGCCCAGCAGGGCCAGCGGCGACAGACCCCGATGTCCGTCGAGACGCAGCGATCCGGCGAGCTCCTCGGTGAGCTGCCCCGGTGCGGTGGCGCGGTCGGCGGTGGTGGTGACGTAGGTCCAGCGCGAGCCGAACTCGGACGGCCGGACGCGGGACCAGACGCCCGCCTCTCCCATGCCGATCACCACCTGGTCGCGGCAAGGCAGAACCAGCTGCCGCAGTTCGGCGAGGTCACCCGGGCCGTCCACCTTCACGGCCAGCTTGGCGAGATCGGCGCGGCAGCCATCGAATCGAGCTGCGAGCAGCGCGCCGCGCCCGGGCGCGCCCTCGAAGTCGTGGAGCGAGGCGATGAGCCGCGGCCGATCCTCGTCCAGTGCCAATCTCGAGGTCGCGCCCTGCTCGAACAGGAACAGCTCCAGATCCAGCCAGGCGATGCCCGCCCGGGCTGCCCGGGCCAGCACCTGCAACCGCTCGGCCTCGCCACCGTCGAAGCCTCCCCCCTCGGCCGCGGCCCGGCAGGTGACCACGAGCCGTGGGCCGTGGCGACGCAGCAGCGCGAAGGTGTCGTCGTCGATCTCGTCGAGGAGGTCGAGCCGGACCTCGTGCAGACCGGCGTGGGCCTCCAGACGCCGCGCGAGGGCGGTCGAACTGCGCTCGGAACCGGTCAGACAGCGGGCGGGTGAGTTCACGGATGTGCTTCGGGCGGGGGCCTGAGTGTCGGCACTAGAGGATCATGTCGAGGTAGAAGTTCAGTTCCGAGGCAGGCGACTCCACGTATTCCGGGTAGAGGCCGAGCAGGTCGCCCGGATCGGGCCCGTCGGTGCCGCTGCCGTTGTCGTCCAGGAACGCCGCGATCCCGTAGGTGAAGCCTTCGGGGACGTTGACCTGGTAGTCCTCGGGGAACTCGGTCACCGCCAGAGTGATCGAGGCCGCGGGCTCGGCCGTGGGGCCCACGCCCAGCTCGAAGTCGCTGTCGTTGTAGACCGACACGACCACGGTCCACGGCGGGGCCGAGGCGGGCGTCGCCTTCCCCAGTCCGATCTGGCCCGTGATGGCCGCGTCGTTCATGGCGTCGTCGTCGTCCGCGACATCGTCGTCGTCGTCCGCGACATCGTCGTCGTCCGCGACGTCGTCGTCGTCCGCGACATCGTCGTCGTCCACGGCGTCGTCGTCCCCCGAGACGTCGTCGTCGTCGTCGTCCTGGCCACCGCCGAACCCGTCGTCGGGGTTGTTGTTGCAGGACACCAGGCCGAGGACGAGGGCGAGGCAGAGAAGCTCGAAGATCGGTCGCAGTGGTCTCATCGTGTGTTCCTCCCGTTGACGCTGACCCTATCATACGACGTTCCGTCGGGAGGTGCGGATCGGGCCATTCGCTGCTATATGGAGAGGGGCCGCCCAACGGAGCTCGACCATGACCGATCGCCCCGCCCCCGCTGCCGTACTGTTCTCCGGCGGTACGGATTCGACCCTCGCCGCCGCGCTCATGCTGGAGGAAGGGCGGGACGTGACGCTGCTCACGTTCAATCCAGGGTTCGTGCTGTTCATGGGCAACGCGCGTACCAACGCGCGACGGCTCGAGGAGCAGTACGGGCGCGATCGTGTCCGGCACGAGTACCTGCCCAACGTCGAGCCCACGCGGCGCATCCTCTGGGCGGACACCGGCCGCGACCTGCGGGAGTACGGCTTCAACATGAGCGCGTTGGTGTGTCTGGGGTGCCGCATGGCCATGCACGCCCGGGCGATCATCTACTGCCTGGACCACCGGATCCCCTATCTCGTCGACGGCTCCATCGCCGACCAGTCCACCGTGCCCGAGCAGCTGCCCTCGGTCCTGCAACGCCACCGGGCGTTCTACCTCGAGGAGTTCGGCATCCACCACCGCTCGCCCATCTACGACGAGTCGAGGTCGGACAACCGGCTCGCGCAGATGGGGATCGAGGGCCAGAAGGACCTCAAGCGGCAGTTCATCCTCTTCGACACCCAGGGGACCTGCCCCTTCGGCGTCACCGCGGACGTCTACGGTCGAATGTTCTACCGGCTCATGCCGCGGACGCGGGAGCGGGAGTCCGAGCAATACTGCAAGGAGAAGTACCCCCTGCTGCGGCAGGTGGTGCACGACCATTTCTCCGGGAGCGGGCAGGTGGTGGAACACCTGGCCCAGGCCCTGCGCGACGAGGTGGCCGACGATGTCCAGATCTGAACGTGGCCGCGGCGTCAAGCGCGCCGCGAGGAGCCTGCTCCGCTATCCCTGGGCCGCCGCCCTGATTCCCGTGGGCCTGGCGCTGGGGGTGGGCGGGCTGGTCCAGCACGCCGTGCGTACCGCGCGCCGCCGCGGCAGGTGAGCTTCCCATGCGCGTCCTGCTGATCAACCTCCCGGCGCGGACCCGGTTGATGCGGCGGTACGTGGCCTCCTACTACGCCCCCAACTTCCTCGTGCCACCCCTGGAGCTGATGGGGCTCGGCGCCGTCGCCGCACGCCGGCCGGGCTGGCAGGTGCAGCTCCTGGACTGCGTGGCCGAGACCCTGGACCTGCGCGAGGCCATCGGCCGCGCCCGCAGCTGGGCGCCCCAGGTGGTGATCGCCCTGGTGGGCTTCGAGGTGTGCGGCGAGGACCTCGGCAGCCTGGCCGGGCTGCGCCGGGCCCTGCCCGGGGCGCGGGTATTCTGCTTCGGCCACCTGCCGTCCCAGCTGCCCGGCGAGGCGCTGGCCACCGGCGCTTGCGACGGGGTGCTGCTCGACGAACCGGAGCACACCTTCGACGAACTCCTCCAGCGCGTCGAGGAGGGGCAGGAGCTGGACGGGCTCCCCGGGTTCGCCCACCGGGCCGGAGGCGAGGTGACGGTGGGACCGGCGCGCGGCCGGATCGACGACCTGGACGCGCTGCCGTGGTCCGACCACTCCCTGATCCCCCTCGCCGCCTACCGTGAGTCGTTCATGCCGCGCCCCATCGGCGCGATCATGACCGCGCGCGGCTGCCCCTTCCCCTGCACGTTCTGCGTGCGCACCCACGGGCGCGAGGTGCGCTACCGATCGGCCGCGAGCATCGCCGCGGAGGTGGAGACCCTCGCGGGGATGGGGATACGCCACGTCCGCTTCATGGACGACACCTTCACCGTGGACCGGGCGCGCGTGCTGGACCTTTGCGACCGGCTCCGGCGGGGAACGGCCGTGACGTGGACGGCGTTGACCAGGCTGTCGAAGCTGGACGAGGAGCTGCTCGCCCGGATGGAGGAGGCGGGCTGCCGCCGCCTCTACGTGGGGGTGGAGAGCGGGTCCCAGCGCATCCTCGACCTGTACCGCAAGGGGCTCTCGGTGGAGGAGATCCGCCGCACCGTGGCCCGCATCCGGCGTACGTCCATCGAGGTCAGCGCGTTCTTCATCGTCGGCGCCCCCGCGGAGACCTCCTTCGAGGTGGAGGCCAGCATCCAGCTGGCCCTCGAGCTGGAGCCGGACTACGTGATCGTCACGCGCATCCAGTACTGGCCCGGCACCGAGCTGTTCCGGACCCATCGGGACGAGCTGGAGTTCTCCCTCGTCCCCACGCGCTGCGAACCCCGCGCACAGTCCGGAATCCCCTCCCATGATCAGTACCTGCGCTGGGAGCAGGAGTTCTATCGCCGCTTCTATCTGCGGCCTCGGTACGTCGGGCGGCGGCTGGCCACCCTCGCCCGCACGCCAGGCGACGTGGTCGAGGGGCTGGGGCGGCTCGCGACCTTCGTGGGCAGCGGCCGCGCCGCGCGCGATTTCATCTAGCCAAATCGATCCTCCCTGGTAGGCTACCCACCGGGAGGCCGTCATGGTCGCGTCACTCAGGTCTTGCGCCCCCCTCGCCGCCGTCGTCCTGCTCGCGGGCTGCCCGGGGCAGATCGTCGAGCACCCCCAGGACGGCATCACCGATCCGGAGCCCGAGGTGGTCCCGCTCGAGCTGACCGTGACCAGCCCGGCCTACGGCGAGTTCGCCCGCGCCGACACCATCGCAGTGGTCGGATCGGTGGTCCCGGCCACCGCCGAGGTGCGGGTGGAGGAGGAGCTGGTGGAGGTCGCCGAGGACGGCTCGTTCGTGGTGGAGGTCGAGCTGGAACACGCGTACCGCAACCTCGACGTGGTCGCGATCAGCGGCGACGAGGAGCAGCGCTGGCGCACCCCGGTGTTCGCGGGATCGCCGCCCGCGGAGACCTGGACCGGAGGCGCGACCGCGCGACTGCTCCCCGAGGGCCTGCAGCGGCTGGGGCCGGTGATCGGCGGGGTCATCGACGGCGCGGGATGGGCCGAGGGGTTGGAGGCGAGCTTGCCGTCGGTCCAGACCGACTACCTCTCCCTGGTCCCCGACAGCCTGGTCCACGACGCCACCGAGGTGGAGCTCACCGCTGCGGACGGCGGAATCGACGTGGTGGCGACCCTCAACGGGCTGTCCCTGAACTACGAGCTGCTGGTCACCCTGGGCGGCTCGTGGAGCTTCCCGGTGGTCTTCGGCTTCGATCAGGTGGCCCTCTCGGCGCTGGCCACGCCCACCCTGGACGAGAGCGGCGTCATCTGGCTCGAGCTCTCCGGCGCGGCCGTCGAGCTGGGGGAGGCCGACCTGGAGTTCGGCATCCTCGAGGGCTGGATCGTCGAGTGGCTGCTCGACGTGGCCAACGACTACATCACCGAGCCGCTGGCCGACCTGCTGCTCGAGTACGTGCTCGGCTCCTACGGCACCATCGAGGTCGGCGGCCCCTTCGCCACCGAGTTCGACCTGCTCGGCACGGGACTGACCATCGATCTCGCCGATCTCTGGGCCGATCTCGACGGGCCGGCGGCCACCCTCGCGATGGATCTCGACGGCGCCGTGGCCGCGGATCCCCTGCTCATGGCCGCGCCGGTGGACGGGGACGTCTCCGACGCCGACCTGGCCCTGGGCGTACACGAGGCCCTGCTGGACACGATGATCACCGACACGGCCATGGACCTGCTCGAGCAGGAGCTCCAGCTCGGCGGCACCTTCGGCGCCATCATCGGCACGGCCATGGAGGCCATCCCTGGCGGCGGGGACATCCCCGACAACGACGGCTGGTGCGTCTCGCTGGAGCCCGGGACGGCCCACGTGGTCCGGCTGCAGTCCGGCGTCGAACCCCTCGCCGTGCTCTACCTCCCCGACCTGCGGTTCGACGTCGAGGTGATGATCGACGGCTCGTGCGAGGAGTGGCTCGAGGCGTCGCTGGCCGTGGAGGCCGGGCTGGCCGTGGAGGACGGTACGGCGCTGGAGTTCGACGTGCAGGTGCCCGAGGGCATCGTGCTGGAGTACGAGACCACCGACGACTGGGACGAGGCCGAGGTCCTGGACGGTATCGCGGGCCTCATCGAGTCGCTGATCGGCCTCGCGGGTGGGTTCGTGGACCTGGACCTGGCGGATCTGCTCGGCGGCCTCGGTGACGGGCTCCTCCCCGAGGGCTCCCTGGAGCTCGCCGTGGTCGACTCCCAGCCCATGCTCGACGAGATCTCGGAGCCCATCGAAGGCCTGTACGCCATCGCGATCCGCCTGTTCTCCGACTGAACGTTCGCGCCCGATTTCCCCTATGCTGTTCGCACCAGCTGACATGGGACGTTCGACTCGCTCTGTACGGGTTCCGGCTCGGATCGTGGCCGGGGCCGGGTTCCTCGCCGCGGCGGTCTCCGTACCGTGGTTGCTGCTCGTGCTGCCCCTGGCGACCGGAGAGCTGGAGAGGGCGGACGAGCTGGGGCTGATCTCCGCCACGGTCCGCGCGGGATACCCGGAGTCCCAGGAGCTGGTGGTCTACCTCTGGTTCACCCTCCTCGCGCCGATCCTCGCGGGTGTGCTCGCCGCGCGCTGGTTCCGGCCGTCGATTCGTGCCGAGGACGCGAGGCGCTGGCCCGGTTGGCTGTGGCTGGCCCTCGGGGTGGCCCTGGCGCTGCTGGCCATGGACGTGGGCTACGTGACCGGCGCAGGTCCCTGGGGCCGGTTCGGGTTCCTCGGCGAGGAGGGGGTCTACCTGGGCACAGCGGCGGGGTTGCGCGCCGGCGGGGCCCTCTATCGGGACCTGGCGTTCTCCTACGGGCCCCTGATGGGGTGGCCGGTGCCGCTGGCGCTGGGGCTGGCCAACGACGAGATCATCGGGTACCGCCTGCTGGTCTGGGCGTGCAACCTCGCCGGGCTGCTCCTGATCGTCGCGGCGTTGCGGCAGCTCGTGCGCCACCCCGTGGTGGTCCTCGCCGCCTTCGTGGGCGCCGCCCTGCTCGGGCTGCCCGTGCTGCCCAACCTCAACGCGACCACCTTGCGGCTGGCCCTCGGTGTGTTCTCCGTGGTCCTCGTGGGCTCTGCCATGGGGGGAGCGCGCCGCGGGCCGGTTCGCCTGGTCCTCGGCGGTGCAGCCGCCGGGTTGGCGCTGGGCTTCTCCTTCGAGGTGGGGCTGGCCGCGTTCCTGGCCGCGGTCGCGGCCCTGTCCGTCCCCGTGCTCCACCGGCAGCCGCCGCGGACCACGCTGGGCAACGCCGCGCTGGTGGCGTGCGGCGCGGGCCTCACGCTGGTCCCGACGGTCGTGGCGCTCGCCGCGCGGGGCGAGCTGGCGGCGTTCGCGACCACCCTGCGGACCATGGTCGACCTCCCGGGCGCGGGATACCAGGCCCTGCCCTGGCCCGATCTGCTCGGGTGGTTCCGCGACGCGGCCGGCCAACACCGACCGTTCCCGCCGTCCGCGTTGACCTACGTCGCGCCGGGGGAGCCGGGCCACGGGAGCGAGGTCCGTGCGCTGGTCTGGTGGGCGAGCGTGCCCTGGATCGTCCTCGCCGTGGGTGTGGCCGCGGCCGTGACCCGCGTCGTCGCCGTCGCGCGCCGGCCGCGGGAGGGGAGCTGCGAGGGGACCGCGATGCTGGTCGGGCTGGTCCTCTTCGGGGTGATCGTCGGCCGCGGCGCGGTGGGGCGGTCGGACCTGTATCACCTGCAGTTCTACGGTGCGCTCCCGGCGGTCCTCGTGGGGGCCACCCTCGTCGATGGCTGGCTGGCAGGGGGCTCACGGCCGCTGTCGCGCCGTGGACTGGGCGCGCTGGCGATGCTGGCGATCCTGGTCCTCTCCATCGCCACGTGGCCCCCGGGCCACTACGCGCCGGACGGCGGGCGGGGTCTGCTGGCGCGCCTGGGCGTGGCCGGCCAGGGCGGGGAGGCCGTCGATCGTCCTCGCGCCCGGGGGATCCACCTCGACCCCGAGCTGGCAGCCGAGGTGCGCGCCGTGGTGGACTGGGCCGGCGCCCTGCCCGCAGCGCGGACGGTGTGGTTCTACCCCTCCGAGGCCACCTACACCTGGCTCACGGAGCGGCCGCCGGTGACCGCCTATCCGTGGGCCTACGACGCCGCGACGCGGGCCCAGCGCGTCGCGCTCGTGGAGGCGCTGGAGGCGAACCCCCCCGACTGCGTGCTCGTCACCGAGGGCACGTTCTCCATCGACCACATCCCCGGCGACGAGCTGCTGCCCGAGATCGAGGTATGGATCGACGCACGGTACGAACCCTCGGGTGTGAAGATCCCCGGCACCACGGTCCTGCGCCACCGCCGCCTGCCGCCAGGCGCCTGCACGCCCTGAGCGCGACCGCGGCAGGTGACAGGGGTCGCCCGGGGTGGCTAACATGCCCGGAGCGCCGGACGTGGGGTTCCGGTCCGCAGGGGACGACGATGCCACGATTCACCGTGATGGTCGGTCGCGACGTGATCGACACGCACTATCTGGTCCAGGACCATGTCCTCATCGGTCGATCCAGCAAGGCCGACATCTCCCTGGACAACCTGATGATCTCCCGTCGCCACGCCGAGGTGGTTCGTTCGGGCCGCTCCTTCGTGGTGAACAACCTCGCCGGCGCCAACGGTCTGTTCGTCAACGGCCAGTGGGTGGACACCCACGTGCTCAAGGACGGCGACATGGTGGAGCTGGGCAAGTTCTCCATCCGGTTCGAGTTCCCGCAGGAGGAGCGGGAGAAGATGCTCGGGCTCGATCGCAAGGAGAAGGGGGCGGGGTTCCGCTTCACCACCTCGGAGGCCCTGGCCGAGATCGAGGCCGGCGATCGGCGCGCGGCGGCCAAGCAGACCCCTTCGACCAAGGGGAGCAAGTTCGCCGACTCCAAGGCCGACACCCTGCGCCTCAACCCCGGGGAGCTGGCCAAGGTGCGTCAGTCCATGGAGATGGCCAAGCGCGCGCACCTGATCGTGGCGACCCCCAAGGGGACCAAGACCTACCCGATCAAGACCTCGGGGACCACCATCGGCAAGGACGCCGAGTGCGACATCCGCGTGTACACGGGCTGGCTCGCGCCCCGCGTCTCCGCCGTGATCACCCACCCCCCCGGCGGCGGCTACAGGCTCGAGACCAAGGGGGGGACGGTCACGGTCAACGGCGAGAAGTGCGTCGGGACCCGCCGTCTGAAGGACAAGGACCGGATCGAGGTGGACGGCAACAAGCTCACCTTCCACGACTCCATGCAGAAGTAGGCGGCCCTCGGTGGCTACCCGTCGGCAGCGCCCGAATCGCGGATGTGGGCGTCGAGGATGGCCTTGACCTCGTTGGTCACGTTGACGAAGCGCACCCCCACCCTGAACCGCTGGCCCCCGAGCTCCTCGCAACGCATCACACGCGCGATGAGGTCGAAGGTCTGACCCGGGACGTGGATCACCATCTCGAGGAAGGTCCACTGCGCGATGTGGTTGGGCGCGATGAACGCCAGGCCGCTGGCCGAGACGTCCACCGTGTTGGCGAACACGACCTTCTCGACCAGGCGTGCGTCGGGGATCACGCAGTACTCGATGGAGACGTCCGCGCTGATGCGCTGGTAGTCCCTGCGCTCCACCTGGTAGAGCTTGCGTTCGACGAAGCGGTCGACGATGTCCGCGTCGAACTGGGTGCCGCGACCTTCCACCAGCACGTCGATGGCCTGGTCGGTGGTCAGCGCGCTCTTGTAGGGCCGGTCCCACGAGACCAGGGCGTCGAACACGTCCACCACGGCCAGGATACGGGCGACGAGGTCCAGCTGCTCGACGTCCACCCCCTCGGGATACCCCTTGCCGTCGATCCGCTCGTGGTGCATGGACGCCACCTTGGGCACCCTGCGCAGGCCGCGCGGGAACTCGATGCGGCTGAGGATGCGCTGGGTGAAGCTGGCGTGCTCCTTCATCTTGGCGTACTCGTCGTCGGACAGGTTGTCCGCCTTGAGCAGGATGTCGTCGCGCACGCCGAGCTTGCCCACGTCGTGCAGGGAGGCCGATAGCTCGACCACCCGGGTCGTCTGCCGGTCCAGGCCCAGGTCCTTGGCGATGTTGAGGGCCAGGCGAGTCACCCGCTCCGAGTGACCGGCGGTGACCGGGTCCCGGGCGTCGATGGCCGCGGCCAGGGTCAGGACCACGGAGCTGAGCAGCTTCTCCTTCTCCTCGTGCAGCTGAGCGTTCTCGATGGCGATGGCCGCGTGGGAGGCCAGGGCCTGGAGCAGCTCCTCGTCGTAGGTGTTGAACGGCTCGGTGCCGACCTTGTTGAGCACCTCGATGACGCCGATGCACTTGCGCTGGTTGTTGAGCATCGGGCAGCACAGGATGTTGCGGGTGACGAACCCCGTCTCCCGGTCCACCTCGGGGTTGAACCGCTCGTCCTGGTAGGCGTCCGGGATGTTGAGCTTCTCGCGCAGCTCGGCCACGTGGCCCACGATGCCCTTGCCCACCGGCACGCGGATGGTGCGGCCCACCAGCCCCTGGGCGATGGTCGTCCACAGCTCCTGGGTGTCCTCGTTGAGCACGAACAGGGAGCTCCGCTCCGCCCCCAGCAGCTGGGTGGCGCGTGTCAGCACCAGGTCCAGCAGGGAGTCCAGATCGGTGGTCGCCACCATCTGGCGGGAGATCTCGAGCAAAGCCTCGAGATCCCGCTTCTCGACCGAGATCAGTTCGAAATCGTGTGTCATGCGCCCTCGACCCCAGGTGGGCTACCCCAAGATGATACACCGAAGCGGGGCGTGTTGGCTCAGGACGAAGATTTCCCGCAGGGGTAGAAGGACGACCGGAGGGGGTGGGGACGCAGGGCTGGGCTATACTCTGGACCACCTGGATCATGCAAAATCCCGTCGCCGTGTTCACGCCGCTTCTGCTGTGCATCCTCGTCGCCTGCGGCGAAGACGAGGTGGCCGGCGGTGTGTGCGCCGGCGCCGAGGACCTGGGGGGGGAGGCCGGCGACGTCTGCCCCAGCGGCCCGGTCGACTGCCGCTGGGACCTGGCCTGCGTCAGCGGCCGATGCGGCGGCTGCGGCACCTCCGCCGACTGCCGTGATCTGGAGGCCTGCCTGCCCGACGGGAGCTGCGGCCCCTGCACCGAGTCGTTCCAGTGTGTCGAGGGGCACGCCTGCCGCGGCGGCGCGTGCCTGCCGCTGGAGGTGCCCGCCTGGGATCTGACCGTGGACGACGAGGACTGGACGATCCTGCACGAGGCGTGGTGGGAGGACGACTACTTCCCCTGCACGCTGACGGTGGGGGACACCGTCTACTCGGACGGCTGCGAGGTCCGGCCCTACGGGTCCACGTCGCGCGTCTACCCCAAGAAGTCCCTGCGAATCCGCTTCCCCGAGGACACCGAGCACCCCGGCTACTCGCGCAAGATCACCCTGCGCGCCGAGTACAACGACCCGACCTTCATGCGGACCTACCTGGGCTACGAGTCGTTCCGCAGGTTGTCGACCATCCCGTCACCCCGCACGCGCCACGTCCGCCTGCGCGTCAACGGCGAGGTCTACGGCCTGATGCTGGAGATGGAGCGCACTGGCGGCAAGTTCCTCGAGGCGCACGGCCGGGACCGCGACGGCTCCACCTACGAGGCGGAGCACGCTCCCCCCCACGGCGCGCTGATGCCGATGCCGTCGGCCGAGGAGTACGCGGTGTTCGAGGACGACGTCCTGTACAACAAGAAGACCGGCGATCCCGACGACTACTCGGACCTGATCGAGCTGATCGAGGACGTCCTGTGGCCCGACTACCTCGACTCGGACCCCGCCGGCGACACCTCCCTGGAGCGAACCGCAGCGGCCGTGGACGTGGACGCCCACGTGACCTACCTGGCCGTCATGGCGCTGCTGCAGAACCGCGACCACGTGGCCGCCAACTACCACATCTCCCTGCAGCGGGACGCCCAGTTCGAGCCCACCTGGGAGGTCTATCCGTTCGACCTCGACACCACCTTCGGCTGCGTGTACGACGAGGTGGATCAGAACAACATCTGCGACGAGCTGGTCCACGACGTGTGGTGGCTCAACGGCGCGATCCCCGAGGGCACCCAGGCGGGCTATCCCGAGCCGCTGTGGGCCAACATGCTGATCCACCTGGTCCTCGGGCACCCCGAGTGTGGCGCCCGCTTCGACGAGCGCCTCTGCGACAAGCTGGGGGGCGAGTACTGGACCCAGCGCCTCCCGGGACTCATCGAGGGCCTCGCCGAGACGTTGCGGCCCGCGGTGGCCGAGGATCCCAACGATCTCAACGAGGACACCGCCGCGTTCGACGCCGCGGTCGGGGACATGACGGCGTTCGTGGGCGCCCGGGCCGACTACCTGAGAACGCAGCTGGGGTGTATGTAGACCGTGATGGGAATCCGAAACCCAGGGGCCGCGCCGGTGTTCCTGAGCGCCGTCGCCTTGCTCACCGCCGTCCCGGCCGTCGCAGGGGAGGGGACGCTCCCGTCCCCGGGTGTCCGCGAGACACTGCGAGGTGACCTGCCCGAGGGGGGCGACGAGGTCCTGGCCGAGACCGTCGGGCTGATCATGCACTACGCCTGGTCGACCGGCGACCGCGCGCTGTTCGAGGCGCAGGTGGCCCACGTGGACGGGGTGCTGGCGAGCGAGTGTGGGTTGCTGAGCTGGCGGGCCACCGCCGCCGGAGCCGCCGCGGCGAGCGCCTCGGTGGACGATCTCAAGGTGGTCCGCGCCCTGATCCTCGGCGCCCAGCGCTGGGGAGAACCTCGCTGGGAACGGCAGGGCCACGAGCTGGCCGCCGCCGTCCTGGAGCACGAGGTCGTGGACGCTCACCTCGTGGACGCGGCGAGCTGGAACGGTGACCAGGTGACCGCCTCGGACACGCTGCAGACCGCCTACCTCGATCTGGGGACCCTGGCCATGCTCATCCCCCGGGAGCCGGCCTGGCTGGAGGTCTACGCGCGATCCCTCGAGCTGTTGCGAGCCGCCGAGACCGAACACGGGCTCTTCGTCGAACAGCTGGCCCGCGGGGGACAACCGGTGCGCTCCGCGGGCGCCGAGGTCAACGCCATCCACGTGCTGTACTGCGCCCTCCACCTGGCCGAGGTGGGCGAGGGGGGGCAGCGCACCCTGGACCACCTCCGCGCGGCGTTCGAGCGCGAGGGCCACCTCCCGGGCCGCTACCAGCTGTCCGACGGTGAGCCCGTCCCCGGGTTCGAGAATCGCGCCGTCTACGCCCTGGCCGCCCGCCTGGCCCTGGAGCTGGGCGACGGCGACCTGGCCGCGCGGCTCCTCGATCGGCTGGCCGTGTTCCACCTGCTCGAGCCGGTGGTCACCCCGGCCGCGCGGGCCGACGTGGGGTTCGCGGCGCTGGCGTTCGACAACCTCCAGACCCTGATCACGCTTCAGCGTCAGGCCGCAGCGAGCGCCGGGCGGACCGGGACGTCCGGCGACGGTTGATCCGCCGGATCGTCCCCACCTCACTTCTTACGCACCCGCCCGCGTGATACCTTCGAGGGGCTGGCCCGAATGCGGAGGAGGCGAGGCTTGACGAGGATCGGGCCCATTGCGGTGATCCTGCTGTTGGGGTGTATCCCGGGGTGCTGGTGGGCCGGGGAGGATGGCGGTGCGCCGATCCCGGCCGACGAGGCCACGGATCCCGACGATCGCGACGATATCGCCGACCTCCGGGCCGTGCCCGGGGAGCCCCCCACTGCCGAGCCCGTGATCGAGCCGCCCGAGGTGTCGGAACCCCCCGCGCCCGTCCAGGTGGAGCCCGCGCAGGCGAGCGTCCGGACGCCCCCGCGTCAGACCCGCAAGCCCAGACCCCCCCAGGCGCGCACCGAGCGGCGGGAAGAGCGGCGCGAGGAGCGCCGTAGGAGCAAGCCCCCTCGAAACGAACCTGTCGATGTGTCGGTCCATCAGGAGCCTGAACCCGTGGTCGAGGAGGAGCCGGACGAGCCCGTGGCCGAGGACGCTCCGCCGGTCGCGCCCCTCGTGGCGAGCTTCTCCGTCGACGTGGAGGTTCCCGGGCAGCGGACCGACGTGGACCCGACCTATCGCGGCCCCCACACGGGCGCCGACTGGCTGCAGATCGGCTACGACCGCAGGGCCGACGGCGACCTCGAGGGCGCCCGCGAGGCATTCGAGACCGCCCTGGAGTGGGGCGCCGATCCCCAGACCGTCTCCCTCGAGCTGGGTTACCTGGCGCTGGAGGACGGCCGGGACGCGGACGCCCGCGACCACTTCCGGGACGCCCGCCGCGCCGCCGCGACCCGCGCCCGCCAGGCCCGCGCCCAGCTGCAGGGGGCGTACCGGCCCGCGTCGGGTGAGTTCTACGGCGAGGCCTACGGCTGGCACCGCTTCGTGCCCGAGAAGAGCACCAACCTGGTGCCGGTGGCGCGGCTGCGCGGCTACCTCCACCCCTTCAGGAAGCTGGATCTCGCACCCTACGTCTTCTTGCAGATCAGCCGCGACACCGCATCCACCGGCCGCGGGCCGGAGGGCTACCCGCTCATCTACGCGGACAACACCTTCATGTTCGGCGGCGGCGTGCTGCTGCGGCTGTGGAAGAAGCGGCTGGGGATCTTCGCCCAGGTCGGTCCCGCGGTGAACCTGCTCGACGACGGCGGCGAGCGGATCGAGCTGGACTTCCGGGCCGGCGCCTTCCTGGACGTCTGGACGCCGGGTTGCCGTCCGGCGCTGATCGACGACGGGTACGGCTCGGCCTTCGTCACCGAACCGTGCGCCGAGCTGTACACCGAGGCGGTCTACGTCAGCCGGTTCGACCACAACCTCATGGCCCAGCTGCGGGGCCGGATCGGCATGACCTGGCTGATCACCGGGCCCGTGGTCTGGCAGCCCGTGGCCGAGGGGCGGGTGTTCAAGGACATCGACAACGACTTCTGGAACAACCTCGCCGACTTCGGCGGCGGTCACCGCTGGCGGCTGATGCGGCCCTTCCAGCTGGACCTGCTCCTCGGTATCCACTTCGGCACCTACTTCGGGCTGGAGAACGAGAACCCCGCGCCCGATCCCCACTACTTCTCCGACCTGCGCCTGCAGCTGGCCACGGGGTTCGTCTTCTGATGGCGGCGACCGCGAGGATCGCGGCCGGGAAGAGGGGGTGGTGACGTGGCCGACTCCCTCGACCTGGCCATGCGCGCCGTCGCCCACCCCGTGTGCTGGGCCATCCTGCTCAACGGCGCGGACGACCTGTTCATCGACCTGACGTACTACTTCCGCGGGTTGTTCAAGGAGGAGCGCCGGCGCATCCAGCTCGAGGATCTCGACGCGGTGGAGCGCCAGCACATCGCGCTGATGGTCCCCACGTGGCAGGAGGCCGAGGTCATCCAGCAGATGCTGGAGCACAACCTCGACATGCTGGCCTACCCGCGAGATCACTACGACATCTTCGTGGGCACGTACTGCAACGACCTGGCCACCCAGGAGAAGGTGGACGCGGTCGAGCGGCGCTTCAAGAACGTCCACAAGGTGGTCACCCCCACCGAGGGCCCCACCTGCAAGGCCGACAACCTCAACTGGATCTACCAGGGGATCCAGGTGGTGGAGGAGCGCCGCGGCAGGCGCTTCGACATCCTGCTGATGCACGACGCCGAGGACCTGATCCACCCCCTGGCGCTCAAGCTCTACAACTACCTGATCCCCCGCCACGACTTCGTCCAGACCCCGGTGTTCCCGCTCGAACGGCGGCTCCGTGACCTGGTGGGCGCCACCTACATGGACGAGTTCACCGAGCACCACCTCAAGGACATGCTGGTGCGCGAGGCCATCGGCGGCCTCGTGCCGTCGGCGGGCGTGGGCAGCGCATTCGCCCGGGACAGCTTCGAGGAGATCGCCTTCGCCCACTCGCAGAAGGCGTTCAACACCGAGAGCCTGACCGAGGACTACGAGATCGGCACAAAGTTCTGCCTGGCGGGCAAGAAGGTGTTCTTCGCCAGCCAGGCCATCGTCACCGACAAGATCGTGGAGCGCGGGATCTTCCGGAAGCGCAAGGTCCAGATCGTGGACGAGGAGTACATCGCGACCCGCGAGTTCTTCCCCGACACCTTCAGCGACGCGGTGCGCCAGCGGTCTCGCTGGGTGCTGGGGATCGCCCTGCAGGGGTGGGAGCAGATCGGCTGGAAGGGAAAGGCGCCGGTGCTGTACTGCCTGTGGCGGGACCGCAAGGCGCTGCTGACGAACTACCTGACGATGCTCGCCTATGGGGTGGCGCTGTACTGCCTGTTCCGGCTCGTGATCGGGGCGGCCTCGGGCAACGTGTGGACCTTCGATCACATCTTCCCGCCCGGTTCGATGTTGTGGTGGCTGGTCATGGCCAACACGGTGATCCTCGGCTGGCGGGTGTTCATGAAGTTCGCCACCGTGGACCGCATCTACGGCACGCTGCACGGCATGATGAGCGTGCCGCGGTTCCTCGTGGCCAACGTCATCAACTTCTTCGCCACCTCGCGGGCGCTGCTGCAGTTCGCCCACTACAAGTGGACGGGCGAGCCCGTCCGCTGGGACAAGACCGCCCACGCCTTCCCCAGCCCCGAGGTGCTGCGCGCCTACCAGCGGCGGCTGGGGGAGCTGCTGCTCGATCGCCAGGGCATCACCGAGGACCACCTGGTCGAGGCGCTGGAGCTGCAGGGCCAGAGTGGCATGAAGCTGGGCCACGTGGTGGCGATGACCGGGGTGGCCACGCTGCACGACATCAGCTCCGCGCTGGGCGACCAGCTGGAGATGCCCGTGGCGAGCATGGATCCGTACGCCGTGCCGCGCTCCCTGCTGCGGTTGCTCCCCGAGACCGAGGCGGGCGAGCTGGGCGTGATGCCCCTGGGCATGGACGTGGGAGGGATCGTCTCGCTGGCCACGTCGGCGCCGCCCGAGGCCACCGTGCGGGCGCGGCTGGAGGAGGTCTTCCAGACGCGCGTCGCCTTCGAGTTCGCGTCCGAGGATGCGCTGGAGTCGGTGCGGCAGCGGGCGTACCGCCGCCTCGTCTCCGAGCAGGCCCAGCCCGGCCGGCCCCAGCGGCTCGGGGAGCTGCTGGTGGAGCAGGGGCACCTGGACGCGGGGCAGCTGGAGGCGGCGCTCATGGAGCAGGCCGTCACCCGCGAGCCCCTGGGGGAGCTGCTGCTGCGCCGCGGGTTCGTGGACGAGGCGGTGCTGTCCCCGATCATGGCGGCGCGGGTCCACGAGCCGTTCCACGGCGTGACCCCCGAGCAGGGCAGCGAGCTGGCGTTCCAGCGCGTCGGGTACGGCCTGTGCGTGCTCCACGGCATGGTGCCCCTGAGCCCCCCCAGGCCCGGCTCACCCCTGCCGCTGGCCAGCGCGAGCCCCATCCACGACGAGGTGCGCGCCACGGTCGTGCAGCGCCTGGGCATCGAGGTCCAGCCCGTGCTCGCACCGAGCCTCGACGTGCGCACGACCCTGGCGGTGATGTGCCGGCGGGTGTGGCCCCTGGGCATCGCGCAGGGCACCGGCGGCCTGGACGGCGCCGAGCTCGCGGCCATCGACGAGTACCCGGGCTGGCAAGGTGATCTGCGCGCGCTCGTCGCGGACTGCCGCGCGGCGGCGACGAGCCCGGTGGACTACCTGGTGGACACCCGGACCATCAGCCGCGGCATGGGCGCTCGGCTCCGGGCCCAGGCCCTGGGCGTCTCCCTGGCCGGCCCGTCGCGCCTGGACGAGGAGGAGGCGCGCGGCTGGTTGCCCCCGGGGTGGGCGAAGCGCGCCGACATCCAGCTGCTGGACGCGAGCCCCTCGGCGATGACCGTCGCGGCCCCGCGGCCCACGCCCCGCCTGACGCGGGAGCTCGTCGCCCTGTTCCCGGACACGGCCCTGTGCTGGCGCGTGTCCCCCCATCGGACAGTGCCCCGTCCCGAGGAGGGAAGGGATACAATGGCCCCGCCGAACGAATTCTCCGCGGAGGGGGAAGGTTGAGAGACATGTATCGCGGACTCCCCGTCTTGCTGGTCCTCTGGACCACCCTGCTGGCGTCCTGGTGCGCCTGGGCTCAGGTCGACCCGGATCTCGAACCATCCGACGCGGACGGCGCGTCGCTCGAGGACCGCGTCCCTGGGACCATCAGCCGGGACTTCTCCTTCGATGACGACCTCCGCCACGGCGGGGACGTCTCCCTCACGGGCATCTGGACGGCGCGAGAGGTCACCTTCGGCATCCCCGACTACTGGGATCTCGACGGCGCCCCCGAGCTCCACCTGGACGTCATCCGGTCCTCACAGCTGATCCCCGAGGTGTCGGCGATCACCGTGTGGGCCGACGGCCGGCCCGTGGGCACCCTCATGCTCGACGGCGAACCGGGAGAGGTGGTGGAGCACGAGCTGTCGCTGCCGCTGGCCTCGGACACGGGCTACCACACCCTGACGTTCGTGGCGTATCACCGCAGCCTGCTGCCGTGCGAGCTGAGCGATCACCCGGGGCTGTGGAGCCGTATCCTGGGCAGCTCGTACATCCGCGTGAGCTACCGGCCCGCCGAGCCCGAGCTGAGCCTCGCGCGCTGGCCCTATCCCTTCCGCGACGACCGGGATCCCGATCCCGCGCGCATCGTGCTGGTGCTGCCAGAGCACCCGGTCACCGAGGAGGTCCAGGCCGCGGGGTACATCGCCTCGACCCTGGCCCACGCCGCGGCCTGGCTGCCCATGGACCTGCTCGTTCACCAGGGCGCCATCGACGACGCGCCGGCCGGGCACGTCATCGCCGTGGTCCGGGCGGACGGCAGCGGCGCGGCGTTGACCGAGCTCAAGAGCATCCTCGCGGCGTCGGACATCCCGGAGGTGGCGGCCGTGGGCAGCGCTCTGCGCACGGGCAAGGTCCCCAGGGCCGGCGCCCTGGCGCTGCTGCCGCGTCCAGGGACCCCGTCACGGGCCCTGCTGGTGGTCGCCGGAAAGGACCGCAGCGGGCTCGCGCAGCTCGCCGTCCTGCTGGGCGGGGAGGAATCGGCTGGCCTGACCTCGGGGCCGGTGGAGCGCGTCGACACCGTGCTGCCACCGCGGCCTGCCGAGGAGCGGCGGTGGGAGGACACGATCCCCCCCGAGGAGAGCTTCACCCTGGCCGAGCTGGGCCTGGGGGACATGATGGCCGCGGGCTACCGGGGCGGCAGCATCGCCATCCCGCTGAAGCTGGTGCCGGACGCCCACCCCATCCCGGGCTCGGCGCGCCTCGAGCTGCAGTACTCCTACTCGGCCCAGGTGAGCACCCAGCGCTCGCGCCTCGACGTGCTGGTCAACGACGCAGCCGCCGGTGGTACGGCTCTCACCGACGGCGACGGGCGCAACCGCCAGACCATGCTTCTGGATCTCCCGGTCCACGAGATGGGGCCCGAGTCCACCGTCTACGTGCGCTTCAGCCTCATCGGGCAGGAGGAGCCCATCTGCCTCGGGGAGACCCACGAGGAGCTGTGGGGCACGGTCCACGCGGACACCCGGATCACCCTTCCGCGCGAGCACTGGGCGCCCATCCCCGACCTCTCCATGCTCCGCTTCGGGGGATACCCCTTCGGGCTGCGCGCCGATCTCAGCGACACCCTGTTCGTGCTGCCGGCGAAGCCCGGCGCCTCCGACCTGCAGCTGTTCGTCTGGATCGCCGCCGAGCTGGGCCGCGTCGCCCGGGGAGATCGCTTCGCCTACGAGGTCCGCCTCGGGGACGTGGATCCCAAGGTGGACGGCGAGAAGGACCTGGTCGTGGTGGACACGGGCTCCCAGGCCGCCGTCATCGAGCAGCTCGGGCTCCTCGAGGAGATGTCCTTCACCGTGCGCAAGCCGGTGGGCATCGGTATGGCGCTGGCCTCGGGCGGCGAGGTGGCCCTGGGCGCGGACCCCGACGTCTCGTACATCGAGGAGATGCGCCTCCCGTGGAACCGCGACCGCGCCGCCCTGGTCGCCTACGCGGTGGACCCGACCCTGTTCCAGCGCGTCGGCCCGTGCCTCGACGGGGGCCCCCTGTTCGACCGGCTCGACGGTCGCGTCGTCCGCATCGCCTCGTGCAGTGATCTCGCGGTGATCCCGGTGGAGGAGATCGAGCTGCTCGGGCAGCGGCCGGTGCGCGATTCCGCCTACGGCCCGGTGCGCAAGTACTACTGGCCCGTGCTGCTGGGCCTGCTGCTGCTCTCCATGGTGGCGATCCTGCTCATCAAGCAGTGGAAGCTGCGCAAGGCCGAGCAGGGCGCCTTCCTCCCGGAAGACGACGGGTAGGAGGCCGTGACACAGCCCGAATCGTTGCCGCGCGTCCTGCTGGTAGACGCCGAGGAGAGCTTCGGACACCTCCTCGGCGGGTACCTCGCCGAGCAGGGCTGGGAGCTCCTCCAGCTCCCCGACGGTCGCGAGGCGCTGCAGCGCTGGGACGAGCTGGCTCCCGATCTGCTCCTGATGGATCTCGACGGCGAGGAGATGGACGGCTTCGAGCTCCTCGAGGAGGTGCTGCGCAAGCCCGACACCGTGCCCGTGGTCATCTGTACCCGCCAGCCCGGGGTGCGCGGCTGGTCGGCCGAGACCGTCGCCGCCCTCGGGATCGCCGCGGCCACCGTCCGCCCCATCCGCTTCCCCGAGCTCTTCGAGGTGCTGCAGGATGCGCTGGGCGGTTGAGCTCCTCGCGGTCCTGGCCCTGGTCCTCGCCGGACCCGCCCAGGCCGCAGACGTCACCCAGGAGGACATCGAAGCCCTCGAGCGCGACCTGAACCGCACCCAGGACCCTGCCAGGCGCGCTGATCTGCTCGGAATGCTCATGGAGGGCTTGGTCGAGCGCTGCTTCCCATCGGACAGCCGCCTGGCCAACCCGGTGGTGCGCGATGACTGGAGCCGCGGCTGCCTGACCCGGGCGGTGGAGGTGGCCGAGGAGATCGAATCGGACCCGGCCCACCGGGATCGGGCGCGCGCCCTGTTCGTCGCCGGCAAGGCCTCGCTGGCCCTCAGCCGCCCGTCCGCGGGCGAGGCCCTCCTGACGCGGTTCCTCGACGAGTACCCGGGGGAGCCGGAGGCGCCCCTGGCGCACTACTCGCTCGCCGAGAGGGCCTACGCCGCGAAGGAGTTCGACGCCGCGGCCGAGCACTACCGCGGCGCGGCCGGCGCGTTGACCGGCGCCGAGGCTGCGATGCCCCGGTATCGCCTGGCCTGGTGCCTGCAGAAGACCGGCCACGCCGCGGACGGGGCGCGCGCCCTGGCCGCGCTGATCGCCGAGGAGGGCGGCCTGGACGACGCACAACGCCTCACCGCCGTGGCGGATCTCGAGGCCATGACCACCGAGGTCGCCGACCCGGACACGACGTTCCACTGTGCCCGCGCAGCCCTCGGGGACGCCGCCCCGGGCCTGGCCGCGAAGGTGGCCGGTGCGCTGATGGCCGGCGGCCGGTACGCCGAGGCCTCGGCACACTTCGCCGCCCTGGTGGACGAATACGGGGGCCACGACGACGCCTGGACCTGGCAAGTGGGCCGCGTCGACGCGGCGTTCGAGTCCTCGGACTGGCCGGGGGCCGTGACCGCCGCGTCAGGGCTCATGCGCGACTTCGGCCCGGGTACGGCCCTCGTCGAGGAGGCCGCCCGCGGCGCCGTGGGTCGCCTGCACGAGCGGCATCGAGACCACGGTGACCTGGCCGGTGAGTCGGTCGAGGCGCTCTACGATCTGTACCAGGAGACGTTCCCCACGGCGGCCAAGGCCCCTCAGATGCGCCTCGCCCTCGCCGCGCTGTACCAGGAAGAGGGGAGGGGGCTCGAGGCGCTGGAGACCTTCGTGGCCGTGGCCGACGACCAGGCCGGCCGCGAGCTGGGGGCGAGCGCCGCCCGCCTCGCCGCCGACCAGATCCGTCAGGGGGTCGACGCCGGTGGATCCGACGTGGGCGCGTCCGACGTGGGCGCGTATCAGCAAGCCCTGATCCGCCTGGCCGACCTGTTCGCCGATCGCTACGCGCGCCACTCGGACGGCCTGCTGTACGCCCGCGAGGCTGGACGCGTCCTCGCCTCCCAGGGCGAGGCAGACGAGGCCACCGACCTGCTCGTCGCCGCAGCCCTCCGCCTCCCGGCCGTCGCCGAGGCCAGCGCCTGCGCCGCGCTGGCCGTCGAGCTCCAGATCGAGGCCGAACGCTGGGATCGCGCCCTCGAGGTCATCGAGCAGCTCCTCGCCGAGCGCCGCCTGATCAGCGCCCACCCCGCCCTCGCCGACGTGCTGCGAAAGTCCCGCGCCGCCGCGAGCTTCAACCGCGCCACCGCCATCTGGGAGGCCGGAGATCCGGGCACCGCAGCCCCCCTGTTCGACGCCGTGGCCACCGACGACACCGGCGGCGACCTCGCCCCCAAGGCCCTGTACAACGCCGCCATCTGCCACGACGAATCCGGCAACGGCTCCCGCGCCGCCATGACCCTGCGCCGCCTCTACACCGGCCACCCCGACCACGCGCTCGCCCCCACCGCCCTCGAACAGGCCGCGTTCCTGCGCTACGACAAGGGGGAGTACACCGGCGCCGCCGAGCTGTACCTGCTGCTCACCGACACCTACCCGGACCACGAGAACGCCGCGTTCTCCCTGTACACCGCCGCGGCGCTGTTCGACCAGGAGGGGGTGTTCGACCGGGCCATGGACGCCTACGGACGGCTGCTGGCGCGGTACCCGGACGCGCCGGAATGCGTGGATGCCGCGCCGCGGCTCGAAGAGCTGAAGGCTGGAGAGTAGGTCCCTTGCCCTGGGACCACCGCATTTCACTCCTGCTCTGTTCGACCACCCTCTTCGTGGGGACCTGTGCGCTGAGTTCGACGGCTCGTGCCACGCCCGGAACCGCGGAGCACAGGACGTTCCAGGATGAGGAGGAGCCGCGGCCGGCCCTGCTACTGGGCGGGAGGATGGAGTGCGCCATCTCGCTGGCGCAGGTCGAGCGCGAGAGCGTCGACGTGCTCGTCGGGCCCAGGGTGACGTTCGACCTGGGGCTTCCGACGGCCTCGGGGAAGTCCGTCCAGCCCTACGGCACGTTCGGGGCCACGGTGGGATTCGCGTCCCGCGCTGCCAGCGGCAAGCCGAGGTTCGTCCTGATGGTGGAGCCGGGGATCATGGTGACGCGCGACGTGACGTACCACCTCGTCCTCGCGAGCGAGACCACCTTCGGCCTGTTCTCGCTGGCCATCACAGCTGGAGTCCTGCTGTGAAGAGTCGTCCTTCCCCCGCCCTCCAGCGACTCCCTGAGCCAAGGCGCGCGGCGGAGTTCGCTATGGACATGCGGCCTGATGGATTCTGTGGACGGGCGAGGCCCGCCCACAGGAACCACAGGCCTTGGACAACCTCCTCGCTGCGCTCGGTGGTTGACCACATGACCACAGCGACGACGACGAGACAAAAATGGGGAGAGGGGGCTGGGGAAGGGGGAGTGGCTGGGAAAGGGGAGTGGCTGGGAACGGGGAGTGGCTGGGAAGGGGGGCGAGCGGCCCGGCGAGCGGGAGTTGGCCCCCACGTCAACTTGCGGCGGAGATGAGCGGCATCTCGGATGGAAGTTGGCACTACTTCGCAAGGAACTCCGAGGTCTACGTCTCATCGAGGCCGCTGAAGAAGGGAGGAAGGCAGGAGGAGGCAGGAACATCCGAGCCCTCTTTCCCCTTCCTGACTTCCTGCATTCCTCAGGGGAGCATGTTTGCGTCGGAAACGGGGGAGAGCCTTTTCCCCACGCGGGGATCGAATCCAATCCCTTCTGCGGTGCTTCTGCGCTGCCAGCCAGTTCACGGACCACTTCACGGCAGCCCTACGGACACACCCCGTTGTTCTGCGCGACTCTGACGTCGCCCCCCACGCTCAGCGTTGCAACGAAGTCACTTGTCTGTTGTGGACAGAGCGAGTCGTTGTCGGTGATCAAGACATCATCGCCGACCGACATCAGCTCGGCGAGCCCCTCAACAGTGACGAGGGACAGGTTGTCCTGGACGATCAGGCTGTTGTCGATGGTCAGGACGCTTTCCAACCCGCCCAGCGTGACCAGACCGCGGTTGTCGTGGATGTGCAGGCAGCCCAGGGACTGCAGCGCGAGCCCCGCGAAATCGGCCAGCGCGCGGTTGCCGGAGGCGTAGAGGCAGCCGTCGAGGATCTCCAGTCCCGAGAGCGACGCGACGCTGGTCAACACGTCGTTTCCCACCAGGGAGACCGCGTCGGCAGAGGATACAGCGAGGCCGTCGAGGGTGGTCAACGCGTCGTTGTTCTCGATGTCCACGGTTCCGTCTACCGTGTGCAGGCCTTCGAGGCCCTGTAGCCCGACAAGGGATGGATTGCTGTCCACGCTGAACCAGCCGACCTGGAGATCCCCCATGGCGCCGAAGTTCATCAGCGCCGGGTTGGCCGAGACCTCGAAGTTGCCACTCACCGAGGTCAGCGCGTGCAGATCGAGGCGCAGTAGGCCGGCGTTGCCGTCGATGTCGAGGCTGCTGCCCACCGACTCGAGGGCACCGAGCCCGTTCAGCGTCTGCAGGGCGGAGTTGTCCCAGACGTAGACGTACCCGCCCACGTGCGTGAGGTTCTGTAGCCCCTCGAGGTCGGCCAGCGCCGGATTGGCGTGGATGCTGAGCGTACCTCCGACGCTGGTGATTCCTTCGAGCCCCGCGAGATCCACCAGTGAGTCGTTGTCGCCCACCGTGAGGTGCCCGGGTAGGTCGCCGAGATGGGGGAATCCCGCCAGCGTGGCCAGCGCATCGTTGTCCAGCAGGGACACCTCGTCCCCCACGGAGGCCAATCCCGCCAGTCCCTGAATGCTCTGCAGCGCCCCGTTGCCCTGCACGGTCAGGTCGTCTCCGACGACCACCGTGTCCCCCAGCCCCTCGAGCCCCACCATTCCCCCGTTTCCCAGGATGCCCAGCCCCCAACCCACGGTCGTCACCCCCGAGAGTCCCTCCAGATCGACGAGGCCGTCGTTCGCCTGGAGCCAGAGATAGCCACCCACCGTCTGCAGGGCTTCCATTCCGTGCAAGCTCTCGAGGGACACATTGCTCCATATATTGACCGATCCACCGACGGCCACCAGCGCGGGTAGGTCCAGGCCGGTCAACGAATCGTTGCCCTGGATCGTCAGCGATCCCGTCACCTCCTCCAGACACGGCAGCTGCAACTGAAGCAGCCACGCCTCGGCCACCACGTCCAGATCCCCCTCGACGACAGAGCACCGGGACACCCACTGGAGAGCCAGCTCGTCGGCCACGTCCTGATCGCCGACGCAGGGCACGCACTCCTGGGCCAGATCGTTGTCCCAGGGGGCGCCGTCGTCGTCGTCGAGGGTGTCGTCGTCATCGTCGCCCTGGACATCGTCGTCGCCCATCGGCGACGAGTCGTCATCAGCCTCGTCCGCGCACGTGACCAGGGTCAGGCATCCAACGAGCACGATGATTCGGTGAAGTCGCAGCGTCATCCCCTCCGCCAGATAGTCTAGCTCAGTCCACCCCGCGCGGATCGAACCTCACCGGCCGCTCCAGCCCCTTTGCCTCGCACCACGCCACATACTGCTCCCACGCCAGGTCGTAGGCGTAGGTCTCCTCCTCGGCCTCCTCCTCGAGCTCGTCCCACGCCTCCTCGTCGAGGGCCAGCCGGGGCTGGTGGAGGCGTCGGTCGGCCTCGAGGCGGGTGATGCGGCCCATCTTCCACAGCATGTAGGCGTCGAGCAGGGGGGTGAGCTCGGGGCTGCGATCGGGGCCTGTGAAGTCCATCTGGGCGCAGATGGTGGAGCCGAATGCGTCGGCGCCGTTGATCTCCTCGGGCACGCGCTCGCGGGCGTCGAAGGGGGTGAGGTCGGGTTCGGGCTGGAAGAGGTCCCACAGGGGGGCGGCGGCGGCGTCGGCGCGGCCCATGGGGGGGACGTCGAGGATGCGCTCGATGGTGGCGAAGACGGAGGGGTAGTCGCTGTTGGTGGGGCTGACGTAGCCGCCGCGCTTGGCGTAGGGGCTGATCACGAACAGGGGGCTGCGGGAGTCGTTGACGTGATCGTCGCAGCCCTGGGGATCGTCCTGGAGCACGAACACGGCGGTGGAGGCCCAGTGCTCCGAGTGGGAGAGGGTGTCGACGAACACGCCGACGCCGCGATCGTTGTCCGCGACCATGGACTCGGGGGTCGGGAGGCCGGGGGTGGTGCCCGCGGTGTGATCGTTGGGGAACAGCACGAAGGTGAAGTCGGCGAGGCCGTCCTCGGTGAGCTGCTCGCCCACGTAGGCGCCGCGCTCCTCGTCGGTGGCGCCGTAGCTGTAGAAGGGGCCGCCGGGGTAGTCGAGGTCCGAGTACTCCATGACCTGGGTGCCGTCCGCGGCGACCTCGAACATGCCCACGATCTCGCCGTAGATCTGGATGGTCTTGCCGTGGTCGAGCAGGTGGGTGAAGAAGTTGCCCACGGTGGGGTAGGCCGCGGGCTCCATCGGCCAGGTCAGCGAGCCGCCGTTGCGGGCGGTCTCCACGAACATCCACTCCACGAAGTGGGTCATGTGGCCCGACGTGAGGTAGAGGTGGCCGGAGTCGGACTCGCGGGCGTTGACGTGGAAGTTGTCCGCCACGTTGAACTCGCGCATCAGCGCGCGCTGGTTGGGGGTGAGCTCGGACGGCCAGCGCTGGTACTCGGGATCGGCGTCCAAGTCGAGCTCGTCGCCCATGTCGCCGAACAGGCAGTCGAAGGTCTTGTTCTCCTTGACCACCAGGACCACGTGCTCGATGGGGGTCTCCTGGCCGGACTCGCGGGGGACGGGAAAGAAGCCCTCGCAGTCCATGGGGAACTGGTCGAACGGGGTGGTGAACAGCCGGCTCACCTCGGCGGTGGTCTGCTCCAGGTCCAGCGAGCCGGTGTCGACCACCGTGACCGAACCCAGGTCGACGCCGCCGCCCTTGTACTCGGCCACGACGAGCGCGCCGCCGGGGGTCATCTCCAGGTCGAAGGGGTAGGTGGCCACCGGGAATGCGCCGAGCACCTCGAGGGTGTCCGCGTCGATGACCGAGACGGCGTTGTCCACGCCTCGCGCGGCGTAGAGCAACCCGGCCTCGTCGTCGAGCCACACGGCGTTGACGTTGCTGTTGAGCAGGGGCGCGCCGTCCTCGTCGAGCAGGTCCCCCTCGGTCACGTCGAGCTCGGCCTCGATCGCGCGGCCGGCCGTGTCGATCACGGCCACGACGTCGCCGTTGGACACCGCAGCGAACACGCGGCTGCCGTCCGCGGACACGGCCAGGCCGGCCGGGGACATGTCGGCGGTCAGGGTCGCAGCCACCGCGCCCGTGGTCAGGTCGACCACGGTGATGCCGTCGCCGGAGAGGTCGCTGACGTACAGCTCGTCGCGGCCGGGCACCACGGCCAGATCCCACGCGCCGGAGTCGATGTCGAAGGTGTGGGCGATCTCCAGGGTCTGCAGGTCGATGCCGAAGACCTCCGACTCGTAGTACGAGCCCACCCACAGGGTCTGGCCGTCTTCGGACAGGGCCAGGCCCGACGGCGTGCCCTCCAGCTGCACCGAGGCCCGCTCGCCCAGGGTGCGATCCTCCTCGATGTCGATGACCTCGACGGTGCCGCGGTCGCCGCCGGCCATGTAGAGACGATCCCCTGACGGGTCCACCTCCAGGCCCGGATGGGTGTTGCTCACCTCCAGGACCTGGATCACCTCCAGGCTGTCCAGGTCGAGCACGGCAATGGAGCTGTCACCGCGCGAGATCAGGGCCAGGTAGGCCGCGCTGCCGTCGGGGTGCACGGCCACGTCCACCGGCATGTCGGTCAGCACGGTGGTGGGCCCCGCCGGGATCACCTGGCGGCCACCGAAGCCCACGAAGGTGCCGTCGTCCTGCCAGCCGTAGGGCAGGGTCGCGGCCTCGGGCACGTGGTCGACGAAACAGGGGGGGAGCTCGTCCGGGGTCGGAGTCTCGGGCTCCTCCTCGAAGATCTCCTCGTCTTCACAGGCCACCAGGGCCAGGGCCAGGAGCAGGAACCAGGGGCGCATCAGGTGCCTCCCTTCGCGGTCATGCCCGGAACACCACCTCGACGATGGCCTCGAGGTGCTCGGCGTCCACCTCGTCGAACGCCGCCGGGGAGGTGCTGTCCACGTCCAGGACCCCGGCGACGGCGCCGTCGATGTCACGGTAGGGCACCACGATCTCCGACCGTGAGCGCGAATCGCAGGCGATGTGCCCCTCGAACGCGTGGACGTCCGGCACGACGAGGGTCGCCTCCCGCACCACGGTGGCCCCGCACACGCCCTGGCCCACCGGGATCACCTGGCACGCCAGGGAGCCCTGGTAAGGGCCGACGATCAGCTCGTCGCCCACGAGGCGGTAGAAGCCCGTCCAGAAGAAGTGGGGCTGGCGGTGATGCAGCAACGCCACCGCCGTGGCCATCCGCGCGAGGGGCTCGTCGCACTTGGCGAGCTCGGCCCCCAGCTGTTCGCGGATGCGCTCGTACCGTCCTGCCTTGCGTCGCTCGTCGCTCATGACGTCCCCTCGTACCCGCACAGGGCGGTCTCGGCCTCGATCCAGCGCAGGACCTCCGGCGGCAGCTCTGGCGGCTCGTCCGGTCCGCCGACCAGCGCGAAGGCCTCGGTCGGCGGGACGTTCCCGTCCTTGCCCCGCAGCAAGCCCTTGACCAGGGCGGTGGCCATCACCTCGCCGCCGCGGGTGAACTGCTGACGGATGTAGAACCACTTGTCGTCCCAGCCCACGATCTTCGTGCGCAGCTGGTAGCGGCGCAGCGGCTTCAGGGAGCGCCGGTAGCGGATGGTCGCGCCGCCGAGCAGCGGCCCCCACCCCTTCCGGAACGCCTCGACCACGAGGCCCGAGCGCAGCAGCAGGTCGGTGCGGCCGAGGTCCATCACCGTGAGGTACCGGCCGTTGTTCATGTGGCCGTACACGTCCAGGTCCGTGGGCCAGACCCGCATGGGCACCACCGACTCGTCGAACAGGCCCAGGCGCGGGCGCCGCCACGCCCCCAGTCCCGTGCACATGAGCCGAAGGAGGTACTCCATGGCTCCTTGATACGCCCCTCGTCGAGGCGTGACAACCTCGCGCGCCCGAGCGTCTACAAATGGTGTAGATTGCCCCCGGCTCTCTCCCGCTGGAGGAACGATCGGTGACCACCCACGGATTCGACAACTCCCTGTACGTCGAGGCCCAGACCCAGCGCATCCGCGATCGCCTCGAGCTGTTCGACGGCAAGCTCTACCTGGAGTTCGAGGGCAGGATGGCCCAGGACGGTCACGCGGCCCGCGTGCTGCCCGGCTACGACCCCAACGCCAAGGTGTCCGTGCTCCAGCAGCTGCGCGACGAGCTCCAGGTGCTGATCTGCGTCAACGCCCGGGCCCTCGCCCAGGAGAGCGAGGTCCGCTCGAGCCTCGACGGCGGCCGCACGGCCGATCTGGTCGTGCTCCAGGCCGTGGAGGGGTGGAAGAGCCTGGGCCTCGATGCGAGCGCAGTGGTCATCAACCGGTTCGACGGCCAGCGCGAGGCCCGCAACCTCCGCGATCGCCTCGAGGTGCTGGGCGCGCGGGTCTACACCCAGCCCGAGATCCCCGGCTTCCCCGCCGATCTGGACCGGGTGGTCGGCCCGAGCGGCTGGGGCCGCTTCCCCCGCATCGCCACCGAGCGCCCCATCGTCCTGGTCACCGGCCTGGGGCTCGAGAGCGGCAAGCACACCACGTGTCTGTCCATGCTGTACCGCGACCGCAGGGCCGGGATGAGATCGGGCTATGCGCGCTGGAACATCTTCCCCGTGCCGCACCTGGCCGTGAACCACCCCGTCAACGCCGCATTCGACGCCGCGGGCGCGGACGTGGACAACCACACGCGCGTCGACCCCTTCCACCAGGAGGCGACCGACGAGGTCACGGTCACCTCCAGCCGCGAGGTGATGCACTTCGGCCTCGTCCGGCGGGTCCTCGATCGC
Source organism: uncultured Rickettsiales bacterium (assembly GCA_964425605.1). GTDB lineage: Bacteria > Myxococcota_A > UBA796 > UBA9615 > CAYRNR01 > CAYRNR01. Next base: position 22,049 of record CAYRNR010000048.1, on the reverse strand, counting down.
ATCGTCACCGACGGCGATCCCCTGGGGGACTTCCGCTCCCCCACCCAGATGTCGGTCAACGCCTGCGAACAGGCCATCGTCGACGAGGACGTGGTCAAGGACGCCGCGCACCGGGAGATCGTCCGGCGCTGGTTCCGCTACCAGGAGCTCCTCGTCTCCGGCGCGGTCCACCCCGAGACCATGGAGCGCATGGACCGCATCCTCCACGACCAGGGCCTCAGCCCTGGCGATCGCGCGGTCGTGCTGCCGGCCCAGAACGCCTCGGACCAGGCCCGCGCCCGCGGAAAGGGCCACAAGGGTGTCTTCTGCGGCGCCGCCATCGCCCTGCCCGACGGCCGCATCGTCACCGGCTCCAACTCCCGCCTCCTCCACGCCGCGTCCGCCGTGCTCATTCGCGCCATCAAGGCCCTCGCCGACATCGAGCCCGGGGTCGAGCTGCTGCCCGACTCGCTCATCGATCCCATCCGGGAGATGAAGTCCGCGGTCATGGCCGAGCCCGCCACCTCCCTGAGCCTGGAGGAGACCCTCGTCGCCCTCACCCTCGCGTCGCGCGAGAGCGAGCCCGCGCGCGAGGCCCTGGCCAAGCTCCCCCAGCTCAGGGGGTGCGACATGCACATCACCCACATGCCCACACCCGGCGACGCCTCCGGTCTCAGGAAGGTCGGGCTGTTCTACACGACCGATGGTCGCATCACGTTCGGTCTCAGGGACTATTGACGACGGAGCCGGGCGTCCGGGGTCACTTGCAGATCACGAAGTCCCCGAGCACCATCGCGTCCATCCCGGTGCGCCGGAAGCAGTCGAGCGCGTCCTCGGGCGTGCACACGATGGGCTCGCCGCGCTGGTTGAACGACGTGTTCACCACCATCGGCACCCCGCTGAGCCTGCCGAAGTGGTCGATCAGGCCCCAGAACCGCGGGTTGGTCTCCTGCTGCACGGCCTGCACGCGCGCGGTGCCGTCCACGTGGGTGATCGCCGGTAGCCGCTCGCGCCACTGCTCCCGGACGACGGGGGCCAGCAGCATGAACGGCGACTCGTCGAGCAGCTCGAAGTACTCGCCGGCGTGCTCGGCGAGGACCGCGGGGGCGAACGGCCGGAACGGCTCTCGCTTCTTGATGCGCTCGTTGAGGATGTCCTGCATGGCCGGGTTGCACGGGTTGCCGAGGATCGAGCGGTTGCCCAGGGCGCGGGGACCGAACTCCATCCGGCCCTGGAACCAGCCCACCACCTGGTCGTCGGCGAGCAGCTGCGCGCCGCGCGCGAGCAGGTCGTCGCCGGAGAGCTCCTCGAACTCCACGCCAGCGTTGACCAGCAACCGGCGGATGCCGGACGCCTTGAACTCTGGCCCCAGGTAGGCGTGACGCAGCGGCTCGGTCCGCGGGACGTCCAGGATGGCGTGCTGGAGGTAGGCGGCCGCACCCAGCGCGCCGCCCGCGTCGCCGGCCGCGGGCTGGACGAAGACGCGCTCGAAGGGCGTGTGCTCCAGCAGCTTGTGGTTGGTCAGGCAGTTTAGGAACACGCCTCCGGCCAGGCAGAGGTCGGTCAGGCCCGTGCGCTCGTGCAGCCGCCGCGCGATGCCGATCAGCAGCTCCTCGGCCAGCGCCTGGACCGACGCTGCCACGTCGTGGTGCCGGGGCTCGATGGCCGACTCGGGCGCCCTCGCGGGGCCCAGCTCCTCGACCAGGGCGTCCGAGTACATCCGCTTGCCTCGGTTGAAGCCGAAGTAGCGCTCGTCGACCCGGAAGCTGGCGTCCGGCAGCGCCCGCACCATCGACCGCAGGGCGTCGAGGTAACGGGGCTCGCCGTAGGCGCCGAGCCCCATCAGCTTGCCCTCGCCACCGTTGGCACGGAAGCCGAGATAGGTGGTCATCGCGCTGTACACGAGCCCCAGCGAGTGTGGGTATCGCTGCTCCTCCAGCACCTCGATGGCGTTGCCGCGGCCCACCGAGCAGGTCAGCGTGGCCCACTCTCCTACGCCGTCCGCGGTCAAGATCGCCGCGGAGTCGAACGGCGACACCAGGTACGCGCTGGCCGCGTGGGACATGTGGTGGTGGACGAACCGGGTCGAGCCGGTGTAGCCGAGCTCCCGCTTCAACACCAGCGGGAAGGCCAGCCGATCCTGCAGCCAGTCCGGCATCCCGGCCATGAAGTTGCGGTAGGTGCGGGGCCACGATCGGAGGTGCTGGATCACCACCCGCGCCAGCTTGAGATAGGGCTTCTCGTAGAACACGATGTGGTCGACGTCGTCGAGGATGATGCCGCCGGCGTCCAGGCAGTAGTTGAGCGCCTGGACCGGGAAGTCGGAGCAGTGCTTGTCGCGGTTGAACCGCTCCTCCTGGGCGGCGGCCACCACGCGGCCGTCGCTGACGAGGCAGGCCGCCGAGTCGTGGTAGTAGCAGGAGATGCCGAGGACGTGCATCAGATCCCAGCGTAGAGGAACGCCACGATCGCGGCGGGTCCCAGGTAGAACACGAGGAATGCCATCAGCGCCAGGGTGATCAACAGCGGCGCGATGAAGTACATGCGGTGCTTGCGGATCATCCGCCACATCTCCCGCAGGACGAACAGCAGCTTTGCCATCAGGACTGCTCCCTGGCTCCCTCGAGGTCGTCAGCGTAGCCCTGTGGCGGCTCCCAGCAGCTGGACTCGCTCCCCGATCCGCTCAGCAGCTTGCGCTGGAACACACAGGCCAGCAACCACGTGACTCCGAAGCCGACGGTGTACAACAAGCTGAGCAACACCGTGACCAGTATGCGTTGAACGAAGCGAATGTACGCCTTGAGTAGCTTCCTCATCCCTCACCCCTCATCCCTCGGTCCTCACCCCTCAGTCCTTCACCGGAATCGCAAGCAGCTTGGTCTTGCCGTCCTTGACCTCCACCTTGAACGAGACCTCCTTGCAGCCCGTGCGTGCCTTGAGCGCGCGAGCGTGCTGTTGCAGGCGCATGAGGATCTTCTTCTCGTCCAGTCCGGAGACGTTCTCCCCGGCGGCCTGTCGCTGCGCGAGGTAGTGGCGGGCGAGCTTGCGGGACTCCCCCTTGAACACGCGCGGGCCGTCCTCTGCGTCGGAGGTGGAGGCCGAACCCGCGGCCGCGGCGCGGTCCGCCGCGCGCTTCTTGATCATCTCGCTGAACTCGCGCTCGGACTCGCGCCGCTGCGCCATGACCTTGTGCCGGTGGTAGGTGCCGGCCTCGATCTGCTCCATGGTGCGGCGCCAGTAGTTGGACAGGGAGCCGAAGCGGGACTTGAGCGAGCCGCGGCGGAACTTGAGGTGGGTGTTCGACGTGAAGTGCCGATCGAGGTCTCGGACCTTGCGCTGCAACGCGGCGGCCTTGACCAGGGGGGCGCGGCGTACGCGCTGCAGGAAGTAGAGCTCGTACTCGTTCTTGACCTCGACGAACAGGGACTCCGCCTCTGCCACCAGGGCGTCGAGCCGCTTCTCGTCGGTCTTCCGTCGGGGCAAGTCCTGCACCTCCTCCCCGGGTCGAGGGGGATCCATGATAGGGGGGAAACGGGTCCCGGCCAATCGGGTTGGAGCGGTTGGCCAAAAGGGCTAGTATCAGCAGACTCGGAGGCGTGACGTGGCGTCGGACGTGAGCATGGACAACCCGGCACGGATTCTCGTCGTGGACGACGAAGAACCGATCCGCGAGATGCTCAACGATTTCCTGCGCACCCAGGGCTACCACGTGATGCAGGCCTGCAACGGCGTCGAGGCCCTGACGATCATCCACAGGGAGCGGCTCGACCTGATCCTCACCGACATGAAGATGCCCGAGATGGGGGGCATCGAGCTGCTCGGGGAGATCTCCCGCCTGCGCAGCCCGCCCACCACCGTGCTGATGACCGGGTACGGCACCGTGGACACGGCGATCGCGGCGATGAAGCAGGGTGCCTACGACTACATCATCAAGCCCTTCAAGCTGCGCGAGGTGGCCGCGACGTTGACGCGGGCGCTGGAGAAGGCGCGGCTGGAGCGCGAGAACATCAAGCTGCGCGGCACCACCAGCCTCTACCACCTGTCCGAGGCGGTCACGAGCAGCGACAGCCTCGAGAACCTGTTCGAGATCTACTCCGAGGTGTGCCTCGACGAGCTGCAGGCCGACCTCGTGCTGCTGCTCATGGAGGCGCAGCACCCGGGAGAGTACGGCCTGGCCTCCTTCTACGCCCGCAACCCGTTGCCCGAGGAGGTGGTCCGCGAGGCGGTCACCCTGCTCGACCTGGCGCGGATGATGGTGCCGTTCGTCCACGACCGCTCCTTGATCGTCCACGAGGACGACGTGGCGGCGTACCTGGCCGAGGACTTCATCCCGGTGGTGCGGTCCTTCCTGGCCATCCCCCTGAAGATCGGCGAGGGGCACGTGGCCGGCATCACCGTGGCCATGTCCTTCGATCCCATCCATCGCTTCACCGAGGGCCACCGCAAGATGACCGCGGTGCTGGCCAGCAAGGTCACCTACGCGGTGGAGAAGACCAAGCTCTACGGCCAGATCGGCGACCACCGCCGCAAGACGTTGGCCAGCCTCGCCAACATCCTGATGGCCAAGGACGCCTACATCCGCCACCACTCGGAGTCGGTGGCGCGGCTGACGCGGATGATCTGCGGCAACCTCGACCTGGACGAGCAGACCACCGAGTGGATGGCGTACGGCGGACTGCTGCACGACGTGGGCAAGATCGGGATACGCCTGGACAAGCTGCACGCGTCGGGGCGGCTGTCGATCCAGGACTACGACGTGATGAAGCAGCACCCGGACATGGCGCGCTTCATCCTCGAACCGCTGGACATCCTGTCCGAGGTCAAGCCGGTGGTCTACCACCACCACGAGCGGTGGGACGGCCGCGGCTACCCCGCCGGCCTCAAGGGCGACGAGATCCCCCTGGGTGCTCGCGTCGTCGCCGTGGCGGACGCGTACGACGCCATCACCTCCAAGCGGGTCTACGTCAAGGACACGAGCCACGAGACCGCCGTCTCGGAGATCCGCCGCAACGCGGGCACGCAGTTCGACCCGGGCGTGGTGGAGGCCTTCATGGTGGGCATCGACGGCTACCGCGCCGAGCACGGGGACTACCACGACCAGCTCGAGGATCACGGCATCCCCGAGCCCGACCTGCCTCGCCGTTCCTGATCAGGAGTCCTCGGCTTCCGGGGCCAGCTCCGCGTCCAGCAGGGCATTCCACGCCGACTCGGGCTGCAGCTCGCGGTAGACCTGTTGCAGGCGCCGGGCCTCCTCGGCGTCCCCGCTGGCGCCGGCCACGACGCAGCGGTTGTACACCGCGTGGGGGTACCCGGGATCGCCGAGCTTGATGGCGCCGAAGTGGGCCGCGGCCTGTTCGAACGCGTAGTTCCGGTCGGCGGGATCGTTGGCCACCGTGCCAGCCATGTAGTCGAGGATGCCCTGGCCCAGGTGACCGTCGGCCGTGGGCCCCAGGATGGCCTCGATCTCCTGGTACTGCCGCCGCGCGACGCGGGGCTCGCCGTGCATCAGCTGCGTCAGGGCGAGGAGCCGCCGGGCGTCCACGTTGTGGGGATCACCGTCCACCGCGCGCTGCAGCAGGCCGTCGGCCGAGTCCAGGCGCTGCTCGATGGCGGGATCCGCGCCTGGGCGATAGGCCGTCGCGCCGGCGAGCATGGGGTGCTGCACGCGCTCGAGGCGCTGGCTCTCGAAGACCAGGGACAGGGTCTCGCGGGCGTCCTCGGTGAGCGACGCGCTCTGCAGCCGTGGGCGCACCGTCAGCAGGTATCCCGTGACCAGCACCAGCGCGCACCCGAACAGCCCGCAGGTGGCCAGGGCGAACCAGCGGGCGCGGCTGCGGCGCCGCCGGCGGCCGGGATCGCCGAAGGTGTCGATGGACGTCACCGAAGGGCGGTCGCCGTCCTCGAGGGTGTGCGGGACCATCATCACCGAGACCTGCGAGGGGATGGCGCGCATCTCCTGGGTCTCGGGGAGCTCCACGCTCGGCGGCGGCTTGCTCTCGTCGTCGTGGGGGGTCTCGGGCCTCATGTGCCCGGTGAGCCGCTTGCGGCAGGTCGGGCATTCGGCCAGGTGGGCCTCCACGACCTGGGCCTCGGACGCGGAGGCCTGGCCATGGATGTAGGCCTGGAGGCGTTCGTCGTCGATGTGCGCGCTGCCGCTGGACATGCTCGGTTCCCGATTCGCGGGCCAGGGTAGTCCGAACGGGACCGAGGGGCAAGCACGCGCGCGCGTGGCCCGCGGGCGATGCTATACTCCGGCCTCCTCGGAGGTGGGATGCAGCTTCCCGACCGGCTCCGCGAAAACGTCCGCCAGATCGTCGGCGCCGATGCCTGCACGGACGATCCGGTCACCCTGCAACAGTACTCCCGCGACCTGTGGCCGCTGCTGACGCTCCGCCTGCGCGAGGGCGTCCTCGACCGCCTCGCCGATCTCGTGGTCTGGCCCGAGACCGAGGACCAGGTGTTGCAGCTCGTCGAGCTCGCCCAGGCCGAGGGCGTGCCGCTGGTGCCCTACGGCGGTGGCGCCGGGGTCTGCGGCGGCGCCACGCCCACGCGCGGCGGTATCGTGCTCGATCTCAAGCGCCTCAACCGCCTCCTGGAGCTGGACGAGGACGCCTGCACGATCGAGGTGGAGCCGGGCATCATCGGCGAGACCCTCGAGCGGCAGCTCGCCGCGCGCGGCTTCACCACCGGCCACTTCCCGTCCTCCATCCTGTGCTCCACCGTGGGGGGCTTCCTGGCGGCGCGGTCCGCGGGCCAGTGCAGCACCCGGTACGGCAAGATCGAGGACATGGTGCTCGGCCTGCGGGTCGCCACCCCCGGCCTCGGCTGGGTGGAGACCGGGCAGTACGCGGGGGACTCGGGCGGCGTGGACTGGACCCAGGCCTTCCTCGGCAGCGAGGGCACCCTGGGGGTGATCACCCGGAGCCGCATCAAGGTCTTCCCCATGCCCGAGGCCCGGCGCTTCCGCGGCCTGCGGTTCGAGTCGGTGGAGGACGGGCTGGAGGTCTTCCGCCGGATGCTGCAGATGGACCTGCGCCCGTCGGTGCTGCGGCTGTACGACCCCCTCGACACCCTGTTCGCCATGTCCCTGACCCACGGCGCCTCGTCGGACAGCTCCCTGCCCGGGCCGCTGCAACGGATCTCGTCGCGCATCAAGCACGCGCTGAGCCCCGAGGAGCTGCCGCTGGGCCAGGTGCTGCGTGGGGCGAGGATGATCAACCTGGCCGCGGGCGCCGCGAACAGCTGCCTGTCGGTCATCGGCTTCGAGGGGGACCCCGAGGCCGTCCGGGGCGCGGAACACGAGGCGCTGGCCCTGGTGCGGGACGTGGGCGGCGAGGACCTCGGCCCCGAACCCGGCGACCGCTGGTACGCGTCGCGCTACCACATCTCCTTCAAGCTGCCCAAGGTGTTGCAGCAGGACGCGTTCGCCGACACCATCGAGGTGGCCTCCACCTGGGACCGCCTGATCCCCCTGTACCAGGAGGTGCGCCGGGCGATCTCCCCCCACGCGGTGGTCCTCGCGCACTTCTCCCACGCCTACCCGGAGGGCTGCTCGATCTACTTCTCGGTCAGCGGCACCGCGCGCTCCCTGGCCGACGCCGAGGCGCGGTACGAGCGCGTGTGGGAGGAGGCGCTGCGCACGGCGCTGGAGGTGGGTGGCACCGTGACCCACCACCACGGGACGGGGATCCTCAAACGGCGGTACACCGCCCGGGAGCACGGGCAGGGCCGGCACCTGTACGGCCTGATCAAGCGGCGCTGTGATCCCGCCGGGATCTGCAACCCCGAGAAGCTGTATCCCCCCACCATGATCCCAACGACGGTGACACCATGACCGCCGCCGACGTCGCGCTGAGGGCCGCAGTCGAGGAACTGCTGGGAGCCCGGGCCGTCTCCGAGACTCCTGACGGCCGCGTGGTCGCGAGCCCGGATCGCACCGCGGCCGTGTCCGAGCTGCTGCGCTGGGCGTCCCGCGAGGCCGTGGCGGTGCGTACGCCGCCGCGACGCTGGCTCGACGGCCGCCGCCCCTTCCCGGACGCCGGCGAGGTGCTGCTGAGGCTGGATCGGCTGGCTGGCGCCCTGGTGCTCGACCGCGTGTCCAACGTCGTCACCGTGCCCGGCGGTGTCACCGGCGCGGAGCTGGCGTGGCGGCTGCACCGTGAGGGCCGCTGGATCCGACCGCGGCCGCTGCCGTTCTACACCGAGCCCATCGGCAACCACCTCGCGGGCCCCGCCCTGGCGTCGGAGATGACGGCGTTGACCCAGTGGGAGTCGCCGCTGATGGGCCTCGAGGCCGTGCTGGCCGACGGTCGCGTGATGCGCGCCGGGGTCGCACCGCGGAGCGCGGCGGGCCCGGACTACCGCGCGTTCATGCTGGGGACCGGCGACCGGATGGGTGTGATCACCTCGGTGACCTGGCGCACGGAGCGGCGCACCGTGCCTATGCTGTTCGCCGCGCACGTGCCGGCCAGGGGTGTGGGGATGGAGATCCTCCGCGGTCACTGTCGAGACGGATGGCGACCCTGGTCGTCCGCCGTGGTGCCCGGGGATCGCGAGCTCGTGCTGTTGTGCCATCGGGCCGAGGGTGAGCGCGCGGCCATGCTGCGACGCCAGCTGGGCGCGGCCGTGGCGGACCGCGGGGGCGAGGTGCTCGAGCCCAGCGCCGCGCGCGACTGGTACGAGGGATCGTTCCTGAGCTGGTGCAAGCGCGGCGGGGCCGGTGGCCCGGGCGGGGGCCTCGAGGACGCCCAGGGCGAGGCCGTGGACGCCTGGATCGCGGCGCCGTGGCCCGGGCTGTTGCGCCTGTGGAGCGCCGGGGTGACCGGCACGGGCATGCGCGCGACGGTCGAGGCCGAGGGGCTGCGCCCGGAGGGCGGCGTGCTCCACGTGCGGATGGCGACGAAGCGCGCGACACCGGGACGGCTCGCGCGAGCCCGCGAGAAGCTGGCCGCGCTGGCCGAGGCGTCCCGCGGTCGAGTGGTCGGTTTGTGGACCGCCGACGGCTCCGTGGAGCCGGCGCCCGGCCGCGGCCCGGCAGCGGAGCTGCTCGACGACATGGCCGGCGAGCTCGGCCCCGCGCTCAACCCGAAGGTCGGGAAGGGGAACTGACGTGGATCCAGTCCGCACCTGTGCCCTCTGCCCCAAGCTGTGCCGCTTCGCCTGTCCCGTGGCGTCGGCCACCGGCGACGAGAACGCCACCCCCACCGGCATGGGGACGGTGGTGCTGCTGCGTCGGAAGCGGACGCTGCACCTCGGCGACTCGGGGCTCCATCCCCTCTACAAGTGCACCGGCTGCCTGGCCTGCATGGTGCCGTGCGACTTCGACATCGACGTGCCGGCCTGGCTGGCGCCGGAGAAGCAGCGCGCGTGGGAAGCGGGGGAGGTCCCCGGCCGCGTGCGGGACGTGGCCGATCGGGTCGCGGAAGGCGCGACCCCCGACGAGGCCTCGGGCCACCACGCGGATCTCGACGGACCGCGGTTCGAGGGCGAGGGCGTCGTGTTCTGGCCGGGGTGCGCCCTGGTGGGCCGCAAGCCCGCGGCGGTCGAGGCCAACCGGGCGCTGCTCGAGCGGGTGCTCGGCGAGCCGGTGACCTTGCCGCCGGCCACGGCGCCGGCGTGTTGCGGTGATCCCCTCCAGGCCGCGGGTGATCGGTCGCGATATCTCGGCCACCGGGCCACCCTCTCCAGCGCGCTGCGCGGCGCGTCCCGCGTGGTGACGAGCTGCGCGTGCTGCCTCGACGCGCTGCCCGAGGGGGCCGAGCACATCACCGCGGTGCTGGGCTTCTCGTGGGCCCACGCAGGTCCGGCGCGCGCGCTGGCCTTCCACGATCCCTGTCGCCTCGCGCGGCCCGATGACCTCGGGGGCGCCCCGCGGGCCCTGATCGCCGCGGCGTCCGGGAGCCCTGTCCTCGAACTCGTGGACCGGAGCAGCGAGACGGGCTGCTGCGGAGCGGGCGACGCCTACGCCCTGTTCTTCCCCGGCGAGGGCCGCGCCACCGCCGAGTATCGCCTCCGCGATCCAGCGGTGGCCGAGGCCGGCGCCGTGGTCACGGCGTGCAGCCGCTGCACCGCCCACCTCGCCGAGGCCGCGCCCGACGGCGTCGACGTGCTCGACCTCGCCGAGGTGCTCGCCGACACGCTCCCGGCGACGGCCGACTGAACGGATGGCCGACCGCAACGACGAGGTCCTCGATCTGAGGGCGCTGCTGTCGGAGCACCTCGACGGGTCGCCGGCCGAGCTCCCCAGGCACAAGGTCACCGAGGTGCTCCAGGCCGTCCTCGGCATCGACAGCCCCGTGGCCATCGCGCCGGCCCCGGGGATACGGTCCGTCAAGCGCGGCGATCCCCTGCGCCTGGCCGAACGGTACGACCTCAGGGGTGAGCTGGGCCGCGGCGGTAAGGGCCGCGTGAGCCTGGCCGTGGATCACAACCTGGGCCGGGAGGTGGCGGTCAAGACGCTGCTGACCCCGGACGCCGTCACCCGGGGCCAGGTCCGGCGCTTCGTCCAGGAGGCGCGCATCACCGCGCAGCTGGATCACCCGTCCGTGGTGCCGGTGTATGAGCTGGGGATCACCCCGTCGGGGGAGCTGTTCTACACCATGAAGCGCGTGCAGGGCACGTCGCTCGCCCGCATCCTGCGCGGCCTGCGGCACATGGACCGCGACATGGTGGAGCGCTTCGGCCTCGGGCGGCTCATGCGCGTGTTCGCGAGCCTCTGCCTGACCGTGGCCTACGCCCACGACCGGCGCGTGGTGCACCGGGACATCAAGCCCGAGAACGTGATGGTGGGCGCGTACGGCGAGGTCCTGCTCATGGACTGGGGGTTCGCCGCGGTGATCGGCGACCGCGAGTCCGGCGGGACCGATCCGCGGGGGCTCTACGGGACCCCCGGGTACGTGTCCCCCGAGCGCATCCGGGGCAAGGGGTGGGACGACCCGCGCTCGGACGTGTACTCCCTGGGGTGCATGCTCTACGAGATGCTCACGCTGCAGCGGGTGTACGAGGACCGCGACGCGCGGGCCGTGCTCGAGTCGGCGGTCAGGCGTGATCCCAAGCCGCCGTCGAGCCGCTCGACCCGGGGGCCGGTGCCCGAGGATCTGGAAGACCTGTGCATGGCCTGCCTGGCCCGGGACGCGGCGGATCGCCCCCCCACCGCCCGCGCCGTGGCCGACGAGGTTGAGGCCCACCTGGAGGGATCGCGCCGTCGCGAGCAGGTGAGCAAGCGGGTCAAGGTGGGGCGCAAGGCGCTGCAGCGCCACCTCAAGCTGCGCGAGGGCACCCAGCGCGCCCGGGAGCTGACCGCCGAGATCCGCCACCGCATCGAGCCGTGGCGGCCCCTGGAGGAGAAGGCCGGCCTGCTCAAGGGGTTGCGCCGCACCGAGGAGCTGCGGGCCGCGGCCAACGACGCGTTCACCGAGGCGCTGGCCAGCTTCGAGAGCGCCCTGAGCCTCGACCGGGACGATCCGGACGCCCGCTCCAGCATGGCCGAGGCGTACTGGCTGCTGTTCGAGGAGGCGGAGCTGCGCAACGACCGCCGGGAGATGGCCGCCCTGGAGCGCTGGCTGCTCACCTACGACGACGGCAGGTACACGGTGCGCCTGCGCGGCGAGGGCGCGGTGACCCTGGACACCACGCCGACCCACGCCGAGGTCATCTGTCAGCGGTACGAACCCCACGACCTGCTCAGCACGGCCGTGCCGTACGAGAACTTCGGCCGCACGCCCCTGCGGGTCGTGTCGCTGCCGGTGGGCTCGTACCTGCTGCTGCTGCGCGCCCCCGACCACCGCGTCACCCGCTACCCCCTGCGCATCCAGCGCCGCGACCACCACCACCCGGCCCACACCGTGCGCCTGCTCGGCCAGTCCGAGGTGCCCGCGGGCATGGTCCACGTGCCGGGCGGGGCGTTCGTCGCCGGCGGGGATCCCGGGGCTCCCGGCGCCCTGGACGCGCGCACCGAGGTCGTCGACGACTTCCTCGTCGGGCGGTTCCCGGTGACCGCCCGCGAGTACCTGGAGTTCCTGCAGGACGTCCAGCGGTCGGATCCGCTGCTCGCGCGTCGACACGCGCCGCGGCAGTCGGGCCTGTCGCGCACCCTGTGGCCGCGCAACGAAGGGGTCTGGCGGTTGCCGCGCAAGCCACGGCACGGGGTGACCTGGCGCCTGGACCACCCGGTCTGCGGCGTGAGCCACGAGGACGCGGTCGCGTACTGCGCGTGGCGGTCCGCGCGCGACGGCGTGACGGTGCGCCTGCCCACGGAGCTCGAGTGGGAGAAGGCGGCGCGGGGGGTGGATGGGCGCTTCTACCCCTGGGGCCGCTGGTTCGACGCGTCGCTGTGCAGCATGCAGGACAGCCAGCCCGGGCCGCCCCTCCACCGTGCGGTCGGCAGCTTCCCCGCGGACACCTCCCCCTACGGCGTGTCGGATCTGGCCGGCGGCGTGCAGGACTGGTGCGACGGGTGGTTCGACGAGGAGGCAGGGCAGCGCCCCCTTCGCGGCGGGGCTTGGGTCCTGCAGAGCCGGCACAGCCGCCTGGCCCAGCGGCAGGGCGCATTCCCCTGGACCGCGGAGCGCGCCACGGGGTTCCGCGTCGTCATGGAGATGCCGCCGGCGCCCGCCGCCGCGGCGAACGATCTATGATCCCATTCGAAGACCCGGACGGCGCCGCCCGTCTGCAACGGACAGGAGCTCGCACATGATCCTTCGCCTCGCCCTCTGCTTCGCCCTGGTGACGGCCCTGGCCGCCCCTGCCCACGCGGGGTCCATGTTCACGTACCAGATCGTCAACCAGCTGTGCCTCAAGGGGCGCGACCGGCCCGCGGTCAAGGTGGAGGCATTCGAGGAGTTCAAGTCCATCGAGGTCCGCCTCACGCGCTCCGACGGCAAGAGCATCAACCTCGGTCCCCGCGCCTTCGCCGAGAACTCGAGCTACACGTTCAGCTTCTCCCAGGAGGACGGCGAGTTCAGCTACGAGGGCGTCATCATCGGCACCTACCCGGCGGGCGACGCCTACGAGGTGCCCATCGACTTCACGGTGTTCGTGGGCGGCAACCTCGACATGCGGGTGCCGCGCGAGCAGATCGACCTGGACAACGACTCGCTGACGATGATCCTCACCCGCCCCGCAGGCCGCGCGGAGATCGAGATCCACGGCGTCGACGGCATGCTCACCTCCGAGAGCTACAACCTCAACGGCGAGGCCGCCGGGACCCCCATCAACCTGGAGTGGTACGGCGTCAACGGCGAGGTGGTGAAGATCATCGTGCGCGGCTACGACCGCTGGGACTTCTTCGTCCAGGAGGACATCACCCCGTGGAGCCTCCAGGTGCCCCACGAGGAGGTGCACTTCGCGTCGGGCAGCCACGTGATCGAGGACAGCGAGAAGCCCAAGCTCGACAAGGCCTACGCCGAGGTGATGGAGACGGTGGAGCGCTACAAGCACATCGTCGACATCAAGCTGTTCATCGCCGGGTACACCGACACCGTGTCGGATCGCGGGTACAACCAGGGGCTCTCGGACCGGCGGGCGCGCGCCATCGCCGGGTACTTCCGCCAGATGGGCTTCTCGCTGCCCATCTACTACCAGGGCTTCGGCGAGGACGCGCTCGCACTGGAGACCGACGACGGCGTGGACGAGATCCGCAACCGCCGCGCCATCTACCTGCTGGCCGCCTGGCCCCCGAACCCCGGACCCAACTTCCCGCGCTCGAACTGGCACCCGTTGTAGTGGGTCGCCGGTCCCCGGCTCTGCTGCTCGCCCTGGTCCTGGCGCTGCCCGGGTTCGCCGAGGCCGAGCCGCCCCTCGCCTCCGAGGACCTGCTGTCGCGGGTGTACCCCATGATCCTCAAGCTCAAGCGCCACGCCCGGCGGGTGTGGTCCGAGGCCCGCCCCGTGTCCGTGGTGGCCTGGGTCCAGCAGCCCGACGTGGGAGACGGCCCCATCGTGGGGGTCGAGATCGTCTTCGTCACCCACGGCGGCATCGCCGACGGCCGGCTGGTGGCCCGCGGGGACGAGCTGCCCACCGTGGACCTGGCGCGCCGCACCGAGGAGGTGCCGATGGCCCAGCGCAACAGCTGGGAGTACGGCTACAACGTGCTGCGCAAGTTCGACTGGTCCCACCTGGGTGACGAGTGGATGGAACGCTGCGAGATGCCCCGGTCCTCGCACCTGGAGCCGGGCGACTCGCTGTACCTGCAGCTGGAGCGCGAGCGCCGTATCCCCGTGCTGGTGGTCCGCTACAGCCACGGAGACGAGGTGTGCCGCATCGACGACCGCGGCAACGTGTACGTGCCTGAGGAGATCGCCCCGTGAGGTATGCCGTCGCCCTGTTTGCCCTGATCGTCTGGGCGGCCCCCGCCCACGCATTCGACGTGCGCGTGCGCAGCACCACCTTGATGGAGGGCCGGGACAAGCCCGCGATGGTCATCGTCCCCGACGTGGCCGTGCGGGAGATGGCCCTGAGCCTCGACCGCACCGACGGCGGGCACGTCCGCCGCACCGGCGGCCCCTACCGGGCTGGCGAGGAGGTGATCTACGAGTGGGACCAGCCCCAGGGGAGCCAGTCGTACAGCGGCACCCTGACGGTGGTCTACTCCGACGGCGAACAGGGCGTGATGGAGCCCTCGTTCACCATCGTCGTGCTCGAGCCGTTGCAGGTGCAGGTGCCGCGCGAGGACGTGGATCTCGACACCCGCAGCCTGAAGGTGACGATGTCCCGACCCGCCGGACAGGTCCACATCTCGGTGATGGCCGACACCGGCGCGATCATCGACGAGGGGTTCGCGCCGTTCTCGGGCGAGGCCCCCGGCACGCCCCTGACCGTCACCTGGACCCAGCGGGACGAGACCGTGATCCGCATCGACATCCAGGGGTACGACGAGCACGGCTTCTGGGCCGGGGTGGAGCTGAGCCCCTGGTGGGTGGAGATCCCCCACGAGGAGGTGGTCTTCGACACGGGCAGCGCCCAGATCCGCGGCGACCAGGAGCCCAAGCTCGTCCACTCCTACGAGCTCATCGACGAGGCCGTGCAGAAGTACGGCCACCTGGTGAAGGTCAACCTGTACGTCGTGGGCTACACGGACACCCAGGGCTCGCCTTCGAGCAACATGACGCTGAGCGACAGCCGCGCCCGCTCCATCGCCCGCTGGCTCAAGCGCCGCGGGTTCGCCGGCGACGTGTTCTACCAGGGCCTGGGCGAGGAGGTGCTCGCGGTGCCCACGCCCGACGAGTTCGACGAGGAGCGCAACCGCCGCGCCGTGTACATCCTCGCCGCGGAGATGCCGCCGGTGTCCCCGGGAATCCCGACCCAGGACTGGAAGCCGCTGTAGCATGCCCACGATCGTCCTCGCCTCCACCTCACGCTACCGCCGCAAGCTGATGGACCGCCTCGGGCTGCCCTTCGAGGTGGACAGCCCGCGCTGCGACGAGGAGGTGGACGACGACTCGGATCCGGTCGCCGTGGTCCGCGAGCTGTCCCTGCGCAAGGCGCGGAGCGTGGCGGCCCTGCACCCTGGCGTGGTGGTCATCGGCTCGGACCAGGTGATCCACCTGGACGGCCGGACCCTGAGCAAGCCGGGGACGGCCCAGCGGGCGCGCCAACAGCTGGCCGACATGTCGGGGCGCACGCACCGCCTCGTCACCGGGGTCGCCGTGGTGGACGGCCGCACCGGGTTCGAGCGCGTGGACCACGAGGACTACCGCATCACCTTCCGGACCCTGGATGCCGGCGAGATCGCCCGCTACGTGGAGCGGGACCAGCCCCTGGACTGCGCGGGCTCGTACAAGCTCGAGTCCCTGGGCATCTGGCTGGTGGAGCGCCTCGACGGCGAGGACGAGACGAGCATCGTGGGCCTGCCGCTGCTGCGGCTGGTGAAGATCCTGCGGGAGCTGGGGGTGGGGGGGATATGACGGTACGAGGGCTGATCCTGGCGCTGGCGCTCACCCTGGTCGCGTGTGATTCGGAGTCCGACGACGACTCCGCCGGACCGGGCGATGACGACGACACCACCGCTGGCGACGACGACGACGACACCACCCCCGGGCCCGACGACGACGACAGCGCGACCGGCGACGACGACGACCACGTCGAGCCACCCCTGGCCCAGATCGCCATCCCCTGCACCGATCTGCACGACGACGTCTACTTCCGCCCCGCCGGCCTGCCGGCCTGGGACGAGACCGTGCTCGGCGACGTGGTGCGGTGCGCGACCCTGGAGACCCTCGACGTGCTCGAGGTGGCCGACGTCCTCGAAGGCGCCGGCATCCAGGACCTCGACCCCTGGGCAGGCGCGCACACCTTCGCCGTGGCGTACCGCACCACCCGCTGGGAGGGCCAGGAGGGCCTCGCGACGGCGCGCGTGTACCTGCCCGACACCCCGGTCCAGGGCGGCCCCCGGCCCGTGATCGTCATCCACCAGGGCCCCCACGGCGTGGCTGACTCGTGTGCCCCCTCGAAGGCGGACCTGAGCTCCACGGACACCCTGGCGCTCGGATTCGTCGGCCGGGGCTACGCCGTCGTCGCCCCCGACCTCGCGGGGCTGGGCGGCGACGGGCTCCCCGGGTACGGCCAGACCGCGGACACGGCCCACTCGATCCTGGACGCAGCCCGCGCCGTGGTCCACGCCGTGCTGTACGGCTCCGTGACCGACGACGTGGTGGTCGTGGGACTGGATGAAGGGGGCGCGGCGGCCCTCGGCGCCCAGGCCCTGGCAGCGGACTACCTGGGCCAGCCCCTGCTGGGCGCGGTCACCGTCGCCCCGGACTGGCGCGTGACCGAAGACGACCTCGTCGAGGCCTTCACCGCGCCCGAGTCCACCTACTTCACCGGCGACGCCTCCACGCGGCTGGCGCTGCGCATGCTCACCGACGGCGGGAACTTCCACCCCCCGTATGGCGAGACCGCCTACTTCGAACCCTTTGTCGCCGAGGTCGTCGCCACCCACATCTGGACCGAGTGCTACGACGAGCTCCTCGGCACCGTCCAGTTCGAGGCCATCTACTACTCCGAGCTGCTCGAGGAGACGTTCACCTCCACCGTCGCCGCCTGCCTCACCGGCATCGGCGCCTGCGAGCCTCCGGGGCAGGGGTTCGTCGAACGCATCCGTGCCGACCGCGTCGCCATGGATCCGGACGGCGGCCCCATCCTCGTGCTCCAGGGACTCCTGGACGCCGAGATCACCCCCGAGCACACGGCCTGCGTGGTCGAGGACATCGCCGCCCCGGGTGTCACGTACCAGGCCTGCACCGAGGCCCTCGCCGGCCACGACGATACGATCTGGGTCGCTGCCCCGTTCATCGTTCAGTGGACCCAGGCCGCGGTCGCCGGCGATCCACTTCCCGCGTGCGAGCACAGCGAGCTACCGGTATGCTCGTGACCCGAGGGGCTGGCACCGCGGTTGCATCCGAACCTGGACCGAACCCCTCGGGCACGCACGGAGGACCCGTGAGACTCGCACTGCTGACCCTCTTGATCCTGGCCCTGCCCACCTTCGCCAGCGCCGACGTCGCGCCCATCCCTGCCAGCTGCAGCGGCGAGAACCTCGAATGCTCGGTGGGCGCCCTGGATCAGCCCGGCACCGAGTGCCGCGCCTGCGACATCGAGGACGGCGCCTCGGACGTCTGCGACGCCCTGTTCGAGGGCACCGACTTCCGCTACGAGTGTACGCAGGATGTCACGGGCATCGAGGTGGAGATCTGGTGCGACGGGCCGACCAGCAGTGGCGGCTGCGCCGTGGAGCGCGGGCCGGGCAGGCCGCTGATCCCGGCGGTGTTGCTGCTGGGTGCAGGATTGACCGTGGCCTGGTTGCGGCTCAGGAAGATTCGCTAGACGAACGCCCTCTCGGCCGGTGGAGTACCGCGCCGCGCCGAACCTCTCGCTCGATCTGATATTCTCGCCCGCGAGGAGGACCCATGCGCCACCGTTGGTCCCTTGCCCTGCTGCTGTCCCTGCTCCTGATGTCGCCCGCCTGCAACGGCGACGACGACGACGACTCCACCCCGGGTGACGACGACGACTCGTCCGAGCAGATCCCACCGCCCGGTCCGTTCATGGCCGGTACCGCGACCGTGGAGATCCCGGCGCCGCTGGGGAGCCCGACCATCGGGTTCGGCCAGATCGGCGGGGACCCGTCCCCGACGCCGTTCGCCGACATCATCCCCGGCACGACCCGTCAGCACGGCGCGCTCACCCTGCGGGCCGTCGCCCTGTCGCGTGGGGATCACTACGAGGCGGTCTTCGTTGCGAGCGATCTGCTGTACATGGGGGCTCAGGCGCGGAGCGGGATCCTGGTCGAGCTGGAGAACCGGCTCGGCCGCGACCTGGACGACGCGCTGATCGTCGGGAGCAACCACACCCACGGCGGCCCGGGCCGCTTCGTGGACAAGACCGGGCCCTTCGAGCTCGGCTTCGACCGCTTCGATCCCGAGATGCTGGTGCGGCTGCAGACTGCGGTCGCCGACGCCGTGGAGCTGGCCCTGGCCGACCTCGCTCCGGCGGAGGTGGGCTACACCATGGCCTCCACCGACGCGGCGCACAACGATCGCCGGTGTGACAACGACGCGCTGGCGTTGCTACAGGAGAACCACAGCCTGCCGACCATCGCCGTGCAGCGCGACGGCGAGATCGACGCGCTGATCATGAGCTACGCCTACCACGGCACCATCCTCGACGCCGACACCCTGACGCTCAGCGGCGACATGGGCAGCGTCGTGCAGTGGAAGGTCGCCGAGCGCTTCGACAACCCCGTCAACGTGCTGTTCTTCAACTCCTGGGGTGGCGACGCGTCCCCGGACAGCCCCGAGATCGATCCGGCCGCGACCGGCGCGCCCCAGCCCGACGACTACGACCGCATGGAGGCCCTCGGCGAGGTCATCGCCGACGCCGTCGTCCCCGATCTCGACGCCATCGTGTTCACCGACGAGCCCGAGATCTCCATGGTCTCCACCTACGTCCCCATCGACCACGAGCTGCTCGAGTACGACAGCGACGAGTTCGAGCTGTGCGAGAACGGCTGCGTCTACTGCGCCCAGGGCATCGACGGCAACTGCGACGACGACACCCCCATGGACGAGCTCGGCTGGGAGATGGACGACATGTGCGTCCCGTTCCCCGAGGACGATCCCGCCTTCGACGTCACCTTGTTCTCCGCCGGCCGCGTCGGCGACCTGTTCTTCGTCACCGGCAACGGCGAGTGGCTCACCTCCCTCGCCGACATCGTCATGACCGAGGTCCAGACCCTCGACGGCGTCGACGACGTCATGTTCGTCGGCTACGCCCAGGACACCCTGGGCTACAGCCTCACCTACGAGGACTGGTGGCAGGGCGGCTACGAGACCGGCGGCACCCTTTGGGGCCCCAAGCAGGGCGACTACCTCGCCGACCGCCTCGTCGAGGTCTTCCACGCCTGGTACGACCCGGCCTACTCCCTGCCCTTCGAGGAGCCCGAGCCGCTCCCCGCCTGGTCCGGCTACACCTACGATCCCTACCAGCCCGAGGGAGCGCTGGGTGTCGGCGACATCGCCGAGGACGTCCCCGCGGTCGTCTCCTCCACCGACATCGTCACCTTCACCGTCCAGGGCACCGATCCCTGGCTCGGCCGCCCCGTGGCCACCCTGGAGCAGGACACGGGCGACGGCTTCTCCCCGGTCACCCATGCGGACGGCACGTCCGTGAACAGCGACGGGTACGAGTTCTGGACCGATCTGACGACCGATCCTTCCTACGCGGATCAGATGCCGGCGATCCGGACCTTCAACTGGGAGTTCAGCTTCCCGATGACCCACCGGGTGCCGACGGCGGTGACTGATCTGTCGGGGACGTTCCAGTTCCGGATCGTGATACCTACCGACCTCGAGGGCGGGACCGAGGAGGTCACGACCGGGGCGTTCACCGTGGTGCAGGCGGCGCAGGCGGCGCCTCCGACGACGCCGTCTCAGATGTGGAAGCGGGGGGTGGGGAGGTAGTTGGGGAGGGGAGGGGGAGACCACGGAGGCGCGGGGGCACGGAGAAGAGGATTCAGCACAGAGATAACAGAGATCACAGAGAAGAGATGCGCGGGCTGGGCGTACGAGATCTCCTCACAGGCGAGGGCGAGGGCGAGGAGTCGTCCGATGGAATTCCACTGTCGGATACCCAGGCCGATCAGTCGCAGTACTCCTCGTCGTACTCGACGCCGTTGTAGGCGACCGTGACGTCGCCACCTACCTCGACAAGCGCCGCGACCTCGACGGCGTGGGCCTGGTCGAGAGAGGCATTACACTCGATGCGGAGGCCCCGGTGGACGGATTGAACGCCTCCTAGTCCATCAACGCTGTCGAGGGAGGCGTTTCCAGCGACAGACAGCCAGCCGCCTACCGTCGTCAGGCTTTCCAAGCCGTCGACATGGGTCAGCGTGTCGTTGTCGATGATCTCCAGCCAGTTCCCCACTTCGACCAAACTCCCGAGCCCTGCGATGTCCTGAAGAGAGTCATTGCCCCAGACATGGAGGCTCCCGCAGACCGAGGAGATCTGCGCAAGGCCGTCCAGGTGGTCCAAACTGGGGTTGTCGCCGATATGGAGGTCCCCCGATATCGAATGGGTCCCTTCGAGCCCATCCAGGCTCCTCAGAGCGTCGTTGGACCACACCGACAGGTCACCACCGATGCTGACGACGCCCGAGAGGCCAGCGAGACTGACCAGGACATTGTTGTCCGCCACATCCAGGTCACCTTCCATCACTGTGAGGCCGGACAGACCGTCCAGGTGGGTCAGGGAGTTGTTACCCGAGATGTCCAGGTCGCCGCCCACCGTCGTGAGGACTGACAGATCCACGAGGTTCGTCAGTGCGGAGTTGTCTTCGATGCAGAGGTCCGCACCCACGGACACGAGTCGGCTCAACCCGGACAGGCTGACAAGATCGTGGTTTTCCGCGATGTTCAGGTCGGTACCCACGGTCGTGACGCCGTCCAGCCCTTCCAAGGTGACGAGGGCATCGTTTCCCCGGACGTCTAGCCATCCACCTACCGTGCGGAGGTTCGTGAGGCCTCGTAGATCCGTCAGGGAGTCGTTCTCGGATATTTGGAGATCTTCCGGCAACGATTCGAGACCCTCCAGTCCCTCCAAACAGAGCAACGATTCGTTCCCGGAGATGTTCACGCCTCCACCGACCTGGAGCAGCCCGGACAACCCTGCCACGAGAACCAGAGACGCGTTGGACCAGATACTCAGCGATCCTCCAACGGAAGAGAGCCCCACGAGACCATCGAGGTCGGCGAGTTGGTCGTTCCCGGCGATTTCCAGATCGGCGCCGACCGCTACCAGGCAAGGCAGATCGATGTCGAGCAAGTCCTCCGTCAGGAGGACTTGCAGGTCGCCAGAAACGCTCTCGCACGACGCAACCGCGTCGCAGTCGTCGATATCCGTGATCTCAAAGTCGCCCTCACACGACGTACAGTGGGCATCGTCGTCTTGACCGTGGTCATCGTCTCCGGTCGTGTCATCGTCATCCCCGTTTGGGCAGCCGCAAGAAGCGAGCAACAACAACACCAGCAGCGCAGTCAGGTTCCCTCGTCCAGGCATCGCCACACTCCACGGGCTGCGATCTTGAAGACAGCATTGCACGGATGACCTCGAGCCTGCGACAGTCAATCGACTATCGCGCCGCATTGTGCATGGTCTCTATCCTGCTTGCGAGCCACAGCCGCCTCTCCTTTTCATCGGTGGGGACCTCGTCCGCCGCGCCGACTTCACTCCGAACAGCCCTGGCGGCGATCGCTGGTGTGAGCCCCGTTTCTCGTTGCCATACCCGCGCCAGCGAACGGTAGCTGGCGTACCCGACCCGACTCGCTACGACGTCCAGACTGTGGTGTGGGTCGTGAACAATCAGGTCGAATGACTTGTAGATCGACCAGCGTCGGAAGAAGCGTGATGGTGTGCATGCCAACTCACGAACGAACCACCTCTCGAGAGTTCGCCTACAACATCCCCTATTGCCCTCGAAAGGCGTCAATCCGACAGTAGAGCGGTCTGCGCCCAGTAACTGAGTCATTGGTGTTCGGATAGCGTCTGAAACCGCTCGATATCACTGAAAAAGGGGGGAT
>CAYRNR010000047.1:53470-54696 GCA_964425605.1 uncultured Rickettsiales bacterium | reverse complement strand
ATCCCCACGAACGCCCCGCCGCAGATGAACAGGATGTTGGTGGTGTCGATCTGCAAGAAGTCCTGCTGGGGGTGCTTGCGCCCGCCCTTGGGGGGCACGTTGGCGATGGTGCCCTCGATGATCTTCAGCAGCGCCTGCTGCACACCCTCACCACTGACGTCGCGGGTGATCGAGGGGTTCTCCGACTTGCGGCTGATCTTGTCGATCTCGTCGATGTAGATGATGCCCTTTTGCGTGCGCTCGACGTTGTACTCGGCCGCCTGGTAGAGGCTCAGCACGATGTTCTCGACGTCCTCGCCCACATAGCCGGCCTCGGTGAGCGAGGTGGCGTCGGCGATGGCGAAGGGCACGTTGAGGTACCGCGCCAGGGTCTGGGCCAGCAGGGTCTTACCTGAACCGGTGGGGCCCACGAGCAGCACGTTGGTCTTTTGAAGCTCCACGTCGTCGGCGCGCGTGGACTTGGCGTCGATGCGCTTGTAGTGGTTGTACACGGCCACCGAGAGCACCTTCTTGGCGTGCTCCTGGCCGATGACGTACTCGTCGAGGAAGTCCTTGATCTCCTGGGGCTTGGACACCAGCCCCTTGGACGAGTAGTAGTCCTCCCGCTCGTACTCCTCGGCGATGATGTCGTTGCACAGCTCGATGCACTCGTCGCAGATGTACACCGTAGGCCCTGCGATCAGCTTGCGGACCTCCTTTTGGCTCTTGCCACAGAAGGAACAGCAGAGATCGCCGGTCTCGTCTCGCCCTTTACGCGCCATCACCGTCCTCGGTTCGCTCGGTGAGCACCCGGTCGATCAGACCGTAGGCCCGAGCCTCTTCCGCGCTCATGTAGTAGTCACGCTCCGTGTCCCTCGCAAGCTGTTCCAGCGGCTGGCCCGTGTGCTGGCTCAGCAGCCGGTTGAGCGCTTCTTTCTTGCGCAGGATCTCCTTGGCGTGGATCTCGATGTCCGTCGCCTGTCCCCTGAAACCCCCCAGGGGCTGGTGGATCAAGATGGTGGAGTGGGGCAGCGCCTGACGCTTGCCCTCGGCTCCAGCCGCCAGCAACACCGCGCCCATGGACGCCGCCTGCCCCAGGCAGATGGTGCACACGTCGGGCTTGATGTACTGCATGGTGTCGTACACGGCCATGCCGGCCATCACGTCTCCCCCGGGGGAGTTGACGTACATGAAGATGTCCCGGTCCGGGTCCTCGCTCTCCAGCACCAGCAGCTGGCCGATGAGCA
>CAYRNR010000047.1:0-53370 GCA_964425605.1 uncultured Rickettsiales bacterium | reverse complement strand
AAGATGTCCCGGTCCGGGTCCTCGCTCTCCAGCACCAGCAGCTGGCCGATGAGCAGGTTGGCCACGTCCATGTTCACGGGCGTACCGAGGAACACGATGCGGTCCTTGAGCAACCGCGAGTACACGTCGTAGATCCGCTCGCCGCGGTGGGTCTGCTCGATGATCCGCGGGTCCGGAATGATGAACCGCTCCTGGGCGTCGGTGGAACTCATGGCGGTATTCTACCCTCCGCTAACGTCGATGGGATCGACACTATACCCCGCGCTGCACCGCGGGAAGGTCGGCGTGGCTGTAAAACGCCCGAGGAGGGGCGAGGATTCCGAGGGGGCGGGTGACGTGGGTTAATCCTCGTCGTCGTCCGAGGAGTCGTCGTCGGAGCTGATGGAGTCGTCGTCGGAGCTGACCGAGTCGGCCTCGGGCTCCTCCGCGGGCTCCTCTGCGGGCTCCTCTGCGGGCTCCTCTGCGGGCTCCTCCGCCTTGGGCTCCTCGGCCTCTGGCTCGGCCACCGGCTCGGCCGGCTCGTCGTCCTCGTCCACGATCTCGGCGCGCTCGAGCAGCAGGTCCAGGGCCTTGTCCTGCAGCATGCGCTCCTTGAGCTCGTCCATGCCGCCGCCCTTGAGCAGGTAGCCGCGCAGGGTCTCGGGGCGCTGGCCCGTCTCGGCGGCCAGCGAGGTGATCTTGCCGTCCACCTCGTCGTCCGTGACCGCGATCTCCTCGGCCTTGGTCACGGCCTCGAGGACCAGCTCGCGGCGGACCGAGAAGTCGGCCTCCTCGAGGATGTTGGCGCGGCGCTCCTCGTCCAGGTCGTCCAGGGAGAACATGTTCGCCTGGTCGAAGCCGGGCATCATCTGCTGGGCGATGCTGCTGACCAGGGACTGGCCGCGGTGCTCCACCAGCTTGGCCGGGACCTCGAAGGGGTTGGCCTTGATGACCTTCTGGACGAGGCGCCGGGAGGCCTCGTCGCGGGCCCGCTTGTCCTTGGCCTCCTGGATGGAGAAGCGAATGGCGGCGTTCATGACGTCCACCGACTCGTGGCCCATGTCCTTGGCGAACTGATCGTCCAGCTCGCGGTGCTGCAGCTTCTTCATCTCGGTGACCTCGAGGGTCGCCGTGCAGGTCTTGCCCGCCCAGTCCGCGTCGATGAAGTCCGCCGGCACGATGATCTCGCCCTCCTTGGGCTCGCCCACCTCGGCGCCGCGCGCCAGGTCCACCGCGAAGCCGAAGTACGGGTCATCGGGGAGGCTCAACATCATGCCGTCGCGGGCGTAGTCCTCCAGCCCCTCGGAGGCCATCTTGAAGTTGATGGTGACCACGTCGCCGTCGGCGACCGGCCGCTTCTCCTCGATCGCCACCAGCGAGCCGGACTGGCGCTGCATGGACTCGATCTGCTCGTTCACCTCGTCGTCGGTGACCTCTTCGCGGTCCCAGACCACCTTGACGCCGTTGTATCCCTCGATCTTCAGGTCGGGCTTGACGTCCACGGTGATGGTGAACGCGAAGGCCTTGCCCAGCTCCAGGTCACCCTCGTCCACGTCGGGCTGGGCCACGGGGGACAGGTCGTGGTCCTCCACGGCCTTGTCGAAGGCGTCGCCGATCAGCTTGGAGCTCACCTCGCCGCGGATCTGGGTGCCGAACCGCTGCTCGAGCAGCTTGCGCGGCACGCGCCCGGGCCGGAACCCCGGCAGCACCACCTCACGCTTGAGGGTGCGGAACGCGTTGTTGAGCTCCTCGTCCACCGTGTCCGCGGGGACCGTGAAGGAGAGCTTCTTGCTGACGCTGCTGATGTCTTCCAGCTGGATGTCCATGTCTTGCCTCAGGGAGGTCGCCCGGTCGGGGGCCGCCTCTGTGTTCCATGGCATGCGAGAAGGGGGACTCGAACCCCCACGCCCGTGGGGCACTGGAACCTAAATCCAGCGCGTCTGCCAATTCCGCCATTCTCGCGCAAAAAGGGCCGCCGTCGAGTTTCCCGCCGGCGGCCCTGTGGTCCTTTTGGTGAGCCCAGAAGGAATCGAACCTTCAACACGCGGATTAAGAGTCCGCTGCTCTGCCAGTTGAGCTATGGGCCCAAGCGTTGGCTTCGCTACCATGCCGAAATCGCACCGTCAAGCGAATGCCCCCCTCCGGCCGCATCTTTTTTTCAGCCCTCCGGAGCCCTCCGGAGGCCGATCGCGGACTCCCCGACGGGCAACGTCTCGGGTGTCGAGCAGTCCGCGGGGCAGTCGTCGGTGCACGAACCGAAGTCCACGTCGACCGCGTCACCCTCACCGGCGGGAGCCACGACCGCGTCGGGCACGATCGCCCAGGCGAGCACGGTGGGTTCCTCGCCCAGATCGATCTCGTCGGGCTCGCGGTCCAGCCCGTGGATCTCCAGCGAGACCACCGTGTCCGCGGGCACGTCCGGGATCAGGTAGGAGCCCGGATCGCGCGGGAACAGGTAGAAGGCGTCTCCGGCGTCGCTGGCCAGGCAGACCCGCAGCCCGGAGATGGTGTCGAAGGGGTCGTCGTCCGCGGTGACTTGCAGGTCCACCTGGAGTCCCACGGGCACGTAGTCGGGCGGCGCGCAGCCAGGGGCCAGCCAGAGCACGAGGAGCAGGGGGACCAGGCTCCGCACGGGGGCTAGTTGATCACCTTGGGATCGGCCGGGCTGGCGCCCGTCATGGGGATCTCGCCGAAGCGATCCTCGTACGAGCGAATCCGCTCCACCAGGGTGCGCATCAGCCCCTTGGCGTGGCGCGGGCTCATGATCAGCCGCGAGTGGATGGCGCCCTTGGGCTCCTGGGGCTGGACGAAGCCGAAGTCGAGGATGAACTCGGTCTCGCTCATCGCCACGATCTGGAGGTTGGTGTACCGCCCGCCGGCGATGCCGTCCTCCAGGGACAGCTTGAGCTGCTTCTTGGGGCTGGGATCATTCATGGGGCGCCTAGCTCGGCGGCGTGTTCTGTTTGAGGGACCAGGTCACGTCGGGGTCGTCGTCCAGCACGAACTGCACGATGCCCGTGTCCGGGCCGAGCCAGTAGTCGCCGGTGAACGGGCTGGCGTCGTTGGTCTCGACGAAGCGGATGTGCATGGCGTTGTAGCCCGACGTGGTGGAGTTGGTCTGCACGGTCTCCATGGCCACGAACTCGGCGGTCCAGGAGTGGCCATCGCTGCCGGACTCGGCGACGTCGCCCTCCCAGGCGTTGACCGTGCCGAAGGTGATGGGGAACTCGTAGACCAGGGTCGCCCAGGGATCCATGCCGCTGACGCCCTCGGCCGCGTCCGACCCGTGGAAGTACAGCCCGCCCTCGGCCTTGGACCAGTAGGTCTCCATGAAGAACAGCTCGTTGGGGCCGAGGTTGTCCTCGGTCAGATCCTGGATGTTGCCGTACTTCCACGCGAAGACCGACAGCGTCTCGCCGTTGATGGTCTCCTCGCCCAGGCTCCGGACCTCGTACAGCAGGCCGTCGGTGTCCTCGGTCTTCTCGTAGAGCCAGTACTCGTCCTGGTCCAGGGGCATGTACTCCTTGATGTTGCGGCCGGTCGTCGTGACGCCGCCACCGCAGGCGCTCCACAGCAGACACCCCAGCACCAGCAGCCAGCCAAATCGGATGTGGTCGAACATCGGTCCCTCCTCGGAATGTGGCGCCACGGCGCCGACGTACATTGTTCCTACCAGCCGCCACACAGGGGATCAAGGAATGTAAACTGCGCCCCGGAGGTCCGATCCCATGTCCGACGTCGTCCTGGCCATCGATCAAGGCACCACGGGTACCACTGCTCTGCTGCTCGACACGAACCTCAACACCCTGGCCAAGTTCAACCAGGAGTTCCGGCAGATCTTTCCCCGGCCGGGCTGGGTGGAGCACGACGCCGAGGACATCTGGGCGTCGGTGGAGGCCACGGTCGCCGGCGTCCTGGCCAAGGCCGGCGTCGGCGTCGAGCGCATCGCCGCCATCGGCATCACCAACCAGCGCGAGACCACCGTGCTGTGGGACCGCGCCACGTCGCGGCCGGTGCACAACGCCATCGTCTGGCAGTGCCGCCGCACGACCGACCGCTGCGCGGCGCTGAAGGAGGCGGGCCACGAGGCCGCGGTGCGCCAGACCACGGGCCTGGTGCTGGACCCCTACTTCTCCGGCACCAAGCTGGCGTGGCTCCTCGACGAGGTGGACGGGGCGCGCGCGCGCGCTGCGCGAGGCGAGCTGGCCTTCGGCACCATCGACACCTTCTTGACCTGGCGCCTCACCGGCGGCACCGCCCACGTCACCGACGCGTCCAACGCGTCGCGGACCCTGCTGATGGACCTGAAGTCCATGGCGTGGGACGAGGGCATGCTCGACCTGCTGCGGGTGCCGCGCTCGGTGCTGCCCGAGATCCGCGGGTGCTCGGAGGTCTACGGGCGCACGCGCGGGCTCTCCTTCCTGCCCGACGGCATCCCCGTGGCAGGCATGGCCGGCGACCAGCAGTCCGCCCTGTTCGGCCAGGCCGCCTTTGCCCCGGGGGAGGCCAAGTGCACCTACGGAACCGGCGCGTTTCTGCTGCTCAACACCGGAGACCGCGTCGTGTACTCGGACAACGGCATGCTCACCACCGTGGCGTGGCAGCTCGGCGGCGAGACGACCTACGCGCTGGAGGGTTCGGTGTTCATCGCCGGCGCCGCGGTCCAGTGGCTGCGCGACGGGCTGAACATCCTCGGCGCGGCCCCCGAGATCGAGGCCCTGGCCGGATCGGTCCCCGACTCCGGCGGGGTGGTGTTCGTGCCCGCCCTCGCCGGCCTGGGCGCGCCCCACTGGCGCGCGTCGGCCCGCGGCGCCATCCTCGGCATCGACCGCGGCACCACCCGCGCCCACCTGGCCCGCGCCACGCTCGAGGGCATCGCCCTGCAGATCGTCGACATCCTCCAGGCCATGGAGGCGGACCTCGAGTCCTCCCTCAAGGGCCTGCGCGTCGACGGCGGCGCCGCGGCCAACGACCTGCTGATGCAGCTGCAGGCGGATCTCCTCGGAGTCCCCATCGTGCGGCCCCGGATGCTCGAGACCACGGCCGCCGGCGCGGCCATGCTCGCAGGGCTGGCCACGGGCGTCTGGTCCGATCTGGGGCAGGTGGGCAGCGCCTGGCAGGAGGACCGCGAGTTCGATCCGGCCATGCCGCGCGAGCAGGCCCGGCAGATGATGGACGCGTGGGAACAGGCCGTGGAGAAGGCCTAGTAGACCGGCACCTGGTCCGCGGTGCCGTCGACCACGCCGCTGTCGGACGTGCTCGTGGACTGCACCTCGATGTGGAACTCGATGGACACGGACTGGTCGTAGGCCTCGCCGGAGATCCCCTCCCAGGCGGTGACCTTGAGCCACGAGTCGTCCAGGTCGGCCAGGGACACCGACGAGGAGTGATAGTTGCCCGACATGCCGTAGTCGCCGCCCTCGCCGAAGCGGATACCGGGGGCGACGGTGATCACGTTGGGCATCTCCAGATCGATCTGGCCGTCCACCGCGTCGAAGATCGACAGGTTCATGGTGTCGGTGGCGCGCACGAACTCGAGCCGCTCGCAGTCCACCTCGAAGCCCGCGATCCCTCCCGCGCTCTCGGCCGAGCACAGGGGGGTACAGCCAGTCCAGGCCATCGCGCACAGACCCAGCAGGGTCGTCATCCGAGGAGGGGTCATGGGATCTACCAGGTGTGGTTGGAATGGAGGGTCGTGATGCCCGAGGGGTTGCCGACGCAGACCTGGATACGGCCCTTGTCCGAGGCGGTCTTGTTGCGGAAGCCCACGCGCACGAAGCACTCGCCGTCCTCGGCGCTGAACCCGGCGCAGTCGCCCGTCCCGCTGGTGACCGTGCCGCGGGTGGTGAACTCGAAGCAGTGGCCGTGAACCAGGGAGTCGGACTCCTCCATGGAGATGTAGCGCACGTAGTCGGGGCTCTCGTTGCCCAGGTAGTTGTCGTAGTCGTAGTACCCGGCCTGCGAGTAGTTGGTGTCCGGGCCGTCCACGCCGTCGTCCGGGATCGTCTCCCAGTAGACGCTACCGTCGTCGTCCACGTACCGCGCCTGGATGTCCCAGGCGCAGTAATTGGTGCGGGAGCCATCGCCGGGGTTGGCGTCGGGGTGGAGGTGGACCACGCGCATCTGCCGGTTGAAGGCGATGGCCTGGGAACGGGCCAGGTTGACGGACATGGCGTAGTCGTTGGCCACGCGGGTCAGGCGGTACTTGTTGGTGAACGAAGAGATGTTCGGCACGGCGATCATGGCCACGATGCCGACGATTGCGACCACGATCGCCAGCTCGAGCAGGGTCACGCCGGAATCGCTGCGAACGGTGTCCACGATATCCTCCAGGCGAGTAACATCCACCCCATAGGTTATCCAGCACGGGCGTGACCAGCAACAAATTGAAGCGCCACGCGGTCGCATCAATGGACGGGCTCGCCCGGGGTGATAGAGGATCCCTCACGTGCGCGGGCGCAGACGATACGGGCCCACCGGCCCCCTCCTGGCGGTCCTGCTGGCCGCATTCGCGCTGACCGAGGTGGGGTGCGCCCACCGCAAGCCCCTGCCCATCCCCACCACCCCTCAGGTGAGCGGCGTCAAGGTCAAGGTCACCGGCGAGAAGCAGCTCAAACCCACCAAGCGCGTGCGCGACGCGCTGGGTACGCAGCCGACTCCATGGTGGGCTCTCGGCGTGGGCACGCGTCGGTTCTGGATCCCCATGGAGCGCAACCTCGTGCTCGAGGATCAAGACCGCATCGAACGGTTCTACGAGGACCACGGGTTCTTCGACGCGCGCTGTTCGGGATGGCACATCGAGTACTGGGGCCGCAAGGTGGGGGAGAGCCGCCGCTGGGCCGTGGTGACCTTCACCGCCGAGGAGGGGCCGCGATCCGCGGTGGGTGACGTCCGGTTGCTCGGCGTGGACCGGCTGGATCCCATGGTCCTGGCCCACCTCTCGCGGCGGCTGCGGCTCGTCGAGGGCCAGCCGTTCACGCTTCCGCGGCACGAGGCCGACCGCGCCGCGCTCCAGTTCATGCTCAACAACGTCGGGTATGCGTACGCGTCGGTGGACCGCCGCGCCGACGCCTACCCGGAAGAGCAGCGCGTCGACCTGCAGTACGCGGTGGAGCCCGGTATCCGCTGCCACTTCGGCGAGGTGACCCTCGAGGGCCTGGACAAGGTGCCCCGGCGGCGCGTGGAGAAGGAGGTGCGGATCGAGCCCGGCGACCTGTACTCGCTGGAGAAGCTCCACAAGCTGCAGGGCGACCTGTTCGGCATGGGCGTGTTCTCC
Source organism: uncultured Rickettsiales bacterium (assembly GCA_964425605.1). Classification (GTDB taxonomy): domain Bacteria; phylum Myxococcota_A; class UBA796; order UBA9615; family CAYRNR01; genus CAYRNR01. Next base: position 46,115 of record CAYRNR010000047.1, on the reverse strand, counting down.
ATGGTCACGGTGGCTCCGGACCTCTCGGATCCCAGCACGAACGTGATCCCCGTCCGCGTGGCGATCCGCGAGTCCAAGCCCCTGTCCATCAAGCTGGGTATCGGCGTGGGCATGGAGCGGGGCCGGGACGACGCCCACGTGAGCCTCGGCATCTCCCACCGCAACCTGTTCCAGCGCCTGCTCCAGCTCCACAGCGACACGCGCCTGGGCTACGCCGTGGTGCCCGACATCCTCACCCGCGAGACCCACGGCCCCATCGTCGAGCAGGAGCTGCAGCTGGTGGAGCCCCTGCCCATCCGGGCGCTGACCCTGTGGCAGCGCGCTGGCTTCGCCCTGGACGTGGAGTCGGGCTACAAGTACCTCTCGCCCAGCGTGTCGGTGGGCCTGGACGTGCGGCTCCACAGGACCCTGTCGGTGGGGCTCGCCTACAACTACGAGTTCTTCTGGCTGTACTGGCAGGATCCCGACCTGATCGCCCTGACCGACGCCGACGACATCCCCGAGATCGACACGGACGGCAAGTACAACCTCAGCTACCTCGAGCAGAGCCTCACCTGGGACGCCCGCGACGACCAGGTCAACACCAACCGCGGCATCTTCGCGCGGTTCTCCGTGGCCGAGGCGGGCGGCTTCCTCAGCGGCGGCTTCGACTACGTCAAGCTCTCGTGGGAGGCGCGCACCTACATCGATCCCGTGCCCAAGAAGCTGGTCCTGGCGCTGCACCTGCAGGCGGGCTGGATCCTGCCGTGGGGGGACACCGAGTCCGCTCCCCTGAGCCAGAAGTTCAAGATCGGCGGCTCGGGCACCGTGCGCGGCTGGGGTCGCGACATGCTCGGCCCGCGGGTCTATCCGGAGACCGACGACGACGGCGCCGGCTGCGACGGAAACGACAGCGGCGACTGCGATCCCATCCCCATCGGCGGCCACCTCGCCCTGTTCGGCGGGCCCGAGGTGCGGGCCTACCTGGCGCCCATCGGCAAGATGCGGCTGGGCTTCGCGGTGTTCCTCGACGCCGGCCGCGTGTGGGAGAACGAGGGCTTCTTCGCCCTGTCGGACCTGATGCTCAGCGCCGGGATCGGACCGAGGCTCCGCACGGCATTCGGTTCCTTCCGCCTCGACGTGGCGTTCCGCCTCAACCACGACGACGAGTTCCCCGACGATCCCGCGGTCCTGCTCCACTTCGGCTTCAGCGAGGCCTTCTGACATGGCGGGCACCCCGGCGAGCCGTCCCAGGAGCCGCGTGCTGCGCTGGCTGGTTCGACTGCTGGCCCTGGCCGGCCTGGCGGCGGGGGTCGCGGTGGCTGCGCTGCTCGCCGGGGTCCTGTGGCTCAACAGCGAAGCTGGCCTGGGCACGGTGGTGGCCCGCGGCCTGGACGCGGCCAACGACGCGCTGCTGGGAGAGGTCCGGGTGGGCCGCGCCGAGGGGCACCTGCTGACCTCGTTCACCCTGCGCGACGTCACGGTGAAGGACCCCGACGGCGAGCAGATGGTGGGCGCCGAGGCGCTGACCGTCCAGTGGCGGCCCGGAGCGTTGCTGCGCAAGGACGTGGTGGTGGACCGGGTGGCCATCGAGGGCCTGCGCGGGGATCTGGCCAGCGGCCCGGACGGGTTGAACCTGCTGTCCATCCTCCCTCCGTCCGAGGAGGACGAGGAGGCGTCGGGGGGCATGCCCGTGGATCTGCTGCTGCGCCACGTCGAGGTGGACGGAGAGGTGCTCTTCGACCCCGGCAGCGGCGCAGATCCCTACCACATCCGTGGCCTCGAGCTGGTGGGCTCCCTGGACTGGACAGGGGGGCGCCAGGCTGTCGAGCTGGAGCGGCTCGCCGGCGAGGCGATCCATCCCGCGGTGGGGACCTTTGCCCTGGACGGCGACGTGGTGCTGGACAGCGGCACGATCCCGGAGCTGGCCGTGAACGCGGAGGCTCTGGGCGCCACCTTGAGCGCGGCCGGCGCCGTGGGCTCCACCGCCGAGCCCGATCTGGACCTCGCGGTGGTCCTCGGCAGCCTCGATCTGGGCGGCCTGGAGCCCGTCGTCGAGCTCCCCCTCGCGGGCACGGTCTCCGCGGACATCCACGCCCGGGGCCCCCTGAGCGCCCTGGACCTGGAGGGCACCCTCGATCTACCGCGAGGCGAGCTGGGGCTGGATCTGACGGGGGATCTCCAGGGCGAGCCCATGACCTACGGCGGCACGCTGATCCTCGCCGAGGTGGATCTGTCGTCGGTCCTCACGGTGGGACCCGGCGTGGCCGGCGGCCCCGATCACGGCCTGCCTGGCTTGATCTCCGGGCGCCTCGAGGTCCAGGGGGAGGGGACCTCGACGGAGGACCTCCGGGGGCAGCTCCAGGCGTCGTTCGAGGACAGCGAGCTGCTGGGGTACCGCGCCGACAGCCTGACGGTGGGTGCCTCCATCGAGCCCCCCCTGGCCGTGACCGTGCAGAGCCTGGAGCTGGCCAGCCCCCTGGGATCGGCGGACCTCCACGGCTCGGCCCGTGTCCGCGACGAGCGTTTCTCCGTCGGCGGCAGCGTCCACGGCGTGTCGCTGGCGGGCGTGGGCGCGCGGGTCGGCGTGGCCGAGCTCGGCGGCGTCGCGTCGGTGAACCTGGACGCGTCCGGCGGCTGGGGGGGCGCGTCGGGGTTCTGGGTGCAGGGCGACGGGTACCTGACGGCCTCCGCCGTGCGGGCCCCGTCCACCACGGTGGAGCGGCTCCAGGTCAAGTTCGACGCGGGCTACGGGGCGGCGGGACCCAGCGGCCGGGTCGCGGGCGAGCTCACCCGCGCGGTCGCCGGCGGCGTGCCGCTGGAGCGGACGATCGTGGACGTCCAGCTGCAGTCCTCGGCCGTGGCCGGGACGGTGGACGTGCGCTTCCGGGAGCGTCTCACCACGACGCTCGAGGCGTCCTTCGGCTGGGGCGGGGCGCACCCGGTGGTCCATCTGAGCGCCCTCGACGCCACCACCTTCGACTCCGCGTGGACCCTGGCGCAGCCGTGCACGGTCACCCTCCTGCCCGACAGCGCCGTGCGCATCGACGGCCTGGATCTCGGAGGCGTGGACGGCCGCCTGCTCGCCGACGGCCTGGTGGCCCCCCGCGGGGTCTCCTCGTTCGCGGCCACCGGCGAGGCGCTGCGGCTGACCGCCCTCCAGCCGTTGATGGGTGAGACGGCCGTGGCCGGGGAGGTGGATCTGGACCTGTCCCTGGAGGGGATCGCGCGGCAACCCAGCGTCAACGTCCAGGTGCGCGGGGACGGCGTGGCCGTGGATCAGTACGGCCCGTTCGCCCTGGAGCTGGGCGTGGTGGCCATGGCCGGGATGACCACCGTGGTGGTCAAGGCCGGCGGCGAGGACATCGAGCCGCTGCAGCTGCAGGGGCTGGTGCCGTTCACCGTCGCCCTCGAGGGGGCGGGCTGGGATCCCGACGGGTTCGTCCAGCTGTTCGCCGAGGTGCCGTTGCAGCACACGTCCAACCTCGATCGGGTGCTGCCCCAGGTCCGGTCGTTGCCCCGGTCGCGCTTCGGCCTGACCTTCACCGTGGCGGGCCAGGGGACCAACCCCGAGGTGCGGGGCCAGGTGAGGCTGCGCGACGTGCGCGCGGCCAACCTGCCCACCATCTCCGCGGACGTCACCGCGTCGCTGGTCGACGGCGACTTCAGCGTCGGCGCCCAGGTGCAGGACGTGCGCGACGAGCTGTTGCTGGCGCAGCTGAACGGGATGTTCGATCTGGAGCGCGTGCTGGCCGAGAAGCTCGAGGGCCGGCCGGTGGACCGCACCCGCCCGTACCTCGGTGATCTGGCCGCGGACGTGAACCTGGTGGGCCTGCCGGTGGAGACCCTGCGCCTGTACACCGACTCCCTCGACGCCCTGCACGGCAAGCTCAAGGGGCACGTTCGCGTGACTGGCACGGCACGGAACCCGCGCGTGGAGGCGGATCTGTCGCTGCGCGGCGGACGCGTGGGCACCGAGGCGCTCCAGAAGCTCACCCTCGCTGCGCTGGTGGAGAAGGGTGCGCTCGAGGCCGACCTGCAGATGGCGGGCCGAGAGGGGGGGGATCTGTCCATCCGCGTGGGCTCCCCCATCGACCTCTCCTTTGCGCGCCCCAGGACCACCCAGGAGCGGTTCGGCCAGCCGGGTCTCACCGGCGTGATCGAGGGAGACGAGCTGTCCGTGGGGCTGATCACGGGGTTCATCGACGGCGCCTACGATCCCACGGGCAGCCTGGCGATCGACGGCTCGGTCCGCGGCACGTTGCTCGAGCCGCTGCCCGAGATCCGGCTGGCGATGCGCGACGGCGGCGTGTGCATGTCCTCGCTCGAGGTGTGCTTCGAGCACGCCGAGCTGCGGGCGCGTGGCACGCGCGCGCTGGTGGACCTCGAGCAGCTGACGGTGACCAGCCGGCCGTCGCGGGACCAGTCGTCCAGACGCAAGAAGGACGCCGACACCGACGCGGTCTCCGATGGCTGGCTCGAGGCCAGCGGCACCATGCAGCTCCAGGGCGCGAAGCAGATCTCCCTGGACGTGCGCTCCAGTGACTTCTGGCTGTGGTGCACACGCCAGGTCAAGCTGCGCACCGACGTGGGGCTGCTCGTGCGCGGCGAGTGGCCCGCCGTGCGCGTGCGCGGCGGCGTCACCGCGAACATGCTCAAGCTCGAGCTCGGCGACGAGCTGCGGCACAAGTCCTGGCCCATGGAGCGGGATCCGGACCTGCACGTCCACCGCGGCGCAGGGGACGTGGACAAGGAGCACGACACCGAGCGCGGCGCCTCGCTGCTGGACAGCCTCGACCTCGACGTGAGGCTGGTGTTGAAGCGCAACTGCTGGCTGTACATGGACGTGAGCGCGGTGGAGGGGGCCTCCGCGCTGGGCAGCATCCGGCCGGACCTGCAGCTCGAGGGGGACGTGGGGATCACCCTCGCTGGCGGTGTGCTGAGCACCCGTGGTGACGTGAGCACGATCCGCGGAAACCTCACGGTGATGGGGCGGCAGTTCAAGGTGGACCAGGGCGGGGTGACGTTCACCGGAGCCACGCCGCCCGATCCGCAGCTGGACGTGGTCGCCACCTATCGCAGCCGCTACGGCGACATCGCCGTGCACGTCGAGGGCCGCGCCTCCTCCCCGACGCTGAAGTTCACCAGCGACGACCTCCCCGACGAGGCCGACATCCTCTCGGTGCTGCTGTTCGGCGCCCCGGCCGAGGAGATCCGCCCGGGCGCGGGCGCCGAGGGCGGCGACGAGATGGCCTTCGTCACCAACATGGTCACCTCCAAGATGAACCAGGCGCTGAGCAAGGTCATGGGCAAGGGCGCGGTGGACATGCTCAACATCGAACCGGGGCCGTCGGGCCCGGGGAGCTTCGGCATCGAGGTGGGGAAGTCGCTGACGGATCGGGTGTTCCTGATCACGCGATACCGCCGCGGCGTCGACGAGGACGAGAACGAGTTCGAGGGCCAGCTCGAGATCTCCATCTCCCGGCGGCTCTACATCGAGCTACGCTACGGGGACGCCGGCAACGGCGGGATCGAGGTGTTCTTCAAGTGGAGGCGCTGAACACGGTGCGCAGGAGTCGATGACGGGACGATCCCCACGCGGGCTGTCGTTGCGGGCCAAGGTGGTGGGCAGCTACCTGGGCGTGCTGCTGATCTTCGGCACCGTGCTGGGGTTCGCCCTGCTGCAGATGGCCGAGACCCGCGCCAACCTCTCCAGCGTGGCCAGCGGGTACATGGGCATGGCCCGCGACGCGGACCGCCTGGCGAGCTTCCCCCTGGGCTACGCCCTGGCGCGCCCGCGGGTGGACTGGGACCGGTATCAGCCCAACCTCGACCTGCTCTACCTCGACCAGATGGAGCGTCACCTGCAGACGGCCATCGGGGGCGCCGAGGAGCTGCAGGCGCGGCTGGAGAGCCCCGTGGAGATCGCGGCGCTGCGCGAGACCCGCGCCCAGCTGGAGCTCGTGGGGCACCTGCTGTTGAGCTATCGCCAGTCCCACGATCGCCTCCAGGGGTGCCTGGCGCGCGGCGAAGCGGGCTGCACCGCGTTGACCCTTGAGGACCTGCGCACCTTGCGACAGCAGATCGGCGAGGAGGTGCAGATCCTCGGTACCAAGGTCGAGATCCGCATCCAGAACGCCCTGGAGACGGCCGGCGCGACCCAGATGCAGGCCAGCCAGCGGCTGCTGTGGCTCTCCTCCACCGCCATCGTGATGGCCGGGCTGATGTTGCTGCTGGTCCACCTCTCTCTGCGCCCCATCGATCATCTGATCCGCGGCGCGCGGCGGATCGGCGAGGGCCAGTACGAGCGGGTGGAGGTGGAGACCCACGACGAGATCGGCAAGCTTGCCGAGGCGTTCAACAGCATGGCCGACAGCCTGGCCCAGCGTGAGCGGCGGATCGTCCAGATGGAGCAGCTGGCCACCGTGGGCCGGATGGCCGCCCAGGTGGCCCACGAGGTGCGCAACCCCCTCAACGCCCTGGGCCTCAACGCCGAGATGCTCGGCGACGAGCTGGATCACCTGCCCGATGCCTCGCGCGCCGAGGCCCGAGAGCTGCTGGGGCAGCTCCAGGGCGAGATCGACCGCCTGGCCGAGGTCACCGAGACGTACCTCTCCCTGGCGCGGTTGCCGCGACCCGAGCTGGTCCCCGGGGACCTGGGCGAGCTGGTGGACAAGGTCCTGTCCTTCGTGCGCGACGAGCTGGCCGGAGCGGGGATGGTCGTGGAGCTGGAGCTTCAGCCCGATCTACCCCCGGTCCCCATTGACCAGAGCCAGATGCGACAGGCCCTGCTCAACCTCGTGCGCAACGCGGTGGAGGCCCAGCCGGCTGGCGGCTCCCTGGGGGTGCGGGTGCGGTCGTCGTCGAACGAGGTGCAGCTCGTGGTGGAGGACGGCGGCCCCGGGGTCGAGCCCGAGGTGGTCGAGGCGTTGTTCGATCCGTTCGTGTCCACCAAGGAGCGCGGCACCGGCCTCGGGCTGGCCATCACGCGACAGATCGTCGAGGGCCACGGCGGCACCATCGACTACCACCCGATCCCGGACGGGGGGGCTGCATTCGTGGTGCAGCTGCCCCTGACACGGAGGGACTGATGAACCCCACGATCCTCGTGGTCGACGACGATCGATCCAACCGCCAGACCCTGCGCCGCATCCTGACCAAGGCGGGCTACGAGGTGGAGGACGCCGCGAGCGGCAAGGAGGCGCTCGAGTGCCTCCGTGCGCGTGCCACGTCGTTGATGCTGACCGATCTCAAGATGCCCGGCATGGACGGCGTGGAGCTGCTGCGGGCCAGCCGCATGGTCTCCCCGGACACCGAGGTGGTGTTGATGACCGCCTACGGCACGGTGGAGACCGCGGTGGAGTCCATGAAGGAGGGCGCCTACGACTTCCTGACCAAGCCGCTGAAGCGACACGAGATCCTCAAGGCGGTGCGCAAGGCCCTGGAGAAGCAGTCCCTCGTGGTGGAGAACCGAGCGCTCCGTGCTCGCCTCGAGGCCGTGGACACGGCGGGTCCCCTGGGCCGGATCATCGGCAACTCGGCCACCCTGCGCAGCGCCCTGGACGTGGTGCAGCAGGTGGCGCCCACCAACGCCACGGTGCTGATCACCGGCGAGAGCGGGACAGGCAAGGAGCTCGTGGCCCGGGCCATCCACGAGCTCAGCCCCCGCGCCTCGAGGCCCCTGGTCAGCCTCGCCTGCGCCGCCCTGCCAGAGACCCTGCTCGAGAGCGAGCTGTTCGGGCACGAGGCCGGGTCCTTCACCGGGGCCGCGGGCCAGCGCAAGGGCCGCTTCGAGACCGCCCACGGTGGGACGCTGTTCCTCGACGAGGTGAGCGAGACGCCGCCGGCGACCCAGGTGAAGCTGTTGCGGGTCCTGCAGGAGGGCGAGTTCGAGCGCGTCGGGGGCAACCGCACCCTGGCGGTGGACGTGCGGATCGTCGCGGCCACGAACCGCGACCTGGCCGCGATGGTGGCCGACAAGGCGTTTCGCGAGGACCTGTACTACCGGCTCAACGTGATCCACCTGGAGCTCCCCCCCCTGCGCCAGCGCGCGGGCGACGTGCCGCTGCTCGTGGACCACTTCGTCCGCCTGTACGCCCAGCGGCACGACAAGCCGGTCACCGCGGTGACCCCCCAGGCCATGGACATCCTCGACGGGTACGACTGGCCCGGCAACGTCCGTGAGCTACAGAACACGGTGGAGCGCGCCGTGGTCCTCAGCCCCAGCGACGCCCTCGACGTGGACGCCCTGCCCGGGAGTCTGCGCGGCAGCGAAGGCCGCTCAGAGCAGCTCAGCTTCCCGGTGGGGACCCCGCTGCGGGAGGTGGAGCGCCGCATGATCCAGGAGACCCTGCGTCTCACCGGCGGCGACAAGAAGCTGGCCGCCAACCTCCTGGGGATCCACAGCCGGACCATCTACCGGCGCATGGAGGAGGATCGCGCCGCCCGGCAGCACGAGCCCGAGGGTGACGAGCCGTGACCGTCTACGTGGCCCTGGGTAGCAACCTCGGGGACCGGCGGGCTCACCTGCGGGGCGCCGTCGATCAGCTGCAGCGGCGCGGTGTCCGCGTGGTGGCGCGGTCGGCCCTCTATCGCACCGCGCCGGTGGGGCTGGACACGCCCCACGATTTCCTCAACGCCGTGGTGCAGGTCTCCACCGCGCTCGGTCCGCGGGAGCTGCTGGCCGAGCTCCTCGCCGTCGAGGACACCCTCGGGCGCGTGCGCGGCCCAGCGCCCGCGGATCGCACCTGCGATCTCGATCTGCTGCTGTACGACGAGGAATGCGTGAGCGCGGACGACCTCCAGCTGCCCCACCCGCGCATGGCCCGCCGCCGCTTCGTGCTGCTGCCCCTGCTGGACCTGGACCCCCACCTGCGCGATCCGGGATCGGGGCTCGCCTACGCGGATCTCGCCGCCTCCCTGGACGGGGACCCCCGGCAGGCATGCGACAGGATCGGAGAAGCGGACCGGTGGTGAGGCCGACGGACTAGAACAGCTCTTCGAGGGCCACGAGGCTGCCCACCATCAGGATCATGAACGTCAGCCCGGCGAAGGCCAGGGTGCTCAGCCCCCACAGGCGCGTGGTCTCGCGGCGCACGAAGCCGAAACCGGCGCTCACGAACGTGCCCAGGTGGGTCAGCGTCAACACCGCGGCGCCGAGCAGGAACACCACGGCGCCGAGCTCGTCGTCCACCTCCTCGACCAGCATCACCGAGGCGAGCACCAGCAGGGGCAGACCGATGAGGCTCAGCAGCGCGCCCACCCCGCCGGAGATGGGACCGATCCAGCCGGGGATCTCCTCCCCGGGCGCAGCAGCGGCGAAGACCGGCGGCGGCGCGGCAGCGGCCATGGCGGGCTGCGCGAACACGGGCGGCGGGCCGGGGTGCGGCTGGGCCGAGCCCCGGGGTCCCATCACCAGCGCCACCAGGCCCACTGCGGGCGGCGGGATCAGGAGGTCGTCCTCCTCCCCCAGCGCGATCAGCCGCAGCCGCCCCTCGTCGTCGGGCGGCGCCAGGCCCGGCGCCCCGCGGGGGATCTCCAGGGCGTGTGCGCTGTCCTTTGCCGCGTCGATGGCGGCGTCCAGGGCATCGCCGACCTCTGCGTCCTCCTCGCAAGCGGCGAGCTTCACCACCGCCTCGCCGGCGGCCCCCGCCTCGGGCAGGAACAGGAGCTTGCTGCGGGTCAGGATCAGGGTCCCGGGCTTGCGCAGGATGCCCTTGCGCACCCCGGGGACCAGCAAGACTTGGCCGGCGAGTAGCCGGGCTTCGTAGGTGTCCTCGCTCATGGTTCGGCATCTTACCGCGCCGCGCGCGGCGGCGGGGCCTATTCGGCCCGACCCGGCCGCCGGACAACAGTGGTATCCTGGCTCCGCATCACGGGAGAGAAGACAGTGAAAATGATCCTGCCGCTGCTGGTCGCCTTCGCCCTGGTCGCGGGCCTCGGTTGCGGGCCCGACTGCCCCGCCGGACAGGAACCCACCAAGTCCGGGGAGTGCATCCCGGTGGGTGACGACGACACCATCCCCGGCGACGACGACGACGCCACGGCGGACGACGACGACGCGACGCCTGGCGACGACGACGACGCCACGCCTGGCGACGACGACGACGCGACGCCTGGCGACGACGACGACGCGACGCCTGGCGACGACGACGACGCGACGCCCGGTGACGACGACGACGCGACGCCTGGCGACGACGACGACAGCGCGGGCGCACCCGTCTCCCTGGCGTCGGACATCCAGCCCATCTTCACCGCCAGCTGCACGCCCTGCCACGTGGGCGGCAGCTCCAGCGGCGGCCTGACCCTGGACAGCGCGTATGCCACCCTGGTGGGCGTGCCCTCCAACGAATCGGCCCTGGATCGCGTGGAGGCGGGGTCGACCCAGGACAGCTACCTGTGGCACAAGCTCCAGGGCACCCAGGCCGACGTGGGAGGATCGGGTCAGCAGATGCCGGCAGGTGGCGGCTCGCTGACCCCGGCCGAGCTGGACCTGATCGAGGCCTGGATCGCCGGAGGCGCGCTACCCTAGTCAAACTCCCCGGGCTCACCCCGGGGGTGGAACGTACGAACGTGTAGGAGGAACGAATGGCACGGTTTCCCTGGTTGATGATCGCTGCGCTGGCCTGTGGTGGACTGCTTCTGGGCTGTCCCGGTGACGACGACGACGACAGCTCCGCGGGCGACGACGACGACGTCACCGCGGACGACGACGACGACGCCACCGCCGATGACGACGACGACGCCACGGCGGACGACGACGACGACGACGACGCCACGGCGGACGACGACGACAGCTCCACCGGCGACGACGACGACGACACCGGCCCCACGGACGGTGACGGCGACGGCTTCGACGACACCGTGGACTGCGACGACACCGACGCCAGCATCTACCCTGGCGCCCCCGAGAACGCGACCAACGGCGCGGACGACGACTGCGACGGCCGTCAGGACGAGGTGCAGGTCCTGCTCATCGCCCAGACCATGGCGCCGAACTTCGACTCCATCACCACCGAGATCATGACCCACGCGCCCTGCCTGGAGTTCGCGCCCGTGGTCGACGCCCTGGACACCGCGGCGATGGCGCTGGTGGATCCGAGCCTGCTGCACGTGGTGCTCCTCGGCTCCTGGACCGCAGGCGGCGCCGGTGACTGGATGGGCGACGCTTCCGTGGTGGATGCCTGGGGCGTTCCCACCCTGGGCTTCGGCATGGGCGGCGCTGGCTACTTGGTCGAGATCGGCGCGAGCCTGGACCTCGGCGACACCTTCCCCCAGATGACCGACAGCATGACTCCCATCGACGGGGGCCACGCGTTCTTCACCACGCCGCATGTGCTGGACACGGCCGCTAACGTGACCATCACCACGGCCGTGGGCGGGGTGCACTCCATCGGCAGCACCCAGGGCGAGATGATCGGCGCCCACCCCGACGATCCCAACTACGCCCTGCTCATCCACGACACGGGCATGCCGGACAACTGGCTGCTCGGGTTCGGCGACGACGCCACCGTGATGACCGCCGACGGACTACAGCTGGTCACCAACATCCTGGTCAACCTCGCCGGCCGCACGGACTGCACCTAGTCCATGAACCGGCCCCTCCTCCTCCTCCTGGCGCTGCTCCCCGCCGTGGCCGCGGCGCAGGAGGATGACGAGGAACCGGACGATCCCATCGTCGTCGGCGAGCCCGACGATCCCCCCGAACTCCGTCTGCCCGAAGCGATCGTCGAGCCCCTCGTGGCCCTGCCCCGCCCGGACGACGCGCCGTCGTACGAGCTCCCCGCGCCCCAGGACGTGGGTGGCCTGAGCGTGCTGCCGCTGGAGCCCGACGAGGACCTGAGGAGGTTGATGTTCGAGGTCGCGGTGGGGGAGGACGAGACCATCTTGCTCGTCTCGGGCCAGCCCGCGGACCGCTACTCCGTCGATGACGTCCGCCTCCAGCTGCCGCCACCGTTCTTGGTGGTGGGTCTGGACCACGGCGTCCACATGGTCCGCGTCCTGCGGTCCGGCGCGGTCCACGCGCAGCGGGTGCGGTGCGTCGATGGCCACCTGACCCTCTTCGACACCGAGGCCGTGCTGTCGGCGAAGCCCGATCCCGCGCAGGAGGAGAACCAGCGCCAGCGCGAGCTGCTCGCCGAGCTGCTCCTCGGAGTCGAGGAGGGGGAGGACCTCGTGGCCAAGATCCGGCTGTGCATGGCCTTTTTGGAGGAGAACCCCGACGGGGACGCCGCGGACCAGGCGCGCACGATCTTGAGCAACCTCCGACAGCGGCTGGATGCCCACAGCACCGTGGAGATGGGCGACGACATCCCCACCGAGGAGCTTCGCGAGCGCCAGCGCCTCGAGGCCATCGCCAGCGCGCCGCGCCCCCCCGGCACCCGCCCCCGTCAGGCCGCCGGGATCGCCCTGGCTGGCGGCGCGGTGGGGCTCACCCTCGCGGCGCTGGCCATGGACGGCACCGCCGGCGACGCGGCCGAGCAGTACCACCAGCTCCGGCTCACGGGGGACGACGTCGCCGCCGCCCCCTACCTGCACCAGGCGCGGGTCAACGAGGACTCGTCGCGCGTCTGCGGCGCGCTGGCCGTGGTCTCCGTGGCCTCGGCTGCGGTGGTGTTGATCGCCGACGGCGCGCTGCGCGCACGCTGGAAGCGGCTGCGACGCGATATCGGGGACGACGGCGAGGAGGACGGCTCGGACCTCGCCCTGGTGCCGACCCCCGGGGGCCTGGCCCTGGTGGGGAGGTGGTGATGCGCACGTTGCCGTGGCTGGTCTGTGTGGCCCTGCTCGCCGGGTGTCCCCTCGATCCGGACTGGACCGTGGACTGGACGCTGCGTCCCGACGCGGAGCGGGTCCTGGACCTGGCGGACTGCTCCACCGAACCGCTGGACGACGACGGGATCTTCCACGCGGGGACCTGCTCGCCCGTGCTCCACCCCCAGGATCAGCCCTCCCACCAGTGGGAGGAGTACGGCGTGTACGAGTTCGACGTGGAGCCCAGGACGCTGTTCAACGGGACCGTGTACGAGCTGTGGTTCGCGGCCCACGGGCGCGAGTACGAACGCGCCATCGGCCTCGCCCTGCTCGACGACGGCGTGACCGCGCAGCGCCACGCCGCCAACCCGGTGTTCATGCCCGTGTCCGGGCGGACCACGTCCCAGCTGCTGTGCACCGCCCACGAGCCCGGCGGCGGGCCGCTGCACCTGTGGTTCCGCGACGAGGTCGGCGATCTGTTCCACACCCGCGCCACCGACGCGCTGACCTGGGAGGGCGGCGTGCTCGTCAGCGGGCTGTATTCGGACGCCCTGACCGAGGTGTACAGCTGCGACGCCTGGTTCGACGGGGACCAGGTTCGGATGCTCGTGGGTGGGCTGCTGGACGGCGAGTACGCCCTGGGCGAGACCCGCTCCGACGACGGCGTCCACTTCGACCCCGTCAACGGCCCCGCCTTCGCGGTGGACGCGGCCTCGCCGTGGCAGAGCGCGGGTATCGGCTTCCCGAGCCGTATCGTCCACGCCGGCGTCGAGTACCTGTTCTACGTGGGCACCAACGAGTGGTCCACCGCCTCCGACGTGATCCCCGAGCCCCGATCGCCGTCCATCGGCCTGGCCATCCGGCGCGAGGGGGACGACGTCTTCGAGCAGCTGCTGGTCAACCCGGTGCCCGGGGTCGAGGGCGCGTCCCCCGGCCGCGTCCGCGCCGCCGTCGCCGGCGAGTGGGCGATGCTGTACTTCCGCGACGAGTACGAGGGCACGATCATCGACGGTTACGACCCCTTCGGCGTGGGACAGATGGCCGCCTGGTTGCCGGGCCTGGAGGAGGCGTCGTGAGGGTTCTGGCGCTGGTGGTGGTCCTCGGTGCCCTGGCCGGCTGTGGTCCGGCCACGGACTGTCGCGACCTGTGCGCCACGTTGATCCTCGACTGCGGCATGGGGACCTGGACCGACAGCGCCCAGTGCACCCAGGGCTGCGACGACGAGCTGTTCCGCCACCCGGCGCGTGACGAGGTCGTCGAGTGTTACGCCGCCGCTGCCGAGTCGTGCGATCTGATCGAGGTGCTGCAGTGCCGCCAGGATGCCGACGTGCTCGCCGCAGGTGCCCTGGACGCCGTCGACTGAGGCTGCGGTCAGGGAGCCGGCGGGGGCGTGTCCGCGGCGCAGCGGAATCCGTAGATGGTGCTGACCTCGTCCCCGGGCAGGAAGTACCGGAAGCTGGCCCGCATCCAGTACCAGTTGTTGGTGTACCAGGAGCCGCCGCGGACCACGCGATAGGAATCGTGAGCCGGCTGGCCGGGCTCCCACGGACGCTCGACATAGGCCTCGGCCACCCACTCCCAGACGTTGCCGGTCATGTTGAGGACGCCGAAGGGGCTGGCGCCAGCCGCGTAGGCGTCGGCGCTGGCCACGTGGTCGTGGCCGTCGGCCTCGCCGCCGTCGAACCAGTTGCCCCGGGCCTCGGGTGAATCCCAGGAGTCCCCCCAGGACCACCGCCGGCCGTCGTCGCCGCGCGCTGCGCGCTCCCACTCCAGCTCCGTGGGCAGGCGTTTGTCCGCCCAGCGGCAGTAGGCGTCGGCGTCGTCCCACGTCACCAGGAACACGGGATCGCCCTCGGTGCCGGCCCTGGGCTTGCCCCCCTGCCACGCCCAGCGCGTGGCCCAGTCCACCCCGGTACCCGGGCTGGTGCGTCCGGTCTGTTCCACGAAGACCGCGTAGGCCTCGTTCGTGACCTCCGTGCGATCGATGAAGAATGTGTGTACGGTTACGCGCCGGCGGGGCCCCTCGTTGGGATCCCCCTCGTCGTCGCCGATCCACGCCTCGCCCTCGGGCACGTACACCATGCCCTCGGGCGGCTCGGGCGCCGCGACGGCGCCGAGGATCACCAGCGCGGCGACGAACGCCTTCACTGGTTCACCGCTGGCGCCCCGGAGCGGGGATCCTTGAAAGGCTCGGGCGGCGGCGGCTCGTACTGGTCCTCCTCGCCCAGGACGAGGTGCGTGTCGGCCAGGGCCTGCTCCATCCTCGAGCAGTCGGCCGCGTCGAGGCGGGGGGCGTGCCCGCAGGTGGGCAGGGCCTCGAGGATATCGACCACCTGGTGGTGTACGGCGCCGGTCTCGTCGGTGGTGTCGACCCATGTGGGGACGTAGCGCACCTGGGCCAGGGCCACCTCGCCGCCCGGGCCGATCTCCAGGGTCAGCTGCAGGACGATCCCCACGTCCTGGTAGCGCTTGCGCATGTTGGACAGGAAGTTGCCCAGGGAGTAGATGACGAAGCCCTCGCGGCCGTCGGCCGTGGTGAGCAACTCGTAGGGCTGCAGGTAGTGGGGGTGGCCGCCGAGGACGAGGTCGGCGCCCCCCTCGATGAGGTCGTGGGCCAGCTCCACGGTCTCGTCCTCGGGTTCGTGGCGGTACTCGATGCCCCAGTGGACGGCCACGATCACCAGCTCGGCTCCGTCCTCGCGCGCCGCGGCGATCTGCTCGAGCATCACGTCCCGCTCCATCATCGACACCACCGCCTCCCGTCCGGGGGGCAGCGGGATGCCATTGGTGGAGAAAGTGTAGGCCAGCATGGCCACGTCGATGCCGGCCGCCTCCAGCCACAGGACCGGCGAGTCGTCGGGGGTGGCCCGCGTGCCCACGTGGAGCAGCCCCTCGGCGTCGAGGGCCTTCAAGGTGCGCTGCAGCCCCTTCTCGCGGCGGTCCATGCAGTGGTTGTTCGCCGTCTGCACCACGTCGAAGCCGCCGTTGACCAGGGCCGTGGCCAGGGCGCGGGGCGCGTTGAACGTGGGGTAGCCGCTGTAGGCCATGTCCTCGCCGCCCAGCGGGGCCTCCAGGTTGGCGAAGGCGAGGTCCGCGCCCTCGATGTGGTGACCCACGGGCGCGAAGACCTCCTCGAGGCGATAGCGGCCGTCGTCGCCGCGCGCCGAGCGGACCTGGAGCTCGTGCATCATCACGTCGCCCACGGCCGCCACGGTCAGCACCGCCGGGAGCTGCCCCTGCTCCTCGGCCGCGGCGCGCACGGCGTCCGGGGGTTGCAGCGCGTGCCCGGTCGCGGCCCACGTCAGGGCACCGAGCCCCGCCACCAACGCCCAGCCCGCGAGTTCATCCTTGAGCACTGTCGATCTCCTCCTCGGCTCCGCGCAGGAAGTCCAGCACCAGCGTCCGATAGCGGCGGGGGTGTCGAGCCCAGCCGGTCACGTGCTCGGTGTTCTCCAGGACCACCCGCTCGCACGGCGATCGTAGCACCCTGCGGCGGAATCGCTCGGTCTGGGCCGGGGGGATCACCTCGTCGCGCTCGCCGTGGACGATCAGCACGGGGGTGTTCGGAATGCGGCCGGCCGCTTCCAGGAGATCCCCGTGGTAGCGCCACCCCCGACCGTCCAGGTACAGCCGGCGGGCCGCCCGCCGCCGCTCCCTCGCCGCCGCGTCGGGCAGCCTCCCGTCGATGACGCCGCAGCACGCCGCGTACAGGTGCGCAGCCGGCCCGGAGTCGAGCACCAGCGAGAGCAGGCCAGGGCAGCGTGACGAGCCCATCAGCACCACGGCGGCTCCCATGGAGAAGCCCAGCCCGTGGAACCGCCGGTAGCCGCGCGTGCGCAGGTGGTCCACCGCTGCGACGACGTCCTCGGGGCGCCGCTCGAGATCGAGCCCGAGGTCCGCGCCCGCCTCGCTGTCCCCGTGGCTCCGCCCGTCCACGAGCAGGACCGGATGACCGGCCTCGCGCAGGAAGCGGCCCACGGTCAGGTAGTCGTACCGCGTGGCGCCGAAGTGGTGATGCAGGACCACCGGTTGGCGGCCCTGCGCGGGGAGGAACGTGGCGGCCAGGTCCAGGCCATCGGCCGTACGCATCGTCGTCGCCTCGGCCTCGCCCCCGCAGCGCGCGCCCACCGCAGCGGCCGAGAAGCGGTGCTCCACGGGGCGGGCCAGCCGGTCCAGGAGATCACCGGCGCGCCTCCACGGCCGACCCACCCAGGGGAGGCGCTCGCCCGCGGCGCGCGACAGCCTGGGCAACAGCGGGAGCGGGGCGTCGTGGGTCACCGCCGCAGGGTAGCCCTGGACGGTGGCCGGGCAAAGCGATATGTCTGCTGGACGCGAGCGCACCCGAGGTGAAGCCGTGACCTACGTCGAGACCATCTCCGAGTACCAGGCCAAGGGCGAGATCGCGCGAATCTACACGAGCATCCGCGATCACATGGGCGCGCTCCCGGCGGTGTTCAGGCTGATGAGCGCGGACGAGCGCATCCTGTCCGCGGCGTGGCGCGCCTACCCCTACGCCATGGAGAACGGCAGCCTCGGCCGCGCCGAGCGAGAGCTGCTGGCCCTGGCGGTCTCGCGCACCAACTCGTGTCGGTACGGCATGGACGGCGCCACCCACAAGCTGCTGGACATGGGCATGCCCAGCACCCAGATCGAGGCCATGTTCCGCGCGGATCCGGGCGTGGAGACCCGGCACCTCGCGCTCATCTCGCTGGCCGAGAACGTGACGCGGGACCCCATGGCCGACCACGCCCGCTCCACCGCGGCGGTGCGGGACACCGGGCTGGACTCCCAGGAGATGCGCGAGGCCGCCACGGTGGTGGTCTGGTTCAACCTCCTCAACCGGCTGGTGGACGGCCTGGGCGTGCCCCACGAGAAGGCAGCCCGCCGCGGCGCCCTGCAGTCCCTTCGCGGCGCGGCCTACGGCATCTCCGCGAGGCTGCGGCGCGCGGACACCCTGCCGTCGCTGGCCGCGGTGTCCGAAGGCGGCGCGGGTGAGACGGCCGTGGTCATCTTGCGGCAGCTGCTGGAGACGCTGGGACCCCTCGAGGGGCGCCTGCCCGACGAGTTCACCGAGGGAATCCGGTTCCAGCCGCGCCGGATCAGCCGCACCCTGGTGGACGAGATCCGGGAGAGCGGCTGGACCGACGCCGCGATCTTCCGGGCCGCCTTCGTCCTCGCCGGCCGCGAGGCGATGCTGTGCTGGAACGCCATCGTCAAGCACCTCAAGGACCCCCTGAGCGACGAACTCCCCGGCGTCTGACCCCGCCCCCTGGACGAGCCCGATCCCCATCGGGCTTGCAGCCAGGGGCCTGCCGCGAGATCCTGGAGACTGCGGGGATCGAGAACACACAGAACGCGAGAATCGAGCCCTGCGGCCAGGAGCGGCGAATGACCACCTTGCGGACCCAGTGGGAGAGCCTCGGACGCGCCGGCTTGCTGGGCGTCGGTCTGCCGTCGCGCTTCGGCGGCCAGGGCGGTGGCCCCCCCGAGGTGCGCAGGGCCGCGCGCCGCGTGGGCCAGACCTCCTTCGATCTGGGTGTGGGGCTGAGCTGGCTCGTCCACCACATCGTCAGCCGCTTCCAACTCGGCCGGTACGGGACCGAGGAGCAGAAGGCGGCCTGGCTGCCCTATCTGGCCTCGGGTGAGGCCATGGCCGCCACGTCGAGCGAGGCTCGCGACGACGGCGGGGTCGACCTCGTGGTCTCGGACGTGGACGCCGAACACGTGCGCATCCAGGGCAGCCTCCCGGCGGTGATCAACGCCCCGGCCGCGGACCTGCTGGTGCTCTTCGCCCACCTCCCGGCGGACGAGGGCCTCGGCGCGTTCCTGATCCACCGCGACACCCCCGGCGTCTCCTACGCCCCGGGCGAGGACCGGGGCTACTGCCCCACCAGCCCCCTGGCCCGGGTGGCCGTGGACAGCCTGATCCCGCGCGCCAGCCAGCTGGGTACGGTCGAGCAGGCCAAGGACATGCTCGACCAGCTCGACGAGCAGTTCGACGTGCTCCGGCTCCAGGTGATCAGCGGCTACCTCGGCCAGCTGCTCCAGGAGGTGCGCCCGCTGCTGCGCCGCAGCGATCGCGCGCGCCTGACCATGCTGGTCCTCGACGGCCGTCTCCACGCGCTGCGCTCCCTCAACGCCCACCTGGCGACGAGGTGGGAGGAGACCGACGGCGATCCCGTGGCGTTCGTCGCGGCCGAGGCCGCGGCCCGCGAGCTGATCCGCCTCACGCGCCAGGATCTGGCCGATCTCCCGGACCATCCCGCCGTGGTGGCCGCCCAGCGAGACCTCCAGCTGGTGCGGCTGGGCTGGGCACAGACGCGCGACCGGTTCCTCGCCGTGGCGCGCAGGGCAGAGACGGCCGACGACCCCACGCCTTGACGACACCCCAGCCCGCGGCTAACCTGCGGTCAACTCTATGCGGAGGTGCCGCTGTCGCCCGAAGGAGGGGTTGGCCCGGCGCCGTTGGACGGACGCTCGATGAGCAGTGCAGACCAGATCGAACTCGAAGGGACCATCACCGAGGTCTTCCCGGGCGGCAACTTCAAGGTCGAGACCGAAAACGGCCACGCCGTCCTGGCACACCTGGGGGGGAAGATGCGGAAGTTCCGTATCCGGGTCCTGCTCGGTGATCGGGTCATCGTTGCCGTCTCCCCCTACGATCTGA
This sequence comes from uncultured Rickettsiales bacterium, assembly GCA_964425605.1. GTDB lineage: Bacteria > Myxococcota_A > UBA796 > UBA9615 > CAYRNR01 > CAYRNR01. Next base: position 26,716 of record CAYRNR010000047.1, on the reverse strand, counting down.
GCAGGGGCCGCATCATCTACCGCCAGCGTTAGGTCGGAACCCATCGCCACAGGCCTGCCTGCGGGCCGTGGTGTGTGTGTTCGCCGGCGCCCGAAGGCACGTGGAGACGCCGATGCACAGAAATACGCCGATGATGTTCACCAGCCCGCGGCTGTTCGTGAACAACCTTCCGTACTCGGCCACCGAGGACGAGCTGCGCGCCATCTTCGAGGAGTCGGGCTGGGAGGTCCTCGACGCCCGGGTCATCTACGACCGCGGTACCGGCCTGAGCAAGCGCTTCGGCTTCGTGGAGCTCGGCTCCATCCAGGAGGCGCGTCAGGCGCAGAAGTCACTGGACGGATTCCTGATGCGCGAGGAGAAGCTGGACATCTATCCGGCCAAGGACGATCCGGATCCCCGCGGTGCGCGCCGTCGGCGCCCGTGAGGCCCTGAAACCCTTCACTCCCCCCCGGTCGTGAACGACCAGCGATCCAACCACGGCGATCCCCCCACCTCGGCTTCGACCTCGACCACGTAGGTCTCGTAGGGCTCCAGCGGCTCGCTGGGCAGCAGCACCACCGTGGACCACAGGTGCGCGTCCGTCTCCGGCTCCAGCAGGAGCAGCGGCACCGGGTCCCCGTCCACGGGGTAGACAGCGCAGCCCTCGGCGACCAGGTGGACGTCGAAGTGGTTGTTGTTGTCGTGCCAGAAGTCGGCCTGGAACGTCACGGAGATCGGCGATCCGACCTCGTCTCGGTCGGCCACGGGATCGGGGAACTCCCGGTCGCTGTAGAAGGTCGTGGGGACCTGGCCCTGCCCGGGCGCCGGGTAGCGCGCGGTGAGGGTGCCGCCGTCGCGGTCCACCGTGTCCCAGGGCCCCAGGGACACCAGATCGGCGTACCGCTCGTCGAAGCCGACGCCCATGTAATCCACCAGGGGACGCAGCAGCGGTGGGCGGTGGTAGACGGTGTTGACCCAGTTGTCGATGGCGGGCTCGGGCTCGGCGACGCCGCCTTCACCCACCCGGGTGACGGTCTCGTAGACGGTGAGGGTCGACAGGTCCACCTCGAGGCCCGCGCTGGAGAGGCGATCCAGGGTGTCGTAGCCGCGGAAGTGGATGGCGCTGGAGTCGGTCTCGACCATCCCGTACTCGCCGGTCTCCATCATGTACGCGGCGTGGTTCGACGTGGCCTCGTGGAGCTCCGACGACGGGAGCGGCGTGTCCAGACCCACGAGGTTGCGGTAGCAGCCCAGCCAGGTCCACGCTCGCAGCTGGACCTCGTCCGAGCCGGGCGGGGCGACCACGTCGTCCGGGCAGGCGTCTGCCACCGACGAGCCGTACTCGACGGGGTCCTCGGGGACCACCTCGTCGGGCGTGTCAGCGGGCTCCTCCAGGTAGAAGCATGACGATGCGGTGGTGGTGAGCAGGGCCAAGGCGAGGGGGAGTAGCCGGGGTGTCATCGTCGTCTCCCATCCTCGGGAAAAATTTCGTGCTCTTTTTTCAGTATTACCTGTGATCTCCAAATCCAAAAATAAAAATGGACTCGCCGTCGGCGCACAGCTCGTGGACCCCCTCGGCGTCGAGGGTCATCCTGAGGGTGATCCTGCCCCGGGGCTCCATCCGGGCCGCCACGTCCACCTCGTCCCCGTACGGTGGCTTCAGCGTGAACCGCGGCTGGCCCGACGCCGCCTCGGCCGGGACCCCCGAGAGCTCCACGGTGGCGTCCGAGACCCGGGCCTCGCCCGGGCGCCTCGCGTCCTCGATCCAGGGGGCGGATTCGAGGACGACCACGCGTCGGGCCAGCACAGCGCACGAGGTCACGAGCCCGTCGCGGGTGGCCACGCCCACACCTCCGGCCGTCCATCGAGGATCGCACCATGCGGCCGCCAGCTCGGGCCTCAGGGCCGCCACGGCCGAGGCAGTGTCGCTGGCCTCGACCAGGGCGCGCTCCTCGCCGATGGCGCCCAGCAGCTCGGGATAGAGCAACAGACGTCGGCCGTCCACGTCCCGCCCCTGATCGTCGTGCGCCGTGTCTCGGCGCTGCTGTGCCAGGAAATGAGCGTGGTTCCGGGCCAGCTCGTCCAGCCCGGCGTCGGATCGCAGTGATGGCTGTCCTTCGGCCCATCGAGCCTGATCCAGCTCCCGTCTGAGATCGGCCTCCACCCCAACGGCGTCGGCCCCCAACCACGTGGGTCTCGCCTCCTTCGGAGCCGGGCGTCCTCGCCGGACGAGCGCCAGGGCGATCAACGTGGTGATCGCGACACTCACGAGCACGAGTACGGCGGTCAGGAGGGGACTCACTCCTCGGGGTCCATAACCGAAGCCAGGGCGCGGGGGAGATCAAAACTCTCTCGCACACTGCACACGGAGGCCGGGACGGGGCCCGGCGCGCCCACCACGATCAGGGGGGGGGAGGGGGGCCAACGGAGCAGGTCCGAGGCCAGGGCAGGCTCGGCCAGACACAACACGACCAGGTCCACGTCCAGGTCCTGCGCCGCGCGTTCCAGCTCACCGTCCTCGACGGCCAGGCACACGGTCGCGGCCCCGGCCGCGAGGCAGTGCAGCAGTGTCTCGACCTGCTCGACGCCCGCGGATCGGGAGACCGGGGTCGCCACGAGCACCCGCGGTGTGGCAGCGGACGACTCGAGGGGGCCCACGAAGCCGCGGATCGTCTCCGCGGCCAGCCGCCGTGGGCGGGTTCGACCGTCCCTGCGCTCGCGCCACGCGAGCTCCCGCAGCAGCGGCAGCAGCACCGTCTCGATGGCCTCGGCCGGGGGCAGCAGCGCGAGGGCGCGGCGTAGCCCGTCGCACAGCCCGCCAGCGTCTCCGTCCGCCGCGTGCTGGACCAGGGCGTCGGTCGGAGAAGGCGGGGCCGCGGGCAGCGTTGCGCTCGCCGAGGCCTCCCCCTCCCCGGCCAGCCGCTGCAGCTCCTCCACGGGCATCGGCGCCACCTCACCGATGGCGAACCCGCGCCCGGTGAGATCCCGCAGCAGGCGCAGCTTGAGGACGTCCTGTTCGGAGTACTCCCGGTACCCGCCCGCGGATCGCGTGGGGGTCACCACCTTGTAGCGGCGCTCCCACGCGCGCAACAGCTCCGGGCTCACCCCCGTGGCCGTGGCGACGGTCTTGATGCGATAGCCCTTCATGGGCAACGAGTGAAGGGTAGAGCGGGGGTCCGTGTCAACCGCGCCGTCCAGCAGACGACTCAGTACACCATTCGCGACAGCGACTCCCCCTCGATCACCACGAAAGCGCGGCGGTATCGCGGGTCCACGGCCACGTCCAGCTGGGGACCGAACACGTCCACCCTGGACTGGCTCAGGGTGGGCAGGTCCACCACGACCATCTCCCGGCCGTCCCGCAGCGCCACGAACAGGTATCCGGCGTGGGGATCGATGTCCATGGCGATGGGGGACTCGTCCAGGACGATGGGGAAGGCGTCCCCGGTGGCGGGATCGAGGGCCACGACGCTGTAGGACTCCCGGCAGGCCACGTAGAGCCAGCCGGTGAGCGGGTCCCGGAGGATCTCGACGGGCCCGCTCTCGACCCCCATGACCTCGGGCTCGCCTCCGTCCACCGAGAATCGGTGGACCACCGCGATGTGTTGCTGGATGACGTAGATGGCGCCCTCGCCCTCGTCCAGCACGATGCGGCCCTCCACCGGCCCGCCCGGGAACTCCTGGGCCCACAGCTCGCCCGCGGGGCCGAAGGCCCGCAGGACGCTGCGATCCACCGACGGCGCCGACAGCAGGTACACGCGGCGATCGTGGGGGGCGTACACCATGTCCACCGGGAACTCGCCGGGGATCGTGTCGGGGCAGATCAGGGTGGGGGTGTCGTCGATGACCAGGCACTGGAAGTCGATGCCGCCGGCGTGGCTCTTGTCCGCCAGCAACACCAGCCCCGCCTCCTCGCTGGCGATCATCAGCCGCCGCGGCAGCGGATCCGCGGGATCAGGGGTGCCGCCCGCGGGATCCGCAGCAAGGACGTAGCTGGGTTCGCCGCCGATGTACTTCATCACCGGCACCCCGTCGAAGTCGGGCAGGCGTACGAACACCGAGCCGCCGAAGGGGCTGGTGATCAGGCCCTCGGGAGGGCCGCCCTCCTCCCCGTGGGGGCGGACCGCGGCGTAGCCGACCAGCCCTGCGCGGCCGCCGTCCACCATGGCGAGGCGGTCCGACGCGGTGCCGCTGACGTAGACCACGTGATTGCCCGGGTCCACCATCACGTCGTGGGCGCCGATGGGCTGGTGCTCGCCGTTGGTCAGGGGAATCTGGATCACCGAGAAGGCCCCGGCGTGGTGCAGCATCTCGCGGTCGCTGAGGGTGGAGCAGCCGCAGATCACGGCCAGCGATATCAGCAGGGCCACCCTCATCGCAGCGACCCCAGGATGCGGATCTGACCGCCCACCAGCACGCCGAAGCGCGCCTCGGGCGAGTCCAGGCGGTCGCGGACCACCGGAGAGAACACGTCGGCGTAGGCGGCCAGCTGCACGCCGACGCGGCCCTTGCCCCAGATGTCGAGCCCCGCGGTCAGCCCCCCCGACGGCATCAACGCGTGCTGGGCCTCGCCGTCGATGTCCGCGTGGCGCACCGACAGCCCCACCAGGTGGATGCGCGGACCGATCCACAGGCTCGCGCGCTGGATGTCGGCGCAGGCCTGGATGGAGCCGCCCACGCGGATCATGTCCGCGGTGATGGGCAGGTCGTAGGCGGCCTGGTAGCGTCCCTCCCCGTGGGCCGCGGCCAGATCCACCGAGAGGCGCACGTTGCGGCCGACGCCGCCGAACCGCCAGCGCATGGAGAGGTCGGGGCCGGCGGAGAAGGCCGGATAGCTGTGGGCGTAGGGGCCGACGACGCCGAAGAACGTGGCGCCCGCCGCGAAGCTGGTGCGCCCCTCGGCGCGCTGCTCGTCGGCGAGCGCGTCCACGGACAGGCTCTGGCCCGCGCCGACTCGCACCGACCGCTGGACCAGGACCTGGCCGGAGCTGGGCTCCACGACCTCCACCTGGTGGATGCCGGGCTCCACCGGCAGCGCCTTGGGCAGCATGCCCCTCGGGATGCCGTCGACGCGGATGTGGCAGTTCGCCAGCAGCCGGCTGTAGCTGGTCAGCAATCCGCGTTCGGCCGCCTCGAGGGCGTCGTCGCCACCGCTGAGGTTGATGTCCTCGCGGCCGATCTCCTTGAACATGGCCTGGGGCACCTGGGCGCCGCTGGTGTGGGCGATGGTGCGGTCGCGGGCGAACTGGTGCGCCTCCACCACCGAGACCACGCGGTTGCCGTCCAGATCCGCGTCGTCGCTGCGGCGGCTCAACGACTGCATCAGGTAGTACGTGTACACGCCGTGCTTCAGCGCCGGATCCTCGAGGGCGGGTTGGTGGAAGGCGGCCGCGAAGAGGTGGGCTTCGGCTTCACCCACGCGCGTGAGGATCATCGGATCCAGGGGGGATCGGCGCTGGCTCAGCTCCTCCTCGGTCCGGGCGGTGACGAAGCTCTTGGCCTCACCGTTGTGGCAGCTGTCGAGGATCATCACCTTGCGCCGGCACGGCACGCGGGTCTTGAAGATCCGCTGCAGGGTGTCCACGGCGATGGCCGTGGAGGCGGGGCGCTCGGCGTCCGTGTCCCGGGCACACAGGTACAGCGACGTCTGGCCCGAGCCCTGGGTCGACAGGGTGCCGTGGCCAGAGAAGTAGAACAGGAACGTGTCGTTGCGCTGGAGCGTGGCGGTCAGCTCGTCGATGGCCGCGAGGATCTCCACGCGGCTGGTTCGGGCGCGGGTGGACAGGACCACCACGTCGTCGAAGCCGCCCCACATGGGGTCCTCGAGGACCTCGGCCATTGCGCGCGCGTCGCGCGACGCGAAGCGCAGGCCAGGGAAGGCGTCGTCGTCGTACTGATCGACGCCCACCACCAGGGCGATGCGTCGCGGCTGGAACGCCTGATCGAGGGTCGAGCCGTCCACGGGGGCGTCCCGCAGGCCGTCGGGCGCGGCCTCGGCCGGTCCCGGGACCGCGAGCAGGCACAGCAGCAGCGCCGCGCTCGTCAGGGCGCTGGCTGCGTGGGCTGGGCCTCGACCTCGAACCACGCGACCTCCGCATCTTGCCCGAGCGCCTCGGCGTCGGGCAGGTTTCCGCGTCCCGGCTGCCAGCTGGCTGGCGGGGGCGCCTCGGACCAGACCGCAGCAAACCGATAGGCTCCGGCCTCCGTTACATAGAATACCTTGAGCTGGCCATCGCGTTGAAGATCGTTTGCGCCGCGGTGCCCCTCGACGGTGGCCAGGGAGGACCAGTCCTGCCCTGGCTGCTCCACCAGGAACGTCAGGCTGCCGGGCTCGGAGAGCTCGGCGCGGAGGTACACGCCGTCGCCGGTCACCAGGGGATCACCCCGCTCGGGTCGGCGCGGTGTGGGCTCGCCGTCGCGCTGGATCAGGTAGTCCAGGTACAGCTGGACGTCGTCGCCGGCGCCCTTGGCCACCATCTCACCGGACCCACCCACCAGCGCGGGGTGCAGGACCAGGGTCAGGGCGACCGCAGCGGCGGCAGCGCCCACGGCGGATATCGCCGCGATCAGCGCGGTGCGTCGGCGCGGTACCGCGCGAGGCGCCCGTTCTGCGCGCATGCGTCGCAGGATGTCGTCGTGCACCGCACGATCCAGGGCCGGGGGGACCGGCTCCCGGGGATCGAGGGCCTTCATCTCAGGGACCGGCGGCTCCGGTCCCTCGATCACATCCGCATGATCGTTCATCCCAGTTTCTCCTCCCGCACCGGCTCGAGCATCTCTCGAAGCTGCCGGCGCCCGCGGAATATGGTCATCTTGGCCGCGGCGGTCGTGCAGTCCAGCGCCTCGCCCACCTCGGCGGCCGTGTACCCGAAGGATTCGTGGAGGATCACGGCGGCGCGGCGTTTCTCGGCGAGTCGATCCAGCGCATCCAGCAGCGTCTTGCGGTTCTGCCCCCGCCCCGCCTCCTCCTCCGGCCCGGGCTTGCCCGAAGGCGGCTCGGGCATCGGGTTCTCCGGCCGGTTGCGGGATTCGATGTCCCGCCACCCCATGGAGCGGCCGCGGTCGATGCACAGGCGGTGGACGATGGTGTACAGGAAGGTGGTGAACTTGGCCGTCGGGCGATATCGGCCGCGCGCCTTGTGCAGGCGCACGAACGCCTCCTGGTAGATCTCCTCCACGAGATCCTCCCGGGGGATGAAGCGGCGGATGTAGAAATAGACCCTCTGCTTGTGCCGCAGATACAGCTCTTCGAAGGCGCTCTCGTCACCCTCGCAGTAAGCGAGCATCAAGGTCCTGTCATCCACTGTCACCCCGCTGCTCCAATCAACGGCCGGCACCTCGAACAGTAACACCCGAGGACACGGGCACGTTCCTGCGAACGCCGCAGCCCTTGATGGGACAGCCGTGGATGGGAAAGGTTCCCTGGCGGTGAAAGTGGGCTGCGGGGTGCCCTCCGACACCCCGCAGCCGGCCGGCCTCCGTGGCCCCCGGCGCCCCCTGGAACAGGCCGTGTTCGTACACCCGGAAGCCGGCGAGACGACCACCCCCCAATGGGTGGCCGCACGGTAGGGGTGGTGTTTCAAGGGGCGTGCCAGATGCGAGGAGTGGGGTGCGTCGGCCTCGTGGGCCTTCCTGCAGCGGGAGGACGGCCTGCGCAGCGACCGATTTTCGAACACCCCGTCCGATTTTCGGTCGGTAACGGTGCGGGAACAGCGTTGTTCCCCCCCGTGGCGTATCCTGGGTTCAGTGAATAAAGGCGCGAAGGGCCGCGACTATCAGTTGTGTAGCTCGATGGAGGACGGAGCCGGGCCGAGGGGCCCGCAGGATGGAAACGATGGCCCGCGGCATCCAACGTTGGTTTCGCAGTCTCGTGGGGCGAGGACGGCCCTCAGGTGCAGCGCGCTGGCTGCCCGTGGACGGCCCCGAGAACGGCTACTACAACTTCCGCCTGATGCACTTCCGCGCCGACGGCGACCTGGTTCGATACCCCGACTACGTCTGGTCCAGCGCCGGATACTGGGCAGCCCGCGGCGGCCTGAGCGTCCACCTCGAGGAGGTGGCCGACCGGCACGAGGGCGTGCTGTATTCCGACATCCTGGTGTTGCTCAATCAGGAGGATCGCCTCCGCTGCCAGGACCAGCTGGTCACCCCGTGGGAGGACCAGCTGCAGGAGCTGGTCCAGGATCAGCTCGAGCGACTCATGGACGATCGCGGCTGGCAGCTCGCCGTGGCCCAGCGCCCGATCCGCGTACAGGTGATCGGGGACGGCGAGGCCGCCATGGGTGGCCGGCCCGTGGGGCTGGAGGAGGGTGAGTTCGCCACGGCGTTGTTGCCCAACCTCTACCACGGCCCGGTGGAGACCTCGCGGCCCATGGCCGAGGTGTTCGTGCGCATCCCTCGCGACGCGGGCGGGCGCGGCGGGTTCAAGTCCGTGGGCACGTTCTACGACGACCAGCTCGCGTTCACCATTGGCCGGCACTGGCTCGACAACGGCCGACTCGACGAGCTGCCCGCCTCGGCCCTGTACACGCTGCACCGCTTCCCGGGCCGTGACGCGGTCAATCACCGCCTCAACGCCGACCTCGCCGACGCGTACCAGCTGCTGCGCACCACGTCGAACCAGGGGGAGTCCGTGGTGGTGCAGGCCAGGGACGGCGACCGGGCGGTGATGGAGGTGATGCTGGTCCTCACCGAGCCCGCCATGGAGCAGCCGTCCACCGTGGACGGCGCAGCGGGCCAGTGCGGCACCCTGATCCCGGAGGATCTGGCCCCGATGGAGGGGCTGACGATGATGCCCGAGCCGGATCCCGATCCGGCGGTGATCCTCAGTCGCCGGGGCGTCCTGCTGCAGCGCCCCCACTTCAAGGGGGTGATGCGCGGCTACCGGCTGGACATCGGCCCCGACGGTTCCGTGGTGCCGTTGATGCCCGACCCGGCCTCGCGCTTCCGCGTGGAGGAGGATCGGGTCTACCTCGAGCCCCTGCGGCGGGACATCACCCTCGACGGGGTGCCCCTGCAGGTGGGGCGCCGGCAGCGGCTGACCGGCCCCAAGCACGTCATCGCCTTCGGCAACGTCACCCTCACCTATCGCTCCATGGACCGGGCCAAGGATCCCCGCTGGCCCTACCTCGGCGAGGTGAGCATCCCCGCCGAGCCGGTGGAGCTGCCCATGGGCGCGGCCTACCGGGTGGGCCGGGATCGACGCAAGTGCGAGGTCTCGCTGCCCGATCGGGCGGTCAACGAGAACATCCTGTGGGACCCGGCAGTGAACCGGACGGGGATCATCCGCACCAAGTCGGGCGAGGTGCCGGTGGAGTCCTTCACCACCGACTCGATCATGGTCGCGGGCCTGCACGCGGAGATCGACCTGCGCACGGACGAGGCCAAGGTGCGCGCCCTGAGCCGGGTCTGCCCCGTGTACCTGCGCAGCCGCGACGGCGCCGTGGTCCGGCTCATCGCCAAGGAGGGCGCCACGGCCCAGCCGCTGCGCCTGGGGGATGACCTGCTGGTGGGCAACACCGTGTTCAGGATCATCATGCCCAGCGGGCCGCCGGAGTTGAACGCCGGCGGAGCCGCCCCGGGCGACGGCGGGGGCAACATCGTCCCCACCACCCAGGGGGCGTCCCAGGAGGAGCCCTCGGATACGAACCTCGCGTCGGTCGAGGTGCCGGATCACGAGGAGACCTCCCCCGAGGTCGCGCCGCCGGGCGAGGATCGCCCGCCGGACCCGCTGCCCGAGCGGGTGTATGGAAGCCTCCCGCGCGCGCTGCGGCGCCGCATCTCGTTGCCCGAGCTCGCCTTGCGATACCTGTCGCTGAGCGAGGGCCACACCGTCGTCGATTCCTGAGCCTGGAGGCGGATCGATGACGGTGATCCTCATGCTGGGATGGGCGTGCCTGCTCGTCGTGCTGATCGCGCTGGCCGCGGCTCCCCCCCTGGGCCGCCGCGCAGGGCTGATCCCGCAGCTGGTGGCGGCCGCGCTGGTGTTGCTGGTGGGGGGCACGGCGCTGCACGGGGCGACCCGGGGCCAGCGCCCCTCGCTGGAGACCTGGCGGCTGACCGTCGGCGCGGGCGCGGAGCCCGCGGTCCTGGGCACGGATCCCCGCTGTGACGTGGTCCTCCACGACCCCCACGCCGCCGGCGTCCACGCCCAGGTCGATTTCACCGAGGCCGGCCCGACCCTCATCTCGCTGAGCCCCCATCGCCGGGTGGAGATCGACGGCGTGGACATCCACCACCCGCGCCTCGAGCGGGGATCGCGGATCATCGCGGGGGACACCACCTGGACGGTGATCGGGATCGGACGAGTGCTGCCCGGGGTGACCCTGGAGGACGACCGGGGCCAGGTGGCGCGACTGCGGCCCCGGCTGGCGCGCCGCCTCGCCGCGGCCGTGCCCTGGATCGGCACGCGGATGGAGACCCCGGTCGCGCGGATCACGGCGGACCCGGCCTCGGGGAGCGGGAGCCTGTGGCGTCTGGCCGACGCGGACGACGCCCTGGGGCCGGTAGCCGAGGTCGCGCTGCGCGGACGCACCGCGCTGCTGCGATTCCCCACCTCCGCGGACCGTCACACCCACGGCGTGCAGGTGGCTCGGCCCCACGGCGATCCGGCGAGGCCGGCGGACGTCCCGGCGGTGGTGCGGTCCGGGGACGTGATCACCATGGGGTACACGCGCTACGGGGCGCAGCTGGCCGCGGACGGCTCGCTGGTGCTGGAGGTGATCGGGTTTCCGCCGCGGCACACCTTCGCTCCCCGCGACGGGCTGTTGACGGTGGGGCCCCGGGGCGACCTGCCCTGGGGGACCGGCGATCCGGTGGTGCTGCAGGCCACCCACGACATCCCTGGCGGCGACCTCGGGCTGATCAGCACCGATCCGCGGTGGACCCTGTCGCGGCGTCAGGGTTTCCTGTGGCTGCATCCCGAGGGCCAGGGATCGCGTCAACGGGAACCGTCGGTCCTGGCGGCGGGATCGGGGATGATCATCTCGGGGCCGCGCCACGAGGCGGTGTACCGCTACCGCACCCCGGCCACCGCGATGGAGCTGCTGCGGGGGGCCCATCCGGGCACGCCGGAGTCGCGCCTGGTGCGGACCGCGGCCGTGATCGCGCTGCTGTACCTCGCGTTGATCGTGGCGCTGACCCTGCGGGGGTATCTCCACCCGCGCAACGCGGCGCTGGTGCACGGCCCGGCGCTGTTGCTGGGGCTGGGGCTGGCGGTCCTCGCCGAGCTGTCGCCCGCCGCGGATCCCCGGTACGCGGGGATCGTGTTGCGTCAGGCCACCCACGTCATGGCCGGCCTGGCCCTGTGCACGTTGATGACGGTGGCCGGGGCGGCCCTGTCGGCCGTGCGGCCCCGCGGCCGGGCCCCCGCCAGCCTGTTGACGTTCCTCGAGGAACCCGTGTTCGGCGGGCGGCTCCGAGGACGGCTGGGCACGATATCGCGCGTGTGGTTGCTGTGGGTCGCCGCGGTGGGGGCGCTTGCGCTGCAGCTGCCTTTCGGTGAGACGGGCCTGCAGCTGCCCGTGGTGGGCTCGCTGCAGCCGGTGGAGCTGGCCAAGACCCTGGTGCTGGTGTTCGTGGCCTTCTTGTCCGTGCGGGCCATCGAGGACAAGCGGTTCCGGCTGCGAGACTCCGAGGGGTTGCGCAGCCGGTGGGCGTACATGCTGCACGCCCTGCCCATCCTGGCCGTGGCGCTGCTGTGCGTGGGCCTCAACGACATCTCACCGATCCTCGTGCTCGCGCTGTTCCTGTGGGCCATGTACCTGGTGACCCTGCTGCGGCCGTCGCGCCGCTTCTGGCCCCCCACGGCGTGGCTCGGCAACGTCTACCTTGAGCAGTTCGTGCTCCTGGGCCTGGCCGTCGCCGTCCTGTGGGCCGGGATACGGCTCGAGGGCGGCACCGTGGCCCAGCGGTTCGCGGTCTGGCAGGACCCGTGGCACAACACGGCCTCGTCGAGCCAGTTCGTCGCGTCGCTGTGGACCATGCTCGACGGCGGTCTGGGCGGCCGGGGCTTCGGCGCGCCCCTGGGGCAGCTGCCGCCGGCAGCCCACGACGACTTCGTGCTGGCCGTGCTGACGCACCGCGTGGGGCTCGTGGGCCTGGCGATGGTGCTGGCCACCTATGCCGCGATCCTCGGCGGCGGGCTGTGGGCCGCCGCCTCCCTGGCGAGGGGCTGCCGGGACGATCTGCACCGGCCCGGACACGTGGACCGGGCGCGGATGCTGGCCGTGGCGGCGCTGCTGATGGTCGGCATCCAGGTGCTGGTGGTGGTGGCCTCGGTCACCGGGATCGCGCCGGTGATGGGCCAGCCCCTGCCGTTCCTGGCCGCGGGCGGCTCGCACCTGCTGCTGTTCGGTTTCCCGACGATGGCCCTGGTCCTCGTGGCCACTCGCCGGACACAGGGGCCGACCCGCGCCGTGGTGAGCCCCTGGTTCCGCAAGGCCGCCGTGGGGTTCGCCGCAGCGGGCGTGATCGGTGCCCTGGCCCTGGGTGCGCGGGTCGTCCAGCTGCACGGCGCCGCGCGCCAGACCGACGCCATGGCCCTGGTGGAGCTGCCGGTGGATCAGCTGCGCGGTGGCGTCGTGGTGCGCCCAGCGCGACGCGGATACCGGCTGACCCACGCCCCCGGCCGCAGCCGCCTGTTGCGCGACAACGAGGAGTTCAGCGTGGGCTCCACGGCGTTCACCTACCGTCAGATCGACGGCGCGCAGCCCCCCGTCGAGGTCCTTTCCACCCCTTTGAGGGTGTTCGCGGCCCGGGAGACCGACGCGGGCCCGCAGGGAGGCTTCCGGAGGATCGATCTGGGCGGCGATCCCGCGGGCGCGGGCGGCGGGACGCGAGATCGGGTGTACGTGGACCACCGCGCCGTCGCCGAGACCCTGGACGGGGCAGCCCTCGAGCGGTTCGAGGGCAGCCGGGGCGTGGCCCACCTGGTGCCCCCGGAGGGAGACGTCTTCCGCCTCCACCACCGGACCGTGGCGGTGGTGGCCGAGATCCCGGGGCTGGTCCGCATACGGGGGCGAGAGAACGCCGATCTGCCCGTGGACGCCGCCGTGGAGCTGAGGGCCGGCGATCGGCTGGAGGGGCCCGGGTTCGACCTGGAGATCTTCGTGGAGGAGCGCGCCCTCACCGCGCCGAGGCGCGGCCCGGACGGGACGATCGTCGGCCAGCACGCGGCGCGGCAGCCCGTGATGGTGGTGATGGCCCACCCGCCGCGGGAGGCGTCGGGTGTCCGACGCGCCTGGCTGTCTTACGCGGATCGCGACGGACACCCTGCGGCCGTCGCCCTGGCCGTGTCGCAGCCGACGCTGCTGTTCGGGTCGAGGGATCGGCTGGCCCCCCTGGGGGGGCGCGTGGTGCCCACGGATCTGATGCACGAGCAGCTCCACGCGTCGTTCGAACGCGGCGTGGAGCTCGGAGCGGTGCAGCTGCGGCGCGGATACCTGGTGACCCCGGCCCAGGCCATGGGGCACCTGCGCCGGGATATCGGAGACACGGCCTGGACCCAGGTCCGCGACGTGGTCCGGCAGTACAACCAGCAGCAGTCGCCCGCGCGGGTGACGGTGAGCGGGCGCGCGGGTGACGTGGATCTGGCCGCTCCCGTCGGCTGGCAGTCGAGCCGCGAGGACGGCGTCGTGCGCCCTGCGAGGGGGATGAGGATCCGCGGCGACACCCTGGAGCTCTCCCCACCCGGGGAGTTCGATCCCACCCTCGTCGCGGCCTCCGAGACTCGTTCGTGGACCCTTCAGCGGCGCCTGAGAATGACCGAGGCGGGCCGCGGTGTGTTCTCGGTGCGCTCGGACCTGCCGTTCGAGGTGAGCCTCGACGGGCAGGCCATCGCCCCGGCGGATCCCCTCGGCGAGACCTTCGATGTCGACCTCCGAGCCGGTGACCACACCCTGGCCTTCGCGGTGCGCTTCGAGGGGCGGGAGGACGGGTTCGTCGATCCCGGGAGCGGCGAGCGCCGCGAGGGGATCCGGCTGACGGTCGCCGATGGCGTCCTCCTGGGCCTGGATCCGGACACGGGGAGGCGATCCCGCGCCCCAGAGGCCGGCGGCGAGTCCTGCCCGGTGCGCATGGCCGGCCAGCGCCTCCACCTGGAGGTGGCCCGGGGGACCCGCGGACTGGACCCAGGGGCGCGCTGGTGGATGGACGAGGGGCTCTCGTTGCTGGCCGTGCCCCGCCACGGCGCCGCGGCCAGCGACGTGTTGGCGCTGGGCGACGGGCTGCAGGTCCGGATGACCCCGGACGCGTCCGAGCCGTTCACCGTGGTCAACCGCACCGGGCACAGCCTGGAGCTGTTCCGGCAGGTGGACCCCCTGCGCCAGCCGTACCGCCCCTTCGGCGGGTTCGCGATCCACCCGGGCTGGGCGCAGCCGCTGGTCCACGATCGCGACGCCGTGCGCTGGCGCGACGCACAGATCACCTACCGCGCCGGCCCGGCTGGCGCGCTGGGGGACGCGTTGACCGTGGTGCTGCAAGACGGCCTCCATCGTCTGGCCGTGGACGGGCCGGCGGCGACGCTCCCGCAGCAGCTGGAGGGGGACTTCCTCGCCGTGCGAGGGACGGCCGGGGGCGCGGCGCTGGAGCGGGCCGCAGCCGGGACCGCGGTCTACCGGGCGGGCACCCTCGACCTGCTGGTGGAGGGCCCGTCGGACCTGCCCTACGAGCTGGCCGAGGGAGACGCCATCTCCTGTCCCGACAGCGGCCTGTTGCTGGTGGCGCGGGCCGCCGACCGGGCGCCCGCAGCCTCGGTCCGGCCCCTGCTGGCCACGGCCGGCGGCCTGAGCCGCGATCGCTGGTTCAGTCGCGCGGAGCCAGAGGTCACCTTGACCCTGGACAGTCCGCTGCAGCAGGTGGCCCAGGACGAGCTGGACGCCCAGGTCCAGCGGGCCCGGATCGCGTTGAGCGACGCGGGCCGGGAGCTGCAGCCGGGCCCGGACGGCCTCACCGGCGCCCTGGTGGCGCTGGACGCGGACACCGGCGAGATCCTCGCCGCGGCGACCCACGGCTCACCCCGCGGGGCCGCCGACGCCTGGGGGCTGGCGTGGTTCCATCCTGGCTCCACGTTCAAGATCGTCACCGGGCTCGCAGCGCTGTCCTCGGACGAACCCGGGGTGCAGTCCCTGCTCTCGGGGCAGGTCCCTGCCGAGCTCCAGGGCAAGGGAAGCCTCGCGGGCGCCCGGCTGACCGCCGTGCCAGCTGGCGGCGGTCGATGGATCCGCGAGCCGGACGAATCCATAGGCGTGCGATCGCGCCTGGGCAACTTCCGCCGCGACGGCCTCGCCGCCGACACCGACCTCGAGGGCGCGTACGAGCAGTCCTACAACGTCTTCTTCGGCTACCTGGCCCTGCTGCTGCACCGGCCCCTGCGGGAGGGTTGGGCCGAGTCCGGCATCGTCGATCCCGCCGCCCGGCAGGACCTGTTGCCCCTGGCTGCCATGGCCCACCGCCTCGGGTTCGGCCAGGTGATCGACCTCGTGCCCACGTCGGCTCGGCGCGAGGGATCGCGCGTAGCCCCTGTGCGGGACACCCGCGGCCGTCCCGTGGCCGCCGGCGATCCCCTCCACGGCTGGACCGGGACCTTCCCCGGCGGCGTCATCTCGGATCCACAGATGGCCTCGTGCGGCGTGGGCCAGGGCGAGGTCTACGCCACGCCCCTGCAGATGGCCCGCGTCGTGGCGGTCCTCGCCAACGGCGGCCAGCTCGTGAACCCGTCGATCATCGCCTCGGTGGACGGGGCTTCCGTGGCCCCCGACGCGCCCACACCGCTGGACCTCACTGCCGCGGATCTTTCGCGCGTCCGCCGGGGCCTGTCCCGCGTCGTCGGACACGGCACCGCGGCCACCACCTTCTGCGACAACCCCTACCGCCACCTCGTGCTCGGGAAGACAGGCTCGGCCGAGCGCCCCGGCGCCGACGGCACCCACGTGGTGGACTCGTGGTTCGTCGGCGTGATCGAGCCGCCGGCGTCCCACCCCGACGACCACCCCGTTGCGCTGGCGTGTGTCATGCCCGGCGCAGGGCTGGGGGGCACGCACGCGGCCGAGGTGGTAGAGCGGCTGATGCGCCGGATCGCGCGGGAGCGGGGTTGGGGGACGGACGGCCTGGACGCGGTGGTCGCCCGCGCCGAGTGAGGATCACGGCTCCGGCAACAACCCCGACCGCTTGCCCGACGACAGCACGCACAGCTGGTACACGGCGCGGGTGGAGGCCACGTGCAGGGCGCGGCGGGCTTCGTCCTGGTCGGGGTAGTGGTTGGACGAGACGTCGGGCAGCACCACGTAGTCGAACTCCAGGCCCTTGACCTGGGAGACGTCGGAGACGTGGATGCCCGGGCCGAACTCGAACTCGCCGTCGAGGACCAGCGTGGCGCGCAGGGACTGGGTCAGGGCGCCGTGGACGCGGCGGGCTGAGTCGGGGGTGCGGGCGACCACGGCGACGCCGGCGTGGGGCTCGCGCTGCATCAGGTCGGCCAGGGCCTCGGTGAGGAAGATGGCGGCGAGGCCCTCGTTGGGGAAGTGGGCCTGGACCACGGCGGCGCCCTCGCGGGCGGCCTGGGGTGGATCGGCGGGGGCGAGGTGCCCCAGCACGTGGTGGCCGAACGAGGCGATGGGCCCGGGGCACCGGTAGGAGGTACGCAGCTCGATGGGGCTGGATCGTTCCACACCCAGGTAGCCCAGCACCGCGTCCCAGCCGGTGAACACCACCGACGGATCGATCTGCTGGGCCTGGTCGCCGGCCACGGTGACCGAGCCGTCGTCGCGCAGAGCATTGCCCAGCACGGTCAGCTCGACCGGGGCGATGTCCTGGGCCTCGTCCACCACCAGGTGGGTGTACCGCGGGAACTTGTTCTTGCCGGTCTTCATGGAGCCGGTCTTGAGGCGCAGCAGCTCGAACAGCAGGGCGTAGTCCTCGGCGTCGATGGTGCCCGCGGCCTCGGTGGGCGTGCCGTCGTCGATGGCGCGGCGGTCCAGGGTGGCCAGCCGATCCGGATCTGCGTCCTCGAAGGCCTCCTCGGTGGTGGTGGAGACCTGGGCGGCGGTGTGAGCCACCACCGCGTCGACCATGCCGGCGTCGAGTTCGCCGTTGGACCGCTCCACGGCCCTGGTCAGGAGGTCGCGGTCCAGCAGCAGGCGCTGGCGGTCGCCGACCATGCGGTCGAGCTTGCGCCTCTCACGGCGGAACAGGGGGGCGACGGGCTTGTGGACCTTCGCGCCCGACGTGGTCAGCCGCCGCTCCGCACGATTCATGCGGGCGCGCAAGGTGATGCCCCGTGCGCTGGGCTCGGTGAAGACCTCCAGGACCTGATCGCCGGTCCACAGCTCCCGGTCCAGGTGACGGGCCAGGTCCTCGGCCAGCTGCTCGAGCAGGTCGGGGAGCACCGAGAGCAGGGCCGGGTGACGCTTGAAGCGGCTGACGGCGTAGGGGGTGATGGGGCACAGCTGCCGCGGCAGGCCCCGCAGGATGCGCAGGCCCTGGGTGGTGATCCACTCGTCGAAGGTGTGGGCCCCCACGTCGGCCATGCCGATCTCGGCGAGGATGCTCCGCGTCAGGCGCAACAGGCCGCGCTCGGGCACGATCACGGCCATGCGCTGGGGCTCGAAGGTGGCGGGATCGCGCCAGGCCAGGTCGGCGAGGCGGTGCAGCGCCACGGTGGTCTTGCCGCAGCCGGCGCCTCCGAGGATCAGCAGCGGGCTGGAGGGATCGCGGGTCAGCGCCGCGTACTGCTCCGTGTCGAGCAGGGCCGTGACCACGGGCTCGCGGCGGCCCGCCTCGCCGGTGCCGATGAACCGTTCCACGCCGGCGCGGCCGGCGCCGTCCACCAGCTTCGGGGCTGTGCGGCGCTCGCCGTGACTCCAGGTCCCGTCGTCGCCGCGTCGCAAGGTGGTCTCGGGGGTGCGGATGCCGGTCAGCTCGCCCCCGACCAGGGTGACCACGCGGCGCTTGAGCACCTCACCGGACAGCCAGCGACCGTCGCTCTCGTGCTCGTAGTCCTCCCCCTCGTCGTAGTTGAAGAAGACCTTGGCCACCGGCGCGGTACGCCAGTCCACGATGGTCACGCCCTCGTCGATGAACGTCTGGAATCCCAGCAGCACCTCGCGTTGCTGGCCGTCCACGAGCAGGGTCATGTGGGCGAAGTACGGGACCTCGGCGGACGGGATGGCGGTGCGACCGACCCGCTCCGCCTGGCGCTGCAGCACGAACAGCTGGGCCAGCAGCGCCGGCAGATCCGCGGGACCGGCCTGGGCCGCGGCCTCCTGGAGCACGGAGATGCGTTCGGAGATCTTGTGGCGCTTGTCGCTGCTCGCCGCGGAGCGGCGCAGGGCCTCGCCCACCTTGGCCAGCATGGCCTGCTCCTCGGCGATCACCTGCTGCTCGTATGCGGTCGTCTCGTCCATGTCGGGTACCCGTTGGCTGTCGACAAAGCAGTCTATTCTGCCAAAACACGAGGCTCAGGAGGAGGGGGGAACTTACGGGAATCGCGTCCGGTGGTTCTGCACGCCGCCGGAGCGGTTGTGGCGCTTGCGCACGGAGTTCGCGTCGGACTGCTCGTCGTCGGTGTCGTCGCTGGCTTCCTCGCCGCCGCCGGAGTCCTCGCTGGCGGTCTCCTCGCGGTCCTCAGACGAGTCGTCGGGCTCGCCGTCGGCGGCGTCGTCGTCCGGGGGGGCCTCCGTGGGCTGCTCGGACAGCGGGGGCCGGGTGTCGTGGTGCTTGCGCAGCTCGCCGTCGGAGACGCGGTCGCGGGCCGGGAGCCCGAAGTCCTCGTCGCCGGCCGGCTGGACGTCCGGATCGTTGCCCCCCTGGACCGCCCCCTGTCGGATGCGGCGGCCGACGACCGGTTTGTCGTGATCCGGTCCCTCGGCGGGCTGCTCGGCCAACTCGGCGGGTGGCTCGGGGGGCGCCTCCTCGGCCGCCTCGGCCGGTGGCTCGGGGGGCGCCTCCTCGGCCGCCTCGGCCGGTGGCTCGGGGGGCGCCACCTCGACCGCCTCGGCCGGCGGCTCGACGACGGTTGGCGTGATCGCCTCGACGGGCGCCATGGCGGTCTCCTGCGCCTCCACCTCGTCGGGGTCGCCCTCGGATCCTGCGGTCACGATCCCGGAGGGGTGGGGCTGGAACTCCCCGTGGCGGTGCGGGCGGTAGTCCACGGCAAAGATCCCGGGGCCACCTGGTCTCCGCCCCCACAGACCCGCGCGCCGGCCACGAGGCGGGGGCGTCGCCTCGGCCAGGGCCACGGCATCGCCGCCGTCGGCGATCACGGGGGTGCTCACCTGATCAGGATCGCCCACGAGCGCGGCAAAGGCCGCGGCCAGGCGAGCGCGGCTCTCGGGGATGGCCAGCGCCACCACCGCGAGGACCCCGGCCAGGGCCGCGGCGATCCACGGCCCCACCCGGCGCCGGGGCCTGTACGGTTCGTCGTCCCAGTCGTCCCAGTCGTCCGCCCCGCCGACGGCGGAGAGGCTCGCCCTGGACGGCAGGACATCGGGTGGGTCGGAGAGCACCACCGGGGTCGACGGCGTGGTCGCGGCCGCGGCCGCGGCAGCAGCGTCGTCACCCTCCCGCAGAACCTCCATCGCCGGCACGCTCTCCATCTCTTCGGGCACGGCTGTGGGGGTGACCATGTCCTGGCCCTGCCACGGCGTCTCCGGGACGCTGGCCGCGCTCGGTGTCGCGATGGGTTCGGGCTCGTCGTCGAGGCTCTCCGCCGTGGGGGGATCCATGGCGGACGCGGCGGACGCAGGGGAGGCATCCTCCATCTCCACCGTGCTCGCCGGCGGCGTCTCGGGCTCCTCGTCGCTGAGGCGCAGCGGCTTGACGCGTCCCGGGTCCTCGGGGAGCAGCAGGTCGGTCTTGGGCTTGTCGAATGCCGCCGCGGGCATCAGCGCGGGCAGCGGCGCCATGGGGCGGCCGTGCTTGGGGGCGGTGTCGCCGGCCTCGAGGAGCTCCTCGCAGTAGGCGGCCACCGTCTGGGCGTCGGGGCGGGCCTCGGCGGACCGGGTGATCAGCTGGTCCACCAGCTCGTCCAGCAGCGGCAGGTGGGTCTCCTCGCTGGCGTCGACGGTCAGGGGGACGCGCTCGTAGCGGCTGGCGCCCTCGCGCAGGGCCTGGAAGTCCACGGCGCCGCGGGCCACCAGGTCCCGGATGGGCTGGCCGCCGGCCATGGAGTGCATCAGCGCCCCGAGCCCGAAGATGTCCGTGGGGGGGCCCACCGTGGGCTCGCCGCGCAGCTGCTCGGGGGAGGCGAACTCGGGGGTGCCCACGAAGCCGCCCTGCAGCGTCACGTGGCGCCGCGGGATGAACTCGGGGACCGCGCGGGCGATACCCCAGTCGGCGACGCGCACGTGCAGGGGGTACTCGTCGAGGTTGCGCACGAGGATGTTCGAGGGTTTGAGGTCGCGGTGGGTCACGCCGATGGCGTGGGCCGCGGCCAGGGCGCGGGCGATCTGGGCGCCCACCACCAGCACGATGCGCGCGGGGAGGCGCCCGGAGACACGCAGCGGCTCGTCGAGGCTGCCGCCGGGGACGTAGCCCGTGGCCAGGTAGTACGGGCCGCTGCCGTCCACCTTGAGATCGCGATACGCCACCACGTGGGGGTGTTCGAGGCGCTGGAGCACCTCGCCCTCCAGCCGCAGCCGGTCGCGAAGGATGCCCTGACCGCGGTCCTGGTGAAGGACCTTCAGCGCCACGTCGCGGTAGTCGGGATCGTCGGCCACCAGGTCGATGGCGCGGTAGGTCACGCCGGCGCCGCCAGCGCCGAGGCGCCGGCGAATCCGGAACCGGCCGTCGATGTTCTCGCCGGCCTCGAAGAAGTGGGGCCACCCCCCCGAGGGGCGGGTCTTGCCGCAGCTGGGGTTGACGCAGAAGTCGTCGGCCCCGTCCACGCCGTGGAGGCAGAAGCTGCAGTAATGGTGGCGCTGGGACTCCATCCACTCCTCCGCGCAGGGCAACAGCGGTAACACCGCCCCTGCGCGCCCACACACACGAAGCACAGACCCCTCACGGGGCAGCTCTATTCAATCAGACGGACAGACCCTGGGACAGGGAAGGGACAAAAAGGTTCCCCACGCGGGGAATCGGGGCGGGATCAGCCCTCGGACTTGGCCGCTTCCTGCTCGCGCAGGAACTCGGTGAAGGTGCCCTCGAACTTGCGGTAGGCCTTGCGCTCGGCGATGGACAGGTCGGCGTACTGCCTCTTGAGGGCGCGGCGGCTGTCGCGCTTGGCCAGCTTGCGGGCCTCGCGATCCATGTTCTTGGTGTTGGCCATGACGGTTTCCTTCTCTGTGTGCCCGGAGGGGGCCCTACCCGCTCTCCGGAGCGGACGGATGGTAGGGATCAAGCCCCTGCCTGTCAAGAAAACGATGGGCGACCCCCCCGGCAAGGCTGCGCAGACGACACGTTCCTTGGTACTCTCACCGAACAGGAGTGGTGAACCCCGGGCAATCGACGTGACCAAGAGCAAGCCCCCAGCCGACCCATCGGCCGCCTCGACGAAGCGAGGCCACGGCCGACCGGCCAAGCCCGGCGCCCCCGACGCGGGCGTCCTCGACCTCGAGATGGACTCGGACGAGCTCGGTGCGCTCAGCGTCGGCGACGACGACGACGACGACATCGAGCTGACCGATGACCTGATCGAGGGCTACGAGGACGAGTACGAGCTGTCCGAGGAGTTGCTCGAGGACGGGTACGACTCGATGGACGACGACGAGTACGACGCCCTGGCGGAGGGCTCGCTGTCCCTGGACGATGGCTCGCTCGAGCCCCTTTCTGCGACGGCCGGCGACTCGGGCGGGCTGACTCCGCCGGCCCAGCAGATGGAGGAGATCCCGGACGGCCCCCTCGACAGCGTGCAGCTGGAGCTCGCCGCAGAGGGGGAGGAGGACCCGGACGGGGACGACAGCGTGGAGGTGGAGGGGGCGCTGCTCGACGGTCTGGAGATCGAGGCCGCGCCGGTGGATCTCGAGCCCGAGGCCCTGGACGAGCAGCCCGAGGACGGGGACGAGGAGCCCTGGACCAGCCTGGACGACGAGGGCGCCGACCCGTTCCTCGAGCGGTCCAATCCCAACGCGGTCCTCGACATGCCGCTTGTCAATCCGTACTCGGGGAACTATACCCCGGTTGGGGCCGAGGAGCCGGTCGAGGAACCCCTCGATCTGGAACCGGACGAGGAGGGAACTCGAGAGCAGGGGGACGAAGCTCCGCTGGAGCTGGAGCCGGACGACGCCGTCGCCCTCGATGGGCGAGAGGAGACCGGCCAGGAGACGGACCTGCTGATGAACGAGCCCGACGCCGACTGGATCGACCCCATGGACGCCGAGGACGAGGTGGACTGGTTGCGCGAGGAGGCCCAGCGCCTCTCGATGGACGACCAGATCGACGAGGAACTCTCGGTGCTGGACCGCCTCATGCGCCTCGTCCCGGGCGACACCGCCCTCACCGCCCGGTACGAGGACGTGCTCACCCGGGTGATCCAGGTCTACTTCCCCGGAAAGACCCCCGACTCCATCCCCGTGCTCACCGTGCAGGCCTGGGAGCTACCCGATCTCGTGCGAGATCCCTCCATGGGCGCGATCCTGGGCCGCATGGACGGCCAGACCCCCCTGCGGGACATCTACTCGGTGCTCCCCGACCAGGAGCCGGGGACCGTCTATCGCCTGCTCTCCCGCGCCAAGGGCAAGGGGCTCGTGCGGCTCGACCAGCGCGACTGAATCCGCCCATCACGAGCAGTGCGGCAGCGTCAGCGGCGTTCCCACGTCGGTGTAGCCGTCGACGGTGCAGCTCCAGCCGTCCGTCGGGGCCGGGCACCAGGCGTCCGGATCGTCGTTGGCCGTGGCCGTGGCCGCGTCGGTGTCGAGGATCAACGAGACCCCCTTGTCCAGGTCCCACGACTCCCAGTCGTACGCGACCTCGTCCACCACCACCCACGCGCCCTCGGCGTCCGGGCACACCAGGGCGCAGCGGTCGGGCGATCCGTTGTTGAACGTCACCGAACCGCCGTACTCCCCGAGCACCTCCAGCGCGCAGGTGGGATCGAAGGGGGAGGCGGCGATCAGCGCCAGGTGGCCGGGGGCGAGGGTGCGCCCGGCGGACAGGTCCCCGGCGTGCCCGTCGTCCTCCACCCGGCAGCCGTCCAGGTCGAGGGTCCGGTCCGAGGTGTTGAGGATCTCGAACCACTCGGGGAAGCGCTCGCCGCTGGACGGCGCGATCATCAACTCGGTGATGGTGACCTCGCCGGGGCCCGGGTGGTCGGCGACGCCCGGTTCGGCGGCGCAGGACGGGTTGACCTGGCCGGGGCTCCCCCAGGCGGCCTGGTCGCCGTGCTCCCAGAACGGATCCGTGGCGAGGCACCACAGGTCCCAGACGTCGGGATCGCGCGTCAGGGACTGGCCCTTGTCCCCGTCCGCGGCGGCCCAGTCGTACGACGCGCGGGCGACCTCCTCGCCGTCGCAGGTGAGCACCAGGTCCTCGGGGTCGGCGTTGTTGAAGGTCAAGGACGTGTACTCGTAGTCGGCCAGCACCTCGCCGCCCGGGACCAGCTCGAGGCCGGAATCGCACAGCACCAGCAGCCCGGCGGGCTCCAGGATCGTCGTCCCTCGCTCCGAGGTGAGGGTGTGCTCGTGGACGGTACCGTCGCCGCCCTCGGTCACCGTGCAGCCGGCGAGGTCCAGGGGCTGGTCGGCCAGGGATCGCACCTCGAACCACTCCGCGCCGGCGTCCGGGGCGACCATGATCTCGGTGATCACGACCTCGTCGGGCAGGGGGTGGTCGCCCTCGAAGAGGTCGCACTGGTTGGGCTGGCCGGGGGTGCCGTACTCCTCCTCCCCCGTGGCGGTGGGGTAGGACAGCTCCGTGGGCGCGAGGCACCAGCCGAGGGGGTCGTCGTTGCGCACGCTCGCCCAGGCCTCGTCGGCCACCATCCACGAGTGACCGCGGGCCCCTTCGCCCAGGGCGCCCAGGGGGATCTGATCCACCAGCGCCATGTCCCCCGCCCTGGGGCAGTACAGATCCAGCGTCTC
Source organism: uncultured Rickettsiales bacterium (assembly GCA_964425605.1). Classification (GTDB taxonomy): domain Bacteria; phylum Myxococcota_A; class UBA796; order UBA9615; family CAYRNR01; genus CAYRNR01. Next base: position 2,723 of record CAYRNR010000047.1, on the reverse strand, counting down.
GGTGGGATCGTCCTGGTCCAGCACCAGGGCATCCTCGCCGATCACCAGCGCCTCGGCGGTCCCCTGCGCCAGCGGGGCCTCGGCCACCAGCAGGCGATGGCGCGGGCGCAGCGTCAGGCCGTCCGGGAGGAAGACCACGTGGTCCGATTCGCCGCCGTCGCCGAGGCAGCATCCGGTCAGGTCCACCGGGCCGTCGGTGAGGTTGCGCAGCTCCACCCACTCGGGCTGGCCGGACGACGGCTGCGCCATCACCTCGGTCACCGCGACCTCTCCGGTCGAGGGGCCGTGGCCCCCCTCGTATCCGCACCCCAGGGTCCGGCCCACCAGCAGCGCCAGGGCGCACCCCACCGTCGCGATCGAGAACATCGAACGACTCATGGAAATCTCGCTCTCCCGGGGGGCTGCCGGGCGCCGGCCAGGGACAGCAATAAACACCCACGAGCCGATGACAAGGGGGGGATGTCGGATGGAATTCGTCCAGGCGTTCCTTGACACTCCCTCCCCCCGCGGGTATCGATCCGGGGCTTTTTGGAAGCGGTTCTTTGAATGGACGACGATCGTGTTCACATGCTCGAGGCGCTGACCGAGGCGCGCAAGGCGGCCGCGGAGGGCGAGGTGCCGGTGGGCGCCGTGCTGGTGGGACCCGACGGGGTCCTGGCTCGCGGCCGCAACGCCCGCGAGGCGACCGGCGACCCCACGGCCCACGCCGAGATGATGGCCATCCAGGCGGCCGTGGACCCCGCGTCGAAGACGCGGTGGCGGCTGTCCGGGACGACGCTGTACGTGACGCTGGAGCCGTGCGTGATGTGCATGGGGGCCATCGTCCAGGCGCGCATCGAGCGGCTGGTGTTCGGCTGCACCGACCCCAAAGGCGGCGCGGCGCAGACCCTGTACACGCTGGGTGACGACGGGCGGTTGAACCACCGCGTGGAGGTGGTCGGCGGAGTGCTGGCCGAGGAGTCCTCCCAGCTGTTACGCTCGTTCTTTGCCCGATTGAGGCGATCGTCCAAATAGGTTTGGAGGCGCACGCGGATCCGCACGCGGATTCGCGCGCCCAACACGCGGAGAGCTGGCCGAGCTGGTCGAAGGCGCTTGATTCGAAATCAAGTGTGCCGAGAGGCACCGGGGGTTCGAATCCCTCGCTCTCCGCCACTTGACATGTCCCCTCCGCGAGGAGAGTCTCCGACCGCGAGGGTCATCCGGCGGAGAGGTGACCGAGAGGCCGAAGGTGCACGACTGGAAATCGTGTGTACCGCAAGGTACCGTGGGTTCGAATCCCACCCTCTCCGCCACATCCCCCAGCCCGCGGGCAAGGGGGATGGCTGGGTCCCGGGAGACCGGAGCTGGTGAACTCCGCCAGGTCCGGAAGGAAGCAACGGTAGCCGGTACTCCGGGGCTTCCGGTTCAACCCAGCCATCCCTCGTGCCCGCGGGCTTCTTCTTTCTGCACCACCCCCATCATCCGCGCGAGCAGCCCATGACCTACCAGGCCATTGCGCGCAAGTGGCGGCCCCAGCGATTCGAAGACATCGCCGGCCAGACCCACATCACGCGCACCGTCCAGAACGCCATCCGCCTCGACCGCGTCCACCACGCGTACCTGTTCTGCGGTGCCCGCGGCGTGGGCAAGACCTCAGCGGCGCGGATCCTGGCCAAGGCGCTGCAGTGCGACAACGGCCCGGCCGAGAACCCGTGCAACGAGTGCGTGTCGTGCCAGGAGGTCACCCGCGGCAGCCACCCCGACGTCACCGAGATCGACGGCGCCAGCAACAACCGCGTCGACGACGTGCGCGATCTCATCGAGACCATCCGCTACATGCCCACCAAGGGGCGCTACCGGATCTACGTCATCGACGAGGTCCACATGGTGACCACGGCGGCGTTCAACGCCCTGCTCAAGACGCTGGAGGAGCCGCCGGCCCACGTGGTGTTCATCTTCGCCACCACCGACGCCCAGCGCCTGCCCGACACGGTGGTCAGCCGCTGCCAGCGGTTCGACTTCAAGATGTTGCCCGCGCGCACCATCCACGAGCGGATGCGCCACATCTGTGACGCCGAGGGGGTGGAGATCCCCGAGGGCGTGCTGTCGCAGATCGCCCGCGAGGCCGCGGGGTCCATGCGGGACAGCCAGAGCCTGCTGGACCAGGTGCTGGCCTTCTCCGACGGGCCCATCGGCGAGGCCCAGGCCGCGGAGATCCTCGGGCTGGTGGACCGCAGCCTGCTGCACCAGCTGCTGCGCGCCCTGGTCGCCGGCGACGCGGACCAGACCCTGGACACCCACGCCACCATCGCCGGCTTCGGCGTGGACACGCGGTCGCTGGCCGGGGACATCCTCGCGCTGCTGCGCCACGCCACCGTCGCCTCGCTGGTGCGCGATCCAGACCGGCTCATCGACCTGCCCGGCGAGGAGATCGTTTCGCTGCAGTCCATGGCCTCGGAGGCCGGCCCGGACGGGCTGCAGCGGCGGTTCGAGATCCTCGCTGGCGGCATGGACGACATCGTGCGCAGCGATTCGCCGGATCTGGTGCTGGAGATGACGCTGCTGCGCATGGCCCGGATACGGCCCTATGCGCCGGTGGAGTCCGTGGTGGATCGCCTGGTGGAGCTGGAGCGGCGGCTGAGCAGCGGCATGCCATCATCTTCCCGCGCGGCCTCGCGGCCGGCTCCGCAACGAGGGCGGCCCGCGCCAGTGGCGCGCCATGCCCCGCCCAGCGCGCCGCCGAG
>CAYRNR010000046.1:0-55697 GCA_964425605.1 uncultured Rickettsiales bacterium | reverse complement strand
CAGAAAAGGACTGGTTCGGCAGAGACGGGGGCGGGTGGCAGAACGAGTGTTCGGAACGGAGGCTCCTAGCTCCCGTTCTGCTTCATCTCCTCGCGCTGGAACACCCACATCCAGGCCCGGGCTCCGACTCCGGCGGCGCTGTCCACCATGATGTAGGCGACGGGCACGGCCAGCAGGGTGAAGACCGTGGCCGCGGCGAGGCCGCCGATGACGGTGAGGGCGAGGGGGGCCATGGTCTCGGAGCCCTCGGTCTTGCTCACGGCCATGGGGATCATGGCGAAGATGGTGGTCATGGAGGTGATCAACACGGGGCGGAGGCGGGTGGTGGCGCCCTCGAGGGTGGCCTCGAGGATGTCCATGCCCTGCTTTCGCAGCTGGTTGATGTAGTCGATCATGACGATGCCGTTGTTGACGACGATACCGGCGAGCATGATGACGCCGATGAAGGAGGCGACGGAGAGGGGGGTGCCGGTGATCACGAAGATCCACAGGACGCCGACGAGGGCCAGCGGCATGGTGGCCATGATGGTGAAGGGGTGGGCGAAGCTCTCGAACTGGCTGGCCATGACCATGTAGACGAGCAGCACCGCCAGGAGCAGGGCCAGGATGAGCTGGCCGAAGGCGGTCATCATGTCCTCGTACTCACCCCCGTACTCGATGGTGTAGCCCGACGGCATCTGACCCTTCAGGGGTGTGATCGCTCCGGTCACGCCCTTCATGGCCTGGCCGAGGTTGGTGCCCTCGACGTTGGCCGTGACCGAGACGCGCCGGGTCTGGTTCTCGCGGGTGATCTTCACTGGACCCGCGCCCTGGTCGAGGGTGGCGACCTGGCCCAGCGGGATGCTGCCTCCCATGGGCGTGGGGATGAGGATCTGCCGCATGGCGTCCTCGGTGTCGCGGAAGTGCTCGGCGTAGCGGAGCCGGACGTCGTACTCCTCTCCCTTGTGGCGATAGCGCGTGGTGATGCTGCCCAGGGTCGCCGTCTTCACGGCGCTGGCGATCTGGCCCACGGTCAGCCCGTACGAGGCGGCCTTGTCGCGGTCGATGTTGATGTGGCGCTCGGGCTTGGCCGCGCGCAGGGAGGTGTCCACGTCCTGGATTCCGGGCAGACCCTCGATCCGCGCCGCGATCAGATCGGACCACTCGCGCAGCTCCTCGAGATCCTGACCGTACAGCTTGATGTCCACCGGCGCCGCGGTGTCGCCCATGGCCGAGCTCATGTCGAAGAAGTCGGTCTTCATGTTCTCGACGACGGGCATGTTCTTGCGGAACTGCTCGAGGATGTCGTCCATGCTCTTGACCTGCCGATCCTCCTTGTCGAGGAGCCGGATGAACACGATGGCCTCGTGCACGCCCGCCGGGTTGGTCGGCGACATGCCCGCGGTGGGATCGTTCTCGTCAGCGCCCAGGGACGTGCCCACGGTGGCCACATCGGGGAACTGGCGCACGACGGCCTCCACGCGCCGGCACGCGGCGTCGGTCTCCTCCATGGAGGTCCCCACGGGGAAGCCCACCTTGAGCATCACCAGGGGGCTGTCGCTCTTGGGCATGAACTCCGCACCGACGAAGGGGATGGTGATCCCGAGGGAGAACACGATGAGCACGCCGATGGCCGCGGACGTGATCCAGCGGTGATGGAGACACCAGCCCAGCAGGCCCTTGTACGCCGCCCGGAAGCGGTGGAAGAACCGGCCGTCGCGCAGGGACTTCTGGACGCCGGCCCGCGAGAAGAACACCGAGGCCAGCATGGGCACGATGGTCAGGGCTACGAAGAGCGAACAGAACAGCGCGGCGGCCACGGTCAACGCCAGCCCGCGCGCCATCCTCGCGGCCAATCCACCGCCGAAGACGATGGGCAGGAAGACCACGACCGTGGTCAAGGTCGAGGCCACGATCGCGGTGCCGACCTCGCGAGCGCCCATCTTGGCCGCGTCGACGCGGGGTTTCCCCACCTCCAGGTGCCGGTAGATGTTCTCGATCACCACCACCGCGTTGTCCACGAGCATGCCGATGCCGAGCACCAACCCCCCCATGGTCATCATGTTCAGCGTGTCGCCGCTGACGTAGATGGGGATGAAGGTGGCGAGCAGGCTCAGGGGGATCACCACGGCGATGGTGGCGGTGGGCCGCGCGTTGCGCAGGAACAGGTACATCACCACCACGGCCAGCATCGCGCCGATGAGGCCGTTCTGGACCACGGCGCGCCCCAGCTTGACGATCACCTGTCCCATGTCGAACAGGTTGTCGAACTGGATCTCGGGGGGCAGGGTCTCCTGGATCTCCGAGAGCTCCGACATGTAGGCGCGGCGGACCTGCAGCGGGTTGGCCCCGGACTCCTTCTGCACCATGAACATCACGGCGTCCATGCCGTTGGCCCGGACCTTGTTGCGCACGTCCCTGACGGTCCAGACCACCTCGGAGATGGCATCGAGGCGGATGGGGGCGCCGGTGGAGCGGGACATGCCCACGGCCGTGCCGCGGATGTCGCGCAGGTCGTCGAACACACCCACGGTGCGCAGCAGCAGCTCCTTGCGGTCGTGGATGATGCGGCCGGCGGGCATGTTCAGGTTCTGGTAGGCCAGGGCCATCATCACCTGGTCGGACGTGACCCCCGTCCCGGACATGGCGGCGCGATCCAGCAACACCTGGACCTCGCGCTCGCGGCCTCCGAAGAACATGGCCTGGGCGACGCCCTCGAGGCGCTCCAGGCGATTCTGGACCGAGTCCTCCATCATCTTCTTGAGCTCGACCGTGTCCTCCATGCCGGTGACCCCGTAGGCGGCCAGGGGCATGGACGAGAGGCTGAACTTGATGACGACGGGCGCCTCCACGTCCGCGGGCATGTAGGGCTCGAGCCAGGACACGGCCTCGCGGATGTCGGCGGCGGCTGCGTCCAGATCGGTCCCCCAGATGAAGTCCACGAGGATGTAGCAGACGTCCTCCTGGGAGATGGTCTGGACCCTCTTGACGCCTGTCACGGCGGCCAGCGCGCCCTCGTAGGGTTTGGCCACCACCGCCTCGAGCTCCTCGGACTGGGCGCCGGGGTAGCGCACCATGATGCTCAGGGTCGGGTAGTCGATGTCGGGCATGAGATCCATGCCCAGCTTGCTCATCGAGATGACCCCCACCACCACCACGATCATCACGATCATGGAGATGGTGACGGGGCGCTCGACGGAGAAGTCGGTGATTCTCACTGCACCACCTCGACGAGCGCGCCGTCGGGGAGGCCGAAGTTCCCCTCGACGATCACGGTCTCGGCGCCCTGGAGGCCGGAGGTGATCTCCGTGCCCTGGTCGCCGGCCATGCCCACCTCCACCGGCGTCCGTCGGGCGCGGTCACCGTGGGCCACCATGACGTAGGACTTTCCTTCGGCCACGCGAATGGACTCGGCCGGGACGTGTAGCGCCTGTTCCCTGCTCTCGAGCACGAGCTTCACGCGGGCGTGCATGCCCGCGCGCACGATCTTCTCTGGGTTGTCGGCGACGATCCGCACGGGGAAGGTGCGGCTCATGGGATCGGCCGCCAGCCCGATGAACTCCACCGTGCCGACGACGCCGTCGGTGGCCAGGTCGGTGCCCAGGGCGTCCACGAAGATGCGGGCGCCCATCCCCTCCCTGAGCAGGCCCACGTCCTGATCCGAGGCCTGCAGGTCCACGCGCAGGGTCTCGAGGTTCACCAGGGCGATCAGCACCGGCGCCCCGCCCGTGGCCGACATCCCCATCGGGTTGAAGTACTCCCCCTCCTCGCAGCCGACCTGGGTGACCACGCCGTCGAAGGGGGCCCGGAGCACGCCGCCGGAGACCTGCTCCGAGGCGAGCCCCTTGGCCGCGGCGGCCTGGGCCAGCTGCTGCTCGGCCATCTCCAGTCCGGACTGGGCCTGGTCGAACTGCTGGTCGGTGAGGGTGCCCGAGGCGTGCAGGCGTTCGGCGCGGCCGAACTCACGATCCGCCGTCTCCAGCCCCAGCTCGGCGAGCCGGACCATGGCCTCGGCCTGGTCGAGCTGCAGCCTCGCCATGTCCGTGTCGAGCCGCGCGAGCAGCGCGCCCTTCTTCACCTCGTCGCCCACCTGGACCGGGAGGTTCTTGACCTTGCCGGGCATGTCCGGCACGAGCCGGACCGATTGACCGGCCTCCACCGTGCCGGACAGCTCGAGGCTCCGCTCGACGATGCCGTTGCGGACGGGCTGCACCTTCACCAGGGCGCCCACCTCGTCCATCTCACCGCCGCCCAACCCCAGGGATTCGCACCCGGTCAGGACACCCGTACCCAGCACGACGAACCCCAGGACCACCATCGCGTGAACAGTGCGCCTCATCGCGACACCTCCGGCTCCATCCCCACCGCCTTGCGCAGGGAGGCATGGGCCACGTGCATCTGTGTCTCGGCCTGCAATACCGTCAGCTCCGACACGGCCACGTCGGTCTGGGCCTGCAGGAGCTGGATGTTGTTCGCCACGCCCTCGCGGAAGCGCTCCTGCTCGAGGCGGAGGCTCTCGTTGGCGCGCTGTAGGCCCTCGCGGGCCACGTCGAGTTCGGCCACCGACGCGTCGAACGACGTCACGGCGGCCTCGAGCTCGACGCTCATCATCTCGGCCAGCAGCTCGCGCTGGCTCGACAGCTGGCGATGGGCGGCGCGCGCGGAGCGGTTGCGCATCAACGCGGCGCCCCGATCCCAGACGGACCAGCTCAGCGCGAGGGTGATGTCGCCGCTGCGATACCACTCGGGCTCCATGGAGTAGTTGGGGTTGGCCCAGTTCAGGTTGGCCACCACCACCACCGCCGGCAGCCACGAGGCCCACACGGCGTTGGAGCCGTGCTTCATGGCGTCGAGGGTGTAGTCGAGTCCCGCCAGGTCGGGGCGCTGCTGCAGCGCCGTGGACAGCAGTTCGTCGCGCACCGCGGGGAGGTCGTCGAGGCTCGGGCTGACCCCCATGACGAGATCCAGCGGTTCGTCCCTGGGCAGGCCGAGCAGCACCCGGAACGACATCTGGGCCAGGTGAGCCATGTGGGCCATCTTCATGGCGTCGAGCTCGGCCTGGCTCAGCTGGACCTGGGCGGCGAGCAGATCCGACCGGCTCGCCATCCCCACGTCGAGCAGGTTCTCGAGATCGGTGACGTAGGCCTGGACCATGTCCACGGCGCCGTCGGTCACCTGGACGGCGCGCTGGGCGGCGACCACCTGGTAGAAGCCCTGCTCGGCGCCGAACGCGGCGTCCAGCCGGGCCGCGCGGACCTGCTGGTGGCTGGCGCGCTGGAGGTCCATCGCCGCGGCGCGCCCCTGGTGCAGGGCCCCGCCGGCAAAGACGATCTGCTCCAGGGAGGCGGAGACGCGGAAGTTGTCCTGCAGCCCCATCTCGATCCGCGTCGGGCCCGTGGTGTCCGATGTTCCGGAGGACATCCAGCCCATGATCATCTCGCACATGGCCTGGGCCATCTCGAGGGTGAACCCGGCGGGCAGGTCGTCCTCGGACATGTCCGCGCACGGATCGCCGCCGGAGCTGCTGCCGCCGAAGAACTCCGACGTGTCGAACTCCATGTACGGCACCTGGTCCAGCCGGGTGTAGCTGCCGGCCACGCTCGCCCTGGGGAAGAACTGCAGCAGCGCCTCGGTGGCCTCGGCGCGCGCCTTGTCCTCCCCCGCCTCGGCTGCGTCCAGCATGTGGCTGTGCTCCAGCGCCAGCTCCACCGCCTGGTCCACCGTGAGGGTGCGCGCCGACGACGGGGACGCGGCCAGGATCGTGGAGGCCACCAGGGCGACCAGGGCAATCCGCAACAACCGTGGTTCGATCATCGTCCAGCTCCCGGTCCGGGGTCGGAGACCCCGGGAGTCATCACCTTGTTCGAGTGCGTATCTCACGTTCCACCCCCATCGGGTGAGAGCGCCCCGGCGCCGTGCATGAAGTAGTCGCGCGTCAGCTGCACGTACAGCTCGACGGTGAGCTGCGGTTGACCCTCCCGCTGCAGGATCAGGCCCTTGAGGAAGTGGGTGGACAGGCCGATCAGGGCGTGCGCGGCCACCGTCGGGTCCTGCGGTCGCAGGGCCCCCTCCTCGATGCCCTGCGCCACGAGCTGGCTCAACCGGTCGACCATCCCCCAGAAGGACTCCTCCATGAACTCGTGGAGCTCGTTCGAGGCCAGGCCCTCGTGGGAGTCCGGGTCCAGCAGGAAGCGATAGCCGCCCAGGGTCTCCGTCGCGAAGTCACCCATGAGCAGGAGATAGGCGTCGAGACCCTCGTCGAAGGTGGTCGCCTCGTCCATCACCTGGTCGAACCGGGGCTTGGTACGCTCGACGACCCCCCGCACCAGGGTGGTGAACATGTCCTGCTTGTTCTTGAAGTAGTTGTACAGCGAGCCCGTGGAGTACCCGGCCTGCCGGGCGATCTCCTCCACGGTGGCGTTGTGGTAGCCCGACCTCGAGAAGACCGCGAGCGCGGCCTCGAGGAAGTCCTCGCGAATACGTTGCCGCTCCCGATCCTTGCGGATCTGGCGAAGCGTTCCGGAGTCATCCGACACGGCGAGTCCTCCGCGCCCTCCCCCTCGTTCGTGCCCTCATTCCCCTGAACGGTTCGAAAAATAACTGAATTTGAACTCAGATTCAAGAGGTTGAATTCAGATTCATCCGTGCCGGCGGGATCTTTCGTTGCTATACCAGGGCCATGGGCGACGACACGACCATCCGCATCGCGGTCGACGGATTCCCCGAGGAGATCCCCGCGGGCCTCGACCTGGCCCAGCTGCTCGAGCTGCGAGGCGAATCCGCCAAGGTCACGATGGTCGAACACAACGGCCGTTATGTCCGCGCCACGGAGCTCGCGGACATCGAGCTGCGCGACGGCGACCGCGTCGAGATCATCCTCCCTGCATTCGGCGGCTAGCCCGGTCCCATCCGTTGACAGCGCCCCCATGCCCCGCCAGAATGACCACCTGACGCATTCGGTCATTCGTCCAGAAAGAGCCCATGCCCCGTCGCTACGACACCGACGACGACAAGCGAACGCGCATCCTGCGCGCGGCCTGGCGTCGCATCCGGCAGTACGGCTACGCCAAGACCACGGTCGCCGAGATCGCCGCCGACGCAGGCATCGCCAAGGGCACGGCCTACCTCTACTTCGACAGCAAGTCGGACATCATGCTCACGCTGGTAGAGGAGACGAACCGCCGGGTGCTCGACGAGCTGGTGGCCATCCAGCGCGGAGACGGGCCGGTCCTGGACCGGCTGCGAGAGGTCATGGTGCACCGGGTGAGGGCCATCGCGGAGCTGGTGCGACGGCACCCGCACGGCGAGGAGGTCGTCCGATCCTTCAAGCCGGAGATCGTCAAGCGCGTCGAGAGCTTCGTGCGCACCCAGGGCATGCTGGCGGCGGCGCTGATCCACGAGGGCAACCTCGATGGATCGCTGGCCGTGGAGGACCCCGCGGCCACGGGCTTCCTGCTGGCCGACCTCTTCGAACGGTTCACCCCCCCGTACGACCACGCGGAGACCGCCGAAGAGGTGGTGGACTTCGCCGAGCAGACCTTCGATCTACTGCTGAACGGTATGCGCGCGGTACCCAATGGGTTGCCGCTGGAACACACCGAGGGAGATTCCCCGTGATCCTACCGAGCTTCGATGTCCTGGAACCCACGAGCGCGGCCGAAGCGTGCGCGCTCCTCGCGGAACATGGCGAGGCGGCCCGGGTCCTGGCGGGCGGGACCGACGTGCTGGTGAACATGAAGAAGCGAACCCTGTTCGACGTGCACCCTCCGGCACGCAAGGGGGAACGCTTCGCCGGGGCGCCCCACCCCTGGGCAGGCGAGGACGCGGCGTCCGTGCTGATCTCGCTGGGACGGCTGCCAAACCTGAAGGGCGTGAGCATCCGCGACGACGGACGTGTCGCCGTCGGGCCGACCACGACCATGAACGAGGCTGCCGCCTCGGACCTCATCCACGAACGTTTCACCGCCCTCGCGGAGGGCGCGGCCGCGGTGGGGGCACCGACGGTGCGCAACCGCGCCACGGTGGGCGGCAACCTGTGCCACGCCCGCCCGGCCGCGGACACGGCCCCGCCGTTCATGGTCCTCGACGGCGCGCTGGAGGTGGTGTCCTCGAGGGGGACGCGGGCGATCGCCGCGGACGACTTCATCGTCGCGCCCGGCCGATCGGCGCTGCAGCGCGACGAGCTCGTCGTGGCGCTGGTGCTGCCGGCGTTGCCGACCCACGCGGGCAGCGCATACCTCAAGCAGATCAACCGCGCGACCCTGGAGATCTCCGTGGTGGGGGCCGCGGCCTTCGTGGCGCTGGACGCCCCGGGCGGCGTGGTGACCGAGGCCCGCGTCGCCCTGGGGGCGGTGGGACCGAGGCCCCTGCGCGCGCCCGACGCCGAGGCCGCGCTGGTGGGTCATCCGTACACGCCGGCCCTCGCCGAGACCGCCGGCGTGGCGGCGCGAGGCGACGCGCGCCCCATCGACGACCACCGGGGCACCGCGGAGTACCGCCTCGAGATGGTCGAGGTCCTCGTCCGCCGGGCCGTCGCCCTGGCGGCCGATCGGGCCCGGAAGGGAGGCGCCCATGCGTAAGCGACTGATCGAACTGTCCGTCAACGGCGCGCGGCACGAGGTGGCCGTCCCCCCCAACAGGACCCTGCTCGAGGCCCTGCGCGAAGATCTGGGGCTCACGGGCACCAAGCAGGGGTGCGGCATCGGCGACTGCGGCACCTGCACGGTGCTGCTCGACGGCGAGGTGGTGAACTCGTGCCTGGTGCTGGCCGTGCAGGCGGTGGGCCACGAGGTCACCACCATCGAGGGGATCGCCGACGGCCCGACCCTGCACCCCGTGCAGCAGTCGTTCATCGACCACGGCGCGGTCCAGTGCGGCTTCTGCACCCCCGGCATGGTCCTCAGCGGCATCGCGGTGCTGAACGAGCACCCACGCCCCACCGAGGCCCAGGTCCGGCAGGGCATCTCGGGCAACCTGTGCCGTTGCACCGGCTACCAGAAGATCGTCGAGGCGGTCCTGGACGCGGCGCCGGCGGTGAAGGGAGGCCACCATGAGTGAGTACAGCATCCTCAACAGCCGCGCTCCCAAGGTGGACGCCGCGGACAAGGTGACCGGCCGCGCGCTGTACACCGACGACATGAAGCTCCCGGGCATGCTGCGCGGAGCGATCCTGCACAGCCCCGTGGCCCACGCGCGCATCGCCCGCCTCGACGTGTCGAAGGCGCGCGCCCTGCCGGGCGTCGCCGCGGTGATCACGGCCGAGGACGTCGGCGCCGTCAAGTACGGGGTCAGCCCCGCGCGCTACGACGAGACCATGCTCGCGGTGGACAGGGTCCGCTACGTGGGCGACGAGGTGGCGGCCGTGGCGGCCGTCGACATGGAGACAGCGCTCCGGGCGCTGGCGCTGATCGAGGTGGAGTACGAGGAGCTCCCGGTGGTGCTCGACGGCCCCACGGCCATGGACGAGGGCACCGTCCAGCTCCACGACGAGTACCGCGACAACGTCTGCGCCCAGGTGCACCAGCACTTCGGTGACGTGGACGCGGCGCGCGGCGAGGCCGACGTGATCCGCACGAGCAGCCTCACCTCCAAGATGCAGGACGGCGCGTTCCTCGAGCCCCAGGCCACGCTGGCGCGGTTCGGCCTCGACGGCGACCTCACCGTGTGGTCCTCCACCCAGGTGCCCCACTACACCCAGCGCACCATCGCCATGGTCCTGGGCCTGAGCAACGGCCAGGTCCGGGTGATCAAGCCCGCGGTGGGGGGCGGGTTCGGTCCCAAGGCCGCCTGCTCGACCATGGAGCTGATCACCTGCGCCCTGGCGCGGGAGACGGGGCGGCCCGTCAAGACGGTGTTCACCCGCGAGCAGGTGTTCCTGCATTCGCGGGCGCGCCACCAGTTCTTCCACCGCATGACCACGGGCATCAAGCGGGACGGGACCCTGGTGTTCCTCGACCACGACCTGGTCATGGACGGCGGCGCCTACTCCAGCTTCGGCATCGCCTCGGTGTACTACGCCGGCTCCCTGCTCGGCGGCCCCTACAAGCTGCCGAACATGCGGTACGAGGGGTTCCGCGTGGTGACCAACAAGCCCGCGTGTGGGGCCCAGCGCGGCCACGGCGCCGTGATCGCGCGAGCCCTGTTCGAGTCCCAGCTGGACGCACTCGCCGCGGAGATCGGCATGGATCCGGTGGAGCTCCGCCTCAAGAACATGATGGCGGCGGGCGACATCACCTGTAACGAGCTGAACATGTCCAGCCTGGGCATGCGCCAGTGCGTCGAGGGGGTCCGCGACCAGTCCGGCTGGATCGAGAAGAAGGGCAAGACGCCGCCGGGCAAGGGCATCGGCATGGCGTGCGGGTTCTTCGTCTCGGGCGCCGGCTATCCGATCTACCGCTCCCGCACGCCCCACTGCACGGTGATCGTCAAGGTGGCGGACGTGGGCGGCAAGGTGCACCTGCTCACCGGCTCGGCGGACATCGGCCAGGGTTCGGACACCACGTTCGCGATGATCGCCGCCGAGGTCCTCGGCGTGCCGCTGACCGACGTCCAGGTCCAGTCGGGCGACACGGCCCTGACCGTGGATCTCGGCGCGTACTCGTCGCGCCAGACGCTCATGACCGGCCACGCCACCAAGGAGGCGGCCGAGGACGTGCGCGATCAGATCATCGGGGTCATCGCCGCGAAGCTCGGCGTCGAGCGGGAGTCGGTGGAGATGGTCGACGGCGTGGTCAAGGTGGACGGTGGCCCCGGTGACTTCGGCGCCCTGCGCACCGAGTACATGAAGGAGCACCGCGGCTACGACGATCCCCCCGACGGCGAGTTCCTGACCTTCCGCGAGGCGTCTCGCATCGCGTTTTTGGAGCTCGGCAGCCTCGTGGGCACCGGCCAGTACCGGCCGCCCCCCCTCGGAGGCAGCTACAAGGGCGCGGCCGTGGGCACGTCGCCGGCGTATGGGTGCAGCGCGCAGATCGTGGAGGTGGACGTGGACCTGGAGACCGGCAAGATCCAGGTCGAGGCCATGAGCGACGCCCACGACTGCGGCTTCGCCATCAACCGCACGTCCGTCGAAGGCCAGATGCAGGGCTCGGTGTGCATGGGCCTGGGCGAGGCGCTGTACGAGGAGATCAAGTACGGCGAGCGCGGTCAGGTGGTCAACGCCAACCTCGCCGAGTACAAGATCCCCACCTCCCTGGACATGCCCAGCATCGGCACCATCGTGGTGGAGAGCCTCGAGCCCAACGGCCCGTTCGGCGCCAAGGAGGTCGGCGAGGGGGCCATCATGCCCACCATCCCCGCCCTGCTCAACGCCGTGTACGACGCCACGGGTGTTCGCTTCACCGAGCTGCCCCTGACGCCGGAGCGGGTGCTGATGGGAATCAAGAACGCGCGCGAGGAGTCAGCGGACGAGTAGCACGGCAGGCGCCACCCCCACGGGTACGGCGGCAGCGTCCACGGCCACCCCCTCGCCGCTGTCGCAGCCGGTCACGGCCAGCAGCTCCCCTGCGAGCCACTCGCTCACGTCCACCTCGACCTCCCCCATCGCCACGTCGGCCCACGCCAGCAGGACCCGCTCACCGGGCACGAGGTCCTCGATATCCCCCTCGCCGGGATCCGCCATGTACTGCAGCTCCAGCACCCGGACGCCGCGCTCCAGGTGGTCGTCGTGGACGGCGAGGAGGCGCGTGTCATACAGCTCGGCGAGCTGGCACAGCCGGTAGGGGTAGCCGTCGCCGGGGTCGTACTCGAACGGCGTGGTGCCCGGATTTCGCCCCTCCCAGGCCTCGACCTGGTCGACGATCTCGTCGCGGCGCGACGGACACATGGAGCGCCCGACCAGCCCATCGGCGGGCTCGATGAACGTGTCCACCAGGAAGTTCGCGAGGCTCTCGAGGCGTTCGTTGTGGGCGGCGCCGAGCTCCGGGTGGACGGTCACGCCGGTGGCGAAGCAGGGGCCGTCGGCCCCCTCCAGCGCGGCGGCGCGCCACTCCAGGTAGGCCAGGAAGAACAGGGTCTGCAGGTGGGCCACCGAGCCGTCGAACCGCTGGTGCTCGCCCAGGCCGAGGCTGCCCACCTGGGGGTGCTGCGGCACGGTGACGAACGGCACGGCCGGGTCGTGCTCGAGGGTCCCCTCCTCGCCCCCCACCCGCCAGCGGAACGGGTGGAGCACGTCGAACGAGTGCTGGAGTTCGACCCCGGACGTCGCCGAACGGCTCCACGCGTCCAGGGTCTCCGTCGCGTAGCCCGCGTCCAGCATCATCTCGTACCACCAGCCGCTGCGGCCGGTGAGGCGCACGTGGCCCCCGGGGTAGGCCACGCCCTGGCCGTCGAGGGCCAGGCCGATCCACTCGCGGTGGTCGTCCACGGCCTGCTGCAGGTCCTCGTCGGCGGGATCGGCATCCAGCTCGATCCAGGTGAGCTCGCCCGCCCTCACGCGGGGGTGGTGGTGGACACCGAAGCCGTGGCCCGCGGCGGCGAGCTCGCCGTACCGGTCCTCCTCCCCCGCGGCCAGCGCGCCCTCGGCCTGGTAGCCGTTGAGCGCCAGCTCCAGGACGAGCCCGTGGGTCTCGGCCCAGTGGGCGAGCCAGTCCACCTCGTCGCGGACCACCTCGTACTCGTCCAGCGTCCCGGAGTCGAAGCTGCGGAAGTGCACCGCCGCGGTCACGGCGACGCCGAACGGACCGCTCCCCTCTCCACCGCACGCGGCGTCGTCGAGGAACGCGGTCGCAGGATCGTCCGCGCAGCCGCACAGACACGACCACAGGAGCACAGCACAACCGATTTCGAGGGCTCGCACGTCGACAGGTTACCCGAAAGGCCCGCTCGACAAGGCACCCGAGATCGGCTACGAACGGATCGACGCCCCCACACCGTCGACGGAGACGGTGCGACCGCGGGCGGACAACCCAGCACAGCAAAGGCAGACAGCACCATGGACCGTGAACTTCGTGACCTCGCCCGGTCCCACGACCACTACGGCATGGCCGGTGTCATCGAGCGGATGCCCGGCCAGATCGAGTACGCGCTGGCCGACGACACCTTCCCCGAGATCCCGGCGGGCCACTTCGATCGTGTGGTCGTCGCCGGGATGGGCGGCTCCGCGTTGCCCGTGGACGTGCTCCTCGGTGGGTTCGAGGGCCGCTTCCGCGCCCCGGTCACCGTGTGCCGCACCTACGCGAGCGCGGCACCCGCCGAGGGCACCCTCGTGATCGGCAGCTCGTTCTCGGGCAACACCGAGGAGACGACGGCCTGCCTGGAGGCGTTGCTCGACGCGGGCGCCACCGGCGTGGTCCTCACCGCGGGCGGCCGCCTGACCGAGATCGCCGCGGAGCGAGGCCTGCCCCTGGTGCGCATCCCCGCCCATCGCGAGGGCGACGGGTTCCAGCCGCGCTGCGCGACGAGCTACGTGGTGACCTACCTCGCGCGCATCCTCGCCGGGGCCGGCGTGCTCGAGGCTCCCGAGGCCGATCTGGCGGCCCTGCCCCCGTTCCTGCGCAGCCTGCAGGTGCGCGACGACGCCGAGGACGTGGCGCGCTGGCTCGGCGATCGCCTCCCCGTGATCTACACCGACGAGCGGCACCTGGCGTCGCTGGCCCGCATCACCAAGATCAAGCTCAACGAGCACGCGAAGCGGCCGGCGTTCTTCAACGCCCTGCCCGAGGCCAACCACAACGAGACCATCGGCTTCTCCGCTGCCCACGGCCGGTTCGCCCTGCTCTATCTCCACGATCCCGCCAGCCACCCCCGCGTCCAGCAGCGCTTCGAGGTGATGCGCGAGGTGTTCGCGGAGCGCGGCATGGACCACATGGACCTGAGGCAGTGGACGATGCCGGGGGACACGGACCTGCGCAAGCTCTTCGCCGCCCAGACCTTCGGTGAGTGGTGCGCCTACACCTGCGCGCTGCTCGCGGGGATCGATCCGACACCGGTCCCGCTGGTCGAGGAGTTCAAGAAGCGCCTGTAGCGGTCAGAGTTCGCCCACCAGCATCGGGATCCGCTGCGCCATGTAGGCGCCGGCGCCCGTCCCGTCGGCGTACCCCATCAGGAACATCTCCCACACCTTGTCCCCGTCCGGCGTCACCTCGAAGATGCGCGAGTCGCTGTCCCAGTTCACCAGGGAGCCGGCGTTGATCAGGGTGTTGCCGTTGTCCAGGCGGTCGGCGTCGCCCCAGGCCACGGTGTACCAGTCGTCCTCGACGAGCTCCCCCGGGTACTCCCACACCGGCTCGACGGTCATCTCCGACTCGTCGATGGCGTACTCCATCACCCGGGTGTAGGTGCGCTTGTTGCCGCCGCCGTTGTCGTACACGAGCAGGTGGCCGTCCGGGAGGATCTCCGGGGCGTGGGCGAACTTGAACCAGGGATCGGGGTGGCCGCCGACCACCTCGAAGTCCCCGTCCTCACCGAGCTCCCAGAGGATCTCACCGCTGGGTCGATCGATCTTGTACAGGGTGTGTAGCTGGTGGGACGCGAAGTAGGCCGCCTCGGCGTCGAGATCCAACTGGGCCATGTTGCCGTGGATGTGCTCCTCGAGGGCCTCGGGGATGTGTTCGTCGGCGCGCCAGCTCCACGCCACGTCGCCGGCCTCGTCCAGCTCGACGATCAGGTCGCGCAACAGGCTGTCCTCGAACGCGTAGCGCATCGTCAGGTAGTGGCCGTTGGGGAGCTTCTGCAGCGTGTGGTGGATGCTGTCGGTGGCCAGCATCGCCTCGGGTTGGGGCGGGCCGCTCCACAGCGGTTCCCCCGCCAGATCCAGCTCCACGGGCGCGCACCCGGGGGCGAGGGAGCCGCCCACGAGGACGCCGGGCCCCTCCACCAGCGTGACCTCGATGTCGCCGAAGCCGACATCGGCGCAGGCCTGGTGGTACCAGACCACCTCGCCGTCCATGTCGACGAACACGGCGATGGACGGCGCGAACACGGAACCCACGTGCATGTTCAGCGCGGTCCAGCCCGGCTGGACCCGGGCCGGATCGTGGACCGTGACGTCGGTCATGGCCGCCACGAACGGAAGCGGCTGGGTCCGGAAGACGATGGGGTCGGACCTCAGCTCGGTGCCGTCCTCGGTCACGGACACGGCCACGAGCAGGTGCGACCGCAGGGCTCGCATCCCGATCACCAGCACCTCGTGCTCCTCGACCAGCTCGGCGTCCTCGACGAAGTACCGCAGCTCGGCGCCCTCCCCGAACTCGACGCGGGACGTCGCCGGCGCGGTGGTGGTCCAGCGGACGGTGCACGACAGGACGTTGTGGGGGTGTTCGACCACCTCCGGCACGCCCATCCGGGGCGCGGGCAGGGAGCTGTCGTCGTCGTCGCCGCCGACCTCCGGCGACTCACAGCCGAGCGCGCACACCGCGACCATCAGGGCCAGCGGCCAGCAGAGACGAGCGGGGCGCACCCCGAAGGTGGGTCGACATCGTGCCACGAGGCGAATGATGTTAACTGCATCCGTCCCGGGAATCACGGGTCGCATCGATTGCCGCACCCCGGGGCCCGAAGGTAGAATCCCACGAGCCGTATTCGTGGCGGTCGCAGTCCCGAGGAACTCTCCATGCCCGAACAGCTGGGTCGCTACCTCCTGCACGAGCCCCTGGGCAAGGGCGGCATGTCCGAGGTGTTCCGTGCCACGCTGCAGGGTCCCATGGGCTTTGCCAAGGACGTGGCCATCAAGCGCGTCTCGCGCGAGCTGACCTCGGACCGCGAGAATGTCCGGGCCCTGGTCAACGAGGCCCGCATCGGCGCCCTGCTGCGCCACCGCAACGTCGTGGAGGTGTTCGAACTCGACCAGGCGGACGACGCCTGGTACGTGGCCATGGAGTTGGTCCGGGGCAAGACCCTGTGGGAGCTCCTCCATCGCTGCCGGAGCACCGGCGCATTCGTACCCCGCGCGGTCGCGCTGGCCATCACCGAGCAGGTCGCCGAGGGCTTGCACTACGCCCACAACTTCGCCGGCGACGACGGACGATCCATCGGCCTGGTCCACCGCGACCTCAAGCCCGCCAACGTGATGATCTCGGACCGCGGCGTGGTCAAGATCATGGACTTCGGCATCGCCCGCTCCTCCATGCGCTTCTACAAGACCAGCCTGGGCGGCCCCCTCAAGGGCACTCCGCTGTACATGGCGCCGGAGCAGCTGGAGGGGGTCAAGGCGACGACGGCGTCGGACGTGTTCTCCCTGTCGGTGATGCTGTACGAGATGCTGACCAACGCGCGGCTCTTCCTCGCCCCCACCACCGCCGGCGTGATCGACCGGCTGACGCAGATGGATCTGACCCCCTTCGTGCAACCGATCCAGGATCGGGATCCCGAGCTGGGCCGGCTGTTGCGCCGCGGCCTGCACCGCGATCCCCGCGCCCGGCTCTCGTCGGCGGCCGAGTTCCGCGACGAGCTCGCCCAGCTGCGCAAGGACACCCCGCTGGACCTGGTGGAGTTCGTCCGCTACCTGCAGCTGGCGCCGACCCAGGGGCTGGTGACGCCCGACGAGGCCGACGAGTGGCGATGGACAGCGCCGACGGACGTGAAGGAGGGCGATCCCGTCGACGCGCGCGATCTCGAGACCGTCGCGCGGGACCTGCACCACTTCGGAGTGGCGTTCTTCGGCCCGATCCTGTTCCCCGACTCCCGCGAGCGGGAGCTGAACGCCGCGCGGCGCTCCCTGGTCCCGCACTACGGTTCCTACGATTCGGGTGCGCGGCCCGTCCCCTCCGGCTCCGTCCGCCTCCCCGTGGACGTGGACACGCGCGCGGCCACCAAGGTCGCTGCTGCGGCCCCGAAGCAGGTGCCCACCGTGGTCGGCCACGAGGTGGTGGACCCCAGCACGCTGACCCGCCGCAGGCGGCCCCTGGGCCTCATGGCAGGCGTCGGGTGTCTGGTCCTGGCCGCCGTCGGCCTCGCGGTCGCCGCGGGCATGTTCATCGGGCGCCCGCGCTTCTCTGCGGCGGATCTGGATCGCCACGCGGCCGCCGTCGAGGCGGGCGACTGGACCACCGCCGCTGCCGTCGCAGCCCGCGCAGCCCTCGTTCCGGACCGCGACGAGGCGCGGCTGGTGCTGGCCGCGGACGCCGCCCTCGCCGGACGGCCGGACGAGGCGAGGGGCCTGCTCGGCGACGTGACCACCCTCCCCGACCCCCTGCGCTCGCGGGCACTGCTGCTGCTGGGGGGACTGGATCGCGCCGATCCCACAAGGTACGAAGACGCGGCCGCGGCCTATGGCCAGGCCCTGGACTGCGCCGGCGGGGGTTGCGAGCCGGTCCTCGTGGCGGCGCGCGCCGCGCTCCTGCAGGCCTGCGTCGGCATGGAGGGCGCCCCCACCACGGCGTGTGACCGCACGCGGGTGCCCGCGTGGTCTTCCGATGGGGAGCGCTCCCTGGTACGCTCCGTGGTACTGCTGGACGACGGCCACGCAGCAGCGGCCCTCGAGGCGCTGGAGGCGGGGCTGGCCCCAGGGCAGGATCTCGCCTGTCCAGGGCTCGTCGCCCTGCGGCGCTGGGCGGACGAGGGCTCCGGGCGACTGGACGCCACGCTGCAGGGGGCGCTGGACGCGCGGGGACGCCCCCTGGCGCGCACGGCCGTCGACTGCCAGCGATTCGAGGAAGCGAAGCGATGACACGGTCCTGGGCACGCGCATCCCTGCTGGCGACGATCCTCGCTCTGTGTGTGGCGGGCTGCCCCAAGAAGACGAACCCGGACACCTCCGGCGCGACCGATTCGATCTGGGTCGTGTTCGACGTCTCGGAGAAGGGATCGGGCAACGCGCTGACCGCCGCGGTCTGGGTGGACCCCCACCGGGACGACTTCGAGACCCTCATCGGCGGCGAGGGGGAGCAGGCGCGGTTCAACGGCTTCGGCAAGACCGGCAACGGCTACGCCGTGGCCTTCGAGCCCAACGAGAGCCTGACGTTCGTCGCCTGGGCCCCGGGCCACGAGATGGCCACGGTGGAGGCGAAGCTGAAGAAGGGGGAGAACCTGGTCACCATCGAGCTGCGCAAGACGGCGGTGGAGGATGACCGCGTCCCCGACCAGATCCGTCTGGACATGCTCGAGCGGCTGCCCACCCAGGGACCGAGAACGGGATCGTGATCAGCCAACCATGGACCGGGCGTTGGGCCGCGGTGCTGGCCGCGCTGGTGGCCCTCGTCCAGGCGTCGTGCGGAGGCGCCGGGGATCCCTCGGCGGCCGACGCGCGGGATTGCTGGGGGACGGGCGCCGACGGCGTCGACTGCGCAGAGGCCGTCGGCCGGACGGCCCAGAACCTCGGGGTCACCCCGCCCGCGGACGACTCCTGGCTCACGACGGGCGACTGCGGCGACGCCGTGGACTGCGACGCCGTCGCCGACACCGCCACGAACCAGGGCACCGAGATCACCGAGCACATCCACGTGGTCGAGCCCATCACCGAGCACGGGCGCACGGAGCTGCCGACCCCGGGGTACGTCGCGCCGGATACGGGTGACGACGACGCGGTCGAGGCCACCACACCGCCGCCTCCCCCGGACCTGGTCGCCACGAGCTGGCCCTCGTCGTGCCAGGGCCACGACGTCCGCCGCGTGGCCCAGCGCGGCCAGCCGTTCACCGACGGCGAGATGGGCTGCATGCGCGACGTGGCGCTGATCCACGAGCCCCTGGAGATCGACGACTTCACCGCGATCCAGGAGGCGACCATCGGCCTGGTCAACGCGCGGGACGGCAGCTGGCAGCAGGCGGTGGAGCGCTCCCTGTCCTACAGCGAGCTGCGCAACTCCCCGAACCTCAACTTCGCCGGCATCACGCCCGCCTACAACCAGGGCCGCTACAGCACCGTCATCAGCCGCGCCAACTGCGTCTGGTCCAACCTGGACAAGGGCTACGCCGTCAGCGCCAGCGACCGCACCTTCGTCGCCGAGTTCGCCTGCCGTTCCGGCGTCCAGCTGCACATGCAGGGGCAGATCTCCCCGGACCACGAGCGCTGGTGCCGGATCTGGACCGACCGGCTCGAGCACGAGGGCAAGGACGCCACCGAGGCCCGCGGACTGCTCGACCAGGTGGAGTGAGCGTGTCCGGCGCCCGCTGCGGCCTGATCGGCGCCCTGGCTCTGTGCGTCCTGCAGGGCTGCCCGCGGCCCACCCCCACCGAGGAGGCACCGCCGACCCTGAGCTGGCAGGACACCTGGCCCTGCCAGGTCCTGTCCGATCCACACCTCGCCGAGCACCTCGCCCCCCTCGACGCGGTGTCGGCCCTGTGGCTGATCCCGCCGTCTCGTTCGACGGCCGCCCCGTGGCCCGACGCCTGGGCGCTGGAGGCTGCCCTCGCGGGGGACGCGTCCTCGACCCACCTGAGCCTGTCGCGCGCCCGCAGGACCTCGGCGGCGGCCTGGCGCGCCCTGGCCCGGTTGGACGCCGAGGCCCTGTGCCAGCTCGGCCGGAGTCCCTCTTCCTACGGCGCAGAGGTCGCCCAGGGATATCTCTTCGGCGTCGAGGGGTGCCTGTGGGCCGGTGATCTGGAGGGTGCCCGCGCGGCATGGGCCCACTGGGAGCGGTTCGGCGACGACTCGATGCAGGGCTGGCCCGCACCTCCGGCGGCGCTCCTCGACGAGGACGCACTGCTGGCGCGCGAGCTCCCCCACGGCGGGTACGCCGCGGGCCGCGCCCCCGAACGCGCCTTCTCGACCGTGTACCGTTCGCGGGCCCAGGAGGTGGAGTTCGCCTTCGTCTTGCCCGGCGACCTGATCGCCGCGGCGCGGGATCTCGAGGCGCTCGCCGGCGTCGCCACGCCGCCCTGCGACACCGCCCGGAGCGCTGCCCTTCCCCTGCTGGTGGGCGACAGCCCCCTGTCCCACGCCCAGCGCTGTGGCGCCGACGCGGGCGACGCGCCGCCGGCCTTCGAGCCGGGCGGGGAGAGTCCCATCTCCGATCTCGACGGCGCCGTCGAGGCCTACCTCGACCGCTACATCCGGGCCATCGAGGCCGAGGCGGTTCCCGCCGGGCTCCTGCCGATGGAGGCCCTGCCGTCGGTGCGGGAGATGGCGCGCCGGGCGGTCTACCGGCGCGTGGGCCTGGACGCCGCGGCCGCCGGGGACAACGCCACCGCGCTGTGGGCCCTGGAGACCGCTGCCGGGGCCGACTGGACGACCGTGGCGCGAGGCGCCAACGACCCCGAGATGCTATGCTCGTTGGCACTGGCACGCTTCAGAGCCGGCCGTCACCGCCCCGTGGTCCAGACCCTGGACGCGCTGGGCGCCGAGCCTGGCTGGGGCGCGCTGGCGGACCTGGCCCGCACCGTGGCGCGCGTGGACGCCATGCCTGGCGCGGACAGCGTGGGAGTCATGCGTTGATCGGCAAGCTCAGCGGCTCCGTCACGAACCGAATCGCCCTGCTGGCCGCCGCAACGGCCACCACGGCGGCGCTCGTCGTGGCCTCGGCCCAGACCCCGACCCAGACGGAGATGGTGATCCTCGAGGAGGAGGAGCCCCAGTCCCCCTACCCCTTCCTCGCCCGCTCCATGAGCGAGCAGCGCCTGGCCGAGCTCCTCTTCGACCGGCTCTACGTGCGCTCGGAGAGCGGCTACCTGGAGACGCAGGTCTTCCAGGGCTCGGGCACCCCGCGGCCTCCGCGCCTCCAGCTCGAGGTGAAGGAGGACCTGCGGTTCGCCAACGGGGAGCCCGCGACCTTCTCCGACGTGGCGTTCTCCATCAACGACGTGTATCGCTCCTGTCCCGTGGCACCCGACGCCTGTAGCTGGTTCGGGCTCGTGTTCGGGGACGCTCGCCAGATCACCGACCGCATCGGCGAGATCGTGTTCTCGGTGACGATGCCCGACGAGGAGCCCGAGCAGTACCTGCGCACCACGGCCCTGTATTCGCACAAGTCCTTCGATCCCGACGGCAGCGGCCAGCCCGACGTGTACGCGGCCCGGCGCAACCCGGTGGGGACCGGCCCGTTCTGGGCAGAGCAGACCATCGAGTCGTTCGACGACATCCACCTGCGCCGGAACCCCCACCGGCAGCAGCAGCGCGAGGGGGTCGTGGGGGCGCTGAGGTTGCTGTACGACCAGGACAGCGCGCGCCAGAAGGAGCTGATGCTCGGCCGCAAGGCCGACCTCTGGGTGTCCCCGCCGCCGGCGGTGTTGCCCGAGTTCGCCAACCAGACCGAGACGTTCAGCGTCGTGCCCTACGAGCTCAACCAGTGGTGGTACGTGGCGGTGGACACCACCGACTCGGTCCTCTCGGATACCCGTGTGCGCCAGGCGCTGGACCTGCTGGTCCCGCGGGCTCAGCTGATGGAGAAGTTCGGCGGGACCTCCGCGACGGGCATCTCCGGCCCGTTCATGCCTGGCTCGGCCTGGTGCGCTCCGGACACCCAGCCCACCCGGGAGGACTCGGCGGCCGCAACAAAGCTGCTCGAGCAGGCCGGCTTCCGCCTCGAGGGCGGGATGTGGACCCGCGGCGGGCAGCACCTGTCGCTGGTGCTGGGGGTCCAGAGCGACATCGTCGACGACTACTACGACGTGGTCTACGGCCTGTCCGACGCCTGGGACAACGCCGGCATGCGCATCAAGGTGCGCACCATCCGGCCGTCGGACTGGCGCGACGTGGTGGAGTCGGGGCGGGGCACCGAGCAGTTCGACCTCATCCTCGGGCGCTGGAACGTGGACCGCGAGGCCGGCGCCCTGGACCTGTTCGTCGAGGATCGCGACGGCGGCAGGACCGTCAACCTGATGGGCTACTCCCAGCCCCAGGTGGAGGAGGCGGTCCAGGCGTTCTACCGGGAGTCCTCCGGTCCCGAGCGCGAGGCGATCATGCGCAGCCTGCACCAGCGGCTGCACGACGATCGCCCGTACCTCTTCTTGTGGTCGTTGCGCGTCAACTCCGTGGTCCGGCGCGACCTGCTCAAGGGTGTGCGGCCCGCCACGTTCTACTACTACACGACCATCGACGACTGGCGCTGGCGGGGAACCGCAGCTGCCCCATGAGCCCGGCCCCCCGGCAGCGGCGCTGGACGGCCGGCCTCGGCCGTGCTGTCGGCCGGGCGCTCCTGCTGGCGGTCGTGCTGCCCCTGGCCGCCTTCGTGACCGTGGGCGCGCTGGCGCCCGAGTTCCACCTGGATCGGTACGAGTTCGTCGCCGGTGAGGGGTACGTACCCGCCGTCCCCTCGGCGGGCGAGGCGGCCGAGCCGGGCATCGGAGAGCTCACCGTGTTCTACCTGCGGTTCGCGGGCGGGCTGGTCGTGGGCCACCCCGGGCGAAGCCGCGACGCCGCCGACCGCTCGCTGACCCGGCTGCTGCTCGACCGCTGCCTGCCCAGCCTGGGGATCCTCGCCGTGGCGCTGTCGCTGACCGCCGGCGCCGCGGCGCTGGGCATCCTGCTGGGTCGATCGAGGCCGCGGCGGCGCCGGTGGTCCCGCCCGCCGCTGGCCCTCCTCGGGTGCCTGGTGGAGGGGGCTCCGCTGCCCTTCGTGGCGATGATCGCGTTCGTGATCGTGGTGCGCCTCGCGCCGCGAGGGAGCTACTGGGAGTCCGACGGGGCCATGGTGCTCTGGGCAGGCCTGGCCCTGGCGCTGGGGGACGCCGTGCTCAGCGGCGTGATGCGGGACACCCGCGACGAGACCCGCCGCGCCGCCCGACGCCCCTTCGTCCTGGCCTCGCGGCTGCGCGGAGAGGGCCTGCTGGCCACGCTGCTGCCCAACCTCGTGCCCGTGATCGGCGCGCGGTTCCGGGGCGCGGCGCTGCTGTTCCTGGGCGGGCTGGTGGTGGTGGAGCCCGCGCTGGGGATCAACGGCCTGGGCGAGACCTTCACGGACATCGTCACCGACCGCGCCGGTACCGACGCCCTGCTCTTCGCCGGCGTGCTGACCCTGTTCGCCGTGCCCGTGGCGCTGGCGGACCTCCTCGCCTCCGCGGCGAGGGCCGGAAGCACGGAGGGCACACCGTGACGTCCACGCTGCGCCTGGGTCTGGGGGGAAGCCTGCGGCTGTGGCCGCTGATCGCGCTGGGGTTGTTCCAGGCCGTGAGCTGGCTGCTGCCGGATCCCGATCGGATCACCACCGGCGCAGCCTGGCCCAGCTTGCAGCATCCCCTGGGCGTGGACGGCCGCGGCCGGGACTTCGCCTGGGTCGTGATCAGCGGCGCCGAGCGCTTCACCCTGCCCGCGGCCATCGTCGCGCTGCTGCTCGCGGCGGCCATCGTGGCCTACGCGGCGCTGACCCTGGCCCGGGGGCCCTCCGTGCACGGGCTGGCGCGGGCTGCGTCGCGCTGGGTGGGCACGCTGCCGCGCTTTCTGGTCGTCCTGCTGGCGATGATGGCCCTGCCCGAACCCAACGTCTGGGTCCTGTGCGGCGTCCTGCTCGCCCTCTACCTCCCGGTCGCCCTCGACGAGGCCGCGGTGCGCCTCGAGGTCCTGGAGCGCGAACAGGTCCTGCTGGGTGCGCGCGCCCACGGGGTGCCCCGGCGACGCGTCGTCCTGCGCCACCTCGCCCTGGGCCACCTCCGCCCCACCCTGGCCGCCCACGCGACCTACCTGTTCGCCCAGGTCGCCCTCACCGAGATCGCCGTGGCCTACGTGTTCGGCGGCAGCGCGATCCTGCCCGGGCTCGCCACCTCCTGGGGGGTGGAGCTGCGGCAGCTCATGGGACGCATTCCCCACCCGGGGAGCCGCGTCTGCTGGGGCCAGCCGCCCCCTTGCGAGGCCCACGTGGAGGCCTTCCAGGCCGCCGCGCTGATCGCGGTCGTGGCGCTCCTGATCGGCGGCATGGTGCGCCTCTCGCGGAACTGGCGCACCGACGCGGGGGATCGCGCATGAGCCGACTGCAATCCCTCGAGCTGCAGGGCGTCAAGCTGGGCTTTCCGCGCCGGGGCGGCTCGGTGCGCTGGATCCTCGACGGGGTCGACCTGCGCCTGCTCCGCGGCGAGACGTGCAGCCTACTGGGACGCTCCGGGGAGGGCAAGACCGTGCTCTCGCGCCTCCTCATCGGCCTGGCGCCCGCCGGTTGCCTCGTCGAGGGGACCCTCGCCTGGACCGACGAAGAGGGGACACACCGCGCAGACCTCGCGCGGGATCGGGTGGGAGACCCGCCCGCGGTCCCCCAGCTGGCGTCGCGGTGGGGCCGCAGCATCGCGTACGTACCCCAGGGAGGGGTGCGCAACCTCAACCCGGCGCAGACCATCCACACGCACTTCGCGCGGGCCCGCAGGCGCGCGGGCCTCGAGCCCGATCGCGACGCCGAGCTCGCGCTGCTGGCGGAGGTGGGCTTCGCCGATCCGATGCGGGTGTGGACGCGCAGACCCCTGGCCCTGTCCGGCGGCATGGCGCGGCGGGTCCTGCTGGCCCTCGCCCTGGCCGGGGCGCCGGACGTCCTGGTGGTGGACGAGCCCACCACCGGCCTGGACACCGAGCGGCGGGACAGGGCCATAGAGCGCCTGCGCGACGCCCGCCGCAACCACGGCTTCGGGTTGCTCATGGTCACCCACGAGGTCGGGGACGCCGCCCGCCTCACCGCGGTCGGCTGCGTGCTCGCCGGCGCCCGGATCGTCGAGCGCCTCGCGTTCGGCGAGGGCGACCTGCGCGTCGATCCCG
Organism: uncultured Rickettsiales bacterium; assembly: GCA_964425605.1. Classification (GTDB taxonomy): domain Bacteria; phylum Myxococcota_A; class UBA796; order UBA9615; family CAYRNR01; genus CAYRNR01. Next base: position 31,174 of record CAYRNR010000046.1, on the reverse strand, counting down.
AGACCACGGCGGCGCGGGAGCTCGTCGACGCCTGGCGCTGGACCGGCTGGGGGGCGTCACCGTGATCGTCGAGCTGCGCGACGCGTCCTGGTCCGTGCACGAGCGCCACCGCGCGTTCGGCGCCTCGCACTCCAAACGGGTGCTCGAGGGTGCGTCGCTCGCCGTGGCCCCGGGCGAGGTCGTGGGCCTCGCCGGCCCCAGCGGGGTGGGCAAGACCACCCTGGGCATGTGCCTGCTCCGCTTGATCCGACCACGGGGAGGGGCGGTATTCTGGGAGGGTGACGACGTCACGTCCTGGCCCGAGAGCAGGCTGCGCCCCCGGCGGAGACGATTCCAGGTCCTGCTCCAGGCGCCCTACGCGATGCTGACGCCGTTTCTGACCGTGCGACAGCATCTGGAGGAGACCCTGCGCTTCGTGGTCGGCCAGGACAACCCCACCGCTCGCGACTGGTCCGGCCTGGTCGAGGAGCTGGCCCTCGAGGAGGTCCTGGAGTCCAGGCCCACCGAGCTCAGTGGCGGCGAGGCCCGGCGCGTGGGCCTGGCCAGGGTCCTGCTCTGCCGGCCCGCGTTCCTGTTCGCCGACGAGCCCGACGCCGGCCTCGATCCGCCGCGGCGCATGGCCCTGGCAGCGCGGCTTCGCGACCTGGCCCACCAGGGCAGCGGCCTGCTCGTGGTCACCCACGACGCGCCGACGCTGGAGCGGGTCAGCGATCGACTGCTGACCCTGCGCGGCGGGCGCGTGCAGGAGGGAGCCGCGTGAATCCGCTCCCCCTGGTGCTGGCCGCGCTCGCCGCGATCGCCGCGACCCCTCCGCAGGGCGAGGAGGCGCCCCACGGCGACTGCAACCGCGACGTGCAGGCAGACCTGGTGACGATCCAGGATCGCCTCGACGCGGGGAGGCTGGACGCCGCTCGGGCCTACGCCGACGACCTGCTCGCGTGTCCCGCGGGCCAGCAGTCCCCGACGGTGCACCTGGCCGTGGCCGAGATCGAGCAACGGCTGGGCCGGCTCAACGCCGCATTCGACGCCCTGCAGCGAGCGGCGGTCGTGGCCACGGAGGGCCAGCGTCCCGAGGTGGCCGCGGCCACGGTGAGCTTCCGCTCCCGCTGGGTGGCCGTGGACCTGTTCCCCACCGCCACGATGCCCTCGGATCCCACCCTCGTGCACGCGGGGCTGGTCACCGACGAGGCCACGGCGCTGTGCCTCGACGAGCTCGCCGCCGCGGTCCGCGACGCCCGGCCAGAGACCCTGCCGCGCACCCTGTGGATCGTGCCCGGGGACTACGTCCAGGGGGCCCTGGACCTGAGACTTCCGCCCGGTTCCCAGTACACGCTGAAGGTGGCGACCGATGCCGCCCAGGGAGCGCCATGAGCCGAATCGTCCTCACCGTCGCCGCCCTCGCCGCGGGGGTCGTCGCGGGCACCGCGGCCGCCGCACCGATCGCGGTCAGCCTCGTGAGTCGCACCGGCGAGGAGGCCATGCAGGCCCAGAGCCCGGTGTGGGCGCCCCCGGACGCCGAGGCGCCCACCCTCACCTACGAGGTCAACGACCGGAGCCGCCGCATCTACCTGCGGGTCGCGACGCGCTCCTCTGCCGTGTGGGAGGTCCAGGACGTGCCGCTGGTCTCGGCGGGTACCCCGGGGAGCTTCCTGCTCTCGGACCAGTGGGCCGATCGGTCGGTGGCGTGGGTGGACGAGCGGGGCTTCTTCTTCACCCGCACCCTCGACTCCCGTCCCCAGCTCTACTACTTCGACGTGGCCCCCCACAAGGTGCCCTGGGACGTGGACTCGGTGGAGGACCCCGCGGTCTCACCGGCGGGCGACGACCTGGCCGTGGCCGTCACCGACGACGACGGCACGGAGCTCGTCCTGGCGCGCCCCAGGGACTGGGAGACCGTCTCCTCCATCACCTCCAGCCCCGCCGTGGTGGAGCACAGCCCGTGCTGGTTCTCGGACGGCGCCCGCCTCTTGTGGGCCGCCACCGACCGGGACGAGACACAGCTGTGGACCGCCCGCCTCGACGGAGCGACGGTGGTGGAGCGGCGCATCCTCTACTCGACGGCCGAGGAGATCCTCGTGCCCTCGTGCTGTCCGTTCTCCACCCTGGGACTCGCCGCGGTCTACGTGCGCGCCGCCGGTGGGGGTCACACCTTGCTGGTGGTGGACGCAGCGGGCCGGATCCATCGCAAGGTGGACGGCGTCTACGTGGAGCCCGGCCGCCCGGCGCCGCCGGCCTGGTCGCCGCGCGGTCGGTACGTGGTCTTCGTCGCCGAGGACGCCGCCGCAGGCAATCCCGTCCGGGCGGTGGACATCGCGACCGGGCAGATCGTGGACATCCCGCTGGCGCTGTCCGGCGCGCTGGAGGTGAGCGTGGGGAGCTGGCTGGACGCCGGCATCTCCCGGACGCTGCTGGCCGTGGTCGCCGTGGGGGACGGCGAGGGGGTGCGCAACCACGTGTACGTGGCCGACGTGACCGAACTACTTGAGGAGCGATGAACGACGGATGCTGAAGATGCTGCGACGATGTACATTCCTCGCGACCGCCCTGGTCCTGGCGTCGCCCTGCCGCGCCGGGGCGCTCGAGCCCGCCGCAGATGCGGCGGCGCGGGCCAACGAGGTCAACCAGACCTACTGTGGCGACGCCTACAGCCTCGACGTCACCCTCGCCGCCGACTCGACGATGCGCGTCGCCGAGACCTGGTCACAGGTCGACCAGGTGTACCAGGACACGAGCGTGCCCTACCTGCTGTTCTGGCGCGGCGTCCTCGCCCAGTGCCTGGGCCGGCCCGAGAACGCCCACGAGGATCTCGAGGCGTTCATCGAGACCCAGGAGGAGGAGGGCGGCTACGCCGATCTGGTGCGACAGGCCAAGGTGCGCCTGCGGCGTCTGGGCCGCAAGCGGCAGCTCGGCGACGGCCCGGCCGCGCGCTGGCTGCGCGACTCGCACGTGATCGAGGCCAGCGTCGGCTACAGCGTCGGCCTGGTGATCCAGCGCCAGGTGTGCACCGACGTGCCGGTGGAGGGGGAGGCCTTCGCCCCCCTGGACGGCGGCTGCCTGGGCCAGGAGTTCCCCCTGTGGAAGAACGGGGTGATGGGGCAACCCGCCGGCCTCGAGGCAGCGGTGGCCGTCTACCCCGTGTCCGTCCTCGGGCTCGGGGCACGCTTCGGCGCCGGCGTGACCACCCGCAGCGAGCTGGGCGTGGCCAAGGACGGCCTCCTGCCCACCCAGGTGGGCCCGCTGTGGACGATGCTGGCCGGCCCGGTGCTGCGCGTACAGAAACCCGTATCGAGCGGCGCCCGCGGCGTGCGGGCGCAGATCATGCCCGGACTCCACGTCCGTCACGAGCGCCTCAGCCCCCTCGCCGGGGCCATGAACCTCGAGAGCGTCGGCCTGATCCCCGCGGGCACCTACGGCTGGACACGCCCCGGATTCGCCACCTGGTTCGATTTCACCGTGGAGCTCAACCGCGTGGCGGCCCTGCGCTTCGGCGGCGAGGGGGGCGTGGCGGCCAACACCCTGACCCCCGAGCTCGAGGAGGTGGTGGCCCCGTCCGGGCGCGTGCTGCGGATGCCGGACCCGCTGGACCTGGGCGCCGCCGGGTTCGCCGGTGGCCACCTCGGCGTCCTGCTCGCCCTGGGCAAGGGGACCACGGCGTTCTCCCCCACCATCCACTTCCGCTGGCAGACGTCCAACCTCCGCTTCCCCGAACCGGTCGGCGACGAGGTGGACGGCGGCGTCTCGTCCAAGGGCGAACCCCTCGACGCGAAGGTCTACTCCACGCGACAGGATCTCTACTCGGTCACGCTGGAGCTCTCGTTCAGGATCGGCATCCCGAAGAAGTGAGGTCGAGCACCTCGCCCCCGCACACCGTGGCCAGGATGGAGTCCTCGGCCCCGGTCTCGTGCGCCCTCACCGCCTCGTCGTAGACGCCCACTGGATCGCGCGCGCGGCCGCGGCGCCTCAGCACGGCGATGTCGGCGCGCGCCCCCTCGACGAGCCAGCCTCGATCCGCGAATCCCAGCGCCAGGGCGCCTGCCCGCGTGGCCAGGGGGAGGCTCGTCTCCGGCCCCACCTCGCAGATCCCCTCGTGCTGCTGGACCAGACAGCGCAGCACGTCGAGCATGCACAGGTCGGGGCCGCCGCCCACGTCGCTCCCCAGGCACACCGGGGCAGCCGCGGCGATCACCCGCTCCAGGGGCATCCGGCCGCTGTGCAGGGCCACGTTGCTCGTGGGGCAGTGGACCACGGTCGCGCCGGCGGCGGCGATGCGCGCGAAGGCGTCGCCGGAGCAGTGGACCGCGTGGGCGAGCAGCGTGCGGTCCCCCAGCAGCCCGGCCCGGTCGTACACGTCGAGGTAGTCGGCCGAATCGGGGAAGAGCCGCGCCACCAGATCGATCTCGTCGGGGTTCTCCGAGAGGTGGGTCTGGACGTGGAGCCCGTGGCGCGCGGCCGCGCGACCGCAGGCCGCCAGCAACTCACCGCTGCAGGAGACGGCGAACCGGGGCGTGACCACCAGGCCGCGGCCGAACCTGCCGGCGAGGTGATCCATCGCCTCCTCGGCGCGGCCGGGTGACGTCATCAGCGCTTCGGGGCCCTGCTGGTCCATCCACGCGGGCCCTGCCAGCACCGTGGGCCCGGGGCTCGCGGCCAGCAGGGGCTCGACGCTGTGGGCGTGGGGGCTGCCGTAGACCGCCGCGGTGGTGGTGCCGGCTCGCAGCAGCGCGTCGAGGAAGACCGGGGCCTCCTGCGCCGCGTGGGCGGGCTCGGCGTAGCGGCATTCCTCGGGCCAGATGTGCTCGCGGAGCCACGGCAGCAGTTCGCCGCCGAAGATCCCCCGGACCGGGTACTGGGGAAAGTGGACGTGGGCGTCGACCAGGCCGGGGATCATCAAGCCGCGGCCGCGCAGATCCAGGTCCGCGCGATCGCCGCGCGCGGCCGGGCGCACCTCGACCAGGGTCTGAGCCGCGAACGTGACCACGGCGTCGGCGATGGCCCGGAGCCCGTCCGGACCGGGGGTGAGCAGGGGTCCGCGGAGTTTCATCGACCCACGAACTCCGGCGACCGCTTCTGGGCCAGGGCGGCCAGGCCCTCGGCCACGTCGTCGCTCCCCAGGGCGGCCTCGGTCAGGCCATCGACGAGCTCGCGTGTGGCGTCGTCCAGCCCGGGCAGGACCGCACGCTGGACGATCTCGTGGATCCCCCGGACGGCCAGCGGCGCTCGCAGGCTCAGCGCCTCGAGCCGTGGCGCGAGCTCGAGATCGAATCCCTCGACCGAGGTCACGGTGTTGTACAGGCCCCACCGGAGAGCCTCCCGGGCCTCCAGGGGCTCACCCATCAGCAGCACCTCCATGGCGCGCCCGAGGCCGATCAACGCCACGAGGCGCCGGACGCCACGCTCCGGATAGACCACCCCCAGCCTGGCCGCGGGGATGGACCACTTGGCGCCCTCCACCGCGTGGCGCAGGTCGCAGCTCATGGCCAGCAGGCACCCGCCGCCCACCACGTGACCGTTGATGGCGGCCACCGTGACGCCGCCGAAGGCCTCGACGGCGTCCAGCGCCCGCATCAGGGGATGCTCGCCCTCCGCGTACCCGGCGCCGTCGCCGCAGCTGGCGAGGCGCGTGAAGTCGTAGCCGCCGCAGAACGCCCGCCCCTCGCCGCGAAGGACCAGCACCCGGGCACCCTCCGCTTCGAGGCGCGGGATTCCCTCGGCGAGGGCGACCAGCATCTCCTCGGTCAGGGCGTTGCGGCGCTCGGGGTGATCCAGGACCGCCGTGGCGATCTCGTGTTGCAGGTTCAGGTGGACGTTTCCAGGCATGTTCCAGGCTTTCCGTGCGACAGCGACGAGCGCGGGGATCTCACCAGGCGAAGATGTAGAGCAGATCGTCCTGCTGGCCGTACTGGGCGTTCTTCAGATCCAGATAGAACCAATCGTCCTCGGCCGTGTCGCAGTAGTAGACGAACGGACAGGACCCGGCGTGCATGCCCAGCCGCAAGGAGTGGCCGTCCACGTCCAGGTCCTCCAGCAGGAACCGGAACAGCAGCGAGTAGGTGCCGCCCTCTTGCTCGGTCCGGTACAGGATCGGCAGCGTGGGTGTCACCTCGTTGCCGCCGAACCAGCCGTCGAACCAGTCATCCATGACCCGGAACCCACCGAAGGCGTGGTGGAACTCCAGCCGCCACCAGTTGGGCACGTCGTAGAACGCGTAGGTCAGCCAGAGCGTCGTCTCGTCGAACGGGGTATGGGAGTCCGTCTTGATCCACATCACCTCGCCGTCGGTCTTGTACCAGATCTGGGCGATGTCGAACATGTACCCGTTGGCGTCGCCCATGGCGTCGTCGGCGTCGGTGATGGCGGTCCACGCCCGCGCCGAGAGCTCCATCTCGAAGGTCTGGGTCCAGGTGTCCGTCCCGTCGGTGATCTCCGCGTCGAGGACGACGAGATCACCCATGTAGCCGTCGTCGGCCGACAGCTCGAAGGCGTCGGCGAGCAGCTGGCTCTGACCGGCGAACAGGCCGCCCGCCAGGGTCTCGGTGCCGTCGGTGATCGTCAGGGTCACCTCGCTGCTGGCCGAGGGGGTGATGGTCACGGTGAGGTCGTCGACGATGTCGTGGTCGCCGGCGTTGAGGAGCACGGCCGAGACGATGACGTTCTCACCCCGGTCGAGCACGCCGTCGTCGTTGCCGTCCTCGTCGTCGATGACGAGCTGCTCCAGGACACCGTGCGCGTGGGGGACCGGCACGGCCACGTCCAGCTCGAAGGTGTCGACGCCGTCGGTCAGCTCCAGCGTCAGCGCCAGATCCGAGTCGTCCACGTGCGCGACGTCCACGTCGAAGGTGAAGGGTGTGTCGTTGAGGACCACCTGCCCCGGCTCGAGGGGATCCGCGCCAAAGGCGATACCCGCTCCGGTGATGTTGGACACGTGGGGATCCGTCGAGGTCAGCGTGCCAGTGAGGGCGGCGGCGGTGGCGACCGCGCCCACGTTGTCCACCCGCAGGGTCAGCTCCACGGCCGCGTCACCCGGAGCGACCGGGTCGGGGGAGGTGATGGCGCCGGCGACCTCGAGCACGGGCAGCGACGGCAGGTAGACCACACCCTCGCTCTGCGCCAGCACGGTCACGGGCAGCTCCTCGCAGGTGAACACCGCGCCGCCCCACTGGATCTCGAAGCCGGAGACCGTGGCCGGGTAGAGCCCTTCGTTGGTGATCTTGAGCCACCAGCGGTCCTCGCCCACCTCGGGGGGCAGGTAGTCCGCCTCGGAGGTGATGGTCTCGCTCCACTGGGAGGTGTCCTCCACCTCGGCGGAGACCTCGAAGGTGGGGAAGTCGGGATCGCCGTACCCCACGGTGAGGATGACTTCGCCCGAGGCGGTGGCGTCGTAGTCCACCACCGCGTAGGACTCCTCCCCCATCAACAGCTCGAACGGCAGATCCCAGATGTGATCGCCGTCGGTGAGGCGCAGGGCCAGATCCAGGTAGGCGTTGTCGGCGTGCTCGGCGTCGATGGTCAGCTCCAGGGAGCCGTCGCCGAAGGCCGTCGCCCCCGCGACCACGACGCCGTAGTCCACGTCCGCGCCGGTCTGCGCGAGCAGGACGTCGTCCGAGACCAGCGATCCCGTGACAGGCTCCGAGTCCACCAGCGCGAGGTTGGTCACCGAGATGGTGATGTCCAGCACGTCCCCGGGCGCGAACGTGTCGGGATCCACGGTGATCTCGTCGATGACGAAGTCGGGCATCGGCTCGCCCACGTACACGTCGTCGACGAACCACTTGTCCGCCGGGTACTCGCCCTCGTAGTAGAAGGCCACGTACCCGACGCCGCCTTCGCCCACCAGATCGGTGATGTCGATGACCTCGGACGGGGCCCACTGTTCCTCCAGGGGCGCCGTGAGGTCGGTGACGAGCTGGAAGTCACCGGCGTCGGGATCGTCGCTACCCATGGACACGTACAGCTGGTGCAGCTCCATGTCCGAGGTGTACAGGCCGAGCTCGTACCAGTTGACCGCCATGTCGGTGTTGCCGTCGAACTCCAGGGGCGGCGAGATCAGCCAGTCCTTGAAGATGGGCACCCCGTTGATGCCCTCCTTGTGCATGACCGAGACGCCGCCGGACGAGGCGTACAGATCGGACAGCTCCCAGTGGTAGTCGCCCATGCCCTGCTCCACGTGGAGCCAGTCCAGGTCGGTCAGGTCGGCGCCGTCCTCCCAGTCCTCGAAGAACGGCAGGGTCTCGCCCACGACCTGGACGTCGAAGTGGTGGAACTCGTCCGGCGCCCCGTTCGGGGAGAACGCCTCGGCCTGGGGGATGGCGTCGTCCACCGCGCGGATGTAGTAGTCCACCCCCGCGGCGGTCACCACAGTGGCCGCCAGGGTGCCCGCGTAGGCGCCGGGCTCGCCAGTGGGGCTGAGGTAGCTGATCTGCCAGTCGAGCTGGCCGCCCTGTCGGTAGAACAGGGACACGGCGGAGACCCCGCTGTCGTCGGTGACGATGCACTCCACCGACACTTGCTGGAAGGCCATCTGCCCGTCGGCCACCGGCTCGTGGATGATCTCGGGCGGCGTGCCCTCGTCCACCACGGTGTCGTCGTCGTCCCCCTCCTCCTCCTCGCAGCCCACGGCCAGGAACAGCCCGGCGGCCGCCAGCAACGCCCACAATCCTCGCCTCATCGGCCCTCCCAGGTACCCCATACTCACTCCAGCAGCCAGCAGGCGGTGATGCACTGGTATCCGAGGATGTTCCCCGCCACGTCCTGGACGCGACCGCACTCGTAGCCCCGCGGGCACTCCTGGCCCATGGAGCAGTCCACCCCGCAGTAGGTCTGCGAGTACCCGATGTTCAGGCACATGTTGCCCGCGCCACAGTCGTCCTCGTGCTCGCACTCGCGGCAGTAGTCCCCCACCGCCTCGAAACACTCGCCGGTCAGCGGGTTGCAGAACTCGCCCATGGCGCAGTCCAGCACGGTGCTGCGGCATCCGCCGGCCACGCACTGGCCCGCGTCGTCGCAGCGGTGGTAGGGGTAGCAGTCGCTGTCGTACTCGCAGCCGTCCTGACACACCCCCGACCCGTGGTCGCAGAATTTCTCCATGGGGCAGTCGGTGGAGCTGGCGCAGCCGAACACCACGTCCACGCACTCGCCGTCCACGCAGCTCTGATCGAGGCCGCAGTGCTGATCCTCGAGGCACTCGTTCTTGGCACAGCCGGCGCCCAGCAGGCCCAGGCACGCCACGACGGCGAGACAGGTCAACGCGTAGCAGCGCATCATGAGTCCTCCCCACCGCTGCAGGGTCCGTCCGCGGGCCGCGGAACCACCGTGTACGAGACCACGACGGTGGCGTTGCTCGACGGGATGTGCGCCTCGTCGAACACCACGGAGTTGTCCTCGCAGTCGTAGATCCAGCCCTCGTTCAGCGGCTGGTCGTCCACGGTCATCTCCAGGGTCGTCTCGTCGGGGTAGCGGCTCAGGTAGAACTCCTTGCGCAGGCCGCTGATGTTCAGCCCCAGCTCCTGCACCATGGGCGAGAAGTCCACGTTGCAGATGGAGTCGTAGATGCCGCCGGTGCGGGTGGCGAGATCGATGTAGCGGTAGCCGGGCTGGGCCGGGTAGATGTCGCCGCCGAGATCCTGCTCGCAGCCGTCGGGGATGTCCCCCACCACCGCGGAGATGTTGAGGATGGTCTCGTCCCGGTAGGCCTCCCAGCCGTCCACCGGGGACTTCACCGCGTAGTAGAAGTCCAGGTAGTACTCGACCGGGTCGGGGCTCTTGTCCTCCTCGTCGGAGACGAAGACGATGGACAGGGCCGCGTCGTCGCGCAGGAAGGCGGCGTTGTCGCCGGTGACCAGGGGCTCCGACAGGGCCATGAACGCCCCCTCGAGCCCCTGCTCCCAGCCGGAGCCGCGGTTGCCCACGTGGACGTTGGCGGCGAAGTGACGCGCCGCGTTCTCGGTCTGGGGGGTGATGAGCTGGACACCGCTCATGGTGTCGCCCGCCTCTATCCCGATCACCTCGTTGAGGCCGCCGTCGCCCACCTCGATGGTCGCTTCGGCGCACGGCAGCTCGGTGGTGATCCAGATCACACCGTCCTCGGTGGCCGAACCCCACGCGTAGTCGACGAAGTAGTAGGTGATCAGCTCCGCCACCAGCTCGGCGGTGCACGTGGCGTCGTCGCCGTCCACGTCGCAGTACTCCTCGAGCAGGGACCACTCGAACTGCTGCTCGATGAGGTCGGCGCCGAAGCCCAGCTCCACCGTGTCGGTGAGGTCGCGCGTGATCACGAACGGCCCGACCTCGGTGCCCACCACGTCCGCCGAGCACCGCAGGCGCCCGGTGTGGTGTTCCTGCTCCTGGTCGGTGGTGACCACGCCGATCTGGTAGTCCACGTCCACCGCTGCGAAGGAGTCGATGAAGTTCTGGAAGTTGCCGGCGAGCTTCTCCTGCTCGTCGATCATGGAACAGGAGTTGTCCACCACCAGCAGGATGTCCACGACCTTGCGCGCCTCCTGGGTGAAGACGTCCTGGTGTGTGTTCTGGACCAGGGTGTACTCGGGGCAGCCCGAGAAGACCGCCAACGAGACCACGCTCAGGGCCAGCAGCCCCAGATTGCGCATGCGCCCCTCCTATCCCTCGGTCCGGTCGAGCTGGAGGACGAGGTAGTTGATGATGTCCTGCACGTCGGTGGTGATCTGCGAAACGGTGTGGAAGGGGGTGTAGATGACCTTGCCGTCGCGGTTGCCGTAGCTGAAGCTGACCAGCAGCGGCGAGTCGGGCAGCACCACGTGGTCCGCGCCGTCGCGATAGAGGATGTCGCCCTCGAGCAGCACCTCGGTCCCGTCCCCCACCGCCTCGATCACCGACCAGCTGTCGAAGCGGAACACCACCTCCACCTCGTTGCTGTCGGGCGTCATGTTCAGGTGCTGCTGCAGCCCGTCCTCGAGGACGCGGCCGTTGATGGTCTGGGGCTCGCCGAGCTGGGCGGCGTCCAGGGTCTCGTCGTCGCCGAGGAAGTCGATGGCGTCGGGGAACGCCGCCTCGATGAGGTCGTAGGACCAGTCCGTGGCGTAGACGTAGCCGCCCATCTCCACGAAGTGGATCAGGTTCTCCACGACGTTCTCGTCCGCGACCAGCTGGTCGTCGGGCTGGGTGGCGTCGTTGTACACCTGGGCGCCCACGCCGCGCATGCCGCACGACAGGAAGATCAGGTCGTACTCGGTCATGCCCACCCCGTCGGCCATGAAGGCCTCCACGGGGATGTCCAGCTCCTCCCAGGCGTAGTCGGGTTCGTACCCCTCGTACCGCGGGCCGTTGGCGTGGAATGCCTCCACGACGGTGTACGGGACCTCGAGCTGATCCAGCGCCCCCTCGGGGGTGTCGAAGTCGCCCGTGACCACCGCCACCTCGCCCAGGTTCAGCGCGTAGATGCTGGTGTCCGTGCACCCGGCCTGCGCGAGGAGCGCGAGCCCCACCACGACGCCGAATCCGGTCCTCGCCCAGAAGCTCCCTCTCATGGCCGTCTCCTCCCGCCGTCTCCGCGCGCTACTCGGCCGCACCGCTGCTGCTGAGGATCATGAAGCCCATCGTCGAGATGCCGCTGCTGCCCGGCGCCGAGCTGGGACCGATGTCCGAGAAAGGCAGCTGCCAGGTGGGCTGCGAGGCGGAGTCGCCGAACACCAGATACCCGTTGCCCTCGGGCAGGTAGGACAGCGCCTCGGGCTCCCAGGTCCACTCGCCGTCGTCCCACGGCAGCACGATGTTGTAGTAGGCCTCTTCCGGGTTCTCGGCGCTCTGGGTCTGCAACACGATGGACAGCCCGGCCACGTCGTAGGTCATGGCCATGGTCCACTGGATCACCAGATCCTCGCCGGGATCGTGGGTGTAGTTGTTGCACAGGGTCGGCGCCAGCAGGTCGTAGTCCATGGGGATGGTGTGGAGGATCACGCCGCCCGGGTCGGCGCCGGGCGTCTCGTCCACGGCCGTGTCGAAGGGCGGGACCTGGTCCGGATCGTCCGCGCCGTCCGCCCGCATGGTGTAGTGCCGGTCGAAGTGGTAGTCGGCCAGGGTCATCGAGTGGTCGAGGTAGTAGGCCGTGATCCCCGAGAAGGGGTCCACTTCGCGGTCGTACACCAGCGAGTGGGTCCCGTCGGTGGAGTCCAGGTAGACGTGCTCCCCGGCGTCGAAGGTGTTCGGGAAGGGGCAGTCGCTGTCGTCACCGGACCAGACCGGGTAGTTGTAGTTGATGTCGTAGGGGAAGACCATGGTCGGCGGCGGCGACTCCCCGCACGGCTGGTCCAGGGGCTCGTAGAACAGGATGTAGGTGGAGTAGCCCTCGCCGATGCCGCAGGTGTTGTTGTCCACGCTGCGGCTCACCGACAGGGTGTAGCTCACCAGGGCGTTGGTCACGTCCGGGGCCGTGGGCAGCACCTCGAAGCCGTCGTGGACGATGAGCAGCTCGCCGCTGGTCTCCACGTCCACGTCCCGCAGCCCCACGGCCGCGGCGTTGGACAGGGTCATGCGGCCGAAGGCGTCGGTGGCACCGATCACCGTGAGGAAGTCCACGATGATGTCGTCGCCCATGTCCAGGAAGGTCTCCCCCTCCACGAAGGCGGTGTTGGTGCCGCGGATGGTGAAGTCCACCTCGTCGCCCTGGTAGGCCTCGGCCGGATCGAACGCGACGGTCACGGCGCTGCGGTCCACCAGGAACCCGTCGAACAGGGTCCAGGCCGTGGAGCCGTTGAAGAGGGTCACGTCCCGGTCGCCCGGGGCGGCGTCCGGATCGATGCTGATCCGCGCGATGGCCGAGGCCTCGTCGAGCACCTCCACCGCGTCCACCCAGATCCCCTCGCCGAAGCTGGCCTGGGTGTAGCCGTCCTGGAAGGTGGTGTTGTAGCCGGTGACCAGCACGTCGAGGGACTCGCCCAGCCGCGCCCGGGAGGGCTCGATGCTGATACCGCCGGTCTGCACCATGAAGCCGTCCTCGATGAGCAGCTCGTACTCACCGCTGAGCACGGTCACGTCCCGGCGGCCCAGGGAGGCCATCATGTCGATGGTCGCGTCGAAGTAGGCCAGCGTGCGCCCCTCGACCCGCGCCTCGCTCACCGTGATGCCGTCCCCCATCTCCAGCGCGGGCGCCTCGGCGTCCCACTCGGTGTTGGTGCCGCGCAGCTCGACCTCCACGGTCATGCCGAGCCCCCCAGCGGGGGGTGACAGGCGGACCACGGGTTCGTTGACCTCCTGTGGCGTCTCCTCCTCGTCGGCGCAGCCGAGGCCGAGGGTGAGCCAGAGGGCGAGGATCAGGAAGCTGGTGGTTCTCATGGCGCCGTTCCCCTGCAGCGGTCGATGGTTGAATCGACGCGCGCCACTCGCGCGCGGGGTGATTATAGCAGGGGGTCATGGGAAAGCCCGGGCGGTCTTCGAATTGAGTATCCTGAGCCCATGAGACTGCTGGGATTCGACGAGGCGGGGCGCGGAAGCGTGCTTGGACCCATGGTCGTCGGGGCGTACCTCCTCGACGAGGCGGACGCCCAGCGCATCCGCGAGGCCGGGGGACGGGACTCCAAGGGCATGTCCGCGGCCCGGCGCGCGGCCGCGGTGCCGGGGTTGACCGAGCTCGCCGTGGCGTACAGGACCGCGGTGCTCGACGCGCCGGCCATCGACGCGGGCAACCTCAACGCCCTCGAGGAGGAGGTGTTCGTCCACACGAGCGCCGAGCTGCGCCCCGACGTGGTCCAGATCGACGCGCCGGTGCCGCCCAGCGGCCTCGAACGGTTCCGGCGGCGGATGGCCCAGGCCCTCCAGCTGCCGTTGCAGCGCGTGCAGGTGGCCAACCAGGCGGAGGACCGCTTCCCCTCGGTGGGGGCCGCGTCCATCCTCGCCAAGGTGGAGCGAGATCGTCAGATGGCGCTGCTGCGCGAGGCCCACGGAGAGCTGGGATCGGGCTACCCGTCGGATCCGAAGACGCGGGCGTACCTGACGAGCCTCCTCGAGGACGGCGAGCCCCTGCCGCCCTTCGTGCGGAGCCGCTGGGACACGGTGCGCCGGCTGCGCGAGGAGATCGAGGATCGGTATCGTCAGCGCTCGCTGTTCTGAAGCTCCAGAAACGTCCGGACGTACAGCTCCGGTGTCCCGGCCGGAGGGCGGCCCTCGGCCAGGAACCGTTGGCTCGCCTCGTCGTCCACGGCCCTCGCCCGGCACACGGCCAGGACGAACCTGCCCACGTCGGTGCCCACCCGGGCGCCGATGGTGCCGAACTGCCGGGAGCCGAGGCTGGCCTGGGGGCCGATGGCCCGCACGGCCTTTGAACCGAGGGCCTCGAGGACGCGCGCGCCGTCGCTGGCCAGGACGAGGTCCCCCACCGGCACCCGGAACGGCACCGTGTTCGTGGCCAGCACGCTGGCGTTGAGCAACATCCCCGGCAGCAGCAACGGCCTCAGGTCCGGCGCCTGCCAGTAGATCGCGTGGAGCACCACCTGGAGCACGAGCTGGGCGGCGATGCCACCGTAGTGGTAGGAGAAGGCGGCCGCGCGGCCCATGGGCAGCTTCGTGGGGAAGGCGATGGTGGCGCCGCCGGCCAGGGGGTTGGGCCCGACGAAGAGGTTGAGGCGCCGGCTGACCTCCAGCTTCCAGAACCGCCGGCCTCCCCCGAACCCCGACGCTGCCACATAATAGCCACCGAGGCGGCCGCCGATGACGTGGCCCGCCTCGTGGACCGCCGACACCACGGGCAGGAACGCGACGAGCATGGCCAGCGGCAGCAGAACTGAACCCATCGGGAGCGCCTCGCAGGAGCCGTCCCAGGGTAGCACGGAGTCCCCGTGCCTCCTGTGTGGTCACGCGTGCGGTGTCGTCCGGACGCGCGAACGCGGCCGCTGCGGCGCCGGGATCGCGCCCGTGCTGGCGGCGGCCGTGATCCACCGGGGCGAGGAGCCACCCCTGTGCGGTGCCGGCGGGACCGGGAACCTGTTCTTCGGCCGTTGCTCGCTGCGCTGCAGGTTCTGCCAGAACCACGAGATCAGCCAGGGCGAGCGGGGCCAGGAGGTCACCCACGACCTCCTCGTCCGCGCCATGCTCCGCCTCCAGCGCCGGGGTGCGGACACCCTCGGGCTCGTCACGCCGACGCACTACACACCCGCCATCGCCCGGGCCCTCGGGGCGGCGCGGCGCAGGGGCCTGACGGTGCCCGTGGTCCACAACGGCTCGGGGGTCGACTCCCCCGCCGCCCTGGCCACCCTCGACGGCGCCATCGACGTCTACCTGCCCGATCTCAAGTGGGGCCGCTCCGCCGAGGCCGAGCGGTACAGCGGCGCGCCCTGGTATCCCGGGGTGGCCAGGCGCGCGATCCGGGAGATGGCCCGGCAGGTGGGGATGCTCAGGATCGGGGACGACGGCCTGGCCAGGGGAGGCCTCATCGTCAGGCACCTCGTGCTGCCCGACGACGCCGCCGGCTCCCTGGACCTGCTGGCGTGGCTGTCGGACGAGCTGGGTCCGTGCGCCCTGAGCCTGCTGCGGCAGTACCGCCCGATGTTCCGGATCGCCGGCGATCCACGGATCGATCGCCCGGTCACCGACGACGAGTATGGCGCGGTGGTCGAGGCAGCCCGGTGGATGGGCTTCGATCCGATCTTCGTGCAGGAGCCGGGGTGCGAGGATCTGGGGGTCCCCGACTGGGACCGCGAGGGTGTCTTCGACTGGGATCGGGAACCGTAGGAGCTATACCAACACTTTCGTTGGTAACATTTTACTCATTTATTCCGAGGAGTTACGCGTATACAGATCAATCCGCTTCCTCGACCGACAGCACGAAGGGTTCCTCGCAGGCGAACCCGAGAACCGAGTAGACGACCACCTCGTAGGTGCCCTCGTCCTCGTACCCCATGGAGCCCTCGTACTCGACGACCTCGCCGCCGCTGGTGTCGCTGATGTCGAGCAGCGCGGTCCCCCGCCAGAGCTCGAGGACGAAGTCGGCGTCGCCGGGAATGCCGGACAGCTCCACGCGGATGTCGGGCTCGTCCAGCAGGCCGTCCTCGACGAAGAACGAGAAGTGGTCCACGTCGTCGGCGTTGTGGAGGTAGCCGGCCAGGGAGGTGGTGGTGTCGGTGAGATCGCCGAGGTAGTAGGGCGTGATGTCGTTGGGCTCGTGGGGATCGTCCTCGCGGGCGTCCTCGTTGAGCTCGCCGTCACAGTCGTTGTCGAGTTCGTCGCAGATGTCCTCGTGACCCGGATGGACCGCGGTCTCGGTGTCGTCGCAGTCACCGTCCTCCGGGGTCCACCCGTCGCCGTCGCCGTCCACGGGCTCCGGCTGCTCGTCGATCTCCCCGTCGCAGTCGTCGTCGGCGCCGTTGGGGTACTCCTCGCCGGCGGGGCTGATGGTCGGGTCGGCGTCGTTGCAGTCCCCCTCGAACTCGCTGAAACCGTCCCGGTCGTCGTCCACGTCGGGATCACTCCCGTGAGGGAAGTCTCCGTAGGGGTCGCGGGTATCTGGACGGAAGGGCAGGAAGAAGCACCCCGCGTGTGCGGTGAGCAGCGCAGCGATCGGTATCAGCGCGAGGAACCTTCCACCCATCCTGGCGTCAATCTACCACAAGGGTATAGTGAACCCATGTCCACCTTCCTTCGGTCGAAGCTGCTCTTGCCGATGGTGACGGTCGTCGCGGCGGCTGCCCTGGCCCTCCCCGAGCGGGGGCAGGCTCAGACATGCGGCGAGCCCCACGCGAACGATCTCAGCGACGCACACCTGCCCGCCGGCTACAAGTCCGTGCGCTGGGGCATGAGCGCCGACGAGGTCCAGGCGCTGCGGGGGCACCCGCTGGAGCGCTACACGGACATGAACCCAGAGATCTTCCAGCTGCGCGAGGAGATCCTGGAGGAGAACTCTCCGACGGTGACGTTGATGTACGTCTTCTACAAGGACCGGCTGATGGAGGTGACCCAGTACCTGCGGCCCGACTTCATCGAACTCGCCGAGTCCAGCCTGCTCACGCCCTACATCGAGAAGTACGGTCCCCACGGCGATGTGGAGACGTTGCGCGGACCGCAGGACCCGACGTCTTCGATCAACCGAACGATCCTCGAGAAGCGATGGATCTGGTGCGACCGCTTCACCGAGGTCGTCCTGGCCAGGCAGTTGCAGCACTCCGAGGTGATGATGCGCCGCAGCTCGCGGCTGCTGTTCCAGGAGCTACGGCAGGACACCGACCACCAGCGCGACGTGGACACCTGGACCCGGCTGCGGGAGCTGCCCACCGATTGATCCCCGCCGTCTCCGTGTTGATGCCCGTCCGTGACGCGGCGGCCACCGTGGGCGCGGCCGTGGACGCCATCCTCGGCCAGACCTTCGAGGATCTGGAGCTGCTCGTCGTGGACGATGGTTCCTCCGACGGCACCCTCGATCGCGTGCGCCGGCGCGGAGACGACGGCCGCCTCCGGGTGCTGGAGCTGGGGGAGCCGCGGGGGCTCGTGCAGGCGCTGAACACGGGATTGGGCGAGGCCAGGGCCCCCCTGATCGCTCGCATGGACGCCGACGATCTGTGCTCGCCAGACCGCCTCGCCTTGCAGGTGAACCTCCTCCGGCGCCGCCCGGACGTCCAGGTCTGCGACAGCCGCGTCGAGATCTTCCGGGACGACGGCCCGCCCGGGGGGGGATACCTCGCCTACCAGCGCTGGCTCGACTCCGTCCACGGCCACGACGACTTCTGCCGCGAGTTCCTCGTGGAGAACCCGGTCGTGCACCCCGCCTCCATGGCCCACGCCGATCTCCTGCGGCGGATCGGCGGGTACCGGGACGGGCCCTTCCCCGAGGACTACGACCTGTGGTTGCGCTGCCTCCGGGCCGGGGCGCGGTTCCACAAGCTCCCCCGGCGGCTCGTGCGATGGCGCGACCACGCGGACCGGGCCACGAGGACGGACCGGCGATACGCCCGCCAGGGGTTCTTCACCCTCAAGTGGGAGCACGCCGAGGCCGCCGTACTCCGCCGGGATCGGGCCGTGGCGGTCTGGGGCGCTGGCCCCACGGCGCGCCCCTGGCTCAGAGCCCTGCGCACGGGCGGCTACCCGCTCACCGCCGTGTTCGACATCGATCCCGTCAAGATCGGGCGCACGCGCCAGGGCGTCCTCATCCACCCCATCGAGGACCTCGACCAGGTCCCCTTCGACCTCCTGCTCGTGGCGGTGGGGGCGCGCGGCGCGCGAGAACTGATCCGCGACCGTCTGGCCACGACCGACCTCTGTGAGGGCACCGATTTCCTCTTCGTCGCGTAAGCCAACAATTTTGTTGGCATTGATTCCTTCTGTTATTTCCGATGGTTGTCGGCCATCCAGGGGCGTCCACGCGCTGATGCCCGGCGCATGCTCACGGGCCCGCGCCCGCCCCCTGTGCATACGCGCGCCCGCTTGACACGCTCCCGGGGCGATGGTACGCCATCTCGTCCATACGACCGCGTCCCGGAGCGTGCCCTTGTCCAGACATTTCACCGCCGCTGTCCTCGGTCTCGTCCTGCTGCTCGTCGCTGCCCCCGCCGGGGCCGTGGAGTTCCAGCTCGATGGCTACGACCGCACCTTCTTCCGCCTGTTCAACGACCTGTCCCTCGATCGGGACGCCGAGCAGGCCGAAGGCACACGCAGCTACTTCGAGCAGCGCCTGCGCCTCAACCCCCACCTGGAGATCAACCCCCACATCCACGTGTTCGGTCAGATCGACGTGCTCGATCTGGCGCTGTTCGGGTCGGGCTCAGAGGTGCTGGTCTCCACCGGATTCGAGGACCTGGCGGGCTCGGCCTACGACGAGCCGGTGCAGCTCTCCCAGAGTGTCATCCCGGGCGAGGACTACCGCGGCAACAGCGTGGTCCGGCGGGCCTGGGGTGAGATCTGGACCCCCTACGTGGACCTGCGGTTCGGTCGCATGGGCAACCACTGGGGCTCGGGCCTGCTGGCCAACGACGGCAACGACGCCATGGCCTACTACGGGGACACGGTGGATCGGGTCCAGCTGCTGGCGCGCATCGGGCCCATCCAGCTGACCCTGTCGTTCGACACCTTCCTCGAGGGCTGGATCAACCACGACGACGACATCTGGGGTGTCACCTTCGCCGGCGGATTCATCAGCGACGTGCACTCCGCCGGGGTGTACATGCACTGGCGCCGGATGGCGTCCGAGGACTGGACCGCCTTCTACGCCGACCTGTGGGGCCGCACCCGCCTGGGCCCGCTGACCTTCGAGCTCGAAGCGGCGCTGGTCTACGGCAAGGGCAACGCCACGGACCTGGGCATCGAGGAGCTGGAGCTGCTCGGCGGCGGCGGCGCCTTCACCGCCGGCATCGAGGTCCTCCCCATCGGCGGCTCGTTCCAGCTCGGCGTCGCTTCCGGCGACAGTGACCCCACCGACGCCAACTTGCACACCTTCTCCTTCGACCGCGACTTCGACGTGGCGCTGTTGATGTTCCAGGAGCCGATGCCGGTCTTCCGCAGCCTGGATCCCGGCCCCGAGAACAGCGGCATCGACAGCTCGTTCGTGGTCCAGGGCGACACGGTGAGCAACGCCGTGTACGTCAAGCCCTCGTTCTTCTTCGATCCCCTCGACAACCTGCGACTGCAGCTCGACTTCATCGCCGCCGGCCGCGTGGCGACCCTGGAGCCCGACCTCTCCGCCGAGGAGAAGCACCTGGGCCTGGAGCTGGACTTCGGCGCCCAGTGGACGCTGTACGAGAACTTCGAGCTCGGCGCGATGGTGGGCGTGATGTTCCCGGGCAACCAGTTCGAGCCCTACACCGATACGGTGTTCGGAACCGAGTTTCGGGGTATCATCCGCTTCTGAACCGGGCGCGCCGGGAGCGACGTGGGAGCGGTTTCCTTCGAGAAGTACCAGGCAACGGGCAACGACTTCGTGGTCGTGGAGGGCCGGCGTGCGCGCGGACGGGACGCGGCCGAGCTGGCGCGCGGCATGTGCCCTCGCCGCGCGGGCGTCGGAGCGGACGGCCTGCTGTGGCTGACACGAGACGACGCGGCCGGCTGGTCCGTGGGCGTGTACAACGCCGACGGCACGCTGGCCGAGACCAGCGGCAACGGACTGCGCTGCGCCTTTCGCTACCTGCTCGACCACGAGCTGGTCGAAGCGGACGATGACCTGGCCGTGGAATCGGGCGCGGGACGCGTCCGGGCGCGCCTCACAGGGGACGACCTCGCCATCGACATGGGCCCGCCGCGGTTCGCCGACGGCAACCTCCCTCCCCTCGACGGGGAGGTGACGCGCGTCAGGCTGGCCCTGGGCCGCCGCATCCTGTGCGGCCTGGCCGTGTCCATGGGCAACCCCCACCTGGTCATCGAACTCGACGCGGGTGAGGACCCCGCCGATTTCCCCCTCGAGGCAGCGGCCGGGGCCGCGGGGGCCAGCGGCGCGTTCGTGCAGGGGGTCAACGTCGAGGTGGTCCGCCTGCAGACGCCGCACCGCCTCGAGGCGCGCGTCTGGGAGAGGGGCGTGGGCGAGACCCGCGCGTGTGGTTCGGGGGCTTGCGCTACGGTGGGAGCGCTGTCCATGCTCGGGAGGGTCCAGGCCCCCACCGAGGTACGGATGCCTGGCGGCGTCCTGCAGGTCTCGTGGCGGGGCGTCCCGCCCGCGGATCTGTGGCTGTCCGGGCCAGCGGTCAAGGTGTTCGCCGGTTCCTGGGAGGGAACGGCGCAAAGGAGGAGCAGGGCATGAGGTATCAGGGAGTGTTCACGGCGCTGATCGCGCCGATGCGCGACGGAGAGATCGACCGGGAGTCCTTGCACGGGCTGGTGGACGCCCAGCTCGCCGCCGGAGTCCACGGCCTCGTGGTCAACGGCACCACGGGCGAGGCGGCGACCCTGACGGACGACGAGCAGGCGTTGCTGGTCGAGCTGGTCCAGGAGCGGGTCGAGGGTCGCATTCCGGTCATCGCCGGCGTGGGGACGAACAACACCGCGGTCACCATCGCGCGCGCCGAGCGGATGGCCCGCCAGGGTGTGGACGGCCTGCTGGTGGTGACGCCCTACTACAACAAGCCCTCACAGCGCGGGTTGGCCGAGCACTTCCGGGCCGTGGCCGGTGCGGTGTCGCCGTCCACGTCGGTGTGCCTGTACAACGTGCCCAGCCGCACGTCCATCTCCCTGGCGCCCGAGACCATCGAGGCGCTGGCGGTGCTGCCGAACGTGGACGCCATCAAGGAGGCGACCACGGACATGCTGCGCGCCTCCGAGGTCATCGCCGCGGTGGGCGACCACGCGGTGGTGCTGGCCGGGGACGACGCCGCGTTCCTGCCCATGCTCGCCCTAGGGGCCAAGGGGATCGTCTCCGCGGCGTCCAACGTGGTGCCCGATCCGTTCGTCCAGCTGTTCAAGACCTACCGCTGGGGTGACATCGACGACGCCAGGGCCGTGCACGCCCGCTACCTCGCTCCGATCATGTCCATGTACGCCGTGGTCAATCCCGTGGGCGTCAAGGCGGCGGCCAAGCTCAAGGGGCTCATCGCCAGCGACGAGGTCCGGCTGCCCCTGGTGGGGATGACCGACGACGAGCGCGAGACCCTGCGCAAGGCGCTGGCGGCGGGAGGCCTTCTTGGCTGACGGTCCGATCGCTGCGACGGTCTGCGGCGCCACCGGCGCCACGGGCAGACGGGTCGTGGAGGAGATCCTCGAATCCCCCCTGTTCAGGCTGGCGGGCGCCGTCGCAGCGCCCGGGACACCCGAGATCGGCGCCGAGCTGGCCCCGGGGGCGACCGTGACCGCGTCCCCGGCCGTGGGCATCGCCGCGGCACAGGTCGTCATCGACTTCAGCGCTGCGGTGGCCGTCGAGGCCCTGCTCGAGGCCCTCGAGGCGCACCCGCTGCCGGCGGTCGTCGGCACCACCAGCCTGCCACCGGCCACGCGGGAGCGCCTGGAGCGCCACGCGAGGACCTGTCCGGTGGTCTTCGCGCCCAACATGGGCCTCGGCGTCAACGTGCTGCGGCGGTTGATCCGCCAGGCCGCCAGCGCCGTCGGCGAGGGCTGGGACGCGGAGATCGTCGAGGTCCACCACCGCCGCAAGAAGGACGCCCCGAGCGGCACGGCCCTGGCCCTGGCCGAGGACCTGGCGCGCGCGCTGGGCCGCGACCCGGCGCGGGACCTCACCCTGGCGCGGGCGGGCGACATCGGCGCGCGCACCGACGCCGAGATCGGCGTGCAGGCGGTGCGCGGTGGTGACGTGGTGGGCGAACACACGGTGATGCTGCTGGGCCAGGGCGAGCGGATCGAGCTGATCCACCGGGCCACGGACCGCACGACGTTCGCCGCGGGCGCGTTGAGGGCCGCGAGGTGGGTGTGCGTCCCGGACCGCGCCCCCGGCCTCTACACCATGGACGACGTCTTGTTCGGGAGCGTCGATGATCGATGAGGAGCTGAGGAGCCGGATCGCAGCGGACGCGAGGGAGCTCTCGCCCAATCTCGTGGCCTGGCGACGGCACCTCCACCGTCACCCGGAGCTGAGCCAGCAAGAGACCAGGACCACCGAGTACGCGGCGCGGCACCTGCGCGCGCTGGGGCTGTCCCCCATCCTCGAGCCGGGCAAGACCGGGCTGTTCGTGGACATCACCGGCAGATCGGGCGGCGGACGCGTCGCGTTGCGCGCCGACATCGACGCCCTGCCGATCCCCGACGCCAAGGACGTGCCCTACCGCTCCACCTGCGAGGACGTCTCCCACGCCTGCGGGCACGACGCCCACACCGCCATGTTGATGGGCGTGGCCCAGCTCGTGCGATCCCTCGGCGACGACCTCCCCGGCACGGTCCGGCTCGTGTTCCAGCCCTCGGAGGAGCGCAGCCCGGGCGGCGCCGACGAGATGATCCGCCGCGGGGTGATGGACGGGGTCGACGCCATCATGGCGCTGCACATGGCCCCCGAGCTCCCCACGGGCACCATCGGCCTCCGCCCCGGCGCCATCACCGCCAGCGTCGCGGCCTTCCGCATCACCGTCCGCGGCCGCGGCGGGCACCCGGCCCGCCCGCACCTCGCCGTGGACCCGGTGCTCGTGGTGGCGAGGCTGGTCCAGGACATCCTCCTGGCCATGGGGCGGCGACTGGACGTCCGCGAGCCCGTGCTGGTGACCATCGGCGAGATCCACGGCGGACGCGCGCCCAACGTCATCCCGGGCTCCGCCAGCCTCGCCGGCAGCGTCCGCACGGCGTCGATGGCGCAGATGGAGCAGGTCCCGGACCTCTTTCGAGAGCTGGCGGACTCGGCCACGGCCATGTGGGGGGGGATCTACGAGTTCGAGTTCCGCAGGGGATCGGATCCGGTCCACAACGATCCAGCGCTGGTGCATCGAGTGCGCAACCTCGTCGCCGAACTCCTCGGGGCCGAGTTCAACCGCTGGGTGGACAAGCCGTCCATGGGCGGCGAGGACTTCAGCCGCTACCTCGAGCACGCCCCCGGGCTGATGGCTCGCCTGGGCAGCACGGCCGAGGGGGCCCCGGCCCCGGACCTGCACACGAACACCTTCGACATCGACGAGGACGCCCTGTGGCACGGGGTGGCCGTGATGGCCGGGGCGGCCGTGGAGATGCTGTCGCGCCGAGAGGCCCAGGACCGGTAGCTCCTACCGGCCGCCCACCTTCCGTCTCACCTGCTCCAGCGCTCCCTGGTACTTGCGCATCTCGGGCATCAGCTCGACGGCGCGCTCGCAGTTCTCCAGCACCTCGGGCCAGCGCTCGCTGATCATCAGCAGCTCGGCCTGGCGATAGAACACGTCGGCGGAGAACGCGATCTGCTGCTTCTCGTAGACCTCGCCGCGGTACTCCTGCCGCGCGGACGTGGCCTTGATGGCCTCGAAGGACTTCTCCAGCTCCACGAAGATCCGCTCGCGCATCTCCTCGATGTCTTCGGGCAGCACGTGGCTCGAGCCCATCTTCTTCCACTTGGCCACGAGCCGTTCGTAGCCGGCCTCCACGTCCTTGGTGCGCGCCGCCCAGTGGACCTCGAGGCGCTCGAACAGGTTCTGTTCCTCCATGACCTTCAGCTTCGTGGAGAAGCGCTTGCGGAAGTTCTCGACGATCTGGGTGGTGTCCTCCTCTTCCTGGAAGCGGAGGATCCCCATGTCCATGAGGGCGAGGCTGGTCAGCGCCGTCAGGTTGCGGCCCATGTTGCTCACCGCGAAGATCTCGCGTAGGCGATAGCTGCGCCGGCCGACGATCTGCATGAACTCCAGCTCGGTCTTCTTCATCTGCAGGTCGTCGACGGGGAAGTCGACGGCCAGCTTGCTGTACTGGTCCAGGTACGGGAGCTGACGCTCTGCCAGCTCCTCGAAGCCCAGCTCCCCGAGGCGCCCCTTGATCATCTTGTACAGGGCCCCGGGCACCTTCAGCGGCGGGGTGACGAACTTGGTCTTGTGGCGCTCCAGGGGGAACATGGCGTAGCTCCCCTCGGCGTTGTTGTACAGCCGCAGCACCTTCATCTCGGTCTGCCGCATCAGCGCCATGACCAGCACGGGGAAGTTGAGCAGGCCCATGTCGACGAGGCACTCACCCTGGAGCTTGCCCGTGCGGTTCATCTCCTGCAGCGACTTCTGGAACTGCTGCTCGGTGATGCGTCCCGCCTGGACGAGCATCACGCCCAGGGTCTCGTCCACCACGACCGGGTC
The DNA here is from genome assembly GCA_964425605.1 of uncultured Rickettsiales bacterium. GTDB lineage: Bacteria > Myxococcota_A > UBA796 > UBA9615 > CAYRNR01 > CAYRNR01. Next base: position 6,563 of record CAYRNR010000046.1, on the reverse strand, counting down.
GTCGCGGACCTGCACCGGACCGCCCTTCTCGAAGAACACCGTGGTGGTGCCCAGGGGGTGGTCCACCCGGACCACCCCGTTGAAGCGGTCCCGGTAGGCCTTCATCAGGACTTCGCGGCAGGTCTCCTGGTCGAACTCGCCCGACACGATGGGGCTGGCGCCGACCGGCACGCCGTCGTCGCCGCCGGTCATGTGAGCGGCGGCCACGCCAGCGCCACCCTCGGCGGCGGCGGCCTCGGCGGGCGGGCGACCGGCGATCTTGAACCGCCCCGTGGCCAGCATGTCCTCGATGAACCGGCCGCACAGCTCGTACAGCCAGCCCAGGTACTCGAACCCCTCCTCCGTCTCGGCCAGCCGGACGACGATCCCCTCCTCCACCACGTCCACGATCTCGCCCGAGATCTGCGTCTGCTCCTCGAACACCGGCACGTCCACGGTCACGACGCAGGGGGCGCCCGCCTGGAACTCCCCGTCGGCCGGCACGCTGATGAACCCGTCCCGGACGTCGGTGCGGTAGGCCTCGAGGAAGTCCATCAGCGACGAAAACGAGCATTGAAAGTCGTGCTGACTCATGGTCGATGGCTCCTAATGTAGTTCCCTTGCCGTGGCCGCGTACGCCTCGAGGGCGCGACGGGCGTCCTCCTGGTGCTCGCGGACCTCCCCCAGGACCTCGTCGGTGCGGACCGTGCTCTCGGACGGGTCCACGGCCATGCGCGACAGCCGCGCCTGCAGGGTCTCCAGGACGTTGGTGGCTGCGGTGAGCCGGGCCGCGAGGGTGCGGACCTCCTGGGTGACCGTGGCTGCGTGCCGCGCCCGCTCCTCCAGGGCCGCCATGGCCTCGGCCAGGCTGCCGCGTTCGTCGAGGTTGGAGGACTCCTCCATCTGCAATTCCAGATCGGCCTGCTGCCTCGCGAGGCCGTCGGGATCGTGCCGCTTCACGTACGCGCGCGCGTCCGTGAGCTGCTGACCCAGCTCGTGGATCTTGCCCAGCAGCTGCTGCACCTCGCCGGCCACCTCCTTGGCCACGGCCTCGCCGAGCTCGCGGGGATTGCCCGAGGTGTCGTACAGGGCGTCGATGCAACCCTCGGCCGCCTTCCCGGCGCGGTTGAGCGCGGGGCGATCCTGGGCGTGCATCCGGCCGATGGCCAGGTAGGGCAGGCGGGGCCGCTCCCCCTGGGTCATCTGCTTGCCCATCACCAGGGAGTACAGGGCCAGCAGCGGCGCGAGCACCACGGCGCCCACGGCCAGGGCCGCGCCACCGAGACATCCAGGGGAATCGCTGCTCACGTCAGGTCGATCCTAGCAGGCGCCCACCCACGCGGCGCGCCCCTACTTGCGCTCGGCCACGGTGATGGTCCCCACCATCTTCAGCCGGCCGCCGTACTTGTACTCGTCGAGCTCGTCCACGTCCCACTCGGGGTCGAAGTACTCCACGTGATCCAGGACCCAGGAGCCGTCGTCCAGCTCGCCGAGGCCGAGCTTCACCCCCAGCCCGGGGAAGAACAGGAACTGATACGGGAGGCCGTGGGTGTCGTCCTCCTCGGCGTAGGTGTAGATGAGAATCCGCCCCGGGAAGGCGCCCAGGTACGGCAGGAAGCCGAACACGTTGCTCTGGGCGGGCGGTGTCGCGGGCAGCTCGCGCACCAGGATCGTGCGGATGACCTCGGCGTCGGTCTCCGCGTCGAACAGCAGCGCGGTCACCGATGCGCGCCGCGCCGTGCGGACCTCCACCACCGGCACGTCCTCGCCGGGCGGCCCCCAGCGTGTCTCCAGCAGGTCGTACCGCTGCAGCTCCAGCCCCTCGCGCAGCGTCGAGGCGTCGTCCACGCCCCACCGGACGGAGGCGAAGCTGGCGGGGCCCAGCTGCGCGATGCTGTCGTAGACGAAGGTCGGAGCCGCCACGTAGACCGGGCCGGTGTCCACGGGCGTCAGGGTCTGGGTGGCGGTGGCGGTCGTCCGGCACCCGGAGGTGAGCACGGCGAGACCCACCACGAGCAGCGGCAGGACGACTCGATGGGAGCCCGTCACCTAGAACCGCATCCCCACGCCGCCCTGGGCGTGGAACACGCCGAAGACGTCCGCGCTGGTCTCGAAGAGCACTCCGCCGCCGGTCTCGACGTTGAAGTAGAAGTTCTTCATCGCGGGGATGACCACGTCGATCCCCACCGCGGCCCGGGGACCCATCTCCAGATCCTCGAAGTACTGCATGAAGTTCATCGAGAAGTACCCCTGGACCACCTTGGGATACCAGCGCACCTTGAAGCCGGCCCGCCAGTAGGCGTGGGGGTAGTAGCCCTCGACCATCCGCGCGCCCACGCCCGCGTCGAGGCAGAAACCCTCGCCCAGGCGCACGTCCATCTCCACGTCGAGGACGGCCCACGTCCCGCGGTGATGGGCGAACCCCCAGTGGGCGCCCACGCGGAGGCGCTCGGAGGGTTCGGCCTTCTGGTTCGTGGACCGGGTCACGTAGACCACGGGCTGTTCGTGGGTCTCCGAGCGCGTGTCGCCGATGACGCTGAAGGCCCGCGGGAACGTGACCTCCTCCCCCGCCGGCTCGACCACGCGCACGTCGTACACGCCCGCGGGGATCTTGTCGGGGAGGTTGAAGGTGCTGCGCACCCCCACACGAGCGAGGTTCTGCACCTCGTAGGGGCCGAGGTAGATACGAGAGCCCTCGCCCACCTGGGCGCTCTCGACGGTGATGGTGGAGCTGGCCCCCTCGGCCACGGCGTTGGGCAGCACGAGCAACCCCTCGATGGCCGACGACGCGGTCGCGGGCTCGCTGGTGTCCTCGGCCGCGGCGCTCGGCACCAGCCGCTCGAAGCGCGCCCCCTCGCGGGAGAACCGATAGACGTAGGCCTCGTCTTCGGAGCCGTTGGTCACGTCGGCGACGTAGATGTTGTCCACGTTCCACAGGGCGCACAGGGCGTTGAGCAGGATCCGGGCGACGGGCGCGTTGCTCGGCTGCGATCCGCCCAGCAGGACCGCGCGCTCCATGCCGGCGCGGCTCAGCAGCAGGCGCGTCTCGCCGCCCTCGACGTAGGTCACCCGGGAGTGGAGGCTCTGGTCCGGCATCAGGTACTGCAGCAGGTGGTAGCCGGGGTGCACGTCGAGGCCGCCGGGCTCACCCGCGGCAAAGGACTGGCCGTCCACCACCACCTGCAGCACCTCTCCGGAGAGGAACGAAGCCTCCACCCGGCCGCGACCGGGGAGGTAGATGTCCTCGCGGGCCTTGAGGTAGACCTGCTGGGGTTCGGGAGGGTAGTTCGGGTCCCACTCGATGGACGGGTTCACCGTCACCGCGCGCCGGAAGTCCTGCCGGGCCGCCTCGGCGCGCTCCTCGAAGAACCGCGCCAGCCCCCGCATCATGTACATGGCGCCGAGGATCTCCCGCTCCACCACGTCGTCGGCGCACGCCAGCTGCCCCAGGGCGCTGTCGAGGGTCTGCTGGGCGGCCTCGGTCTCCAGGGAGTCCAGCTGGCCACGGGCGGTGTCGATGGCGGCGGCCCAGTCGGGGGAGGTCTCACCGGACGAGCACAGCTGATCGCCGTCGCCGCCGAGGACCCAGAGGGGATCGCCCAGGGGGATCGGGATCTCGTCGAGGCTCACCACTCGCCCGGGCATGCCCAGGTCCACGCCCAGCCGCGCGTCCAGCAGGGCCTGGGTGTCGCTGCGGGCGACCGGGGTTCCGAGGGGCCCGTAGACCAGCGCAGCGCGCTTGTCGCGGGTTCGCCGGATGGTCACGGGCGAGGAGGACTCCTCCGCCGGATCTCCTTCACCCGCGATCTCGGTGGTGTCGTCGGCGGGGGCGCCGGCGGCGGCGAAGGGGGCGCCTGCACAGACGGTGACGACGGCGAGCAGCAACTTCCAGCGAGTCGTGGACATCGGTTCCATCCCTTGCGAAGGCCACCCTAGGCTAGGCCAACGCGGGGCAAATCTCAACGAACACGGGCGCGGGCGCGCGCGCCTCCTACGTGGAGCGCCGGAGCGGGCGCCCCCGCGTGAGCCGGCCTTGAGTGTGAGCCCGCGTTCTGCGAGATTCGTGGGCCATGGAATCCGCTGTGGTCGTGGCCGTGTTCGGTCGTCAGGTGATCTGTGAGCTCGGCGACGAGCTGTTGCCCTGCCGCGCCATGGGCTCGCTGCTTCGAAAAGGCGGGCCGCTGGCTGCGGGCGATCGGGTGATGCTGGAGCGGTCTGGCGACGAGGGGATCGTCCGCCAGCGCCTGCCCCGGGAGTCTGCGCTCCGCCGTGCGCCGCGGCAGCCGGGGCGCCCCCCCCTGATCGTGGCCACCCACGTGGACCTGGTGCTGGTCGTGCTGAGCATTCGTCAGCCGGACTTCAGCGCCGGCCTGGCGGATCGCGCGCTGGTCCTGGCGTCGCTGTGCGGGATCGACGCGGCGCTGTGCGTCAACAAGTGGGATCTCGCCGGTGACGAGGACGGCGACGTCCTGCTGCCCTACCGCGACGCCGGGTTCCGGGTCGTGCGGACCAGCGCGATGGACGGATCGGGCATCGACGAGCTCGCCGGACTGCTGCGGGATCGCGCCAGCGTGGTCGTGGGCCACAGCGGCGTGGGCAAGTCCTCGCTGCTGGCGCGCCTGGTCCCGGGCATGGAGGTGCGGGTCCAGGAGGTCAACCAGGTGACCGGACGCGGGCGCCACACCACCACCACCGCGACCCTGGTCCACCTCCCCGACGGTGGAACGCTGATCGACACGCCCGGGATCCGGGCCTTCGGCCTGCTCGATCTCCGCCCCGAGAAGCTCGGGCACCACTACCCCGAGTTCGCGCCTCACCTGCCCGCCTGCGAGTTCGAGAACTGCGTGCACGACACCGAGCCGGATTGTGCGGTGAAGCGTGCGCTGGAGCGCGGTGAGATCCACCCCGCCCGCCACGAGGTCTACCTGCGTATCCTCGCCAGCTTGCAGCAAGGCAGGGGCTGAGAACGCCGGGATCGCATCACGTCGCCTGGTTTCTAATGGTTACCTACTGGTAACAACAGGAAACCCGACAGACGCCCTGCGTATACTGACAGTTGCTTTTCAGGGAATTCCAGGAAACCGAGCTACAACCCAAGATCGGGCGATCCCACGGTCTCGGCGTGGCGAGCAGCTTCCTTGATCACCTTCTTCTGACCCTCGAGATATCCGGCGACCTGGTCGGTCACGTCGGGCCCGGTGCATCCGCCCAGATCCGCGGGCTGCAGGCAGACCGCCAGACCCTCGACCGCCAGCTCGCGAACCACGGCGCCCTCCCGGTCCTGCACCTGCTGCCACGCCAGCGCCACGGCGCCGGCGACCGCGTCCGTCCGCCAGCGGGTCAGGGCCTCGCTGGCGGCCTTCACCTGTTCCAGCTCGGCGGTCAGCTCCGCCTCCCGGGCCGCCGCCTCCTCCGGCGCGAGGCCGGGCTGGGACCCGAGGTACATCCGGCGGTTGGCCTCGTGCAGCTGCCGCGCCATCTCCACCTCGCGGCTGGCTGCCCGGAAGCCCTCCTCCACGGCCAGCAACACCGGCTCGAACGGCGTCGAGCGCTGGTAGATCCGCTGGGCGGAGAAGCTGGCCGCGGCCTCGGGCGCGGGCGCTCCGGCCAGGGTCAGGGGAGCCACCGCCTCCCGCTGGGGCCGCACGGCGGGCCACTCACGGCCGCAGATGTCGGCCACCGCGGCGCCCAGGTCCTCGTCGGCGTCGAGGCTCGCGACGATGTGCGGTGTGACGTCGCGGCCCTCGCACTCCCCCTGGCCCATGGCCATCCCGAGCACCCCCGCCGGTGGATCGCACGTGCCCACCACGATGCCCTCGGCCTCCTCCAGGGCGCTGACGTGCACGGCCAGGGCCTCGGTGAAGGCGCTGTCCGTGTCCAGCACGAGCTGGTCCACGAACCCGTTGATGGTGGTCCAGTCCCGGTCGAAGCCGGCGGCCAGCTCGGTGTGGCGCGCGCTCAGCGCCTCGGGCGCGGCGCCCGTGAGGAGCCGCGCCGCCTCCAGGCCGTCCCCGAGGGAGTCCAGGGCGCGCCCGGTGGTCACCACCTCGCGCTGGATACGTTCGTTGTTCTTCTGGCTCACCGCAGAGATCTCCGCGAACAGCCGCGAGTTCCCCTGCAGGTGCAGCATGGAGAAGTAGACCTCCTCGGCGCTGGCGGTCACCGGCGCGAGGAGTAAGGTCGAGAGTACGAGGGTTCTTGCCAACGTCGAACGCATGGGTTCTCCTGGGGTTCGATGCGGATCGTAGCGCTTCGGACCGTCCACGATCCAACGACAGAGACGCGGAGGAGTCACATGAGGTACGCGACCGTCCTGCTGCTCGGAACCTGTCTCGCGCTCCCGGCCACCGGCACCGCCGACGTGGCCCAGGAGCTCGAGCAGACGTTCATCTCCGTCGCCGAGAAGGTCAGCGACTCGGTGGTCTACCTGGAGGTCAAGAGCCGCTTCCACGATCCCCGGACCGACTCCGGCAGTCCCCTGCTCGACGAGGTCCCCGAGGGGTACGATCCTCTGGTCGAAGGATCGGGATCGGGGGTGATCATCGATCCCGATGGCCTGATCCTGACCAACCACCACGTCATCC
>CAYRNR010000045.1:0-56424 GCA_964425605.1 uncultured Rickettsiales bacterium | reverse complement strand
TCCACTTCCCCCTCCACTTCCACTTCCCCCTCCACTTCCACTTCCCCCTCCCCCTTCGGCTCCAGATCACTCGGATCCATCAACCGGATCTTCTTCCCCGTCAGCCGCTCCAGCAGCGCCACGAGCACCAGCAACTCCACGCTGTCCCGCGACCGCCCCCGCCCCACGACTGCGCCGCACCGCGAGCTCTCGTCGGCCTGGCGGACACCACAGGCGGAGTACTCGCCGGCCACGGCCCCGGAGCCCTCCTCGAAGCGGACCGCCTGCCCCCGCCAGTACCGCAGCGTCTCCTCGCGGTGTTTCACCACCACCGAGCTGTGGCGGCTGCGCATGGACACGGACGAGTTCTCGATCTTCATTCCAGCTCCTGACCGGATCCGGGATCCGTACCGGGTTCATCGGTCGTTCGCCTCGAAACTTGAGGCATTCCACCGCCTGCGAAAGAATCCACCGAACCGTTCCGGGGCGCGACGGCACTCATGGATACGAGGGTGACGATGGACACGATGGAGCAAAGGCTGGTTCTGAGGGCGCAGGCGGGGGACGTCACCGCCTTCGACCAGCTGCTGCGCCGCCACGAACGGGAGCTGTTCCGCCACGTCCACCGCATGGTCCGCGACGAGGAGACGGCCTACGAGGTGCTCCAGGAGACCTACGTCGCCATCTTCCGCAGCATCCGCAAGCTGCGATCGCGCGCCAAGTTCCGCGCCTGGTGTTACGGAGTGGCCACGCGCGTGGCCCTCAAGACCCTCTCGAAGCGGGCCAGCCGCCGCGACACGGCCGAGATCCTGGTCGAACCCGCGGACCTGCGTCCCCTCCCCGACTCCCTGGCCTCGGCCCACGAGCAGATGCAGGAGCTGCTGGACCACGTGGCGGTCCTGTCGCCGAAGCTCCGCTCGGTGATCCTGCTGCACTTCTTCGAGGGGCTGACCCTCAAGGAGGTGGCCGCGGCGCTGGAGATCTCCATCGGGACCGCCAAGTCCCGGCTCAATGCGGGCCTCGGCCAGCTGCGCGCGGCCCGCGACGGAGGCACGATCTGATGCCCCACGCTCCCGAACCCGACGAGGCCCGCCTGGCCGCCGCACGCGGTGGCGTGCAGAGCTTCATCGAGCGCAAGCGGCGCTGGACCCGGGCCATGTTCTGGGCCGGCGGGACCGCAGAGGGGGTCTTCTTCGTCCTCATGCTGGTCTTCATGGACTTCAGCGATCCGCTCTACTGGTTCCTGTTCTTCGGGCTGCTGCTGGTGTACACGCCGCTGATCATCTTCGTGTGGCGCAACGCCCACATGATCGACATGCTCTACTACCGCCTGGTGGACGAGCTGAAGTACGGCCACGGGGATGAGTAGCCGGGGACTACGAGCGCGGAGACCGGGTGCCGACCTGGGCGCGGAGATCCGCGGCCCGGTGGATCAACTCGTCGAGGCGCTTGCCCAGCACCGCCCACTCCCCCTCGGTGATGTTCCGGCCGCCCGGGCCCCCCGGCGAGCGAGCCTCCACCAGCGCCAGCTGCAGCTGCCCCAGCGCCACGCTGAGCTCCAGCAGCAGGTCGGCCAGCTCCTTGCCCTCGGGCGCCCCCTCGGGCACCGCCACTGGCTCGAATCCCAGGTGACGCAGGTAGGGTCCGAACACCCGCTCGGCGTGCCCGGTGAACGCCGCCAGGTGGGGCAGGACGTCGGCGGGCAGGTGCGACCGGCCCGCGCTCCAGTGGGAGATCAGCGTGCGGTCGATGGGGATGTCCTGGTCCTTGAGCCAGTACGTGAACGCCTCGGCCTTGAGCAGCCCCGCCTCGCGCAGGGACGCCAACATGGCCTTGCTCCACGGACCGTAGGGTCTCTTCGCGACGCCCATACTTTCCCCCTTCTCACCTGGTCGCAGTGTCCTGTGAGAAGGCGGTCAATGCAAGCTGTCCACACCCGAAACCCGGAGGAATCATGAATCCTCGGCAACCACGGCTCAGTGCCACGATCACCCGCTCCCTGCTGCCCCTGGTGGCGATCGTGCTGCTGCTGCCCATCCTCCCGGCCGCGGCGGACGACGCCGACCTGGCCCGCGAGCTCCTCGACGGCACCGACGACGTGTACCGCGGGACGTCCAGCGTCGGCACCATGGCCATGACGGTGCAGACCGAGCGGTGGACGCGGACGATGCGGATGAAGATGTGGTCCAAGGGCACCGAGCACTCGCTGATCCTGATCCTCAGCCCGGCCAAGGAGGCGGGCATGGCCACGCTCAAGGTCGAGGACAACATCTGGAACTACCTGCCCAAGGTGGACCGCACCATGAAGGTTCCGGCCTCGATGATGGGGGGCGCGTGGATGGGGTCGCACTTCTCCAACGACGATCTCGTCAAGGAGTCGCGCATGGCCGACGACTACACCTTCGCCATCGCCCAGCGGCCCGCGGACAACGAGGCGGGCGAGTACGTGGTCGAGTGCACGCCCAACCCGGACGCCCCGGTGGTCTGGGGCAAGGTGGTCGTCAACGTGCGCGCCTCGGACCGGCTGCCCACGGAGATCACCTACTGGGACGAGAAGGGCGAGCTGGCGCGCACCATGCAGTTCCTGGACATCAGGGAGATGGGCGGCCGGACGATCCCCACGCGCATGCGTCTCGTCCCCGCGGACAAGCCCGAGGAGTACACCGAGGTCGTCTACGAGGAGATCGCCTACGACGCCGACGTGCCCGACTCGACGTTCACGCTGCAGTCACTCAAGCAGTAGGGAGGTGCGGTCATGGGGCTGCTGATCCGCATCGCCTGGCGAAACATCTGGCGTCAGAAACGTCGCACGGTGATCACGGTGGGGGCCATGGCCACGGGCGTGGCCTTCTCCCTGGCGATGATCGCGCTGAGCGACGGCATGTACATGATGGCGTTCGACCTGATGGTCAGCGAGAACCTGGGGCACGTCCAGCTCCACCACGCGGACTTCCCCAAGCAGCGCGCCATCTACGACACCATCGACGACGGCGAGGCCCTGGTGGCCGAGCTGGAGGCCCTGCCGGAGGTGGAGCACGCCGCCGGTCGCGTCTTCGGGTTCGCCCTGCTGGGCACCGAGGACACCCCCGAGCGGCCTGGCAAGTCCGCAGGCGCCCAGCTCGTCGGGGTGGACCCGACCCGGGAGGCCGCCCTGACGAAGATCGGCGGGAAGGTCCAGGACGGCCGCTACCTCGCCGCCGATCCCGCCCACGAGATCGTGCTGGGCGTCGGGCTGGCCGAGACCCTGCAGGCCGCCGTGGGCGACGAGATCGTCGCGGTCACCCAGGCCGCCGATGGCTCCATGGGCAACGACCTGTACACCGTCGTGGGGATCTTCAAGACCGGCTCGGTGATCCAGGACCGCGCCGGGGCGTTCCTGCACGCGGCCGACGTGCAGGAGCTGCTGGTGCTGTACGGCCGGATCCACGAGGTGGCGCTGCTCGCCGAACAGCGCGAGGACATCGGCGCCATGAAGGGCGCCGTGGGCACGGCCGTGGGTGACCGCGGGCTGCTCGTGCGCTCGTGGGACCAGATCAACCCCAGCATCGCCCAGATGCTCGGCTTCCAGGACGTGGGCAACGGCATCATCCTGATCCTGGTGTTCTCCGTGGCCGCCCTGGGGATCCTCAACACCATGCTCATGTCGGTGTTCGAGCGCACCAAGGAGCTCGGCGTGATCCGCGCGTTGGGCCTGCGGCCGCTGCAGATGGTCTCGCTGGTGATGTGGGAGACCTTCGCCCTGGCCGGCTGCGCAGCGGTGGCCGGGCTGGTCCTGGGCCTGGGTATGGACGCCTACCTGGTGCTCCACGGCCTCGATCTCAGCTCGTTCTTCGGGGACTACAGCTTCGCCGGCGCCAGCTTCCCGCCGATCATGATGGGCGAGGTCCGCGCCGAGGGGGTGGTGCAGACCGTCTTCGGGCTGTTCTTCGTGTCCTTCATCGCCGCCATCTGGCCCGCCATCCGTGCCGCCCGGCTCGCGCCGGTGGACGCCATGAGACAGGAGTAGAGCGATGCTGATCCTCAAGATGGCGTTACGGAATCTCCGGCGGAACCTGCGGCGCTCCACCATCACCGCCGTGGCCATCGCCTTCGGGCTGGCGCTGCTGGTGTTCTCCAGCGGCTTCGCCGACGGCGCCCACGGCCAGATGATCGACGCCGGCGTGCAGGCCATGGCGGGTCACGTGGTGGTTCAGGGCGAGGGCTGGCAGAGCAAGCGCGAGGTGGAGCTGCTGGTGCCCAACTCCCCGGCCGTCGCGCAGCGGATGCAGGAGCTGCTGCCCGACGCCACGGTGGTGTCCCGCGTCTACCTCCAGGGCCTGCTCACCTCCCCCACCGGCGCCGTGGGCGTGGCCCTGAGCGGCGTGGATCCCGAGGTGGAGCTGCAGGTCAACGACATCGGCGACAAGATCGTCGAGGGCGCGTACATCGCCCCTGGAGACAACGGCATCGTGCTCGGCGCCACCCTGGCCGAGACCCTGGACGTGGGCGTCGGCGACAAGGTGGTGCTCATGGCCCAGAAGGGGCCGGACATCCACAACCAGCTGTTCCGCGTCAGCGGCCTGTTCCGCATGGGCATCGACGAGATCGACGGCTTCTACGCCCAGATCCCGCTGGACACGGCCCAGGAGATGCTCGAGATCGGCGACGACGTGACCCAGATCTCGGCCCACCTGGGCAGCCACCGGGAGTCCCGCGGCGCCACCCACGTCGTGCGCCAGGACCTGGCCTCGGCCGCGGGCATCGAGGTGCTGTCGTGGAGCGAGGCGCTGCCCGAGCTGTACGAGTGGGTCCTCTACGACGAGGCCGGGCTGTACGTGATGGTGCTGATCATCTTCGTCATCGTGGCCATGGGCATCACCAACACGGTGCTGATGTCCGTGCTCGAGCGCATGCGCGAGTTCGGGGTGATGCTGTCCCTGGGGGCGACCCCCGGGCGCCTCGCGAAGCTGGTCCTCGCCGAGGCCGCCGTCCTCGGCCTGGTCGCCGTGGCCGCTGGTGTCGGGCTGGGCGTGGCCGCCAACGCGGCGCTGGCCGTCAACGGCGTCGACTTCGCCAAGATGATGGACATGGAGACCATGGAGGCCGCGGGCGTGGCCATGGACATGCACATGTTTCCCGACCTGTCGCCAGTCAAGGTGACGGTTTTCGCGGTACTCTCTCTGGGCATGACCCTGTTCGCCGCCATCTATCCGGCCGTCAAGGCCGCGACCCTCAAACCCATCCAGTGCCTGCAACACCGCTGAGGAGCAGGAGGAACCGATCATGAGCATCGTCGAAGTGAAGGATCTCAAGAAGGACTACCAGCAGGGCGACATCGTGGTCCACGCCCTCGCCGGCGTCGACCTCTCCGTCGACGAGGGCGAGTTCACCGCGCTGATGGGTCCCTCCGGCTCGGGCAAGACCACCTTGCTCAACCTCATCGGCGGCCTGGACGCGCCCACGTCGGGCCACGTGGTTGTCGACGGCACGGACCTGGCCACGGTGGGCGGCGGCGGGCGGTCCAAGATGCGCCTGCAGCGGCTGGGGTTCGTGTTCCAGGCGTACAACCTGATCCCCGTGCTCAGCGCCTACGAGAACGCCGAGTTCGTGCTGCTGCTGCAGGGCGTCCCCGAGAAGGAGCGGCGCGAGCGGGTGATGCGGGTGCTCGAGGAGGTGGGGCTCGCGGGCATGGAGAAGCGGCGCCCCAGCGAGCTCTCTGGCGGCCAGCAGCAGCGCGTGGCCGTGGCCCGCGCCATCGTGGGCGAGCCCGCGCTCATCCTCGCCGACGAGCCCACGGCCAACCTGGACACCAAGACCGGCGACGCCCTGCTCGACACCATGCGCGACCTCAACGAGCGCCTGGGCGTGACCTTCCTGTTCGCCACCCACGATCCCAAGGTCATGGAGCAGGCCAGGCGGGTGGTGCGGCTGGTGGACGGCAAGGTCGCCGAGGACCTGCGCAAGTGAGGACCGGGGCGACCGGCTGGCTCCTGGCCGTGGCCCTCCTGCTGGGGGTGTCCGCGCCCGCGAGCGCTGCGCGGGTCGTGGACGACGACGCCGCGACGCTGGATCTCGGCGGCGACATCAAGGCGTTCGGCGTCGGCATGTTCGCCTACGACCACTTCCTCATGCCCGAAGACCCGGTGGGCCAGGGCGTGTTCGGCTTCCGCACGAAGCTCGACGGCGGCATCGGCCGGTGGTTCCGCTACTCGTTCCACCACCAGATGGGCGCCACGGTCATGTCCGAGGCCATGTCCCTGACCATGTCGCCCACCGGCGGTGGCGCGGGCGAGGAGATCCCCCAGGCCGTGGATCTGTCGTGGACCGCCGTGGAGGGCGCCAACCACACCATCTCGGGCCGCATGGACCGCATGTGGGTGTCGTTCCGGGTCCCCCACTTCGACCTCACCGTGGGCCGGCAGCCCGTCTACTTCGGCTCGGCGTTCTTCTTCACGCCCATGGACCTGGTCTCGCCGTTCTCACCCGTGGTCATCGACCGCGAGTACAAGCCCGGCATCGACTCGGCCCGCGCCGACATCTACATCGGCATGTCCGGCAAGATCAGCATCGTCGCCGCGCACGCGGGGAGCTGGGACCTCGAGGGATCGATCCTCGCGGCCCACGGCGGATTCACGGTCGGGGTGTTCGATCTCGGCTTCTTCGCCGGCGAGATCTACAAGTCCACGGTGTTCGGCTTCGACGTCAGCGGCTCCATCGACGCGGTGTCGGTGTACGGCGAGGCCACCGTGACCCTGGAGCAGGACGAGACCCCCTTCGTCCGCGCCGTGGTCGGCGCCAGCCACCGCTTCGGCTTTGGTCTGACCCTGATGGGCGAGGTCTACGTCCAGACCGTGGGCGGGGCCGATCCCGAGGACTACCTGGCCCTCACCGCCACCGATCGCTTCCGCCGCGGCGAGCTATGGGCCATGGGGCGCTACTACGGCGCGCTCACGCTCACCTACGAGCTCGCGCCGCTGATGAACGTCTCGGCCTTCGTCGTGGCCAACCTGCGCGACCCCAGCTTCCTGGTGGGTCCCTCCCTGACGTGGTCCGTCGCCAACAACGTCGATCTCGCCACCGGGCTGTACCTGGCCCTGGGCGAGCGCCCCGACGAGATGGACGAGATGGACTTCCTCAACGACGACTTCTCGCTGAAGACCGAAGACGAGATCCTGGCCTCCATTCCCGTCAACAGCGAGTTCGGCCTGTCCCCTTCCATGGCCTACATCAACATGAAGGTGTATTTCTGATCCCAGGCAAGGAGGTGGATCGTGCGCGACCCTGCGCCCCTGACCTGGACCGTCGGACATCACCCCACCGCGGACGCCCGCCCCGGGCGATGGTACGAGGCCGCCGTCCCGGGCGCCGTCCAGCTCGACCTGGCGCGGGCCGAGGGGTATCCACCCTGGACCTTCGCCGACAACTGGAAGGACTACCGCTGGACCGAGGACGTCTTCTGGACGTACCGCGCCCGGTTCGGCCGTCCCGGCACGGGTGAGGACCGGGTCTTCTTCGTCTCCCTCGGGATCGACTACGCGTTCGACGTGTTCGTCAACGGCGTCCACCTGCTGACCCAGGAGGGCATGTACACCCCTGTCGAGCTCGACCTCACCGATCACCTGCTCGGCGACAACGAGCTGCGCGTCGTGGTCCACCCCGCGCCGAAGCTCGAGGGGGCCGAAGGGCACGCCCAGGCGGATCGCTCCTGCAAGCCGCCGGTGAGCTACGGCTGGGACTGGCACCCACGCCTGATCCCGCTGGGGATCTGGGACGAGACGTACCTCGAGATCCGCCCGGAGAACCACCTCCGGGACGTCCGGGTCCGGTACGAGCTGGACGAGGCGCTGACGCGCGCCGAGCTGACGATGACGGCCGATGTGGCGGACGAGGGCGGGCGCGTGCGGTGGGAGGTGCGGGGGCCGGAGGGGGAGGTGGAGGTGGAGGTGGAGGGGGGAAGGGGGAAGGGGGAGGTGGAGGGGATCCAGCTCTGGTGGCCTCGCGAGCAGGGCGAGCAACCCCTGTACACCGTCGTCGCTGAGCTCCTGGACGACGACGGGGACGTCGTGGATGTTCGCGAGCGGCGCATCGGCTTCCGCCGCACCCGCCTGGTCATGAACGCGGGGACGTGGAACGTCGAGGGATTCCCCAAGTCGCGATCGGTGCCGCCGATGACCCTGGAGGTCAACGGGCGGCGGGTGTTCTGCAAGGGCACGAACTGGGTCAACCCGGAGGTGTTCTACGGGACCATCGACGAGGCGCGGTACGCGGAGCTGATCGACCTGGCGTGCGCGGCGAACTTCAACATGCTGCGGGTGTGGGGCGGGGCCATCGTCAACAAGCGGGCGTTCCACGACCTGTGCGACGAGCGGGGCCTGCTGGTGTGGCAGGACTTCCCGCTGGCGTGCAACGAGTACACAGGCACGCCGGCGTACCTCGCGGTGCTGAGGCAGGAGGCGGTGTCCATCGTCCGCCGCCTGGAGCACCACCCTTCGCTGGTGCTGTGGTGCGGCGGCAACGAGCTGTTCAACCACTGGTCGCTGATGACAGACCAGTCCGCGGCGCTGCGGCTGCTCAACGCGGTGACGTTCGAGCGCACGCCGGAGATCCCGTTCATCACCACCAGCCCGCTGATGGGCGTGGGCCACGGGCACTACGTGTTCCGCGATCACCTCAGCGGCGAGGAGGTGTTCGAGTGGATGGGCCGCGCGGACTGCACAGCGTACCCGGAGTTCGGCTGCGCGGGCCCGGCGGACGCCGAGGTGCTGCGGTCGATCATCCCGGCCGACGAGCTGTTCCCGCCGGGACCGGGGACCGCCTGGGAGGACCACCACGCGTTCAGCGCCTGGTCGGCGGCCCCGGACAGCTGGCTGATGCTCGACACCCTGGAGCACTACTTCGGCCGGGCCGAGGACCTGGAGCAGCTCGTCGAGCGAGGCCAGCTGCTGCAGTCCGAGGGCTACCGCTGCATCTACGAGGAGGCCCGGCGCCAGTGGCCGCTGTGCTCCATGGCCCTGAACTGGTGCTTCGACGAGCCCTGGCCCGCCGCGGCGAACAACAGCCTGATCACGTGGCCGTCCCGCGCCAAGCCCGCGCTGGTGGCGGTGGGCCAGGCGTGCCGCCCCGTCATGGTCAGCGCCCGCCTGCGCAAGTTCACCTGGTCGCCCGGTGAGGTGTTCGTCACCGACGTGTTCGTGCACAACGACCTGCCCGTCGAGGCGCCGGGCGCCCGGGTGCGGGTCTGGCTGGAGGGGGACGAGGCCGTGGAGGTGTCCCAGATGCGCTTCGACGCGGTCGAGGGCGGCGCGGTGCAGTACGTGGGCTCCCTGGAGACGCCGATCCCGGCCTGGCGCTGCGAGCGCTTCGACGTGCGCGTCGAGGTGGTGGGCCGCCCGGACATGGACGGTCGGTACACGCTGCTGCTCAAGCGGTAGGATACGGGGTCGCTGGAGGCCCCGATGAGACCCGTCGCGCTGATCCTCGTCACCCTGTCCCTCGCCCTCCCCTGCTCGGCCAGCGAGCTGATCCGTTGCACCTCGGTCATCGTCGGCAGGGACGCCACCGCCGACGGGTCGGTGATCCTCGGTCACAACGAGGATCTGGGGGACCACGCGGCCCAGCACTACGTGGCCGTCGAGGCGGCGGATCACGCGCCGGGCGAGGTGGAGGTGCTCTTCGGCGGCACCGTGGTCCCGCAGGTGGAGCACACCCACGGCTACGTGGCCTCGACGCTGTTCGATCTCGACTACATCCCCGGCGACGTCACCGGCGGGGTCAACGATCAGGGGCTGATGGTGGCGAACAACCTCGCGTACCGGCGCGACGCGCCCTGGTTGCCCGAGGTGTTCGATCGTGTCTTGTGGTCGGAGTTCACCCGGCTGGCGCTCGCGCGGGCCGCCACGGCCCGGGAGGCCGTGACCGTGGTGGGGGACCTCGTGGAGACCTACGGGCTGGGGCTGGACTCCGGCACGATGATCGCGGTGGCCGACAGCCAGGAGGGGTGGTGGATCGAGATCGCGTACGGCGGCCAGTGGGCGGCCGAGCGCGTGCCCGACGACGGGATCGGCGTCCGCGCCAACACCTTCCGCATCGGGGAGATCGACTTCGGCGATCCGGACAGCTACCAGACGTCCCCCGACCTCGTGGACTTCGCCCAGGACCAGGGGTGGTACACCAGCGGCCCCTTCGTCTTCTCCGAGGTCTACGGGGATCCCTCCGCCCTGAACGCCAGCTGGAACACCCACCGCGAGGAGCGCCTGGACAACCAGCTGACGCTGGTGCTGCCCGCGATCACCCCCGCGGACCTCATGGCCCTTTGGCGCGATCACTACGAGGGCACGCCCCTGGACGAGACCGACGGCTACACCCTGGGCCCGCCCCACCAGACCAGCGAGTACTGCCTGTGCGACATGACCACCGAGGTGAGCATGGCGTGCCAGTCCCGCGACTGGCTCCCCGCGGACATCGGCGGCGTGTGCTGGCGCGCCATGGCCACCCCGTGCTCCTCGGTGTACGTGCCGTGGTGGGCCGGCCACGGCGAGATCCCGGCGGTGTACCAGACCGGCGTGGCCGTCCAGACCGACGACTCCGCCTACTGGGCCTTCCGCGAGCTCTCCGAGGCCGTGGAGCCCCGCTACGCCGAGGTCATCGACGACGTGCGCGGCTTCTGGGGCCTGATCGAGGACATGGAGCTGGTGATGGCGCCCGCCACCGAGAACGCCGCGGCGCTGCTGTACGAGACCGACCCCGACGGCGCCCGCGCCATGCTGACCGGCTACTCCAACGCCCAGGCCGAGCTCGTGTACGGCTACGCCGTGGAGCTGCTGGACAACGGCATCGACGTGGACGCGCTGGACCCGCCCGGGGACGACGACGACAGCGTGGGGGACGATGACGATTCGGCGGGCGACGACGACGACAGCGCGGGGGACGATGACGACTCGATCGGATCGGACGACGACGACTCCGCTGCCGGGGACGACGACTGGAATCCGCCCGGGGGCGAGGAGGGCGGGTGTGGTTGTCGGATGGAGGGTGCCGGTCGTTCGGGGGCGCTGGTGGTGGGGCTGCTGGCGATGATGGGACTCTGGCGGCGGCGGGACTAGGGGATTCGGGCATGGGCTGGTCCGACACATCGGCGGGCACGGGCACGGGCAGGGGGAATGAGCCCGCGTGCGGGCTCATTCGCTCATCTCCAGCACGATGAACTGCACGCGGCGGTTCTGGGCGTGGGCGGTCTCGGTGTCGCCGCTGGCCACGGTCTGGGACTCGCCGTACCCCTTGGCGACGAGGCGCTGGGGGGCGACGCCCTTGCCCATCAGGTAGGCGCGGACGGCCTCGGCGCGGCGCTGGCCTAGATCCATGTTGTAGTCGGGCTCGCCGCGGGAGTCGGTGTGGCCCTGGATCTCGACGCGGGTGACGTACTCGAACTTGCCCAGCAGGGTGGCGACCTCGTCGAGGATGGCGTGGGACTCGGCCTTGATGGTGTCCATGTCGAGGTCGAAGTAGACCTTCTCCATGATGTGGATCTCCTTGCGCTCCACATCGAGCTCCACCGGGGCCTCGTCCGGGCAGCCGTCGTCGTCGTCCACGCCGTTGAGGGTCTCGGCCTCGTCGGGGCAGGCGTCGTCGGGATCGAGGAACTTGTCGTGGTCGTTGTCCGGATCGGGGCAGCCGTCGCCGTCCTCCCAGCCGTCGGGCTCGTCCTCGGGGGTGTCCGGGCACTTGTCGTCCACGTCGAGCACGCCATCGCCGTCGTTGTCGGTGTCGGGGCAGCCGTCGCCGTCCTCGAAGCCGTCGATGTCCTCGGCCTCGTTCGGGCACTCGTCCATGGCGTCCGGGACGCCGTCGGCGTCGTTGTCCAGGTCGGGGCAACCGTCGCGGTCCTCGAAGCCGTCGGGATCCTCGGGGTCGTCCTTGCAGTCGTCGGCCATGTCGTTGATGCCGTCGCCGTCGCTGTCCTTGGGCTTGGCCGGGGACCAGCCGACGCCGAAGACGATGCGGCCCTCGGGAGAGCTGTAGCCCGAACCCAGCGCGGTACCGCCGCCCAGGGAGAGGCCCAGGGAGGGAACGGGGTGCACCGTGGCACCGATCAGCCACTCGGCGGGGTTGTTGTGGGGATCGGAGCCGCCCACGTCGCCGAACAGCTCGACGCCCACCTCGAAGACCTCATGGGGCTGGACGGAGGCGGCGACGCGGAACTGGAAGGCCGGGCCCATGTTGAGGCCCATCACCTCGTCGGCGCCGGCGATGCGGTAGCCGAGGTTGCCGCCGACGCGGACGATGCCGACGTGACCGGTCAGCAGGACGGTGGGGGCGACGGACGCGGTGCGCGCGCCCACGAACTTGTCGCCGTTGCCGGTGGGGAAGCTCACGGGCAGGGCCAGGCCGAGGCCGAAGCCGCCCTTGTCCGGATCGAGGAAGCGGACCTTGGGGATCACGCGGATGTCGCCCATGGCCGCGCCGCCGACCTCGTTGCCCCACGCGGGAAAGCCATCGCCGGTAACGGCCAGGTGCACCGGCACGTCGAGGGCCACGTCCGCGGGCCCGAACCCGATGGCCGCCTGCAGATCCATGGTCAGCAGCCCGCCGACGATCCGCTCCTGGACGTTGCCATCGAGGCGTCGAACGAAGGGGTCGCGGCTGTAGTTCAGCCACAGCCCGAACGCCGGCTGCCACAGATCCAGGGTCTGGGCGGACTGGGTGACGAACCAGCCCGTGCGATCGGCCTGGGGCTGGAAGTGCTGTACGTCGAGGGCGTTCTGGGCCTGGGACAGGCTCGGCACGGAGATGAGGCTGACCGCGACGAGGGCCGCGAACAGATTCGCTCGGATACCGGACATGGGGTGTTCTCCCTGATTCTCGCGTCTACGTCTGGCGTTGGAACATCGGACTCGTTGATTTCGCTCTACGAACGTTAGCTTTGGCGGACAAGAGCGCAACTAAAAAAATTAGCCGAGGGGCAGCGGCGCCGGATATCGGAAGATCCGTAGTACTATCTCGCTTCCAACCGGGGAGAGTCGCGGATGAGACCCGAGGACAAGGAACGTATCCAGGTCGAGGTGGTCAGCCGGGTCGTGGAGGGCACCGTGCAGCGCGCCCGCCAGCGCCCAGAGGGGTACCTGGAGGGCGTGGTCAACGACACGCTGTATCACGAGCGAATGCGCCTCGACCGGGAGGACTCGAGCCAGCCGCGGATCAAGGAGGACCTGTCCTTCTACCGTCCCATGCGCAAGCGGCTGACCCACGCCTCCAGCGCCGACCTGCAGGCCATGGTGGAGGCCATGGCGCGGCACTTCGTCGAGGAGGTCACCGGCAACTTCGACCGCAGAGTCTACAACGTGGCCACGCGGGCGATCCCCACGGGCCTGTCGGTCCTGCTCAACGCCATGAGCCCGGGGCGAGTGCTGAGCCTGGGCGACCTGCGATCCCGGGTCGCCGACCACCTCGTGGTCCAGGGGGCCACGGACCCCATCCGCGACCTGGCCCGCAAGGGCACCCTGGTGGTGGTCCCCACCCACAGCTCCAACCTCGACAGCATCCTGCTGGGGTACGCCTGGCACCTCATGGGCCGCGACCCCCTGTGCTACGGCGCCGGATTGAACCTGTTCCACAACCCCATGCTGTCGTTCTTCATGCACAACCTCGGCGCGTACAAGGTGGACCGCAAGAAGCGGGCCGGCCTCTACAAGGAGGTCCTCAAGGAGTACGCCACCTGCTCCATGGAGATGGATTACGACAACCTGTTCTTCCCCGGCGGGACGCGCAGCCGCAGCGGCTCGGTGGAGGGCAAGCTCAAGAAGGGGCTGCTGGGCTGCGCAGTGCGCGCCTACGTGGGCAACCTGCTGGCAGAGCGGCCGCACCCGAACATCTACATCATCCCCTGCACCCTGTCGTACAAGCTGGTGCTCGAGGGCGAGACCCTCATCGAGGACCACCTCAAGGAGATCGGCAAGAGCCGCTACATCATCGAGGACGACGAGTTCTCCAAGCCGCGGCGCATCCTCAACTTCTTCAACAACCTCGTGGGCCTCGACGCCCGGATCTACATCACCTTCTCCCAGCCCCTGGACGTGTTCGGCAACCGCGTGGACCGCGACGGCAACAGCCTCGACCCGCGCGGCCGCCCCGTGGACGCCCGGCGCTACGTGATGCGCGACGGCAAGCCGGTGTACGACGACCAGCGCGACTTCCAGTACACACGCGAGACCGAGGCCGAGATCGTCGCGTCGTTCCACCGCGACAGCGTGCTCATGTCCACCAACGTGGTCTCCCTGGCCCTGTACCGGCTCCTCAAGGCCGGCAACCCCGGGATGGACCCCTACCGCCTGCTCCGCACCGGCGGGCAGGCGCCGTCCTTTGCCATGGCCGACGTCCACCGGGAGACCGCGCGGGTGCTGGACGCGGTCAAGGCCCACGCCGATCCCCCGCGGCTGGGTGTGGACCTGATGACGGGCGACGTCTCCGAGATCGTCTCGGACGCCCTGAAGCACTACTCCATCTACCACGCGCAGCCCGCCGCGACCCGGCGCGGCGACCGCGTGTTCCACGACAACCGCAACCTGTTGCTGTACTACGGCAACCGGCTCAGGGGCTACGACCTCGGCCGCACGCTGAGGGCGGGGTGATCATGGGCGACACCGTATCGGTCATCGGCGCGGGCAGCTGGGGCACCACCCTGGCGTCCATCCTCGCCGACAACGGCAACCGGGTGCTGCTGTGGGCGCGCGACGCGGCCCGCTGCAAGGAGATCAACGGCAAGCACACCAACGGGCGCTACCTCCCCGGGCTGAAGCTGTCCAGGCGCATCGAGGCCACCACGGACCTGAAGCAGGCGTGCACCGAGTCCCAGCTGATCCTGCTGGTGGTGCCGTCCCACGGGCTGCGCAAGGTCGCGTACCAGATGGGGGAGTGGCTCGGCGGCGACCAGATGATCGTCCACGCCACCAAGGGCATCGAGATCGAGACCGGCAAGCGCATGTGCGAGGTCATCCGCGAGGAGACCTGCGTGCGCAAGGTCGGCGTCCTCGCCGGGCCCAACCTCGCCGGCGAGCTCGTGGACTGCAAGCCCGCCGGCACCCTGGTGGCGTCCCAGTTCGCCGAGGTCTTCGAGGCCGCCCAGCAGGCCCTGCACTGCGCCTACTTCCGCGTCTACTCCGGCGAGGACGTGGTCGGCGCCGAGGTCGGTGGCGCCTTCAAGAACATCATCGCCGTGGCCGCCGGTGTGGTCGATGGCTTCGAGATGGGCGACAACACCAAGTCCCTACTCCTCACCCGCGGCCTCAACGAGATGGCCCGGCTCGGCGACACCATGGGCGCCCAGGTGGTGACCTTCGGCGGCCTCTCCGGCATCGGCGACCTCATGTGCACCTGCGCATCGTCGCTCTCGCGCAACCACCAGGTGGGTGAACGCATCGCCGCGGGCCAGCGCCGCGCGCAGATCGAGCGCGAGATGCACATGGTCGCCGAGGGCATCAAGACCACCAAGGCCATCCACAACTACGCCACCTACAAGGGCCTCGACCTCCCCATCGCCGAGGGTGTCTACCAGCTGCTGTACAGCCGCCGCTCGGTCAAGCGCGTCATCGAGGAGCTCATGGCCCGCCCGGCTGCCGACGAGTTCGAGGGGCTGGCCCGTTGACCTTCCCCGTCGACCGCTCCGATCAGCGCCGCTTCGATCACGACTGGTCCGGCGACGTCGTCGTCTGCGACATCGACCGCACCTACCTCTACACCCGCTTCTCCTCCATGAAGGGCCTCACCCGCATCCCCTTCGAGTTCGCCATCGACAAGCGCGACATCGCCGGCATGGTCCCCCTGCTCAAGGAACTCCGCCGCGGCCCCGATCCCATCAGCCGCCACACGCCGCTGTACTTCGTCTCCGCCAGCCCCCCCCAGCTCCGCACCGTCATCGAGCGCAAGATGCTCATGGACGGCGTCGAGTACGACGGCACCACCTTCAAGGACTGGCGCGCCTGCCTCCGCTCCGGCCGCCTCGGCCGCATGAAGGACCAGGTCGGCTTCAAGCTCACCGCCCTGCTCCACACCCGCCACGCCCTGCCCCGCGCCGCCCGCGAGATCCTCATCGGCGACGACCTCGAAAAAGACGCCCTGGCCTACTGCCTCTACGCCGACATCGTCGCCCGCCGCCTCCCCCCCGATCGCATCCCCCACACCCTGATGCGCCTCGGCGTCAGCCGCCCCGACGCCTGGGGAGTCGCTGACCTCGCCAAGACCCTGCCCCAGGCCGACAGCGTCCGCCGCATCGTCATCCGCCTCGAGAAGCGCGATCCCGATCACTTCGCCGCCTTCCAGCCCCACGTCCATCCCTGCCGCGGGCCGCTGCAGATGGCGCTGTCGCTCGGGGGCGCAGGCTGCATCTCCGACGATGGCGTACAACGCGTGGCAACGGGACTCGAGGAGCGCGGCAAGACCCACGACGAGCTCGACGAGCTGCGACGCGACGCCCACCAGCGCGGCCTCACCGAAGAAGCCAGTACCTCCGACTCCCCCTGGACCCCCGCCGAGTACCTCGACTGACCTCCACCTCCACCACCGAACAACCACGGAGAACAGGAGGCGGAAAAGGGACGCTCACACTTTCACGCCTTCTTCCCTCAAGCTACCCGCGTCGATGGCCCCAGGCTTGCATCATCGTCGGTCAAACCGGGGGGCCTCGATGACGGAAACGGTCTGGACGATTCGCGTCGCCCTGCTCGCAGCGCTCGCGGGCGCATGCTGCTGGATACCCGCCGAGCCATCCCTCGCGGCCGTGGATACCGCCGGCACGTTCCGAGCCGCGAAGTGGGGGATGAACCTCAACGTGCGGCAGAACGCATGCACTCCG
The DNA here is from genome assembly GCA_964425605.1 of uncultured Rickettsiales bacterium. Classification (GTDB taxonomy): domain Bacteria; phylum Myxococcota_A; class UBA796; order UBA9615; family CAYRNR01; genus CAYRNR01. Next base: position 39,623 of record CAYRNR010000045.1, on the reverse strand, counting down.
CCGGCGATCGCGTTCGTGTGGACGATCGGCGGCGGCTGGTACGACGATCGGGACTACACGCAGATCACCTTCGAGAACCAGGTCTTCGTCCCCGAGCCCTCCGACTGGGTCGGCTGCTCCTACATGTTCTACGCCAGCTTCGACCTCGGCCTGCAGACCGGCCTGCGCCGATCCGTTCACGGCGGTGCCCTCACCGTCGGGCCGACGCTCAAGACCGGGCTGTTCGCGTGGTACGCGTCTCCGCTGCCCACCGTCGCGCTCGGCGTCAGCCTCGGCATCTCCGAGCACGACACCGGGCAGAGTTTCCAGTTCGTCTTCGAGCCCAAGGTCCGATTCGTGGGGACGCCCTGCGACGGCTTCGCAGTCCTGGAGCTCTCCTTCTACTGGGGCACCGTCGAGTGGCAGTGACCCCTAGCGGGTGGCCGCCTCTGCCTCGGCCTCTTTTTCTTTCTGGTACTCGTACGCCTCGGTCGAATCCTCGGTGAGGAGGCAGTCCTCCACGGTCTCCTCGTCGATGATGGTGCAGACGCACACGGGGCCCTCGCCGTGGCAGTCCTCGCCTCCGTCGAGGCAGGTCTCGTTGGCGTACCACTCGACGTAGTCGCCGATCTGGTCGGCGGTGGTGTCGGCCCAGTACCAGTAGGTCCACTGGGAGGCGAGGGTCTGGTCGACGTCGTCGAGGGTCATGCCGTCGAGGCCGGGGCCGCAGTCGTAGCGGAAGGCGAAGTCACAGGCGGGGAGGAGGGGACCGAGGAGCAGGAGGGTACAGGCGGCCCAGCGGGTCATGGGTTCCTCCGGGGGGGGATCACGGTTGGAGCTCGATGCCGAGATCGGCGAGCTCGGCGGTGGCGGCGGCGGCCCAGCCGCGGTTGGCGCGGGGGTTGGCGGGGCTGGGGTGGAGGACGCGGCCGATGGAGAGGTCGAGGCCGTCGAGGGCGGCGCGGGCGCGGGCCTCGGCAAAGGCGCCGACGCCGATGACGTGGGTGGGCTCGAGGTGGTCGACGACGCGGCGCAGCGCGCGGTCGCACAGCTCGAACAGCGCGCGGCGCTCGGGGGCCTTGAGCTTGTCGGGGGTGCGGTTGCGGCCGGACTCCTCCATGAAGCACAGGGGGCAGTAGTTGGCGACGAAGAACTGGCGGGCGAAGGCGTCGGGGGAGCCGAAGGCGTCGCGGGCCCAGCCCCAGAAGCGGGTGCCGCTGACCTCGCTGCGGGGGCAGTCGAAGCCGGTGATCGGGCGCTTGGGGTGCTCGTGATCGGGCCGGTGGACGGGCTCGCAGATGCCCAACCAGTCGCGGGCCATGGCCACGTCGCCGAAGGGGACGCCGGTCTGGGCCATGCCGAAGGGGCCGGGGTTCATGCCGAGGAGGACGGCACCGGCGCGATCCGGGGCAAAGCCCCGGCCGTACCGCTCGAGGTAGCGCTGGTGAGGCGCCCAGGCGTACTGCAGGGGGTCGTAGACGTGGGTGACCGGCGGCGCGAAGCGCAGCTGCTGCAGCTCGCGGGTCAGCTCCTGATACGCGGCGATGGGGTTCATGATCGTCCCGGTTCAGTGGCGGCGGGGGCGGCACAGGGCGCCGACGAGGGCCAGGAGGACCAGGGCGGTGGCCGCGATCTCGACGCGCTCGGCGTGCACCGCGCACTTGCAGCCGAAGCCGAAGGGCTCGTACTCCTCGGGTCCCGCCGGGATCCAGACCGTGTCGTCATCCGCAGGATCGATGTCGTCGTCAGCGTCATCGTCGTCCGCCGGGCCAACGTCGTCGTCGTCGTCACCACCGCCGCATTCACTGTCGGCGAGGTCGGCCTGGCCGTCGCAGTCGTTGTCCACGCCGTCGGCGCAGTCCTCGATCTTGTCGGGGTGGATGGACGCGTCTTCGTCGTTGCAGTCGTCGCCCTCGCTGCCGCCGGCGAAGCCGTCGCCGTCCACGTCGTCGAGGTCTGCACCGTCGCAGTCCTGGTCCACGCCGTCGTAGGGCTCCTCGGGGGCGCCGGGGTAGACGGTGTCGTGGTAGTCATCGCAGTCGTGGGGTGGCGGGCAGCTGGGATCTCCCATGTACCCGTCGAGGTCGAAGTCGAAGCCCTCGTCGATGTTGCCGTCGCAGTCGTTGTCCATCGTGTCGCAGCGCTCCTCGGCGCCGGGGTAGATGTTGGCGTCGTTGTCGTCGCAGTCGCCCTGGAAGGGGTTCCACCCGTCGCCGTCGTGATCGAGGCAGTCCTGGGGCGGGTCGTTGTTGGGGGCTGGATCGCCGTCGGTGCCGCAGTAGTAGCGGCTCAGGGACGCGTCCCATCCGCAGCTGGGGTCCCCGGAGCAGGCCAGCCGGCAGGCCCAGACCCCCTCGCACCAGTACAGCACGTCGCCGCTGCAGCAACCCTCGGCGGTCAGGTCGTTGCAGCCGTACCCCATGGTCGTGCCCTCGGAGCACTCGCATCGTGCGAGCCCCGGCGACAGCAGCGCGGCGAGGGCGACGATGAGCAGGCAGGATGGACGCACCTTCAGTACTTCCCTTCGATTCCAGTATCCCTTGTCGCGCCCGTTCGCGAAAGACCGGGGTCTCGCTACGGCCGGGGATGTAGAATGATCCACGCTCCCGTCTCCGGGGCTCGACGCCCCGGCCTCGGGTCAACACGAGGTGGACTCATGACACCTGCACGCACCCTGCGGTGGTGTGCGATCGGCGCCGTGGCCACGGCGCTGCCGCTGCTGATCGCCGCCGGCGCTCCATCCCTGTCCATGCAGGCGGCGCCGTCGGCGGACCGCCTGGAGAGCCACCCCCTGCTGGCGGACACCGACAACCCCAACAGCGCGCTGCTGCAGCTGCTCCGGGCGCCGGTGGGCGACGGCCTCGAGGAGTCGACGGAGGAGGAGTTCGACCGGATGATCCTGGTGCTCTCCGGCCGCGCCACGGTGACGCTGGCGGATCACGAGGATCTCCTCAGCGCCGGGAGCGCCGCGCTGGTGCCCGCGGGTACGGCGGCGTCCCTCGCCGTGACCGAGGGCTCGTTCGAGGCGATGCTGGCACGATTCAGGCCGCTGCCGGGCGGCAAGGACCGCGCACCCGTGGTGGTGCACGCGCCCCAGCTCCCCACCTACTCCCTGCAGGACGGCAAGCTGCGCGTGCAGATCCTCCTCGACGGCGGTTCCGGGAGCTCCGCGGCGCTGTCCATCCTGGAGGCGGACGTCGGCGCGAGCGCTCCGCCCCACGACCACGACCAGTCCGAGGAGCTGGTGTACCTGCTCGAGGGGACCGTGGAGATGACCCTTGGCGAGCGCGAGTTCAAGGCTGGGCCGCGCAACGCGTTCCGCGTCCCGGGCCACGCCGAGCACCGGATGGACGTGGTGGAGGGGCCCATGGTCGCCGTGCAACTGTACCTCCCCGCGGGCCCGGAGCAGCGATTCAAGGCCGGCCAACGCGTCGAGCCCGACGCAGAGGGGGAGTGATCGATGACCCACCGCGACCAAGACGAGCTGGGCCTGCCCCCTGCCTCCATCTGGGAAGCGCGCCCCATCCGCGACGCCCTGCTCCTGGACGTGTCCCACAACCTGGCGGCCGCAGGATCGGCCGAGGAGAGCAGCGTGCTCGAGGGGCTCCGGGTGGCCCTGTCGCGCAGCGCCCTGGACTTCCCGCCGCTGCCCCAGCCCGCGCTGCGGCTGCTCGAGCTGTGGGGCAACATCGACCAGCTCAGGCACAGCACGATCATCAACATCATCGAGTCGGATCCGGCCCTGGCCGGGGCCGTGGTCAAGACCGCGAACTCGCCGTTCTTCATGGTGTCCTCCCCGGCCTCGTCCCTGCGCACGGCCGTGATCCGTATCGGGCTCAACGAGGTGCGACGGATCGTCATGGCCGAGGCCGTGGGCAAGAGCTTCAAGGCGCCGGGGTTCTCCAAGGAGCTCGAGCACATCCGCCGACACGGCATGCTCTCGGCGTGGATGGCGTCGCAGTTCGCCGAGGATCTGAAGCTCGACGGGGACACCGCGTTCCTCGGCGCCCTGCTCCAGGACGCGGGGCAGTTGGCCACCTTCCACATGGTCCAGTCCTGTGCTCAGGCCGGGCTCTGGGTCCGGGACGAAGGGCTGCTCGTGGTCGGCAAGGGTCGCGAGATGCTGGTGCGCATGGCTCGGCGCCTCCACCTGGGCCTCGGCGCCCTGTTCATGGACCTGTGGCACCTGGCGCCCGAGGTGGGCAGCGCCATCGCCTTCCACCACCATCCCCACCTGGCCGAGGAGAAGTACCGCCCGCTCGTGGAGCTGATCCACGGCTCGAACCTGCTCGCCGAGATCGCCCTGGAGCACTTCCGCAGCGACGTGTGGCTGGAGTGGCTGGCCGAGGAGGAGGACGACGGCATGGACGACGGCATCGAGGACCTGCCCCTGGCCCCGGTGGCCCTGGCGCTCGGCATCCGCGAGGACCGCGCCGTGGGAGTCACGCGGTCGGTGCTGGTTCGGTTCTCCAACGAGTGGTGAGCCCTGAGACAGGCCTCACACCATCGAGGCGATGACCCCGGCGCACGACAGCAGCGCGACGATCCCCGCGAGCACGGCGAGCACGCCCCCGATCACCAGCGCGAGCTTGAGGTAGCTGAACGGCGCCTTGCCCGTGGCGGTCCCGGTCTGACCGTTCATCACGAAGCGGTAGGGCACGCCCTTGTAGCGGTAGGCGAAGATCCAGATCGGCAGCAAGATGGGCTCGGACCACAGGTTCGACAGCAGCACGTTGCAGTGCAGGTTCCGGATCTTGCGGGTCCGCATCTGGTCCGAGACCGTCCGCTGGACCACCCGCTCGAACACGTTGCGGGCCCGCTCGCGGGCGCCCTTGCGGGTCAGCCCGAAGGCCTCCACCAGGGCCCCCTCCAGCTGTTCGCGGTCCGTCTCGACGAGGCCGTCGAAGGAGAAGTCCGCCACCGCGTCCAGCTCCTCCCCCTTCAGCCCACCGCTCGCGGGCACGAGCACCCCCTCGTGGGCGGACTCGTGCCGCCCCGACTCCGGCCGCCAACCGCTGCGCGTGCGCGCACCCACGTCGGCGGCCCAGGCCGTCTCCGTGTCGCCTCGGAAGCACCAGCACGGCAGGAACAGCGCGGTCACGCCGGCCACGTCCGCGGACCGCTTCAGATCGCCCGGACGCCAGAACCCCTTGCCGAGCCACTCCCGGAAGCGCTCCTGCGCGTCGGACTGTTGCAGCGCGTACGGGATCAGCCGCTCCGGGTAGACCACCCCCTCGGCCTCGGGCTGCTGCTGGACATCGGTCGCACCGCAAAACGGGCATCGCAGCGAACCCGCCGACGCGTCGTAGCTCATGGACGCGCCGCACCCGTTGCAGTCGAAGGTGAACACCTGCCAGTCGGGTGACCTCGAGCGCGCCGCCGCCTCGTGGGCGTGCATGGGCGCCTCGGTGCCGCAGTTGTCGCAGAACAGGTCCTCGGGATCGATGAGGTTGTTGCAGCGCGTGCACTGACGCAGCTCGGACGTGGGGGCGCTCATACGGACCCCGCGATCAGGCCCAGCAGGCCAAGCACGCCCGCGCACCCGGCCAGCAGCGCCAGGATCCCCAGCACGAGCACGACGATCTTCCAGTACACCTTCGGCCGGGTGCCAGACATGGCGCCGGTCTGGCCGTTCATCACGAACTGGTGGCGCTTGCCGCGGTAGTCGTAGACCAGGATCCACAGCGGCAGCAGGATCAGGTCCGACGTGGCCTGGCTGAAGGAGGTCGACACCGTCAGCCCGCGGTGGGTGTCCCCCGGAAGGAAGGCCGCGACCCGTTTCTTCTCCTCACCGTGGAAGTACTGGTTCGACACCTCGTAGGCTGCGTCCCGCTCCACCGACGGCTCCTCGGCCACCCAACCGGCCAGGAAGCTGTGCTGGAACCGATGAAGCGCGCCGAGCTCGTACGGCATGATGTCGTCCGCCAGCTTCTGGGACAGCCCCTTGCTGCCGCTGACCAGGTAGCGGTTGTGGTAGCCGTGGTAGGTGCCCGAGAATGGGAACCACTCGGTCTCGCGCACGGTGCGGGTGCGGGTGACGACCTTGCCGTTGACGATGGTGGTGTAGGTCTCGGTGCGGTACCAGTACTCCCCGATCCGGCAGCCGAACTCCGTGTCCGCGCGCACCGAGAAGCTCCAGAACGGCACGTACACGCCGCGCACGTCCGACAGGGTCGCCGCGCGCGCCAGATCGCCCGGCACGGTCAGCCCCCCCTTGCGCACCCACCGCTGGAACCGTTCGCGGGCCACGTCCTCGGTGTTGGCGAAGCCCAGGATGAACTCGGGGTCGACCTCCTCACCCCGGTCGGGGATGGCCACCACCTGGGGCGACTTGCAGAACGGACACACGACCGAGCGGGTCGACTCGTCCACGCTCAACGCGGCGCCGCAGCTCTGGCACGACATGGAGCGGCGCGGATCGGCCTCGCCGGCCCTCTCCTGGAGATCGCGCAGATCCCGCCCGCACACCCCGCAGAAGTTCTCGCCCACGTCCACCGGGTCCCCGCAGCCGGGGCAGTTCACGGGCGCGTCACCGAGGACGAGCTGGGACAAGGGGACCTCCTGGCTGGCCGATGTTACCAGAGCGTGGGGCGACTGGCCGGGTCGGCGCGGGGTTGGCGGTGACCTCGCAGGTGGGACAGCGGTAGACTGGAACACGCCAATCGGGGTACGCCATGACCCAACGAGTCACCTTTCGAAGCCTGTCGGCGCTGCTGCTGATCAGCACGCTCGTCGCCACGGCCGCGGCCGCCCAACCCGACGAGAACCCCTACGGCGTCAACGCCCACCAGGCGTCGGACGACGCCCTGGAGCTGGTGGCGGACGCGGGGATCGGCTGGGTGCGGTTCGACATGAACTGGTTTCAGATGGAGCCGGCCCAGGGACAGTTCGACTGGAGCATCCCGGATCGCTTCGTGGCCCGGGCCGACCAGCTCGGGCTGGGCGTCTTCTTCACGGTGGCCTACACGCCCGGATGGGCGGTCGGCGAGCCCTGCGACGACGGCGCCGAGGACGACGCCGAGCACTGCCTCAACGCCGTCCCCGCCGATCCGAACACCTGGACCGACTTCGTCACGGCGGCCGTGCAGCGATACGGAGACTCGGTCAAGCACTGGGGCATGTGGAACGAACCGAACCTGGATCACTTCTTCCGCGGGACGCGGGACGAGTATGTCGAGCTGATCCTGAAGCCGGGGTACGACGCGGTGCACGCGGAGTGCAGCGACTGCTACGTGCTCGGCCCGGAGCTGGCCAACCTTCGCGAGGTGCACTGGGACTCGGAGGAGGGGGAGGACTTTGGCGAGCTGGGGTGGGCGTTCAACGGCTGGAACCACTCCCTGGCGCGCATCCTCGAGGACGCCGGGGACCACATCGACATCATCACCCACCACAAGTACGAGGACCCGGTCGACATCTGGTGGTTCGAGATCCTCGACGGCGAGTGGATCGTGATGCAGATCATGTACGGCGCCAAGGAGATCACCGACGAGTACGCCCCGGGGAAGCCGGTGTGGATCACCGAGTTCGGCTGGCACTCCCAGCCGTGGGGTGAGTACTCCGACGAGTACGCGGCCGAACAGCTCACGGCCATCTACGACGGCATGTGCGCGGTCAGCGCCGGCACGTACGAGGGCCCCTGGGACGGACCGTTCAACCAGCCCTGGCCCGAGCTGCGCAAGATGTTCTGGTACGACCTGGCCGAGGACCCCACCGGGTATTCGTGGGGGCTGCTGACCTGGGACCTGATCCCGAAAGACCCGTACTACGCCTACGCCGACGTGATCGCGGCCAACGGGGAGTGTCTCCACGAGGGGGACGACGTTGCGGACGACGACGACGCGGCGGACGACGACGACACGGCGGACGACGACAGCGCCGGGGACGACGACACTGGCGGGGGCGGGGGCGACGGCGAGGGTTGTGGTTGCGTCACCCGCGGATCCACGGGCCCGGGTGGGATGGCGATCCTGGGCGGACTGCTCGTCCTACTCGCGCGGGCCCACCGCAAACGCCGGAGCGCTCAGGGCTGACACCGCGACTCGGTCTGCCGGGCCAGCTCGTAGCGCATCTGGCGGGTGTCGAAGCCCTCGGACTCCTGGTCCTCCATCTCCATCATGATGGTGTTGAGGTCCTCCAGGGCGTCGCCGAAGGCGCCGTCCTGCTGTTCGGTCAGCCACGCGTCGGTCTGCTCCTGGACCTCGTAGAGGCGGTCGTCGAAGTTCCGGGCGAGGCGCTCCATCTCGGCGCGGCGTCGCCACACCTCGCTGACGAAGTCGTCGCACCGACCCAGCGCCTTTCGCGTGCGCCCCTTCCAGCTCGCGCGCTGGTCCTTCAGGGTTCGTTCCGCGGCAGCCTCGGCCTCGGACTCCAGGCGCCGCTCCAGGACCTCGATCCGATCGTTGAAGCGGTCCAGCTCCTCGTCGGTGACGCCAGGATCACGGTTCATGTAGGCGTACCAGTCGTTCGCCTCGTCCACCTCTCGGCGCTGGATCGCGCGATCGGCGAGCTGCGCGGCCCGTCGGCGCGCGCCGTCCCACAGGTCGCGGCACTCGGGCCAGTGGCCGGTGTCGTCGAGCAGGGACAGCGCGCTGTGGCTCTCGCCGCCCTCGACGGCCGCGGCAAATGGCGCCGCGATCCCGCCGCACCAGATCGGACGCACACTGGCCGCGGCCTTCGATCCCTCTGGCGCGGACAGCGCAAAACCGCGCGCGCCCTCGATGTCGGGCGGGGTCGCGGAGAGCGACCGCTCGGCGCGGCGGGAGATCCAGCCGGCGTAGGCCCGCGTCTGCTTGATGTCGAGGATTGTGTCCTCCACCCGCCCCAGCTCCTCGGCATGGCACACGAGCTTGTCGGCGGGCTCACCCGTGTCAGGGAGGACCACCGACACCCGGGCCCTCCCCTCGGCGTCGGTCGTCCCCGCTCCCACCTCTCCCTCCCCCTCGAGCCGGACGGTCACGTGCGCGCGCGCCAGTTCGCCGCTCTCGGTGGTCGAGGGGAGATCGAGGATCCGCTGCTCCACGCGGCGGTCGTTCGGTGGGAATGTCGGCGACACGAGCTGCACCACGCCGACCGTGGCCAGAACGGCGCCCATCGAGATCCAGGCGACGACCTGCTTGTCGCGGTCGACGATCTCCGTGCTGTCCACGTAGGTCACGCCCTCGATCACGGGGCCGCTGCTGGTCAAGGTCTCCGACGCGACCTCCACGACGGTGGGCTGTTCCATGGGGTGAAGGGCGATGCCGGTGGCGATGCTCCCCCCACCGAGGCCCAGCCAGGGCAGGGACGCCAGCGGACCGTTGCGGAGCTTCTCCTCGTGGATCACCTCGATCGCCTCGAAGTGGCGAGTCTCCTGGTGGCGGGTCAGGCTGACGCCGAGGACGAGCTCGTCCTCGCGATCGACGAGGATCTCCACGTCACCCGACACGGTCGGCGGCTGCGGATCGGACCGGATCCCCTGGGGAACCTCGCGCGTGCGCCACTCCATGGACGCGCACCCCGAGGCCAGGGAACCCAGCACCAGCGCCACCGCGAGCCATCCCGTCGTTGGGCAGCGTCCCACGGCTCACTCCTCCCCGACGTGGTGGCCGTCACCGGCGTAGATCACGGTCACCACGGCCGTGGTGCTCGCGGCCAGGTCGACGTTGCCCACGGGGGGCGTCGACCACTGCCCTTCGGGCGCCTCCAGGCACACCGTGAGGTCGTCGCGGGCGAGCGCGTCGTCGACCATCACGTTCGCCAGGGTGTCCCTGTCCGCCACCGCGAAGGGCGTGCGCGTCACCTCGTCCACAGCGCCGGGGCGCTCGTCGTGGATCCCGCTGCCCGCGGGGAAGGTCCCGTCGAACAGCAGCTCCCGCGCGTCCTCCTGGCCCCCCGGCGCGTCCAGGCCCCACAGCTCGAAGGGCGCGTCGGCGGCCAGGACCGAGGTCTCGTCGGCGCCGATGTACGGCCCGTACAGGGCGATCTCCTCGAACCACGCCTCCTCGATGCCCGCCAGGGACGCGTCCGCGTACAGCGACTCGCTCTCCCGGGCGGCGTTGAGCGCGACGCACCCGCTGACGTAGGCGAAGTTGAGCACGGAGGTGATCGAGTACTCGTAGGTGTGACTCGACAGGCACCCCCCGGTCGAAGCCGAGGTGAGCCCCAGGGCCACGACGGTCACGGCAGCGGGGAATCTCATCCGACCACCTCCAGATTCACAGCGGCCTCGCCACGACCAGCACGTTCCCATCGGGATCCGCGTAGTAGGCGGCCTCGTCGCCCCAGTCCCGCGGCGCCAGCGGGGACAGCTCGCGGGCGCCAGCGCGCTTCAGCCGCTCGAGGGTCAGGGGCAGATCGTCGCAGTGGAGGTAGATCTCGGTGCCGGTGATGCCCCCATCGGGGACCTCGATGGGCGCCTGGCCCGTGTTGTGGGCGAACCCCTCGCGCTGGTACAGGCCCAGTCCGCGGCCGTCGGGCAGCTCCAACTCGACGTACACCGGCACGTCCACCCTCGCGGGCCAGCCGAACGCCGCGTCGTAGAACGTCTGCGCCGCCTGCAGGTCCTTCACCGCCAGGATGGTCAGGATGTGCGAGGGGCCGGCCGGCGGCAGCGCGGCCATGGGGGACGCGAGCTCCACCAGGGTGCCATCGGGATCGCGCACGTAGGCCACGGTCTGGCCCCACGGTTTGGTGGCCGGGGCGGACTGGTTGGTCGCGCCGGCGTCCAGGGCCCGCTGGTACGCGGCCGCCACGTCGGGGGTGACGAAGGCGATCTCCACGGCCTGGGGTTGCTCGGTCAAGCTCGCGGCCTGGAACCCCATGGGGAGGTTGGCGCGAGCCTGTTCGTGGGCCAGGAACGCCAGGACGGTCTCGCCAGTGGCCATCTCGGCGTACATCCCGCTCTGGTGGACGAAGCCCCGCTGCAGGCCAAAGGCCGTCTCGTAGAACGCCACGGACGCGGCCACGTCCTGGACGTAGACGATGGTGTACCCGAACTTCACATCGACCTCCTCGGCGACCCTCTCGTCGGCAGCGACACGGGACGCCCAGCACAGGGCCACCAGCCCCAGCACGATCCACACGCGGTTGACCACGGGCTCCTCCATTGCGAGAGTCACGGGGATCGTATTCGCTGTCGGACACCAGCGCCATTGGAGACACCATGACCGAGGCTCACTTCACCCCCGAGCTGTTCACCTTCTTGCGGGATCTGGCCGACCACAACGACCGCGACTGGTTCAAGGCCAACAAGAAGCGCTACGAGGACCACGTCAAGGGCCCGGCGCTGCAGTTCATCGCTGACTTCGATCCATACCTGCGCGCCATCAGCACGAACTTCCGGGCCATCCCCAAGGCCGTCGGCGGCTCGCTGTTCCGCATCTACCGCGACACGCGGTTCTCCAAGGACAAGACGCCGTACAAGACCCACACCGGGGTGCACTTCCGCCACGCCCTGGGCAAGGACGCCCACGCGCCGGGGTTCTACCTGCACCTGGAGCCGGGGGGGGTGTTCTGCGGCGTGGGCATATGGATGCCCGACAACCCGACGCTGACGAAGATCCGCGACGCCATCGTCGCCGATCCCGGCGGCTGGACCGCCATGAAGGGGCAGCTCGCCGACGCCGGCTACGAGTGGATGTCCCACGGCGCCCTCAAGCGCCCGCCCCGCGGCTACCCCAAGGACCACGAGCACGTGGAGGATCTCAAGCTCAAGAGCTTCGCGGTCTCGCGGGAGCTCGACGAGGCGCAGGTCGCCCGGCCGGAGTTCATCCAGGACGTGGCCGACGTCTTCGCCGGGGCCGCGCCCCTGGCGAGCTTCGTGTGCAAGGCGGTGGGGGTTCCGTTCTAGGGGAGCCCGCCGGGAGCGGACTAGTTCTCGGTGAGGATGGTGTCGTCGTACTCGATCTCGAAGCGCAGCTTGTGCTTCGCCTCCTCCTGGGCCAGCGTCGCGAACACGTTGCGCGTGGCCTCGTCGTCGGCGATGGCGGCGAGGTCGGAGTACAGCCGGAACGCCGCTTTCTCCTTCTTCATGGCGAGGATCAGCGCGTCCTGGTACTCGGTCTCGGCCGTGGGCTCCTCGGCGACCAGGTAGTCACTCACCTTGAGATCGGCGATCTTCTGGGCCGGAGGGGCCACGATCTTGCCCTCCTTGACCGCGATCAGCCGGGCCTTGTGCCCCGACTCCTCGCGGGCGAACCCCTCGAACACTTCGCGCATGTGGACGCGTGCTGCGCCCGAGGCCAGCTCGGTGTAGAAATCCACCGATTCCTGCTCGCGCTCGATGGCAAAATCCAGGACGTCGTCCGCCGACTTCCAGCTCGTCATGATCTTCCTCCACCTGGGGTCGAATGGTCGCCGTCACCACCCGTGAGCGGCGTTTCGGGCCGCGATTAGACCAGTCTTCGAGGCCGGTGTCCAAGATCTCGCACAAACGTCACGGCGAGCGGGTTGCGGCGCGCTCGGCGGCGCTCTAGGGTGGCGCGGACGAGGTGATCCATGCGTCCTTCGAAGCTCCCCGCGCTGCTCTGGCTGGCCATCGCGATGCCGGGCTGTACGCCCACCCCACCGGCGGACGACGACGACACGACCGGCGCCGCGGACGACGACGACACGACCGGCGCCGCGGACGACGACGACACGGCGGCCGCGGCCTGCGCCGACGACGTGCTCCGCGACGAGTCCCTGTGGCTCGACGCGGGGGGGCCAGACACGCAGATCCACGCGGCGGTGGCCGCGGACGGGACCGGCGTATGGCTGGCCTACAACCGACCGAGGGACGACGGATCGGGCCAGTTCGACGTGTTCGCGACCCGCGTCGGCTGCGACGGGGTGACCCGCGTCGAGCCCGTCCGGATCAACGCGGCGGACGGCGCCAACCACGTGGATCCCGCCGTGGCCGCGACGCCGGAGCGTGCGCTGATCGCCTGGCACCGGGACGACAGCCAGTACCCGTACAACCTGTCCATCCACCGGGCGGTGGTGTCGGCGGACGGCAGCATCGTCACCGAAGGCGGAGCGCTCGCGCTCACGCGGGACGGGGCAGCCTACGAGGGCAATGCCTGGATGCCGTCCGTGGCGGCGCTCCCCGGCGACACGTTCGCCGTGGCCGGCGCCCGCGGGCACGAGGAGTACAACAGCTTCCAGGCGTTCGTTCAGCGGGTGGACGCCGCGGGCACGCCCACGGAGGACACCCTCGACGCGGACGACGACCCCGACGGCAGCCAGACCTCACCCGCGCTGGCCGCGGGCGCCGACGGCCGGCTCACCGTCGCGTGGACCCGCAGCATCGTGGACGGGGACGACGAGGTCCGCTTCGCCGGCATCGCCGCGGGTTCGGGGACCGCCGAACCGGCCCAGGATCTGCTCCAGGACTCGGTCACCTACGCCGCAGCCGTGTGTCACGGCGAGGCCGCCGTGGTCGCGGGCACCGTGGATTCGGGCGGGAGCGCCAGCATCGCCGCACGCGCGACCGCGCCCGGCGCCAGCGTCTGGGAGGTGGTGGAGGCTGGCCGGTTCCTCCACTCGCCGGCCCTCGCCAGCGACGGCGGTCGGGGCGCCCTCGCGGCGTACCGCCTCGTCGGCGGGCTCTCCAACGAGCTGTTCGTGACGAGCTGGAGCCTCGACGGCGACGAGATGCTCGGTGGTGGCGCGGAGGAGATCGACGTGGGGGACGGGGCTCCCCCCTACGCCCCCGCCCTCACCCACGTGGTGGAGGACGTGTGGTTCGTGGCCTGGAGCGAAGGCGACAACCCCGACTACCGCGTGCGCGGCCGGTTCGTCGACCTCGGAGGCTGAGGCCCAGCAGGAGCCCCACCACGGCCCAGCCGCTGCCAGCGGGCCCCGCCGTACACTGACAGCTGGCGCCGCCGTCGGCGTCGTCATCGGGGGTGTCGTCGTCACCGGGCGACGTGCTGTCGTCGTCGTCGCCGGCCACCCCGCTGTCGTCGTCGTCGCCGGGCACCCCGCTGTCGTCGTCGTCGCCGGGCAACCCGCTGTCGTCGTCATCCGCAGGCACCCCGCTGTCGTCGTCGTCGCCGGGCAACCCGCTGTCGTCGTCGTCGCCGGGCAACCCGCTGTCGTCGTCGTCGCCGGGCACTCCGCTGTCGTCGTCGTCGCCGGCCGCCCCGCTGTCGTCGTCGTCGCCGGGATCGCACGGTGGATCATCGCCGTCGCAGTCACTGTCCACGCCGTCGCAGGGGAAATCCCAGGCCCCGGGGTGAGCGGTGGGATCGCAGTCGTCGCAGTCCCCCTCGCACTCGTCCCAGCCGTCCCCGTCGTCGTCGAGCTCGGACGGGTGCATCAGGCCGTCGCAGTCGCTGTCCAGGTGGTCGCAGGCCAGCTCCGGGAGCCCCGGCGCGACCGTCCCGTCCGCGTCGTCGCAGTCCCCGGCGCACTCGTCGACGCCGTCGAGGTCGTCGTCGGACTCGTCCGCGTGGAGCACCCCGTCGCAGTCGTTGTCCAGGCCATCGCAGGCCACCTCGGCGGCGCCGGGGTGCACCGACGGATCGCCGTCGTCGCAGTCCCCGGCCCCGGCGAAGTATCCGTCGCCGTCGGCGTCCACCGGCTCGAGCTCGCCCGTGTAGATGGGCGATGTCCAGATCTTCTCGAGATCGTCGCTGCCGCCGTCCGCGCACACCACCCCCTGATCGGCCCACCACGCAGCTCCGTCCACGGTCACCACGGCGCGGGCGAACCACGGGTAGGGGAGCGGGCCGAGGGTGAGCTCGTGCACCCCGGGGGACGACTCCGGGGCGGACGTGGCCACGCCGGCATGGTCGAAGATCTCCACGTCCAGCACGTAGGGAGCGAAGCTGGCCGGGAAGGTGACGCGCAGCACGGTGGTGTAGGCCGGCGGCGGCGCCACGACATCGCCCGCCACCGCGAGCTCCAGCCCCACGAAGCCGTGCAGGGACAGGATCACCGGCACCTTGGGCCCGCTGGTGGCGAAGGTGTGCCGCGCGACCAGGGCGTCGTGGATGGCCATCCGGTCGAAGGTCGCGCCGCGCGGAAGGACGACGCCGGTGAGGCTCCCCCCGTACAGCAGGCCCTGAAGCTGCTCCTCCTCGCAGATCAGGCCTGGGCGCGTGTCGTGGAAGTCCGTCCCGCCCACGAACCCGAGGACGTGCTCGTACCCGATCAGGGCCTCGTGGACCGTGCCCTCCTCGACCGTCCCGGACCAGAGGGGGTCATAGGGGTCGTTCTCGGGCACGTCGAGGGAGTTGCCTTGGCCCGAGTAGACCTCGACGACGGGCGCGAGGTCCGGATCGTGGCAGGTCCAGTCCGTGCCGGGCGGCAGCGTCGCCGCGGGGTGGTGGGGCACCAGCAGCAGCGGACCGTATGACGCGTCGAGGTCACGGGCCTGTTCCCACAGCTCGTCACAGTCCGCGGGCCTCCCCACGGGATCGAACCCGGGCCGCGTCAGGCCGACGTAGTCGTCGGGGCCACCGAAGAACAGGGCGTTCTTGTGGCCGAGCGTCACCTCCGCGGGCAGCTCGAAGTCCAGCTCGCCGCCGAGCAGCGCCACGAATCCACCGGCCGGGTCGTGGGCCAGATCCACCAGCGCGAGGGTGTAGAGCCAGTCCGCGTCCGCCATGACGCGGTCGCCGTTGACGTGATCGGTGATCGCCGCGAAGTCCAGGCCCGCGTCGAAGCGGGCCACGTCGAAGTACGCCGCCAGGTCGCCGCAGCCGCCCCCGGGGCAGTTGCCCAGGTCGTTGCTGCCGCCGTCGCCGCTGAGGCCCGTGTGGCAGTGGAGCTCCCCGAAGTAGACGTCGTGATCCCCGAGGGTCTCGGCGGCCGGGGCCCGCGCGGCAAGGCCCAGCACACCCGCGCACAGCACCGCGGCGCCGATCGAGATCCGCCCTGGCAGAAGACCTCTCACCCTTCGATTATGGGCTCTTTGCTCCGCGTTCGGGAGTCCGCTGCGACCGTCCCCGCCGCCGAAGGCGTCGCACCGCGCCGGCGCAGACGAGCGACAGCGGAGCGATCAGGCCACCCGCTGCGGCGCGGTGGATCCCGCAGGCGCAGTCCGCGGACACCTCTGGATCCTCGAACGGCTCGGGCGCGGTCTCGTGGTCGTGGTCGTCGTCGCTGGCGTCGTCGTCACCCCCGGCATCGTCGTCGTCCCCGCCGCACTCGGGGTCCGCGCCGTCGGTGAGGCCGTCGCAGTCGTTGTCCAGGCCGTCGCCGCAGGTCTCGGGCTGGGCCGGGTTCACCGCGGGCTCGCCGTCGTCGCAGTCGGACCGCAGCAGACACAGGGGATCGCCGCAGCCGGCGGCGTGGTGGCCGTCGCCGTCGTCGTCGGCGCAGGTGCACACGCCGTCGCCGCGCAGGGCGGCGCCCACCTGGACGAAGGGTCCGATGTGGCCTCCGGAGCCCTGGGGGATGCCCGTGGCGATCAGCAGCTCCCGCAGCTGCTCGGGGGCCAGCACGTCGCCGTTGTGCGCCAGGGAGATCCCCTGCAGCACGGCGCACGCCGCCGCCACCATGGGCGACGCAGAACTCGTCCCGCCGAACTCCGCGGTGTAGTACTGCTCCGCGTCCCCGGGGCCCCCGTAGGCAGCGTAATCGCCGTACCCCGTCGTCACCACCCACTCGCCCCAGGCGTGCACGTCCACCCGGCTGCCGTAGGTGCTGAACCAGCTCTGGTCGTGGGACATCGTCCGGGTGCCCGCGCCCACGAGGATGGCGCCGCTGTCGCCCCACGCCATGTAGTCGCTGTACACCGCGGCGTCGAGGTTCTGGTTGCCGTTGCCCGCCGCGGCCACGACCACGACCCCGGCGTCCACCCCGGATCGGGTCACCGTCCAGACGGACTGGTCCAGCTCGGCCGGGCCGTAGTCGCCCCCCGCGCCCGGGGCCTGCATCTCCAGCAGCACCACGTCCCCGGGGTCCGAGTCGGCGATGGCGTGGGTGATGGCCGTGACCCTCCGGAAGTCCTCCTCCACTGTCCACTCCGGGTAGGTGTGCACCTCCACGCCGGTGGCCAGGCCGGTGCATCCGTAGCCGTCGTGGGTGGAGACGATCTCCCCCAGCACCGCGGTCCCGTGCTCGTCGAAGTCCCACTCGAAGGCGTCGGGGTGGATGGTCTGGCCGGACTCCAGGTGCAGATCCAGGTCGTTGAGATCCTCGTGGGTGGGGGTCCAGGCGTACTCGCAGTCCGAGAGCTGTATCCCCTCCCCGTTGCCCCCTGCGAGGGCCCACGCAGGCTCCATGTCCATCCCGGGATCGGGGCCGTGGTACAGCTGGAGGTGGGTGAGGTCGGGGGTGGCGGGCGGGAGGTCCGTCGGCGGCCGGACACCGAGGGCCTCCATGGCGCAGAACTCCACCTCCTCGAGCTGCTGCAGCGACGCGCCGAGGCGCTCGAGATCGGACACGGCCGCGTCTGGCCACTTCACCACCAGCATCCCACCGAGATCGGGCTGGCATGCGCCGCTGCGTCGCTGCGCCCGCCCCTGGAGGTCCGACAGCGTCTCCGCCGGGAGGTGGATCAGCGGGGCGAACCTCACGTGCCCCGTGAGCGCCTTGACCCTGGAGAGGTCGGCCGCGGACTGCGAGAGCAGCTGCCCTTCCTCGTCCGCCCGGGCCAGTATCCCGTCGGCGAACTTCACCACCAGACGGTGCCCCCCGAACGGCTCGGCCGAGGCGGCTGATCGGGCCATCACCGGCGCCGGCGACAGTGGCTGGCGCGGTTCGCACTCCTGGGCAACGCAGGGCAGGGACACCGCGATGCTGACCAGCCAGGGGACAAGGGCTCGCATGGCCGCTCAGTGTAGCAGCCGACGTGCTACGCTGCCCGGGCAAGGGGAGGGGACGGAGGCACATGTCGATACGTTTCTTCGTGCTCGTCGCCCTCGCGTGGCTCACGGGCTGCGGCAGCTATCCAGGAGATACGGACACCCTGCGGCTGGAGATCGTCGGCGGCACCGAGACCGAGGGCTGGCCTGCGGTGGGTGCGTACCTCATCGACGGGGGCAACGCCGGCCTGTGCACGGCCACGCTGGTGCGCCCCGACGTGCTGCTGACCGCCGCCCACTGCGCCGACGACCACGGCGACTACGAGGCGTGGAGCAACGTCTCCTACGTGTGGGGCTCGGGGAACGCGGGCTGGGTGGTCGCCAGCGAGGTGGTGATCCACCCGCTGTACGAGGTCGTGGACTCCTCGTACGCCCACGACCTGGCGGTGCTGCTCCTGGACGAGCCGATCACCGACATCCAGTACATCCCGGTCAACACCGAGAACGTGGACTACACCTGGCAGGACGAGTGGCTGCACTTCGTCGGGTACGGCTCGGACAGCTACTACGGCGGGCCGGGTTCCGGCCTCAAGCGCGAGACCGACATCCAGATCTACGACTACTACCCGGAGACCTTGATCACCTACACCGCCGGGACCAACACCTGCACCGGGGACTCCGGCGGGCCCGCCTTCGTCGAGCGAGACGGGAACTGGTACGTCGCTGGGGTCATCTCCTCGGGGTTCGCCTGGGATCACGGCGGGGACAGCTGCCACGGCGCCGGGGTCCAGATGCGCGTGGACCACGAGCTGGACTTCCTGTCCGAGTTCTTCGACCCCTACGAGACGCCCTACGAGGACACGGGGGACGACGACGACACGACGGTCGGGGACGACGACGACAGCGCCGAGGGTGAGGAGGAGGGGTGCTCGTGCAGCCTGGCCGCGCCGCGGCCCGCGGTCCTGCCGCTGCTCGGGCTGGCGCTGCTGGGAACGTTGCGCCGCCGGCGGGTCAGAACCTGAACAGCAGGCCCGCGCGGATCGCCCCCACGAACGCGGCGTCGCGATAGCCGGCCTCGTTGGACAGCGCCGCGATGTCCTTGGAGTACGCGAACCCGGCGCTCCCGTTGATCACCAGGCCGACCTTGCGGCCCACCGCGAACTCCGCGCCGCCCATGCCCCGGACCCCGGGCGCCACGTGCGCCTTGCCGCTGTCGGGATCGATGAAGTAGCTGAACAGCAGCGCCCCGAATCCGACGTATGGGCGCACCGGGCCATCGGGTTTCTTGAACACCACCCCCACCGCCGCGGGGACCAGGAAGTACGCGTGGGTCACCTCGTCGGCGCTGTCCTGGGTCGAACGGCTCAGCCAGCCCCCCACCTCCGCGTCGAGCCAGACCTGCGGATGCAGGGCGATTCCCAGGCCCAGGCCGAGGTCGAGGCTCGGGTTCTGGAAGTGGGCGAAGCCCACGGTCACCCTCAACGCGGCTCGCGGTGGCCCCTGGACGTCCGGCACCTCCACCCGCGCGGCCGTGCGGTCCGGGCGCTCGCTGCGTTCGACGGGCGCCTCCTCGACCGCGGCCTCCCCGTCCTCATCCGGGGCATCCTCGATCAGGGGGAGGTCAGGCTCCTCCACGGTCTCGACGGCGGGCGCGAACTCCTCCTCGTCGTACGGTTCGTCGTCGTAGATCGGCTCCGGGTCGAGCGCGAGCCCGTCCTCGACGACGGGCTCCTCTTCCTCCTCTTCCTCCTCTTCCTCCTCTTCCTCGTCGCGCCGGTCGCGCGCCGACCTGTCTCGTGGCCTCGGCTGCGGCTCGACGTACTCCTCACGATCCGAGTACCGCTCCTCCTCGTCGTACTCGTGGTCCTCCTCCTCGTCTTCCGAACGGCCGCGCTCCTCCTCGTCCCCGGCGAATCCGTCCAGGGACTCCAGCGAGAGGGACTGCAGCACAGCGTCGAGCTCCTCGTCCTCGGTGGGCTCGTCGTCGTACTCCCGCTCCGGGTCCGCCATCTCGAAGGGATCCGGCGGTGGCAGGTCCAGCCGCTGCGCCAGGGTCTCGTCCTCGGCCTCGGCCTCGGCCAGGGCCTGGTCGGCTGTGGACGGCGACACCCCGAACAGCGTCGCTGCCGACCGGATCACGTGATCCGCCCGCTGGCCCGGGTCCGCCGGCACCTCGCCCTGGATGCTGCCGGTGAACCGGCCGCGCCCCGAGTGGTACAGGCGCAGCCGCAACGAGAACTCCTCCCCGTCGTAGTGCACGGCGCCCGTCACCACCCGATCGAGTTCCCGCTCCCGCACGAACCCCGCCAGGCACGCCTCGTCCCCGGGGCAGCCGTCCTCGAACTCCGTCGAGCCGAACTGTTCGACCGCCTCGCACGCCCCATTGACCTCGATCTCCGACGTGGTCAAGGACGTCAGGCTGACCACGATGTTGCGGGTGATCAGCTCACCGGTCCCCCCGAACTCCATCACGCCGCAGGTCTGCGCCAGGGCAGCCGTGGGGAGGAACAGGGCGAGGATCATCGGTACGGTGTACTTCACGGAGCACCTCCTCCTCGTCGAGTGATGCGAGAGCCATTATCGCACCATCCGAGTGCGCGTGTGCCGCGCACGTGCCGTTGACGCCCACCAAATCCACCGTTATCGTGGTCTTCGGGCACCCAGATCTGCCCACCAGGAGACCCGAGGTGCCCTGCTGTACCTTCGACAAACGCCCCGACGCCTTCCATCCCGTGGGGATCTTCTTCGTCTGCGGGTTCCTCCTGCTGGCGATGCTGCCCCTCGCCGGGGTGTTGTCGCTGCTCGCCGCGGCGCTCCCACCGCTGCGATCGCTGTCGCGCCGCGCCTGGTCGTTGCTGTCCGTGGCGCGGGGCGTCGTGACCACGGACTTCCTGCATCCGCGGTACAGGTGCGCGCTGTCGGCCAGGCTGATGGACCGCAGCCCCTACCTGGCGGGGCTGGTGTACCGACACCTGAACTTGATGGCCCTGGCCGCCCTGTGGGGCCTGGTGGGGACCACGCTGGTGGGGACGGCCGCCATCCTGTGGAGCTGATGGCGCCAACCCGGCCGAGGTCCGCGAGATGACGTTCGACGTGGATGCCCTCCGGGGCGACTTCCCAGCGCTGTCGCAGACCGTGGGCGGCAAGCCACTGGTGTACCTGGACAACGCCTGCATGACCCTCAAGCCGGAGCCGGTGCTGCGGGCCATGGAGAGGTACTACCGCGAATTCCCCGGCTGCCACGGGCGCGCGGCGCACGCATTCGCGCGGCGGGCCACGGAGGCGTACGAGCAGGCGCGGGCCTCCTTGGCGACCCTGATCGGCGCGCCATCGCCCGGACAGGTGGTGTTCACCAAGAACACCACCGAGGCGATCAACCTCGTGGCCGGAGGCCTGCGGTGGCGCAGCGGCGACGAGATCCTGACCAGCGATCTGGAGCACAACTCGAACCTGTTGCCCTGGGAGGCGGCCCGGAGGCGACACGGGGTGGTGGTGCGGCGGTTCGCGCTGGCGCCGGACACCTCCTTCGACCGCGGGGCTTTCGAGGCGGCCCTGTCCCCGCGGGTGCGGCTGGTGTCGGTGTTCCACACGTCCAACGTCACGGGGGTGTCGTTGCCGCTGAAGTGGATCGTGGAGCGGGCGCACCAGAACGGCTCGCGGGTGCTGGTGGACGCGTCGCAGGGCGTGGGGATCGAGCCGCTGGACGTGGCGAGCCTGGGCGTGGATCTGCTCGCGATGTCCATGCACAAGGTGATGGGGCCGACCGGGGTGGGGCTGCTGTATGGCAGACGCGAGATGCTCGAGGAGCTGTCGCCGCTGCTGTACGGCGGTGAGATGGTCGCAGATGTGCGCCACGGCGAGTTCGCCCTGGCGCCGATCCCCGATCGTTTCGAGGCCGGTTTGCAGAACTACGCGGGGATCATCGGCGGGGGAGCGGCCGCGGACTACCTGCGGAATCTGCCCCTGCGAGAGGCCAGCCGGCACCTCACGCAGCTCAACCGGGTGGCGACCGAGGGGCTCGCTGGCGTGGAACGGATACACATCCTCGGCCCCGCCGCCGCGGAGGACCGCCACGGCGTGCTCAACTTCCAGCTCCGGGGCACGCCGGCGGAGCACGTGGCGCGCATCCTCGACGAGTCGCGAAACATCATGGTCCGCGCCGGGGTCCATTGTGCCCACGCATGGTTCCACGCCACCGGCCGCGAGACGTCGGTGCGCGCCTCATTCTATCTGTACAACACCGTTGAGGAGGCCGAGCTGCTGGCGCGCTCGGTATCGGAGATCGCCCGTTTCTTCGGCTGACTCACGCGAGGAAACCGCCACTTTCGCTGGCCGGGTCAATTTCTATCACTAAGATAGACTTCATGGACTCGCGATGACCGTGTACCTGGACCACAACGCCACCACGCCCCCCCACGAGGAGGTGGTGGAGGCCATGCTCCCGTACCTGCGGGGCGCCTTCGGCAACGCGTCGAGCGAGCACGGCGTGGGCCGAGCTGCGCGAGCTGCGGTGGAGACGGCCCGGGAGCGGATCGCGGCGCTGATTCACTGCGATCCCGACGAGGTCCTGCTGTGCGGCAGCGGAACCGAGGCGTGCAACCTGGCCCTGCGGGGAACGGCGCGCGCGCGGCAGCGGGGAGACCGCCTGGTCGTGAGCGCCATCGAGCACCACGCCGTGGGCGACACCGCCGCGGCGCTGGCCGAGGAGGGATTGCGGCTGACCCGGCTCCCGGTGGACGAGCGGGCCCAGGTGGATGCGAGCGTCGCGGCGCGCGCCGTGGACGACGACACGTTCCTGGTCAGCGTGATGCACGCCAACAACGAGGTGGGCACGATCCAGCCCATCGCGGAGATCGGGGCGCTGCTGGCCGATCGCGACGTGATCTTCCACTCCGACGGTGTCCAGAGCGTGGGCAAGATCGAGGTGAACGTGCGCCGGCTCGGCGTGGACCTGCTGTCCATGTCGGGGCACAAGATCCACGGACCCCAGGGCGTGGGCGCCCTCTTCGTGCGGCGGGGTACGCCCATCGAGGGGATCCTCTTCGGAGGCGCTCAGGAGGACGGACGGCGGCCGGGCACGTACAACCTCCCGGGCATCGTCGGCATGGGAAAGGCCGCACAGATCGCGGCCAGGGACCTCGCCGTGGACTCGGCGTACGTGGAGTCCCTCCGGGACGAGCTCGAGGCGGGCCTGCGGCGGATCGCTCCCGATGCCGTGGTCCACGGGGTGGACGCCCGGCGCCTGCCGGGCACCGCCCTGGTCGCGTTCCCGGGCCAGGACAACCGCTCCCTGGCCGAGAACCTGGACCTGGCCGGCGTCGCCGTCTCCACGGGCGCGGCCTGTTCTGCGGGCTCCGACGATCCCTCCCACGTGCTCGCCGCCATGGACGCGGATCCGCTGCTGATCCGCGGGACCATTCGCTTCTCCCTGGGCAGCAGCAACTCCCAGCACGACGTGACCGAGGCCCTGGACGCCCTCGCGTCGATCCTGGGCTCCCGGCGTCGCGAGGGTCCCCTGACGCGGGCCCTGAACGCGGTGCGCTCGGCGCGGGAAGGCGTGTCCCGATGAGTCAGATGGCGATGATGTTCTCCGGTGGTATGGACACCACCCTGGCCGCCGCGCGCATCCTCGATCACGGCGAGGTCGAGCGGCTGCATCTGCTGACTTTCTGCAACGGCCTGTGCGTCGGAGTGGAGCGGTCGCAGGTCCACGCCCAGGAGCTGCGCGCGAAGTATGGCGCGGACCGCGTGGTCCACGAGATCATGTACGTCACCGAGCTGTTCGAGACGATCCGGTCGCCCCTGCCCGAGTTGATACTCGAGGCGCGCTCTTCGCTGATCTTCGACCTGTGCTGCCGGCTGTCGATGGAGACGCGGGCCATCATGTACGCCCTGGACCACGGCATCGGCGCCATCGCCGACGGCACCAACATCGATCAGGGCAAGCTGTTCCTGGAGCGCCCCGAGTACCTGCGGGTGGCCCGCGAGTACTTCGCCTCCTTCGGCATCGATTACACCAGCCCCGTCTACGCTCGATCGGGCGGCCGCCAGGGGCGGTGGGAGGAGCTGGTTCAGCGCGGGTTCACCGTGGGGCCGCCCCAGCTGGAGTGGCTCAACATCAACGCCTGCATCATGCAGCAGCCGTTCTGCCTGTTCGGCATCCACACGTTCTTCTTCACCTCGTTCGTGCGCAACGCGCCGGTGTTCCGGCGGCTCATACGGCGGCTCAACCTGCCCCTGGACCGGGCCATCGGCATGCGGCGGGACCGCCAGGACGTGGCGCGCCGCCTGGTGGAGGAGCACGTGTCGTTCCACGAGGCGCCGGTCGAGGGCATCCGCATCTCCGAGCAGTTCTGCACCACCAAGCTGTGCGGCCAGAACTCGGTGGAGCTGGCGTTCCCTCGCGGCACGCGCATAGACGTGGAGCGCCTGGCCGGCCTGTGGGCGAGCGAGGGTGTGGTCTCGCGGGAGGGCTCGTTGATCAGCCTGCGCGCCGACGGTGTGGAGGTGCGCGCATTCCCCGACGGCCGCGTCGTGGTCCGCGGGACACGCGATCGCGCCGAGGCCAACGCCCTGTTCGAGCGGCTCGTGGCGCCCCACGACGTGTTCGACCGCCCCGCCTGAACGTTCCCTCCCCTTGACGGCCTCGAACCCGTGGCTATGGATAATATGTCTACCTATTTGATAGAGATTTTGTCCATCGGAGAGGGAACACCATGGCAGCCATCGCCAACGACATCACCGAACTGGTGGGCCGCACGCCCCTGGTCCGGCTCAACCGCCTCGCGGAGGGGCTCCCGGGGGACATCGCGGTCAAGCTGGAGTCGTTCAACCCCCTGTCCAGCGTCAAGGACCGCATCGGCCTGAACATGATCGAGGCCGCCGAGCGCGAGGGACTGCTCGGGCCGGACACGGTGGTCCTCGAGCCCACCAGCGGAAACACGGGGATCGGGCTGGCCTTCGTCTGCGCCGCCAAGGGCTACCCGCTGACGCTGGTGATGCCCGACACCATGAGCATCGAGCGCCGCAAACTGCTGGTCGCCCTGGGGGCCACGCTGATCCTGACCCCGGGCAGCAAGGGCATGGGCGGGGCCATCGGCAAGGTGGAGGAGCTGGCGGCCGCCGATGGCCGTTACTTCGTGCCTCAGCAGTTCCGCAACCCCGCCAATCCCCAGGTGCACCGTCGGACCACGGCCGAGGAGATCTGGGCCGACACGGACGGCGCCGTGGACGTGTTCGTGGCGGGCGTGGGCACGGGCGGGACCATCACAGGCGTCACCCAGGTCATCAAGAAGCGCAAGCCCGGGTTCCGCTCCATCGCCGTGGAACCCGCGGGCTCGCCAGTCCTCGCCGGCGGCGCACCGGGCCCCCACAAGATCCAGGGCATCGGCGCGGGCTTCGTGCCCGACGTGCTGCAGATGGACATCGTGGACGAGGTGATCGGCGTGGAGGCCGAGGACGCGGGCCGGATCGCGCGCCGACTCGCCAGGGAGGAGGGGATCCTCGGCGGTATCTCCACCGGCGCCAACGTCTGGGCCGCCCTCCAGGTGGCAGCCCGCCCCGAGAGCGAGGGCAAGCTGATCGTGACGCTGCTGCCCGACACGGGCGAGCGCTACCTGAGCACCTGGCTGTTCGAGGAAGAGGATGTCTGACAGCGTCCCCGGCAGCGTCGCCGGCGAGGTCGAGGATCTCTCCTCGGTGGTGGACGCCCTGTGCCGCGACAACGGTCACGGGCCGCGGGCGAGCTGGAACGTCTGCGACACGCCGCTGCCGTCGCGGGACGCGGTGATCGAGATGATCGAGCAGCTGCGTTCGGTGCTGTTCCCGGGTTACTTCGGCAACTCGGAGGTGAGCCCCGAGACCATGCGGTTCCACGTGGGCGCCACCCTGGACCGGGTGCTGTCGACCATGCAGGAGCAGGTCAAGCGCGGGCTGTGCTTCGACTGTCACTACGAGGTCAACGCCTGCAGGACCTGCGACGACCGCGCGCTGCGGGTCACCCGCCGGTTCCTGGCGCAGCTCCCCCGCATCCAGCACCGGCTCGACGCCGACGTCCGCGCCCACTACGAGGGTGATCCAGCGGCGGTGAATCCGGACGAGGCGGTGTTCTGCTACCCGGGCGTGCTGGCCCTGATCAGCCACCGCCTCGCCCACGAGCTCTACCGGCTCGGCGTGCCGCTGATCCCACGGATGATCAACGAGCACGCCCACTCCCTGACCGGCATCGACATCCACCCCGGGGCCACCATCGGCGAGGGCCTGTTCATCGACCACGGGACGGGCGTGGTGATCGGCGAGACGAGCATCATCGGCGACCGCGTGCGCATCTACCAGGGCGTCACCCTCGGGGCCAAGAGCTTCCCCCTGGACGCGGACGGCAACCCCATCAAGTCGATCCCCCGGCACCCCATCGTCGAGGACGACGTGATCCTCTACTCCGGCGCCACCATCCTCGGTCGCGTGACCATCGGCGCAGGCTCGATGATCGGCGGCAACGTCTGGCTCGTGCGCAGCGTGCCCCCGGGCAGCCGGATCATCCAGTCTCCAGCCCGCGAGGAGGAGTTCGCGGGGGGGGCCGGGATCTGACGAAAAGGCGCCCTCGATTCCAACTCCACGTACTCCCCTTTGTTCGGTGTAACTAACTTGGCGAAACCGCCGCCCGCCGGAAATCCCCCCTTCTCCTCCCAG
Organism: uncultured Rickettsiales bacterium; assembly: GCA_964425605.1. Taxonomy (GTDB): domain Bacteria; phylum Myxococcota_A; class UBA796; order UBA9615; family CAYRNR01; genus CAYRNR01. The sequence goes on along the minus strand of CAYRNR010000045.1, from coordinate 13,242 downwards.
TTCGGTGTAACTAACTGAAAAAGGCCCGCCTTTTCAACAACTTCCGCGTCCAAACCCGCTTGACATTCCCTCGTACGGCGACTATTCAAAGCGCACCCATATCTGTAAGTAAACCAATGGCCTTTTTGGGCTTTGGAGAGGGCATGGAGATCGTAAAACTCATCGTCGGTCAGGTACTTCCCTACATCACCATCCTCGTGCTGGTCGTCGGACTGGCCATGCGCCTGATGAAATGGAACAAGGCGCCGGTCGGCAAGATGACCATCTTCCCCGGGGCCAAGACCAACGGGGAGATGGTCACCCAGATCGCAAAGGAGGTGCTCATCTTCCGGGGCCTGTTCAAGGGTAACAAGGGCCTCTGGGTGGGCAGCTGGCTGTTCCACGCCATGCTGGCCTTCATCTGCGTGGGGCACATCCGGGTGGTCTGGGAGGCCCTGTTCTTCCTGCCCGCCGAGGGCCAGAAGCTGGTCTCGGCAGCCACGGGCGGCACCTTCGGGGTGATCATCCTGCTGGCCGCCACCTACCTCTTCGCCCGCCGCCTGATGGTCGGGTCGGTCCGCGAGATCAGCGACGTCGAAGACTACGTCGCCCTCGTGCTGATCGTCGCCATCGTGCTGACCGGCGACGCCATGCGGTTCCTGCCCGCGGCCCACATCGACCTGGCCACGGCCACGCGCCCGTACTTCACGGCCCTGTTCACCTTCGGTGCCATGGGCACCATGGAGGTGCCCAGCAACCCGTGGTTCCTCGCACACTTCTTCCTGGCACAGCTGCTGTTCCTCTACATGCCCTTCAGCAAGTTCCTGCACATCCCCGGCGTGTTCTACAGCCAGGCCCTGATCCAGAAGGCTTAGGAGGAGGCGATCATGAGCGAATTCGAGCACAAAGAAGCCGTCGTCAAGTCGGTCAACGCCATCAAGAACGGCCCGCGGGTCCTGCAGCTGTACATGGACATCTGCGCCAAGTGCGGCACCTGCGCCGAGAACTGCCACGTGTACCAGGCCGATCCCCGGCCCGAGACCAACCCTGCCGCGCGATCGGACCTGATCCGCGACCTGTACAAGCACGAGAACTCGCTGCTGGGCCGTCTGCTCAAGAAGGGCAAGCTCAGCGAGACCGACTTCGAGAAGTGGGTCCGGTCCTTCTACGAGTGCTCCGGTTGCCGCCGTTGCGCCGTGTACTGCCCCTACGGCATCGACAACTCGGTCCTGACTCGCAAGGGACGGGCCATCGCCCACTCCCTGGGCTACTCGCCCGTGCGCATCGCCGACACCCAGGACATCTCCGACAAGTTCGGCAACGACGAGGCCCAGCCCCCCAAGGCCATCCGCGCCGCGCTGGAGTTCCTGGAGGAAGAGGTCGAGGACGAGACCGGCGTCAAGGTCAGCATCCCCATCGACACCGAAGCGGACATCCTCTTCGTGCCCGCGTCGGCCGACCTGATCTCCTTCCCGGAGACCATGATGGGCGTGGCCTACTTCTTCCACCTCGCCGGCCTGTCGTGGACCATGTCCACCGAGGCCGTGGACGGGGCCAACTTCGGCCTGTTCTCGGGCGACGACGCGCACATGAAGCGCAAGAACAAGCTGCTGCACGACGCGTCGCTCAAGTATGGCGTCAAGACCCTGTGCATCGGCGAGTGCGGTCACGCCTACCGCATCGCCAAGCGCATCGGTGGCCCCAACTACTGGGGTGAGAACGGCAAGCTGCCCTACGAGGTCACCAACATCTTCGAGCTGGCGCTGCCCTACTTCAAGGACGGCACCATCAAGACCGATCCGACGAAGAACCCGCAGCCGGTCACGTACCACGACCCCTGCAACTTCGCCCGCAGCTGCAACGTCACCGAGGAGCCCCGCGACATCCTCAAGGCCGTGGCGAGCAACGTCGTCGAGATGACCCCCAACCGCCAGGAGAACTGGTGCTGCGGTGGTGGCGGCGGCCTGGCCGTGATGGACGGCAAGGAGGGCGTGAAGGCCTTCGGAGAGCGCACCTTCCTCGACTCCCGCATGACCTCGGCCAAGAAGAAGGTCGAGCAGGTCAAGGCCACCGGCGCCGAGTACATGGCCGCCCCGTGCGCCAACTGCAAGCGCCACGTGGGCCAGATGCTCGAGCACTACGAGACCGGCGTCGAGTCCGGCGGAGTGTTCGACCTGCTGCTCAAGGCGGCTATCCCACCTAAATAACGTAGGTTTAGTGTAGATTTAATTTCTCGCTAATTTCCACCTGCGTACTATTATTAATGGGCAATCTTACATTTCTCGTTCCCGAGGTGGAGGTTCCCATGGCCCGCACCGCTGTCATCATCGACGACGAACCCGACATCCGCCGCTACATCGCGTCGATCCTCGAGGACAACGGCTTCGAGACCCGAGCCGCCGAGGACGCGCGAGACGGCGAGGATCTGGTCCTCGAGGACCCGCCGGACCTGATCTGCGTGGACCTGATGATGCCCGGCCGCTCCGGTATCCAGCTGTTCGTCCGCTTCAAGAAGAACGAGGACGTGACGGACATCCCGCTGATCATGATCACCGGCATCAAGCAGGAGATGAACATCGACTGGGCCGACATCGCCAAGGGGTTGCGCACCAAGCGCCCCGACGGCTTCATCGAGAAGCCCATCGATCCCATCCGTCTGATGCGCGTGGTCGACGACGTCATGGCCGGAAAGAAAGAGGGGGTCCAGTTCGGCTGACCCACTGCCGAGCCGGACGACGGTGATCCCTTGACCGTGCAGGGTGCCGACAGCGCCAGACGACGCAGCGCCCTGCCCTTCTTCTACAAGCTCACCCTCGCAGACAAGATCCTCGTCGCCAGCCTGGTGCTGATCCTGGGGGTGGGGGGGGTGGGCACCGCCGTGTTCCGCACGGTGCTGCACGGCCGGCTCTCCGAAGAGGCCGGAGCGACCACGGCCGTGCTGGCGGCCGCCACGGCCCAGCGCGCGGCCGAGCCCCTCGAGCGGGGCGACACTGCCGAGCTGCAACGCATCGTTTCGCAACTCATGGGGCTGGACGAGACCGTGGCCTACGCCCTGGTCGTCGACCGCGACGGCGTCCCCCTGGCGCACACGTTCTCCTGGGATCCACCCGCCGAGGTGCTGGCCCCGTCCAGCGATCGGGCGGCGATGGGTTCGGGTGAATCCCGCAGGATCCTCCTCGACGGCGAGACGTTCATCGACGTGTCGGCTCCCATCGTCGTGGGCACCGCCGGCGCCGGCGAGCTGCGCGTGGGCACGAGCCTGCAACGCGTGGACCGGATCGCCGGCGACCTCAACCTGTTCTTCCTGCTGTTCTTCGGCGGGCTGATGCTCGTGGCGTTGGTGCTCGCACGCAGCTTCTTCCGATACGTCACCCAGCCGGTGGCCGAGCTGACCCACCTCGCCGACCAGGTCTCCGTGGGCAACCTCGGCGTGGCCTTCGACTTCGGCCACCCGGTGCGGTGCTGGCAGATCAAGAACTGTCACCGCACCGAATGCGCCGCCTACATGAACACGTCGCTTCAGTGCTGGTACGTGGACGGCACGCCTTGCGAGGGGTACGAGTCGAGGTTCCCCCAGAAGCTCGTCGGCTGCCGCACCTGCGAGGTCTACAAGGCCCACAAGGGCGACGAGATCGTCCAGCTGGCCGACTCGTTCAGCCACATGACGTCCAACCTCGCGGGGTTCGAGCGGAGCCTGCGGCGGGCCCTGAACTTCCAGGGCAGCCTGATCCGCAACTCCTTCGACGGGATCATCGCAACCGACGAGCGCGACACGGTCCGCATCTTCAACCGCGTGGCCCAGAACCTCACGGGGTTCGCCGAGGACGAGGTGGTGGGGCAGCTCGCCTGGGAGCAGCTGTTCGCGTCCCAGATGTGCGACGAGCTGGAGAGCCCCCTGTTCCAGGACGGCTCCGAGGTGATCTTCGGGTTCCACCGCAAGGAGCTCGCGCTGCACGCCAAGGACGACTCGGCCGTGGACGTGCTCGCCTCGGGCATCACCCTCAACGAGGGCGCCCGCGAGGTGGGGAAGGTCATGTTCTTCAAGGACCTGCGCGAGGTGAACACGCTTCGGGCCGATCTCGTTCGATCCGGGCGCCTCGCCGCCACCGGAGAGACCGTGGCCTTCATCAGCCACTCCATCAAGAACATCCTCGACGGCCTGCGGGGGGGGGCCTACATCTACAACCGCGGCCAGCGCATCGAGGATCCCGAGGCGCGGGCCGAGGGCTGGTCGATGGTGGAGCGCAACATCGACCGGATCTCCTCGCTGGTCGCCGACTTGCTCAACTACGCCAAGGACCGCAAGCCCGACCTCCGCCCCTCGGATCCGAACGAGCTGATCCAGGACGTGCTGACCGTCATGGAGTCCAAGGCCATCGCCGCCGGTGTCTCCCTGGACAGCCACCTCGATCCCGCGGTGGCTCCCACGCCCCTGGACACGCACTCCATGCACCAGTGCCTGTCCAACCTGGTCACCAACGCCATCGACGCCACGGCGGGCTCACCCGACGCCTGGGTCCGCGTGTGCACCTCCCTGACCCGCAGAGACGAGCTCGAGGTGCTGGTGCAGGACAGCGGCCCGGGCATCGCGCCGAAGGTGGCCGAGGAGCTGTTCTCGGCGATGGTCAGCACCAAGGGCTCCAAGGGGACGGGCCTGGGGCTGCTGGTGGTGCACAAGATCGTCACCGAGCACGGCGGCTCCATCGCCGCCGAGGCCGGCAAGGCGCCAGGCGCCACGTTCAGGATGGTGCTGCCGAGGGTCTGACTCGACTTTCACCATCTGGCGGCGGATGATCGCGCCGGACAGGGCGTCCCAGGGGCATTTCGGTCGATGCAGTCGGGGTCTGCCCCCCTACAAGCTCGACCGAAATGTTCCTGGGGCGTCATGGGCAAGCGAGGGCCGTCGTTCCAGATGGTGAAAGTCGAGTCAACGATCACCGAGGTGGCTTGAACGCCTTCTCGCTCTCGAACCTGAACACCCAGGTCATCCACATCAGGCGCCCCAGCTCGGTGCGGGCGGTGAACTCCTGGGCGATGGACATGGGCGTGTACGCCACGAGGACCACCTCCTGGGCATCGTCGGTCAGGCGCGCCGCGTCGTGGCTGCAGCATGGCGAGGCCACCACGCCGCGACCGTCCGCGAGCACGGGCAGACCCTCGAGATCCACCTCCTGTCCGCGCTGCTCGCCGGTCTCGCCGGCCTCGCCCAGCCGGTACTGCATCGGGAACAGCACCTGCCGCGCTTCCATCACGCTCCACGGCAGCATGGTGCGCAGGGCGAGCAGGTCGCGGAACTCCACCCCTGGGTGCGCAGCGCGGGGGAACTCACCGCCGTCGAGGATCTCCCGCGCCAGGCACTCGCTGGTGCACTGCTGATCGGGACCGAGGGCCTCGCGCAGCGCGCACAGGGTGGGCTCGTCCTCCCACGGGGTCTTCTCGAAGCGCTTGCGCACCCGTGTCTTCGCCCCCTTGATGGCCACGTCCAGCACCTGCTCGCTGTAGTCGGGGGCCAGGGAGAGGTGGGCCATGTGCAGGCGCCAGTTCGGCACGCGGTTGAACACGTCCAGGCCATCGATCACTTCGAAGTTCATGGGGCGGTCACCTTCGCGGGGGTTCGTTGGTGCCGAGGTGGCAGTACAGGCAGCTGTCCCGCTGGACCTGGGCCGATACGAAGCCGTTGCAGCCGTCGGTGTGGCATTCGGAGCACTGGAGATCCAGGGGTTCGACGCTGCAGTCCAGCCCCTCGCAACCGCAGCCGGCGCCGTGCTCACCGAGGACCTCCCCGGACGGGCCGTTGTGGCAGTAGTTGCACACGTAGTGCTGCACGGACAGGGTCGTGCCCTCCGACGCCGGGCAGAAGTGGCAGTCGAAGCACGTGGTGTTCCCCGGCATCTCCTCGCCGCACCACTCCCCCCCATCCTCGACGAACACCAGCTCGATGACCGACTCGGTCTCCACGCACTCCCCGGCCGAGTCGTCGTCGCCCGGGGTCTCGGTCTTGTCGATGCAGCCCGCCGCGACCAGCGAGGCGGCCATCAGGCCGAGCACGAAGGGGCGACGCAGGCTCGATTTCGGGCGGGCTGGGTGCACAGTAGGGGGAGACACTTGGGCTTCGCTCCGGATAACTCCAGCAATTTAATATGAATCCAGGGGTTTGCCGAGTACTTTGAGGCACCATGACCGATTCCATTCGATGTGTGGGCCTGCTCTCGGGCGGCCTCGACAGCACGCTGGCCACCCGCTGGATGCTCGAGCAGGGTCTCGACGTGCACTGCATCAACTTCCGATCGCCGTTCTGCACCTGCACGGCCAAGGGCGCCACCTGCTCCGCGGCGGTGGCCGCTGCCCGCAGCGCCGGGGACGTCCCGCTGGAGGTCCAGACCATCGGCGACGACTACCTCGAGATGGTCAAGCGCCCCGTGCACGGGCGGGGCCGGGCCATGAACCCCTGCCTGGACTGCCGGATCTTCAAGTTCCGCCGCGCCTGGGAGTACGCCGAGTCCATCGGCGCGCGGTTCCTGTTCACCGGAGAAGTGCTGGGCCAGCGGCCCATGTCCCAGCACCGCCACGCGATGCTCGACATCATCGACAAGTTCAGCGGGCTCGAGGGGTTGATCCTGCGGCCGCTGTCGGCCCAGCGGTTGCCCGAGACCGTGCCCGAGCGGCAGGGCTGGGTGGACCGTGACGCCATGCTGGACCTGTCGGGCCGCAGCCGAAGACCCCAGATGGCCATGGCCGACGAGATGGGGATCACCGACTACCCCTGCGCCGCAGGGGGCTGCCTGCTGACCGAGCACGCCTTCGGAGCCCGCCTGGCCGACCTCTTCGAGCACCACCCCGACTGCACCGCCGTGGACGTCCAGCCCCTCAAGCTGGGGCGCCACTTCCGCACCGCCGACGGGATCAAGCTGGTGGTGGGCCGAAACCACGGCGAGAACCTGCGGCTGAAGGCGCTGGCCCCGCACGGGGTCCTGGTGCTCCCGGTGGAGGTCCCGGGTCCGACGGTGCTGGCCCAGGACGGTCCAGTGGAGCGCATGGTCCAGCTCGCCGGGGACATGTTGTTCGCGCACGCGTCGCCGGCTGACGGCACGGTGTTCGACGTCGAGGTGACCGTGTCGGGTGAGGAGCCCGCGGTGCGACCGCACACCCCCTCGGCCACGCGCGAGGCGCTCCGCGGGCAGATGGAGCCCTGGCGACTCTGAATCCGGTGTACCTTGGCAACTGAGATGAGCAAGGACCTCCCGTACTCGCGCAACCTCGGCGTGCTCGACGCGGCGCAGCAGCGACGCCTCCGCCGCTCCCGTGTCCTGATCGTGGGGTGCGGCGGCGTGGGCGGCACCGTGGCCGTCGAGCTCGCGCGCAGCGGTGTCGGGAGCTTCACCCTGGTGGACTTCGACGACTTCGAGCCCACCAACCTCAACCGGCAGATCGCGTGCACGCGCGATACCCTCGGCCGCAACAAGGCCGAGGCCCTCGCCGAGCACCTGCGCGCCATCGACGACGGGATCCAGGTCGAAGCCATACCGCGACGCGTGGACCTCGCCGCCCTCGACGATCTCGTCGAGGCGTGCGATCTCGTCTTCCCCGCCGCCGACGACTACGCCTACTCGCTGATGGTCTTCCGCTCCGCCCGCGCCCAGGACCGGCCCGCGCTGATGGTGGTGCCCGCCGGCCTGTGGGCCACCGTCGCGCTGATCTCCCCGCGCAGCCCCTCCCCGGAGACGCTCCACGGCGTCCCCCAGCTCGCCGGCTACGACGAGCTCGGCGACCTGTTCCGCTCCTGGGACTCACGCATCGCGAACCACTACTACGTCGGCCTCGGCGGGTGGCGGCGCGACTACTTCGTCGACCATGTCGAGGGCCGGGTCCCCATCTCCCAGGTCTGCCCCGCGGTGTGGCTGGCGTCTTCCCTGGGCGCCCTGGAGGTGGTCAAGCTGCTCAGCGGGCACTCGCGGCCCACCTTCGCGCCGCGCTACTGGCTCCTGTCCAGCCGCGGCGGCGTCAAGCGCACGCACATGTACATGCCGGGCCTCTACAACGCGCAGGTCTGGTATCGCCGCGCCGCGTGGCCGCTGCTGAACAGCCCCCTCGGGGGTCTGGTGCGGTGGATCCACCGGCTGTGGTGGGGGTGGTTCTCGGGCGGCCGCGGCTGAAGACCACGACGACCGCTCAGCCCTTCAACCCGTACCGCCGCAGCTTGCCCTGCAGCGTGGTGGGCCTGAGATCCAGCAGCGCGGCCGCGCCGTCGGCGCCGTAGATCTTGCCGTCGGTGGCCTCGAGCGCCCGCCTCAGCAGCGCCTCGACCTCGGCCTCGAAGGGACCGGGGGCGCCGCCGGTGTCCGTCACGGGGGCGGCCCCGCGGGCCTGGAATCCCGGCACGTCGGGCAGCTCCAGGGTGTCGCCGCGACTGATGATCAGCGCCCGCTCCAGGAAGTTCTCCAGCTCGCGGATGTTCCCGGGCCAGTCCCGCGCCTCCAGGGTTCCCATCACCCGATCGGGGACGGTCGGCGTCCGCCGGTTGAGCTTGGCGGCGTGCTTGTGCACGAGGTGTTCGACCAGCGGCCGGATGTCGGCGCGCCGCTCCCGCAGCGGCGGCAGGTGCAAGGGGAAGATCGCCAGACGGTAGTACAGATCCGAGCGGAAGGTCCCCTCCTCGCTCATCCGGTCGAGGCGGCGGTGGGTGGCGGCCACCACGCGCACGTCCACGGAGATGTCGCGGTCGCCGCCCACGCGCTGGATCTCCTTCTCCTGGAGCGCCCGCAGGAGCTTGACCTGCACGCTGGGCGGGGCGTCGCCGATCTCGTCGAGGAACAGGGTCCCCCCCTCGGCCTGCTCGAACTTGCCCAGCCGCCGCGCCGTGGCGCCGGTGAACGCGCCGCGCTCGTGGCCGAACAGCTCGCTCTCGATGAGGGTCTCGGGGATGGCGCCCACGTTGACCACCACGAACGGCGCGCTGGACCGGCCGCTGAACTCGTGGATCTGCCGCGCCAGCCCCTCCTTGCCCGTGCCCGTCTCGCCGCGGATCAGCACCGTGGTCTCCGAAGGCGCCACCCGGTGGGCCTGCTCCAGCACCTGCTTCATCAGGCCGCTGTGGGCCACGTAGCGGTCCTCTGCGGGCGACATGCGCAGCTGGCCCCAGAGGTAGGCGTTCTCGCGGTTGAGCTCACGGTTGAGCCGCCGCACCTCGGCCACCAGCATGCTGTTGTGCAGGGCGATACCCACGAGCCGGGCGATGCGGCCCGCGGTGTCCGTGCACTCGCACAGCAGGCCGCACTGGGGCTGGTGGGCGATGTCCAGGGTTCCGATGACCTGGTCGTCCACCTTCAGCGGGAAGCACGCCAGGGTGCCGTAGCCCAGCTCCACGAGCTGATCCTGCTCCGCATAGGCGGCGCCGTCGGGGCCAGTCTGGCCCACGGTGGCGGGTTGCCCGGTGGTCACCACCTGCTCGAACAGGGTCCCGGCGACCGCGAAGCGCTGGCCTGGCTTCGTCTCATCGGTGGAGGGATCGTCCACCATCAGCACCTCGGCCAGGGTCGGGTCGTCCCGGACCACCAGGGTGATGCCCACGCGCGTGCGGCCGTAGTGCTTGCGCAGCAGCTGCGCCGTGCGATCGAGCACCTCGGACATCTCCACCGAGGCCAGGACCGTGGTGACGAACTCGTCGATGATCTCCCCGCGCTTCCCGCGGGCGTGGCAGTGCTGAACCATATTTGGTTGTGTAACGATATTTCGTTCCCTCGGCAACCCTATTTGGTTGGTCACCCGTCGATTCCCCCCAGAAAACGTCGATCTCGGGTTGGCACGGGGCTTGCTCTGTTCAGGGGCAAGAAATCGAGGAGTCGAGAACATGCAGCGACAGATCATCAAGATTGACGAGGACCTCTGCAACGGCTGCGGCGACTGCGTGCCGTCCTGTGCCGAGGGCGCCATCCAGATCATCGACGGCAAGGCCAAGCTGGTCAAAGACGCCCTGTGCGACGGCCTCGGCGCCTGCCTCGGGGACTGCCCCGAGGGAGCCCTGACCATCGAGACCCGCGACGCCGCCGAGTTCGACGAGGAGCTCGTCGAGGAGCACCTGGCCAAGCTCGACAAGCCCCAGGCGCCTGCTGCCGCCGCCGCTCCGCGGCCCATGGCTGCCATGCACGCCGGCGGCCTCGCCGCGGGCGCCGCTGGCGGCCTCCACGCCCACGGTGGCGGCATGGGTGGATGCCCGGGTTCGAGGGCGATGTCCTTCGACGAGCCCGGCGCGGCCAGCGACAGCGGCGGCGAGGAGGGTACCCGCCCGTCCCATCTCCGTCAGTGGCCGGTCCAGCTCCACCTGGTCTCGCCCACCGCGCCCTACTTCCAGGGCGCCGACGTGCTGCTGTGCGCCGACTGCGTGCCCTTCGCCATGGGCGACTTCCACAAGGACTTCCTCAAGGACCGCGCCCTCGCCATCGCCTGCCCCAAGCTCGACCAGGGCCAGGAGATGTACCTGCAGAAGCTCGTGTCGATGATCGACGACGCGAAGATCGACACCCTGACCGTGATGATCATGCAGGTGCCGTGCTGCGGCGGACTCCTCCACCTCGCCACCGAGGCCGCTGCGCGCGCCTCTCGCAAGGTTCCCGTCAAGAAGATCGTCATCGGCCTGCAAGGCGAGGTGCTCGCGGAGGATTGGGCGTAGACTCCCTGCGCCCGGAATGGGCGACCTGAGAGATCCGGACCGATGGCACGATTCACCCAGCCCCACCGTGTCCCCATCGCCGCAGCCGCGGCCCTGCTGGCGGGCACCCTCCTGACGACCGCCCACCTGAAGGTCGATCGCCCCATGCTCCTGGCCGAGCGGTTCGTGCCGGGCGCGGGCTGGCTCCAGATCGCCGCGCTGATGGTCTACGCCGCCGCGGTGGCGTGGGCCATGGCCGATCCACGCCGCCAGGCCAGGGTCAGGGCCCGGGTGTGGACGTTGCTCACCGTGGTGGTGTTCGGACAGCTGGCGCTGGGCCTGTTCGGCATCGAGGAGATGCTGCTGTCCGGCAAGCTCCACCTGCCGATCCCCGCCGTGATCCTCGGCGGCCCCCTCTACCGCGGCGAGCTGACCTTCATGGTGATCCTGCTGGGCATCACGCTCGTGGTCATCGGCCCCGCCTGGTGCAGCCACCTGTGCTACTTCGGCGCCCTCGACGACCGCGCCAGCCGCGCGCGCAAGCACCCCACGCCGTTGCCACGCTGGCGCCGGTACGTCCAGCCGGCCGTACTCGCAGCGGTCGTCGCCACCGCCCTGGGTCTTCGCTACGCAGGAGCGGGGCCAGTCGCGGCCACGGCGGCCGGCGCCACCCTCGGCGTGGCCGGCGTGGCGGTGATGCTGCTGTGGTCTCGCCGCACCGGCGCCATGACCCACTGCCTCACCGTCTGCCCCGTCGGCTGGCTCGCCACCGTGCTCGGCCGCATCTCCCCGTTCCGCGTCCGCATCGGCCCCGGATGCGACCACTGCGGGGCCTGCGCCCGCGTTTGCCGGTACGACGCCCTCGCTCTGGACGGTTCCCACGGCGACCAACCCGGCCCCTCGTGCACCCTGTGCGGCGACTGCGTTGGCCCCTGCCCCACCGGATCGTTACAGTACAGGTGGCTGTGGCTGAAGCCGCAGACCGCCCGCGCCCTGTTCCTCGTGCTCGTGGTCTCCGTCCACACCGCGGCGCTGGGCGTGACCATGTTGTGAGGCGACGATGTTGACCGCCACCTGGGACATCCTCCTCGAGCTCGCCCCCTGGCTCCTCTTGGGCATGGCCTTCGCCGGCCTGCTCCATGTCCTGCTCCCCCCCGATCTCATCCAGCGCCAGCTCCGCGGCCGCACCGGCGTCCTCAAGGCCGTCGCCCTCGGCGTCCCCCTCCCCCTCTGCTCCTGCGGCGTCATCCCCGCCGGCATCGGCCTCAAGCGCGACGGCGCCTCCAACGGCTCCTCCGTCGGTTTCCTCATCTCCACCCCCCAGACCGGCGTCGACTCCATCCTCGTCAGCGCATCCTTCCTCGGCTGGCCCTTCGCCCTGTTCAAGGTCGCCGCCGCCTTCGTCACCGGCATCGCCGGCGGCTGGCTCACCGACGCCGTGGCCGGCGACGGCGAGTACGACGCCCCGACATCCTGCGCCACCGCATCGGACAAACGCGGCATCCGCGAGGGCCTCGCCCACGCCATGGAGATCCTCGGCGGCATCTGGCGCTGGCTCGTCATCGGCATCCTCGCCTCCGCTGCCATCTCCACCTGGGTCCCCGCCGGCTCCCTCTCCACCTTCTCCACCCTCGGCACCATCGGCCTCTTCATCGCCGTCCTCGCCGTCTCCGTCCCCCTCTACGTCTGCGCCACCGCCTCGGTCCCCATCGCCGCCGCCCTCGTCGCATCCGGCATGCCCACCGGCGCCGCCCTCGTCTTCCTCATGGCCGGCCCCGCCACCAACGTCGCCACCATCGGCGCCATCTACCGCGGCCTCGGCAAGCGCTCCCTCGCCGTCTACCTCGCCACCATCATCGGCGGCTCCGTCGCCTTCGGCCTCGCCTTCGACTTCCTGCTCGAGGCCGCGCCCATCACCGCCCACACGCACCACGAGCACGCCACCTGGTGGGCCCTGGCCAGCGCCATCGTGCTGCTCGCGCTCATGGGCTACCACGCCCTCACCGAGCTGCGGCTCTGGGTAGGCAAGTTGCGCGCCCGATCGATGACCGAGGTCCCCCGGCACGAAGTGCCGGTCTCGGGGCTCGGCTGCAACAACTGCGTCAACAAGCTCACTGGAATCCTCTCCGAGCAGGACGGCGTCCAGGCGGTGGAAGTGACGCTCGAGCCGGGGCGGGCAGTGGTGCTGGGGGAGATCGAGGTGGAGAGGGTGCGGGAGATCATCGAGGAGGCGGGGTACACGGCGGGGTAACTCACCTTTCCCCCTCCACCTCCCCCTCCACCTCCCCCTCGTGGGGAGTAATCGCGGGGCCGGTCGGCGGATCGGAGCTCCTTGGGGGCCAATTCGGGGACACACATAACCTGCTCCGGTAGGAAGGGGGCAGATCGAAGCTTCGAGTGCGACCAGCTCATGTATGTCCCCACTATGGGGGCTGGAGTTTGGGAGCTAACGAAACCTCTGGGGGCAGCCTCGGAAAAGGGACGCTCGGAAAAGGGACGCTCACACCTTTACGCCTTCAGTCGCCGGGCCAGGCCGTTGATCAGCGCGCCGGTCCGCCCCGCAACGTTCGCGAACTCATCAGCCACCGCCTCATCAACCAGCCCGATCGTCATCAGCA
>CAYRNR010000044.1:0-57419 GCA_964425605.1 uncultured Rickettsiales bacterium | reverse complement strand
CCAGCTATGTGGTCGTTTTCTCTATGGGAATTAGGCTAACCGATCACGGATGGGGATCTACCTGGGCACCAGCGGTCTCCATGTCACAAGCGGTTTGTTCTCAGGGAATTTGGGAGGAGGTATCTCACTATTTCAGGCGGGAATTTCCCTGTCCAACACGAGTGTGCTCGCAAATAGCGGCGACGGCTACGGAGCAGGGGGAATTGACAGTTTCAATTCCGGGATCGTACTGGAAAACTGCATTGTCGCGGGAAACAGTTCACTAGGCATTGGCGGTATCGAGGCGTCCGGAACAATTATCATGAGCAATACGATTGTGGTCGACAACCAGGGGTCGTCCTACGGAGGCGGCCTTACGGGTTATTATGGCCAAACATATGAATTGAACAACAACGACGTGTACGGCAACAGTCCCGACGACTACCACGACATTGACGATCCCACGGGCACTGACGGCAACATCTCCGTAGATCCCTTGTTCCTGGATCTCTCCTCCCCCGATCCCCTGGACTGGGACCTCCATCTCGACCTCTCCTCCGCGCTCATCGACGCAGGTGATCCGACCATCCTCGATCCCGACGGATCACCGTCCGACATCGGCGCCTTCGGCGGCCCCAATGCCGAGTTCTGGGACCTCGACCGAGACGGCTTCCCCCTGTGGTGGCAGCCCGGGCCCTACGACCACGCCACCTACCCCGACGAGGGATGGGATTGCGACGACCTCGACGCGACGGTGTACCCGGGGAGTGGATGCTGACCTTCGTGAACGTCAGTTGTCACTCGAACCGACCGTGAACCAGTACTCGCCGGGCCCCTTGACCACGACCAGAGTATCTCCGTACCCGAGCCTCATTGCCAGGCCGTCGGGCAACCAGAGGTTCCTCCTCCTGATCGGATCGAACCACCACCACAGATCGAACCCGTTCTGTACGGTTGCTCTGCGAGATGTCGCCGGACCAAAGAGAACCACTCTCTGGCCAGCCGCGCCGTCGGTGAGCCGGCGTACCTGTTGGCGTTCGCAAGTTCTGAACAGATGACGGCTGCCCGTTGTCCTGCTCGCAGATACCTCCGTCATGACGCGGGTGAGTTCATTGTAGTGCTGTGGCATGTGAGCCCATCCCAGCGTTCCGTCCTCGAGCTTGGACCTGACGAGGTTGGATCGCTGCTCCGATGGGTAGAGACAATCCATCGTTTCGTGCTCGCCGGTGTAGGACTCCCGGGTGGGAACGAACGGATTTTCGTTGCTGGTGATGATCGCGTTGCCTTCGAAGACGAAGGAGCCGATGACGGAGTCGTCGCCGTAAGGCTCGGTCGCCGCTTCAGGGGGTGACCAGCAGATGGAGATGTTGTCGAACGTGCCCGACGGCTCACAATCGCCGAACCCCTGGTCATGGCCGAAGAAGTCATTTCGAAGAGAGAGCGGGCCAGCCGAGTGCATCTCGACGACGACACCGTACGAGGATGGCTCGAACGGGAAAGGCGTATCGTCCTCGTGTTCCCAGGCGTGGACTGTGCTCGTGTCGAAATAGCTCGACTCGATGGTGACGCTCCCCGTCTGTTCGGGAGAACCATCCTCATCTCGCAGGAGCATCCTGCTCTGCCTGGCATGGAGACCAGCAACGTAGACCGCTTCGGGGCCCGAACCGAGAACGAAGACCGAGTCGGAGAGGAGGTCCGCCAGGCCACCAAACCATGAGAACGAGCCTGCAGTATCCGAGGTCCCCGACAAACCCGTCCGGACACAGGAGTCACCGAAGTTCTGTTGCGTGAAGCTGTCGGTTCCGCCGCTCCCGCCATACCTCGGGATTCTGCCACCACAGTACGTGCCCGTGAAAGTGTTGCCCACGGAGCTCCTGCCCTCGAGCACGAACGCCGAATCGTCGAAGGACGAGACGTGCAGGGTGTCGAAGAAGTGTCGGCCGTTGCCGCAATCCGCCTCCGCCACAGCGCAATCGTCTGTCGGGCTACCTGCGTAGCCAGGATGGAGGCGCACCCGAATACCGTTGTCCAGTTCGCCGAGGGCATCCTCACAATCGCCGATGCCGATGTGGTGAAAGACGTTGCCGTGCGAGCCGGGCCCAGCGGCTGGATCGTATGGATTACAGGCGTCACCGCCGTTCCCGTCTGGCGCGCCATGACAGGCGTTGTACATGTCGATTATCGATTCGAGATGGCCGTTGAACACACAGGCACTGAAGTATCCGAACGATAGATCTGCGGAGTTCTGGATGGAGAACATCGCCTCCGCGTCATCGCCATCCCAACGCAGGATCGTGGCGCCTCGTCCCTTGCCCTCGAGGCGGATACCCCGCGTGTTGGTGATGTAGATGGTCTCGTCTATGGAGCAATCGCCCTCGATCAGGATGTAGGAGATGTCGGGGTCCAAGATTTTCTGCTGAATGGACTCGTCGTCGTCGGCACCATCGCACTCGAGCAGATAGGGCGTGTCTGCACGGGCACCGAAACAAGCGAACATGACGGCGATGACGACCACGGCGCCAATCAGGCGCGGGCATGGAAGGGCTGGAGTCAATGGCATGGTGGTTCCTTCTCGGGTGAATGGAGCTCGTAACGAGCTCGTGCAGTTGAGAGGCGGGAAGGGTGACACCACGTGAACACTCCTCTTCCCGCTGGCAAGCGACACGCCATCAGTCCGTAACGGGAGCCGGTTTCGGCGCAGGGTTGTTGGTTGCGGGGACGTTCGTGTTCCTGCGCATGTTCCCCACCCCCGCGATGTCCTGGAACAGCTTGATCGACGCCTTGCTTCCCCCGGCGATCACGGCCGCTGTGATCACCTGGCCGAGGAACGACGGCTCCCCCTCGCCCATGACCATGCTCACGGCGTCGAAGTCCCATCGCCAGGTCACGAGCAGGGAGATGGCGAAGGCCAGGGGCTCCTTGAGACCGGCAGCGGAGAAGCGGCCGTCGAAGTGGCGCCACTCGAAGAGCAGGGACAGGGCGCGTTCGACAAAGAAGGCGAGGATGATGATGGCGACGAGCGCCTCGAAGAGGAGGTTCCAGTCGACGAGGGGAGCTTCCATGGGGGCCTCCTGAGGTTGGGTTCTGGGATGCCTGTTCACAACACCACCGCGCGGCTCCCCCGGGGTAGGTGGGAGCCGGAACAACGGGACGCCCTGCGCCCCTCGGCCATGCCGAAGCCGGGAGATCCCGAGCGTCGGCGATTCAACCGTTGCCACACCGAAGCGTGGGAACGGGAAACAGTGGTGTGCCTGACGAAGGTCGGCTGTGTCTCTCAAAGCGTATCAGGTCGGGTAACAGAGTGTGAGTGAAAGAGCACGATGAATATTGGAATATATATTTCGCGTTTCGCACTGCTATTTATTCGTGAAAATGATCCCCCACAGCCGAAGCCCCCAGAGGTCCCCCAGGCTGGAAGTACGGCGGAAGCACGGATTCCGGGATCCGCTGCTACGGTGAAGGCATGAACGAATCCGCCCCGTTCCAGATCGTATTCGAGGATCAAGAGGCCCTGGCCGAAGCGTGGACGGCGGGCCTCCATCGGGGCGTGGTCACGCCACGCACCACAGACGAGCGGGACATCGGCCCGTGTGAGGTGGTCATCGAGCTCGCGTTCGCGGGCCTGACCCTGCGCGTGCCCGGCAAGATCTTCCACGCCGGCCGGGTCCTGACCATCGTCCGGCTGGACGACATCCCGGCCGAGCTGAAGGCCGCCGCTGCAGGGGGGCCACCCAAGGGCTCGGCGGGAGCGCAGCCGACGGCCACCCACGACGAGCCGGCCCAGGAGTCCGCCTCCCAGGACGACCCGCCGGGTGGGCGCCCGAGCTACTGGGCGCTGCGCCTGCGCAAGGACGGCGCCCGGCGACCCAGGACTCCGGTCCAGGGGGACGAGAACAGACCTCGAAAGGAACCCGAGGCCGGGGGCGCGACCACGAGGGCGTTCGACGCCTCGGAGAGCATCGTCCGGGGGCCTGGGCTCCCCATCCCGGGATCCGACGAGCGGCTCATTCCCGGGACAGGCCTGTTCGACGGGTCGCTGGACAGGACGTCCCCATCCGCGCTGCTGGTGAAGATCTACTGCCGGAAGCTCACCGGCGTGTGTGTCCTGGACGGCGGCGATCGCAGGTACTGGGCCTACTTCGTCCAGGGGCGGCCCGTGCACTACGAGCGACGGCCCGTGCTGCAATCCGAATCCATCGAGAGCATCCTGCTGCGCCGCAAGCTCCTCTCGCCCCCGATCCTGGAGCGGGCGTTGTGGCACGCCGCCATCACGGCCCTGCCGGTGCCCATGGTGATCCGGCAGCTCGAGCTCGTCGCGCCGGCCAGGCTCGACCAGGTCCTCGTCGAGCACCTGCAGCTGGTCACGAGGCGGCTGATGGACTGGGATCGCGGGCGGTTCCGGTTCTTCGAGGCGTCGGACCTGCACCGGCTGTTCCAGACCCGCCCCCTCGATCCTGCCAAGCTGCTGTGGTCACGAGCGACCCTGCGTGCCGTCAACCTGAGCGCGTCGCAGGCGGACGCGGAGCTCCACGAGATCATGCCGCTGTTCGTCTCCCTGAACCAGCAGGGGCGGGTGATGCTGAAGCGGCTGCCCCTCGAGGAGGCCGAGCGGCGTCTGCTGGACCGCCTACGTCGTCCCAACCGCCGGGTCCGGAAGGTCCTGCGGACCGGCGACCTCCCCAAGCGCGGCACCGGCGAGCTCCTGCTGGCCGCGCGGATGCTGGGCCTGCTCGAGCTGTCGGCCACCGGCCCGGAGACGCGCAGCGAGGCCGAGCAGGAGAAGGAGCGGAAGCTCCGCGAACGGCTGTCCAGGCTCCACATGGATCACTTCCGGTTCCTCGGGCTGCACTGGGCCGCGCTGCCGCGGGAGGTCCAGCAGGCCCTCGACCTGCTGGTCATCGAGGTCCAGGACTTCAGCACCATCGGCGCCGACATCACCAACTACGGCACGATTCGCGACGACCTCTCCGCGCGGATCACCGAGCTGCGGCAGTTCACGCGAGACCACGACCGGCGCAGGGCCTATCGGCGCGACCTCCTGGGGGAGACCGAGCTGCTGATGGCCACGGAGAACTACCTCAACCGCGGAGAGATGGCGCTGTTCCGTCATGACCAGGCCGACGCGCGGGAGTGCTTCGAACGAGTCCTGGAGATCGATCCCGGCGGCGCCGGCGCCCGCAAGCGGATCAAGCGCGCGAGGGACGTGTTGAAGGAGATGGTCCCCTGAAGTGGGAGTCTACGGCTCCAGCCGCACCCCCGACACCGAGTCCGAGCCGCTGTTGACCGTGGAGTCGAGCATCACCTCGACGGTGCCCTCGAGACAGTACCGGCCGTGGTAGTCCCAGACGTAGGGGCCGGTCTCGTCCACCTGGTCGATGATCACCCCGACCCCGTCCACGTAGAACAACGCGCCCGCAGGGTTGCGATTGGCGGTGTGGCGGCCGCCCATGTACGCCTCGTACCAGCCGCGCGGGGCGTTGCTGAAGGTGAACGTGGCCGTGCCGGTGCGGGAGCCGTCGGGGTTGAACTGGTTGTCGCACTCCTGGTGCTCGGCGCCGCTGGCCGTGTACGCGTAGGGGTAGCAGTCGAGCACCCAGTTGTGTCGCTCGGTGTAGACCGCCTGGGTGTAGTCCTGCTCCATGTAGTACGGCGGGTTGTACGGGTCGGTCTCGCAGCCGGTGTCGTCGTCGTCGTCGCCGCCGCCGGGCCGGCTGCAGTCACACCAGTCCGAGTCGTGGCCGTTGCTCTCGCCGCAGGTCAGGGGGTTGTGCGGTTCCTTCTGGCAGCCGGGCTCGCCGCCGTACCGCGCGGTGCACACCAGCCCGGCCGCCGCGCAGTAGGCCGTGCAGCCCGCGCCGTCCGTGAACACCCCGTTGCAGTAGTCGTGGCCCGTCTCGCACACCTCCCAGGCGGCGTTCGCGGAGATCAACGAGCAGTCCACCGGCGCCACGGTGTCGTCGTCATCGTCGTCGGGGGGCGTGGCGTCGTCGTCGGCCGCGTCGTCGTCCGCCTGGTCGTCGTCGTCGCCCACCTGATCGTCGTCCCCCACCTGATCATCGTCGTCGTCCGCCGCGGGCTGCGAGTCGTCGTCGCCCCAGGTGTCGCCGCCGTTGCAGCCCCCCAGGGGCCAGAGCAGCGGAAGGACCCACACGAGCAAGATCCCGATCTTCGATGTGATCGTCATGGAAGCTCCTCCCCGGGGAACCCGTGGCCCTGGAGTCCACGGTACCACCCCCACCAGAGATCGGTATATCCTCGCCCGCTTGCCCGCGAGGAGATCGGAATCATGACGCGACATCGACTCGGGATCGACATGGGCTCGGTGGCCATCCACGCCGCTCTGCTGGACGAGGACGATCGGGTGCTGTGGTCGGCCAGCGAGACCGCGGCGGGGCGGCCGATGCAGGCCATGCAGCAACTCCTCGGCGCGATCCCCGCGGAGCTGGGCAGCGAGGACGTGGCCGTCGTGGTCACGGGCAGCGGGCGCGATCTCGCCGCGGACGCCCTGCCCGGATGCCGGCAGGTCAACGGTGTCGTGGCCACGGCCCGCGGCGCCGCGGCGACCTCGCCGGGAGCCCGCGGTGTGATCGAGATCGGCGGGCACATGTCGCGCTGGATCGCGCTGGAGGAGGGCTCCGACGGGGACATCGGGGACTTCGCGCTGTCGGAACTCTGCGCGGCAGGGGCCGGGGTCTTCCTCGATCAGCAGTCGGGGCGCCTGCGAATGGATGTGGCCGAGCTCGCCGAGCTCGCCGCGGTCGCCCCGCGGGGGGCCACGGTGGCGGGCCGCTGCGCCGTGTTCGCCAAGTCGGACATGATCCACCTGCAGCAGAAGGGGACCCCGGTCGAGGAGATCGCCTACGGCCTGTGCCTGGCGCTGGCGCGCAGCTTCCAGGCCTCGGTCCTGCGGGGGCGCGAGCTACACCGCCCCGCGCTCCTGGTCGGCGGCGGCGCGGCCAACGCGGGGCTGGTTCGTGCCCTGTGCGAGGTCCTGCAGCTGACCGACGGCGACCTGACGGTCCCCGACGGCCACGCCGAGGTCGGGGCCCGGGGCGCCGCGCTGCTGGCCGACGACGCGTCGGGGCAGCGCCTCGAGGCCGTCGTCGAGCAGCTGGCGAACGCGGCGCGCCTCTGCTCCTCCCTGCCCACCTTCGAGCCACTGCCCGATCCGGGCGTCGAGCCGCCACCCCCCGAACCCAGGGGCGAGGACGCGACCGACGAGGCCCTGCTGCTGGGCGTCGACGTGGGCTCGGTGAGCACCGACCTGGTCCTGATGACCCCGGCGGGCCGCCTGGTGGACGCCGTCTACCTGCGCACCCGCGGGCGGCCGCTGGCGGTGCTCCAGGAGGGGCTGGCCGAGCTGGCGGGTCGCTGTGAGGGTGGGCTGAACATCTGCGGTGTGGGGACCACGGGCTCGGGGCGCCACCTGGCCGGCCGGTTCCTCGGCGCCGACCTCGTGCGCAACGAGATCACGGCCCAGCTCAGGGCCGCCGCCGATTTTTTGCCACGCATCGACACGGTGCTCGAGATCGGCGGACAGGACTCCAAGTACATCTCCGCTCGCGACGGCCACATCGTGGACTTCACGATGAACAAGGTGTGCGCGGCAGGCACGGGGTCGTTCCTGGAGGAGCAGGCCGAGCGGCTCGACATCTCGATCGTCGACGAGTTCGCCGACCTGGCGCTGGAGGCCAGCGCGCCGGTGGATCTGGGCAGCCGCTGCACGGTGTTCATGGACACCGAGCTGGCCCACGCCCTGCAGGCCGGGGCCCAGACCGAGGAGCTGGCCGCCGGGCTGGCCATCGCCGTGGCCCGCAACTACCTCGACAAGGTGGTGGCCGGCCGGCCCATCGGCGACCACGTCCTGTTCCAGGGCGGGACCGCGTCCAACCGCGCCGTCGTGGCCGCCTTCAGGCAGATCCTGGGCAAGCCCGTCCAGGTCCACCCCTACAACCGCCTGTCCGGCGCCATGGGCGCTGCGCTGCTGGTCCTCGACGCCCAGGGGGCAGGGGACCTGCCAGCGGGCACGAGCTTCCGCGGTGTGGACGCGTGCCGGGGCGAGCTCGAGAAGAGCTTCGAGTGTCCCCGGTGCGTCAACCGCTGCCAGGTCAACCGCTTCCGCTCGGGGGACCATGTGTTCTTCTTCGGGGACACCTGCGAGCGGTTCTCGGCCCGCGGCGGTCAGAGCAAGAAGGGCGCCAACCGCGAACACGCCCTGGCCCTGCGGCAGCGCTGGCTGCTCGAGGAGTCGGGGATCGTGCTCGGGGACGGCACGGACTACGCCGACTCGGCCCGCGTCCTCGGCATCCCCCGGGTCGCCGTCGGTCTGCAGCTGCTCCCTGTCTGGACCGCCATCGCGCGCGCCGCCGGTCGTCAACCCGTGCTCTCCCAGCCCAGCTCTCCCGAGGCCCTCGCCGCGGCCCAGCGACACCTGCGCGCCGACACCTGCCTTCCGGTCAAGCTGGCCTACGGGCACGTGGAGGACCTGCTGAACCGCGGCGTGGAGGACGTCCTGCTGCCGTCCATCGCCTCGCTGCCGCAGGGGCAGCCCGGGGAGAGCAGCGCCGCTACCTGTCCTTTCACCCAGCACCTGGCCTCGATGGTGCGCGGCCAGGGTTGGCCGGAGCTGATCGCCCCGGAGCTGGACCTCATCGCGCCGCCGGGCGAGCAGGTCACCGATCCGGCGGCGCTGGCCGAGCAGCTCGACATCCCGGTCAGCGCACTCCATCGCGCCGTGGCCACGGGGCTCGAACGGGTCCGGCACTGGCAGGAGCGGCTGCGCCTGCTGGGTGAGGCGATCCTGGAGCGGGCCGACGACCGCGTCCTGGTGGTGCTGGGGCGCTCCTACACCCTCGCGGATCCGTTCCTCAACATGGATCTCGGACGCCACCTCGATCGCCTTGGCCTCCCCTTCCTGCCCCTGGACTCGTTGCCGCTGAACGAGGTCGCCCTGGACACCGAGTGGAACCCCCTGGTCTGGTCGTCCAACCGGGACTACGTCCGCGCCGCGAAGCTGGTCCGACGGGATCCGCGCCTCTTCCCGGTGGTCCTGTCCAGCTTCGGCTGCGGTCCGGACGGCTTCACCCTCAAGCACATGGAGGAGCTCCTGGCGGACCGCCCACGCCTCTTCCTGGAGGTGGACGAGCACCGCGGGGAGGCGGGGTTCGTCACCCGGCTCGAGGCCTTCGCCGACGAGATCGACGCCCACGTGCGTGCGAAGAAAGCGACCCCGGCGCCCGAGAGGTCGCTCGCGGACACGGTCCGCCCGACCACGTCCGTCCGGAGTGAGGGCCGGCTCGTCGTTCCCTACTTCAGCGACCACGCGTACGCCTTCGTCGGCGCCCTGGGTCGCGGTGACCGCGAGGTGGTGTTGCTGCCGCCGCCCGCCACCGAGAGCCGGCTTCTGGGCGAATCCCTCACCTCGGGCCGTGAATGCCATCCGTTCGCGCTGCTGGCCGGGGATCTGGCCCACGCCGTACAGACCGGACTGCTGCGCAAGGGGGACGCCTACTTCTTCCCCGGCGGCATCAACGCCTGTCTGTTCTCCCAGTACCCCGACGGCCTCCGTCACGCGCTGCGGCGCGTGGGTGGCGACGGCATCGAGATCGTCACGCCGGACCTGACGGGGATGCGCGACGAGATGGGCTATCTCACCGGGGTCCACCTGTGGGAGGGCGTCGTCACGGCCGACATGCTGATCCGGATGTGCTGCGAGCGGCGCCCCTACGAGCACAAGGCCGGCGAGGTCGACGCCATCCACCTGCTGAACCTCGAGGAGCTGGCCCACGCCGTCCAGGAGGGCGAGGTCCTCGACTTCCTGCCCACGGCCGTGACCCGCATGCAGCGCATCGAGCAGCGCCCGGGGCCGCGGCGGCCGCGGATCGGCGTGGCCGGCGACGTCTACACCCGGATCAACCCGTTCGCCAGCGGCGACCTCTTCACGCGGCTGGAGAACCTGGGGTGCGAGGTCTGGCCGGCGCCGTTTTTGGTGGACAACGCGGCGTTCAACCTCACCCGGCGCATCCGCGAGGCGGCCCGGCGCTGGGACCTGCAGGAGTTTTTGTCCCAGGGGTTGCTCAACACGTTCAAGGAGTTCGGCAGCTGGCGCATCGGCCAGACCATGCCCGAGCTGGCCGATCGCTACACCGAGCCGGAATTCGACGAGGTCCTGGAGCTGAGCGCCCCCTACGTGGGCCCCGGCGCCAGCCCCCTGGTCCAGCTCAACCTCGCCAAGATGGTCCACTTCGCCCGCAACGGCGCGTCCGGCATCCTCAACGCCATCTGCTTCGGCTGCATGGTGGGCGGCGTCTCGGCGGCCATCGTGGACCGCATCCGCACCGACAACGGCAACATCCCCATGGCCACGCTCACCTTCGGCGGGACCGAGGGCGCCGACGACAACCCCCGCCTGGAGGCGTTCGTGCACCAGGCTCACCGCTACCACCAGCGGCGAAGCTGAGCCACCGGGAGCGCCGTGGGACACCTGAACTCCAGAAATCACGCCAGGCTGGCCGAGCGGCTCGGCCAGTACGTCCCGGGGGCCCACGTCTCCCAGGTGCTGGTGGAGATCCTCCAGCACCTGGTCGACGAGGACGAGGCCCGCCTCTGTTCCCTGATGCCCCTGCGCAAGGTCCCGGCAGAGACCATGGCCCGGACCTGGGGCAAGAGTCCGGACGAGGCCTCGGAGATCCTGACCCGGCTCTCGCGCAAGGGCGTGGTGGTGGAGTACGCGGACGCGAGCGCACCCCTGTACGTGCTGGCGCCCCCGGTGCTCGGCTTCGTCGAGTTCTCGCTGATGCGCACCCGCGACGATCTCGACGCCAAGGAACTCTCCAGGCTCTACTACCAGTACTGCCAGATCGAAGGTGAGTTCATCGAGCAGCAGGGCTCCGCCCACCCCGCGCTGTCCCGCGTGTTCCCGGCCGAGGACATGCTCGAGGACGTCACGTCGGAGGTGCTCTCCTACGACCGCGTCAGCGCGGGCATCGACGCCGCCACCTGCATCACGGTCGGGATGTGCTACTGCCGCCACAAGATGGAACACATGGAGATGGCCTGCGACGCGACCATGGACGCCTGCTTGACGTTCAACAACGTCGCGAAGCACCTGGCCAGGAACGGCATCGCCCGGGAGATCACCAAGGAGGAGGCCCACCAGATCGTCCGGCAGTGCATGGACGAAGGGCTGGTGCAGATCGGCGACAACACCCGGGAGGGCCTCGCCATCATCTGCAACTGCTGCAGCTGCTGCTGTGACCTCCTGCTGGGATATCGACGCTTCGGGAGTTCGGGGCTGGTGGCGGCCTCGGCCTTTGCCGCCGAGATCGCGCCGGAGACCTGCTGCAACTGCGGCGAGTGTGTCGAGCGCTGCCCGGTGGACGCGATCCGCGCCGACGGACCCACCCCGGTCGTGGACCCGGACGTGTGCCTGGGTTGCGGCGTATGCCCTCGCTTCTGTGACCACGGGGCCTGCACCATGGTCGGGCGGGCCCAGCGGCTCTACACGCCGCGCAACTTCGCAGAGAAGAGCGTCCTGGCGGCCATCGACGCCGCCAAGCTCGGCAACTACCTGTTCAGCGACCAGACGAGCCGCGTACACGCCCGGCTGCGGCCCCTGGTCAACGCCTCGCTGCGCGTCCGGGCATTCAAGCGGCTCATGCAATCGCGCCCCGTCCAGTCGGTGGTCATCCGGCTCATGGACCGGTTCCCGGCCGGATGAGGGGCGACCGCGGCGATTCACCGGCGCGAACCTCGACGATGGGCTACCCTGCAAGCCCACCACAGGGAGCAAACCATGGCCGACCGATACCCCCTCAGCTGGATCGATCGCGACGCAGAATCGGGCCCCATCTTCCAGGTGGGCCGCGACGTGTACGAGCGCGCCGTGCCGGGCGGCCGCGTGATCTGGCTCGAGGCGCTGGAGACCTACCCGGGCTACGTGGCGCCCCGGATCGCCGAGGCATTCGGCCAGTGCGCCGAGGCCTGGGGCGCGCCCATCGTGTTCGTCATCGACCCCAACCTGCTCAAGCCCCCCGCGGTGAGGTTCCTGTTCGAGTGGAGCCGCACCACCCACTCGCAGGGCTCCGTCGAGCAGTGTTTCATGAAGACGTCCAGCCTGCTGACCCAGTGGATGGGGCGGATCGTGCTGCGGGTGTTCACCGACGGCTCGATGCCGTTCCGGGCGGTCCAGGGCGACGAGGCGATGAGGGAGACGCTCGACCAGCTCGACCTCGCCGCGCCCCAGCCAGGATTCGAGCTGCGCGGCCCCACCACGGCGCTGGTCCCCGCCGGCCAGGGGCCTCAGACACTGCTGGGCTCCATCGTCCAGCGCGCCGTCCGGCGCGCGCGGCGGCTCGTGGGCTGAGTCGGCAGCGACCGTGGGTCACCTGGACCGAGGAAGTCCCTCAACGTCGCCTTGTAACCACGAATTTTCGAATATAGACTTCGATTATGCACGGTTATCGCCCTCGACTGATGGAGAAGGAGGTCCAACGCCGCCTGTCGGCGTCTCCGGTCGTGGCCCTCCTCGGCCCGCGCCAGTGCGGGAAATCGACCCTGGCGCGGCAGATCGTCGCGGCACGAGAGGACGCCGTGCTGCTCGACCTCGAGCGGCAGTCGGATCTGCGCAAGCTCTCGGATCCGGAAGCCTACTTCGCGCTGCACAGGGAACACCTGGTCTGCCTCGACGAGATCCAACGCGTCCCGGAGCTGTTCCCCGAGATCCGGGCCAAGGTCGATGAGACCGGTGCGCCGGGACAGGTGCTGGTGCTGGGCTCGGCGTCGCCCGATTTGCTGCGCCAGTCGTCGGAGTCGCTCGCGGGTCGCATCAGCTACCTGGAGTTGACCCCGTTCCTCCATCCCGAGCTCCATGAAGCAGGAGGCGACGACCCGACCGGAACGCTGTGGCTGCGGGGAGGCTTCCCCCGGAGCTACCTCGCGGACACCGAGGAGTTGAGCGTCCTGTGGCGTGAGGACTTCGTCCGTACCTTCCTGAGTCGCGACCTGGCAGCCCACGCCCCCCGCGTGTCCCCGGGGCGTCTGGGACGATTGTGGCGCATGTGCGCCCACGAGCACGGCCAGTTGCTCAACGCATCACGCCTCGGTTCGGCCCTCGGCGTCAGCGACCACACGGTGCGCGCCCATATCGATCTGCTGGCAGCGACCTACATGGTGCGGGTCCTCGAACCGCTGGAGGCGAACCTGGGCAAGCGCCTCGTGCGTTCGCCCAGGGTGTACCTGCGAGACTCCGGCGTGCTGCACAGCCTGCTCGAGATCGACGACCACGACGAACTCCTGGGACACCCGATCCGGGGTGCCTCCTGGGAGGGACTGGTGATCGAACACGCCACCGCCGCTCTGCCCCAGTGGCGCGCGTCGTTCTTCCGCACGCACTCCGGAGCGGAGATCGACCTGATCCTCGAACGCGGCCCGCGCCGGATCGCCATCGAGGCCAAGGCCTCCACAGCCCCCAGGCCCACTCGCGGTTTCTGGAGTTCCGTTGCGGATCTGGGCATCGAAGCCGGGTTCGTCGTCGCACCGATCGGCGATCGTTATCCGCTTCGAGGAGGGGTGGAGGTTCTGGGGCTGCCGGCGCTTGCAGGAGCGCTGCGCAGGCTATCCGACGCCCGCTGAAGATGGACGACGCCACCGGGGACGACGACTTCACGGCCGACGACGACGATGACACCGAGGGAGACGGGGACGGGTGCTCGTGCACCGCCGCGGGCGCGGGGCCACGCAGGAGCCTCTCCCTCGGCCTGGCCATGGTGCTGCTACTGCTCGTTCGCAGGATCACTCGCCGATCTCGTCGTCCGGACTGCTCGACGCGGTCGGTCTCCGCTGCTCGATGCTAGGCCACCAGGTTGGAGGTCGCCAAAGGACGAGCCTGCTCCAGCAAATCGCGCAGCGAGTGCCCGCAACGAACGGTCGTATCCCGGCCACAGGCTACCGCGTTCGCCGGATGAGCACGCCCAGCGCGACGAGCAGGCACGCGGCAACGCCGGCTGGCGATCCACCCCTGTCGGCGGGCGCGCGGCACTCGCACCCCGACTCCGAGTCGTCGTCGCCGGGCGTGTTCTGATCGCCGAGACCGTTGCACGCCGGGGCGTCGTCCACCACGCCATCACAATCGTCGTCCACACCGTCGCAGTCGTCGTCCGGCGCGGTGGGGTAGACCTCGGGATCCGCGTCGTCGCAGTCGCCGCCGAGTTCGGAGTATCCGTCGCCGTCGTCGTCGTAGACCTCGGTCCCCTCGTCCACGAGGCCGTCGCAGTCGTCGTCGATGTGGTTGGCCACCTCGGTGGCGCCCGGGTGGACGTGGGCGTTGGCGTCGTCGCAGTCACCGTCCGCCTCGGAGTACCCGTCGTCGTCGTCGTCCCCGTCGTCCAGATCCTCGTCCACCTCGCCGTCGCAGTCGTTGTCGGCGCCGTCGCCGATCTCCGGCGCGCCCGGGTAGGTGTAGGGATCGTCGTCGTCACAGTCGCCGTCCGCCACGGAGTAGCCGTCGCCGTCCAGGTCCTCGGGGACCTCCTCGACCACGGCCGACGGGTCGTCCGACGTGCTGTCGAAGTCCAGGCGGTCGGACCAGCCCAACCCCAGCGGGGCCAGGGTGGCCACGAAGTACACCGACGTGGAGCCCGCCGGGATCTCGATCTGGAAGGTGTGGTTGCCCGAGGGGCCGCCAAAGCCGCCGCCGCCGGCGTCGAAGATCTCGGTGGCGATGATGTCCCAGGTGTCGGCGTCCTTGGCCTCCATGTAGATCTGCGCCGTGTCGCCGAAGTCGCCGATGTCGGTGGTGTACGAGACGCTGACCTGGAACGGCACCCCCACGGCCACCTCGTCGGGGTAGCTGGTGATCGTCACGGTCCCGGTCGGATTGCCCGGCAGGCCGCCGCCGGGGGTGTACGCGGAGACGCCGTTGTGCCGCTGGATGGCGTGCAGGTGGGCCAGCCCCACCTCCTCGAGGTTGCTGTCGACCGCCAGCAGCTCGGCGTTGCCCGACCACACGTCGATGAACGCCATCTCGTTGAGATCGGCGGGCATGTTGGTGTTGGTGATGACGGTGAAGCTGGCGTACTTGACCCCGCGGTCGTAGGTGCCGAGGTGGTCGAGCACCTCCTCCTGGACCCGGTGGGCCAGGTCGTCGGCCTCGGTGCCGGACGAGTACGCGTAGGTCTCGGTGCCGTTGCCGCCGCCGGCGTTGGTATGGATGGACAGGAAGTAGTCCACACCCAGGGAGTTGGCGTAGTCGCACCGGCCGGTGAGCGACACGTACACGTCCGTGTCCCGGGTCATGTACACGTCCCAGGTGCCGCCGCCGCCGTTGTCGGCGTCGTCCGCCTCGGCCCAGTCGCGGAAGTACAGGCCCGCGGTGAGGTTGAGGGAGGACTCCTCGAGGCCGTTGCCCACGGCGCCGGGGTCGTAGCCCCCGTGGCCGGGATCGATGCAGATCGCGGCCGTCTGCGCCTGGGCGGGCGCGACCAGGAAGAGGCACGACGCGGCCGCGAGGGCCCACTGCAGCGCGCGCGCAGGCCTCACGGCGTCCCCCCGCCGACGAGGTCGGCCGCCCACACGGCGTCGTCGCGGATGTACGCGACGCGCTTGCCGTCGGGCGAGACGGACGGGTGGATCTCGATGGCGTCGGCCGTGCCGGTCAGCTGGACCGTCTCGCCCGTATCCGCCCGCACGGCCCACAGGTCGCCCGAGGTTCGCTCGTGGCCGTCGTCCCCGGTCCGCTCGAACAGGACCCACTGGCCGTCCGGCGTCCACGCGGGGTGGGTGCCCGGGCCCGGATGCGCCGTGGCCTGGCCGGTCCGCAGGTCGAGCACGTGGATGCCCGTGGTCAGGCCGACCACGGCGACCCGCGCGCCGTCGGGCGACGCCACGGGATCGAAGAACTGGTCCTCCCCCTGGGTCAGTCGGGTCTCGTCGGTCACCTCGCCCAGGTAGACGTCACCCCGGTACAGCTCGAAGACGGGGCCCGGCGCGGCGTCGATCTCACGCACGAGGCCCGAAGCCGGCGACCACTCCACCGCGGGCTTCGAGCCCCGCTGCGGGACCACGATCCGCTCACCGTCCCAGCGGTGACGGAACGCCGAGATCTCTCCGGGCTCGACCAGCGTCTCCACCGCGCCGCCGGACGATCCCACGGCGTACAGGCCCTTGAATCCCTCCCCTGTGAAGGTCACGCGGGCGCCGTCGGGCGCCCACGCCGGATCGAGGTAGGCCCCGGCGCCGGTCAGCGGCGCGCCGGTCCCCATCTGGAGGGGGCCCGCCGCGACGGCGGGCTCGGTCTCCACGGGCTCGGACACCTCGCCGGGGGTCTGAGTACAGCCCGCCACGACCAGAAGGGCCAGACTCCACACGATTCGTCTCATCTCTCGCTCCTCGGTTCGAGTCCGCGAGTACACACCTGTTTCGCCCGGGTGTCGAGGATCTCGCGCCCGTTCACCGTGCCGTTCATCCATCCCGTCCAGCCACGACGTATGCTGTTCGAGGAGGTACCCATGCTCCGACACGCCCCGTGGCTCCTCGTCGCTCTGGGATTCGTTCTGCTCGGCTGCGGTACCGGCGGCGGCGGCGACGATCCCCCGCAGGGGCCCCAGCGCGACGACGACGATTTCGCCGGAGACGACGACGATCTCGTGGGCGATGACGATGTCCACGGCGACGACGACACCCTCGGCGACGACGACGTCCATGGGGACGACGACACCGGCACGACCGACGACGACGACGACGCCCACGCCGACTGGCCGTCGCAGATGGAGCACTCCGCCCGGATGGACTTCTACGCGGACGTGGGGTGGCTCGACGACTGCGAGATACGCTTCGAGAGCCTGCTGGTGCCGGCGGGCGGCGCCGACACGTGCGCCCAGGCCGACCGCACCTACTCCGGCCAGTACCAGTACAGCGTCAACACCTGCCAGGAGTTCCTCGACATGGCCGGCGAGACCCTGCCCACCGAGGGGCTCTACGGCGTGATCTTCCTGTCCCAGAACCAACGCGAGATCTTCACCCGCGACGCGGACGGGCAGTGGGGATCGCTGGGCGTCGCCGACCGGGACCCCGGCGTGGGCCACTACCTGCTGCACCGCCAGGACGAGATCGAGAGCATCGGGGTGCTGGCCACGGAGCTGACGTTCAACGATCTGTAGGGGCCGCGCGCAGGCCCGACGTACAACGAACATGCTTCGTATTCGCCAATAGCCTATCGACACTACAATGCAAAGTCGATAGGCTGTTATCGACTCTAGGCAGTGTTTGGTCCCATGAACACCGGAGAGGTGGGAGCCACCTTGTACACACCCAGATATCTGGAAAGAGCCTGCCGCAGCGCCCTGCAAGGCAAGAAGATCCTGGTCCTGGTCGGCGCACGCCAGACAGGCAAGTCCACCCTCGCCAGACAGCTGATCGCGGACATCGACGGCCGAGACAAGCTCGTGCTGAACCTGGATGATCCGTTCCTGCGGGACCGGCTCGTCCAGCAAGACGGCGCCCTCGTCCGTCTGATCGAAGACCAGGCGCAGCGGCCGTGGAGCGCCATCGAGCGCTTTCACCTGGTCGTCGACGAGGCCCAGAAGGCCCCTGCCCTGTTCGAGATCGTCAAGGCGCTGTACGACGCAGACCCGGCCAAGCTGCGGCTCGTCCTGACCGGCTCGTCGGCGCTGGCCATCCACGATCCAGTGGCCGAGTCGCTGGCGGGTCGCGCGCGAATTCTCGAGCTGTACCCGTTCACGCTCTCCGAGGGGTTCGCCCACACCCGCGGAGAGGACCCGACGGGAGGAGGATTGCCAGGTATCGTCACACGCCTGCTCGGCGGACAGTTCCGGCCGTCGGCGCACGAAGCCCTGATACGGCGAGGACGAAGGGATGCGCGGGACCGGCTCAGGTGGGTCGAGCAGCACCTCCTGTGCCCGCTCTTTCCGGAGCCCTCGACGAGCGAGCGCCCCGAGGCGTGGATCCGCGACTACCTGGCCACGTACATGGAAAAGGACGTGCAGAGCCTCGCCGCTGTCGGCAACGTGGCTCTGTTCCGCGCCTGCATTCGCCAGCTGGCTGCCCGGACCGGAAGCACCATGAAGTGGGAGTCTGCGGCCCAGGAGGTTGGCACGACGTCGGTGACGCTGCGCAAGTACGTGGGGCTGATGGAGCAGACCTTCAACCTGGTGCGGCTCGCCCCGTTCACCGTCAACCCGGTCAAGCGCGTGATCAAGGCTCCCAAGCTCTACTTCGTCGACTCGGGACTGGCGTGGGGACTGCGCGGCTTCGAGGACAGGCCCCTTCTTCAGGGCTCGGGGATGCTCGGCGCCTTCATGGAGCTGCTGGCCATCGCCGAGATCGTCAAGTGGTGCGCCCTCGAGCCCACCGCCCCCGATCTCCGTTTCTGGTCCAAGACCGCTGTCTCGGAGGTGGATCTGGTCGTCACCAACCGGGGCTACCACATCCCCTTCGAGATCAAGCTGGGCCGGACCTTCGACGGCAAGTGGTTGCGCGGCCTGGACGCCTTCGAGGCCGATCACAGGTCCCTGGGCCTCGAGATCCCCTACCGCATCGTGTTGTACATGGGCGAGCCGCTGCGGCCCGACGACCGGACCTATGCCATCCCCCTGTGGATGCTGGTGTAGGTCGCTCCCGGCCGCATCACCAGCAGGGGATGACCCACGCCTCCAGATCCCACGTCTTGATCAGCGTCGAGAAGCCGGTGATGGCCGGATCGCCGCACACCTGCGCGGCCAGCGCCGCGCCATCGGCCTCGTCGTCCACGTACTCCACGTGGAACACGGCCTTGCCCGCGTCCAGGAACGGGTCGAGGGTGCCGCACTCGTCGTAGGACATGCATTCCTCGTTGAGGGCCCAGTCGAACCACGGCTCCAGCTGAGCCACCTGATCCAGATCGTTCTTGAGCCCCACCGAGAGTCCGCGCGCGTGGGCGGCGTCGGCGAGGAACTGGTTGTAGTCCCGCTGGTCGGCCGCGCTCAGGCCCAGCCCGTTGTTGTTGGCGTAACCGTCGACGTTGTCCGGTTCGACGCCGTCGCAGGCCTTGGTCACGGCCAGGTCCAGCCGCGCTTCCATGATCGTGCGCACCGTGGCGTTGCCCACGTCCAGCCAGTACTCGCCGGGCCAGCCCCCGAGCTGGTTGCCCAGCGCCTCGGCGGGGAAGTCGCCGGCGTCGTCGCGCCAGTCCTCGTAGCTGCCGGCGGAGAAGTAGCACACGACAATGCGGCCGTCCGCGTGGAGGCCGTCGATCACGGCCTGGTCTGTGTCGAACAGGTCGACGTCGTACATCTGCACGTCGAAGCCGGTGTCGATGTTGCCCTGGAGCTGCCACTGCCAGGTGGTCCCGGGGGCCGGCGCCCAGACGGACGGGGTGGCGTCGTCGTCGTCGCCCGGGGTCGCGTCGTCGTCGCCAGCGGTCACGTCGTCGTCGTCGTCACCGGATGGGCAGCCGCTGAACAAGACGAAGATGGCCGCGAGGCCGACCGTTTGGAGAAGCCGTGGGTTCATGGAGACCTCCTCGTCTCCAACGTAGAATGCGCTCTCCCGGCCCCACGGGAAACCATGAACGAGCTGCCACCCGCGATCGTCACGAGATCAACGGCTGACCGCGGCCCAGTTCCGCATCACCCGCAGGTCGAGCGCCCGCGCGTACCCCTGGCGCCTGAGGTAGGACACGGCCATGCCGCTGCGCGCGCCGCTGCGGCAGTAGACCACCACCGGACGGTTCTTGCGCAGCCGGCCGGCGCCGGCCATCAGCTCGTTCAGGGGGACGTTCAGCGCACCGTCGAGGTGGCCGCTGCCGAACTCCATGGGCGTGCGCACGTCCACCAGCACGGCACCGTCGAACACCGCCGCTCGGATCTTCGTGGCCTCCTCGGGGCTCAGCCGGGCGGCGTAGCGCTTCCAGGCGAAGATCAGCACCACACCGAGGGCCAGGGTCAACCAGACGGTCCAGCTCATGGGAACTCCCTCGCGGTGGGTCGTTCGGACCGCACCTGGGGTTCAGGAGCCATCAGGATTCGAAAGGGTTCATTCGCGCGACGGGATCAGTCGCACAG
Organism: uncultured Rickettsiales bacterium; assembly: GCA_964425605.1. Lineage (GTDB taxonomy): Bacteria > Myxococcota_A > UBA796 > UBA9615 > CAYRNR01 > CAYRNR01. The sequence continues at coordinate 37,383 of CAYRNR010000044.1, read as the reverse complement.
GGCCGGGCCCATCACCACGTAGGCCTTGCCGCGCCAGTTGCCGGCGTTGTCCCAGCCGTGGGCGCCGACGACCACGTCGTCGTAGCCGTCGCCGTTCGAGTCGAAGCCGCCGGACACGGAGATGCCCGCCTCGTCCCCGGCCATCTCCCCCTGGAGCCTCAGGTTGGCCGACGTCACCGAGTAGGCGCCGGTGAGCGGCCCGAAGAACACATAGGCCTCGCCCGCGTCCGTGCCCGTGGCGTCGGCGTCGCGCGCGCCGATGAGGACGTCGGCGAAGCCGTCGCCGTTGACGTCCCCGGCGCCGGACACGGCGCGGCCCGAGTCGTTGTCGTTGGCCGCGCCGGTGAACTTGGCGACCGAGGCGGACACGCTGACCGTGCCGGACAGCGGCCCGCGCAGGAGGTAGGTCCGGCCGGTGTTGTCGTCGTAGGCATACGCGCCCACGAGCACGTCGTCGTTCCCGTCGCCGTCCACGTCCCCGGCGCCGGCCACGGCGTACCCGGCGTTGTCCCCGTGGGTCTCCCCCTCGATGGTCGCGGTGGCCGAGGACAGGTCGAAGGCCGGGATGAGGCCGGTGCCCCCCTCGACGATGTAAGCCACGCCCGAGTCCCCGGCGGCGCCGTTGGCGCCGTACGCGCCGATGATCAGGTCGCCGTAGCCATCGCCGTTCATGTCCCCTGCCGAGGCCACGCCGGCGCCGGCGCGATCGCCGCTGGACTCCCCGGCGAAGACCACGTCCGACGAGGCCAGGCTGGTCCCGCCGGTCAGCGGCCCGTACAGCAGGTAGGCGGCGCCCGAGTTGCCGCCGTCGAGGTCGGCGGCGTCGGCGCCGATGATCACGTCGTCGTAGGTGTCGCCATTGACGTCCCCGGCGCCCGCCAGGGCGGAGCCCGCATAGTCCGACGCCGCCGAGCCGCTGAACCAGGCCTCGGGGACCATGGTCCCGTTGGCCGGACCGAGGATCAGGTAGGCCCTCCCGGCGTTGGTGCCCGCACCCGCGTGCCCCTCCGCGCCGATGAGGATGTCGTCGTACCCGTCGTGGTTGACGTCCCCGGCGCCGGCCACCGCGGTGCCCGCGTAGTTGGCCACGCCCTCACCGTAGAACACCGCGTCTGCCGCGCCGAGGGACTCGTGCCACTGAGCCGGCCCGTAGATCAGGTAGGCCTTGCCCGCGTTCTCGTACGCGTCGTCGTTGTAGTAGCTGCCCACGAGCACGTCGCCGTACCCGTCGCCGTCCACGTCGCCTGCAGCGGCCACGGCCGCGCCGGAGTAGTCGGACGGGTTCTCGCCCTCGTACGAGCCGGCGGCGTCGGTGAGGCTGACGCTGGCCTGGGTGGGCGTCCCGTCCTCGCCGTCGCAGTCCTGGTCCACGCCGTCGCAGTCCACCTCGAGGGCGCCGGGGTAGGTGTTCCAGTCGGTGTCGTCGCAGTCGCCGTCGCACTCGGTGAGGCCGTCGCTGTCGTCGTCCACCTCGTCGGGATCGTCCACGCCGTCGCAGTCGTTGTCGGCCACGCCGTCGCACTCCTCGGCGGCGCCGGGGTAGGTGTCCCAGTCGGCGTCGTCGCAGTCGCCGTCACAAAAAGAGAACCCGTCGCTGTCGTCGTCACGCTCCTGAGGATCGGTGACGCCGTCACAGTCGTTGTCCTCGACGTCGTCGCACACGTCCGCTGCGCCGGGGTACACGGCCGCGTCGTCGTCGTCGCAATCGCCGTCGCAGCCGGTGATCCCGTCGCCGTCGGCGTCCGCGGTCTCCAGCGTGGCCGGATCGCAGTCGTCGTCCACTCCGCCGTTGCACAGCTCCTCGGCGTTGGGGTGGATGGTCGCGTCGCCGTCGTCGCAGTCGGACTCGCCCGTGGGCCAGCCGCAGGGGGTGTAGCTGTCGCCGTCACCGTCGAGTTCGGGTGCCGGGACGGTCCCGTCGCAGTTGGTGTCCAGGCCGTCACAGGCCTCCGCGGCGCCAGGGTAGACCGTGGGATCGGTCTCGTCACAGTCGCCGTCGCACTCCGGGATCCCGTCGCCGTCCACGTCGATCTCCTTGGACGGCACGATCAGGTCACAGTCGTTGTCCAGCCCGTCGCACAGCTCGGTGGCGCCGGGGTAGGTGTCGGCGTCGGCGTCGTCGCAGTCACCGGCGCAGCTGGTGATCCCGTCGCCGTCCGCGTCCTGGACGTTGAGGAAGGGATCGGCGTCGTCGCAGTCCCACTCGCATTCGCTCGCGCCGTCGCCGTCTCCGTCCAGCTCCTCGGGCGGGATCGAGCCGTCGCAGTCCGTGTCGAGGCCGTCACAGCCCTCGGCCGCGCCCGGGTGGACCGCGGCGTCCGCGTCGTCGCAGTCGCCGCCGCACGACGTGACGCCGTCCGCGTCGGCGTCGTCCAGGTTCGCCATCGCGTCGAGGTCGTCGCAGTCCCCCTCGCAGGTGGCCGCGCCGTCGCCGTCCGCATCGGCCTCGTCCGCGGGCACGGTGCCATCACAGTCCGTGTCCAGCCCGTCGCACCCCTCGGCCGCGCCCGGATGGACGCTGGCATCGAGATCGTCGCAATCCCCCGCGCACGAGGTGGTGCCGTCGCCGTCGGAGTCGCTCTGGTTCAACACCGCGTCCCCGTCGTCGCAATCCCCTTCGCAGACGCTCAGGCCGTCCAGGTCGCTGTCCAGCTCGTCGTCGGGGACGACGCCGTCGCAGTCGTTGTCCAGGCCGTCGCACAGCTCGTTGGCGCCCGGGTGGAAGGTGTCGTCGCCATCCTCGCAGTCGCCGTCGCAGACGCGGTAGGTGTCTGCGTCGCCGTCGGTCTCGTCGGCCGGCACCGAGCCGTCGCAGTCGTTGTCGATGCCGTCGCACAGCTCCGGGGCGCCGGAGTAGGTGTCCGGATCGGCGTCGTCGCAGTCGTCGTCGCATACACGGTAGGTGTCCGCGTCGCCGTCGACCTCGTCCGCGGGCACTGAACCGTCGCAGTCGTTGTCCGCGCCGTCACACAGCTCCTCGGCGCCGGGGTAAGAGGTCGCGTCGGTGTCGTCGCAGTCGTCCTCGCACACGCGGTGTCCGTCGCCGTCGGCGTCGGCCTCGTCCGCCGGGATGTCCTCGTCGCAGTCGTTGTCCACCCCGTCGCACAACTCCTCGGCCCCGGGATAGGACGTGTCGTCGCCGTCGTCGCAGTCGGGGGAATCCGGCGCTATCCCGCACGCGGCGTAGCCGTCGCCGTCGAGGTCGGCCTCGTCGTCGGGCACGGTCCCGTCGCAGTCGTTGTCCGCCCCGTCGCACTGCTCCTCGGCGCCGGGGTGGACGCTGTCGTCGTTGTCGTCGCAGTCGTCGTCGTGGCTCGGCTGGATGCCGTCGACACCGCAGATGGTGTACCCGTCCCCGTCCACGTCGTGGCCCTCGTCCACGTCCTCGTCGCAGTCGTTGTCCGCCCCGTCACACACGTCGGTGGCGCCGGGGTGGACCTCGGGATCGCTGTCGTCGCAGTCGGGCGTGGTGATCACACAGCCGCTGGTGTCGTCCTCGGGGCGGCCGTAGCCGTCCCCGTCCACGTCCACGCAGGGATCGGTGACGTCGGGCCACTCGTCCCCGTCCAGGTCCACGTCGGGCGGGACCGGCGGATCAGGGCAGCCGCACAGGAGCATCAGCAGGGCGGGGATGGTGGCGCATCGTCGCATCGTCATCTCCTACCTCCAGCTCAGGGTGAACACGACGCCGTCGGCGCCGTCGGACTGGCCGCTGGCGAGCAGCGTGGCGCCGAACGCGACCCGGGGTTCGACGGTGCGGGCCGTGAGCAGGCCCACGGGTATGGACGCGAGCAGGCTCACGCCGCCCGCCGCGATCAGCGCGTACCCCACGCCGAGGCGGTTCACCTTGCCCTGCCACTCCTGGTACAGCGGGTAGGACTCGGGATCGGCCGCGTCGGGCGCCGGGAACGGGTGGATCTCTCCGGACTCCACGGACGCGTCGAAGTCGGCCAGGTCGCTCCGCGTGGCCATGGACAGCACCGTCCCACCGGCCACCAGGCCCGCGCCCACCGCGATGAGCACCGGCGTGGCCGGCCCGGGCCGCTTCTTGCCCCCGTCCACGGGCGGGTCCAGGGCGGCCTGGGCCGTGGCGGTGAGGGGGACCTCGGTCAGCTGGGCGCTGGGGGCGTCCCAGCTCCAGATCCGCTCCTCGTCGCCGATCCACAGCAGGTAGTCCGGAGCGTCCTCGCCCTGCGCGGCGAACAGGGCGGTGACCAGCGCCCCACCCTCGCCACTGGCGAGGGCCGTATTCAGCGCATCGGCGTCCACCACGACCGTCTCGTCGCGGCCGGCGGTGTCCACCAGCACGCTGCGCAGGCTGCCCTCCGCGCCCACCTGGACCAGGTGCAATCCCGGGCTGACCAGGATCGTCGCGGTCCCGTACAGGTGGCCGTCCACCCGCAGCGGGTTGTCCGGCGAGGTCAGGACGGTCAGGTCCACGCGAGGGCCGTTGGCGACCTCGGCGCCCATGGCGTCGAAGCTCTCCTTCGCGCCCGGGCCGAACTGGCCGTCCCAGACAAAGGTGGGGTCCACCGCGAACACCTGCCGGAATGCCGCGGCCGCGTCGTCGGGCTGACCCAGCTCGAACGCCATGGCGCCCTCGACGAACGCCACGCGCGCCAGGTCGCCCGCCTCGACGCTGTCGCCGAGGCAGGCCTGGGTCTGCCGCGTCGCCGTGAAGAACGGGCCCAGATCGTCCACCTCCCACACGGCCTTGCCCAGATCGGCGACCTGATGGAGGTAGGTCGTGCGGTCCACGGGTTCGCCCTCGCAGGCGATCACCGGGGCGCCCGGAGCGACCAGCGCGCCAGCGGGCGCGAGCTCCTCGAGGTGGCGCGGCGCGTCCGAGAGGATCACCGCGGGCTTGAGCAGCGCCAGGGCCTGGGCGACGCGGCCGGCGTTCTCGGCCGAGGCCGTATCACCCGCGTAGGCCGCGGTGGAGTCCTGGGCCCGGGCGGCGGGCGAGCCGGCCAGCACGAGCAGGACTGCGGTGAAGATCGGGACGCGCAAGGTCCACCTCCTCCAGGTCGGCCCGGGGGTCGGGCCGTGTCGGCAAATCAGCCCCCGCAGGGGGCATCCGCGGTGAAGTCCCAGCAGCCCAGGCCGACGTTCTGGCCGTCGATGTCCACCGAGAACACCTTCTCGGCGTCCCCGTGGTCCGGGCAGACCAGGCGGATCTCGTGGCGGCCGCCGGTCACGTCGTGGTCCTTGAGGATGACGCTCTCCTTCACCAGGACGCCGTCCACGTAGATCCGCGACCAGGGCTTGCAGCGGATGCTCACCTTGCCCGGACGCGCTTCGGGCGCCGGGGGGGCGGGGGTCTCGGGTTCGGGCGCCTCGGTCACCTCTTCCACCGGCTCCTCGGTGACCTCCGGCTCCACCGGCGCGGCCTCCGTGACGGGCTCCTCCTGAACCGGCGGCGCGACCTCGGTGATGGGCTCCTCCAGAACCGGCGGCGCGACCTCGAACTCGGACCCGGTGGGGTCCTCCTGGGCGGGCTCGGGCGGCGGCTGGCGTCCCACCACCACGCCGACGCCGACGGCCACGACCAGCAGTGCCACGACCCCCACGCCCCACATCCACGCGCGCGGGCGCGCAGGCGCGAGCCCCGATGCCTCGAGATCGGCGAGCCCCGCGACCTTCTCCACGGGGGCGTCGTCCCGCTCCACAACGGCCTGGCGCATCCCCTGCAGCGGACGCGTGGCGTCCTCGCCCCCGCCCACGGTGTCCCGCATGCCCTCGAGGGCGCGCGTGGCCTCGTCGTCGCCCTCGACCACGGCCGTGTCCGGCCCGCTCGCGGCGGGCGCGACGGTGTCGAACACCTCGGTGAACCTGTCCCATCCCGCCGACGACGGCGACGGCGGCGGGATGTGCCGCTGCTCGGACAGCGGCGGGAGCACGCCGTCGGTGGTGTTGTGGGTGGCCAGGTTCAGCTCGCCCGAGTGGATGATCTCCTGGCTCGCGGAGAGGTCGCGGCTGGGCAGCAGGCGCGAGACCACCTCGGCCATGTCCGCCTGGGCCGGATACTTGTGGCTCAGCTCCAGCAGCGCGTTGGCCATGGCCGCGGCGTCCTCGAAGCGATCCTCGGGGCGGCGGGCGAGGGCGCGGGTGAGGATGCCGCCGCTGCCCGGCAGCGCGTTCTCGGCGTCGTCGAGGTCCTCCTGGGGCACCTCGCTGACGATCTTCAGCGCCAGGGCCGGCAGGGACGGGGCGTCGAACAGGACGCGGCCGGTGACCACCTCGAACAGCACCGCCCCCATCGAGAAGATGTCCGACCGATGGGTCAGGGGGCCCTCGGCCATCATCTGCTCGGGCGACATGTACCGCGGCGTGCCCTTGGACACGGACGTGGACGTGGTGTTGTAGAGGTTGGACGCGGCCTTGGCGATGCCGAAGTCGAGGATCTTGGCCGTGCCCTCGACGTTGACGATGATGTTGCTGGGCTTGAGGTCCCGGTGGACCAGGTTCAGCGGCTGGCCGTCCACGTCCCGGAACTGGTGGGCGTAGTGCAGCCCGCGGCAGACGTCGGTACCGACCTTCAGCGTGGCGAACCGCGGCAGCAAGGTCTCGTTGTGGCGGCAGATGTGGACGATCTCGTCCAGGGTCAGCCCCTCGACGTACTCCATGGCCAGGTAGTAGTGCTCGTCCACCTGGTCGAACTCGAACACGTCGACGATGTTGCCGTGGTGCAGCAACCCGCCGATGCGCGCCTCGTTGACCATGGACTGGACGAAGGCCGGATCGTTGGCGACCACCGACGAACGCAGCTTCTTCACGGCCACGCGCTTGGCGAACCCGTGCAGCCCGGGCAGCATCGCCTCGTAGACCGCGCCGAAGGCCCCCTCGCCGAGCTTGCGCACGATCCGGTACTTGCCGAAGCTGGCTCCGCGTACGTCGCTGGTGAGGGAATCGGCCATCGGCGGATCATAGCAGGGGGCGCACCGGACCCACAGGTCCGAGCCCGTTTCTGCACGTCGTCGTGGCAGGGTCTCTGCTATGGTCCTGCTCGACCCTGCACCGGGAGGTCTCATGTCCCGTTCCTGGCCCTTCGTGTTCCTCGCCCTGCTGGCCAGTCTCGGCCTCTTCGGTTGCCCCGAGGACGAGCCCGGCGACCCCCAGCCGCCCCTCCCCGACGATCCCACCGAGCAGCCCACCCACTGGGTGGACCCGTTCATCGGCACGGGCGGCCTGCTCAACATCGGCGCGGCCTTCCCCGGCGCCACCACCCCCTTCGGCATGGTGCGCCTGGGGCCCGACACCACCAAGGAGTCCGGCGCCATGGGCGTGCTGCACGCGGCGGGCTACTGGTACGAGGACGACCACATCGAGGGGTTCTCCCACCTGCACCTGGTGGGGACCGGCGTCACCGACTACGGCAACGTCATGTTCATGCCCACCCTGGGAATGGACGCGGCCAAGACCGAGGAGGACGGCTACCGGCAGATCTTCGACCACGGGGACGAGTCGTCGAAGCCCGGCCACTACTACGTGAACCTGCCCGACCCGGACATCCAGGTGGAGCTCACGGCCACGGCCCACACGGGCATGATGCGCGTCACCTATCCCGCGTCCGACGAGGCGGTCCTGCTGCTGGACCTGGCGCACACCCTGGGCACGGGAACGGTCACCGAGTCGTGGATCCACCTGGATCCGGACAACGCCGAGCTGTGGGGTTCGTTGCACAACGACGGGGAGTTCACCAGCCGCGTCGGCGGCGTGGACGTGTACTTCGTTTCGCGGTTCAACCGAGCCCCCAGCAGCTGGGGCACCTGGGACGGCGAGACCCTGGACCCCGAGGACGCGGACCACGAGGGCGCGGACATCGGCGGGTGGTTCCAGTGGAACACGGGTGACGACGAGGAGATCCTGGTGCAGACCGGCATCTCCATGATCGATCTGGATCACGCGCGCCTGAACCTGGACGCCGAGTTCAGCGCCGCGTGGGACTTCGACGCGGTGGCCAACGGCGCAGACAGCCGCTGGAACGACGAGCTCGAGACCATCGAGATCACCGGCGGCACCGACGAGGACCGCACCGAGTTCTACTCCAGCCTCTACCGCACGATGATGATGCCCACGTCGTGGACCGAGGTGGGCGGCGACTACCTCGGGTTCGACCGGGAGGTCTGGTACGCCGACGGCTTCACCTACTACACCGACTTCTCCCTGTGGGACACGGTGCGCACGACCCACCCCCTGTACTCGCTGATCTTCCCCGACCGCCAGGCGGACATGATGACGTCCATCCGCAAGATGCAGCAGCAGGGCGGCGCCATCCCCAAGTGGGCCCTGGCCACGGGTGATACGGGCTCCATGATCGGCACCCCCGCGGACATCCTCATCTCCGAGACCTACCTCAAGGGCGTCCCCGTGACCGACGTGGAGGAGCTGTACGACGAGCTCTACGCCCACGCCACCGGCCCGGTGGAGCTCAGCGGACGCGGCTGCATGGAGGAGTACCTCGAGGCCGGCTACATGGCCTTCGACTCCGACTGCCGGGCCTCCACGTCGTCCACGCTCGAGTACGCCCACCACGACTTCGGGGTGGCTCAGCTCGCCGACGCCCTGGGGCACGACGACGACGCGGCAGAGCTGTACGCCCAGGCAGGCAACTGGGCGAACCTGTTCGATCCCGAGACCCAGTTCTTCCGCGGCAAGACCACCGACGGCGAGTGGAAGGACCCGTTCGACCCCGGTGACTTCGCCGACGACTACACCGAGGCCAACGCCTGGCACTACCGCTTCCACGTGCCCCACGATGCCGCCGGGCTGGCCGACGAGTTCGGCAGCGCCGAGGCCATGATCGAGGCCATGGACGAGACCTTCGGCCTCGCCTCGGGGTACGACGACCAGGACCTGCCCAACCTGTACTACTGGCAGGGCAACGAGCCCTCCATCCACGCGGTGTGGATGTTCTCCGAGCTCGGGCGGCCGGACCTGGCCCAGAAGTGGTCCCGCTGGATCCTCGACGAGACGTACTCGACCGAGGCCGGCGGCCTGGCCGGCAACGACGACTGCGGCACCCTGTCGGCCTGGTACGTGTTCGCGTCGCTGGGCTTCTACCCGCTCATGGCCACCGACGTGTACCTGGTGGGCAGCCCGGTGTACGAGGAGGCCGTGCTGCACCTGCCCGCAGGCGACCTGATCGTCACCGCGGACGGCGCCGGCGCGGACAACGTCTACGTCCAGTCCGTGGAGCTCAACGGCGTGGCGCTGGACGTGCCGTGGTTCCGCCACGCCGACATCGCCGACGGCGGCACCCTCGCCTTCGTGATGGGCCCGCAGCCCTCGTCGTGGGGGCTCGAGTAGCGCCTCGGTTAGGGTTTTTTTGCTTTTCCAGATTGGCCGGAGACGCTAGTCTTTCGGACGGGAGCGAGGTCTCGAGGGGGAACCATGGCCAACCACAAGTTGCGGTTCGGACGGCCGACCACGGTGCCGCCGGTGGTGTCGGAGAAGCTCGCCGAGAGCGCGCTGGCCACCAGCGGCGTCGATGAGGACAACCGCCGCCTCCACCCGCGCCTGGAGACCGAGCGGCGGGCCCGGGTGACCCTCCACGGCCAGGACTACCACGTGATGGTCAAGGACCTCGGTGACGGCGGGATCTGCTGCCACCCCCTCCCCTACTGGATTCGCCGTGGCGACCCGATCCTGGTCTCCATGCGCGATCACACGGTGATGGGTCGCGTGGCGTGGCGCCGGACCCTGTCGGACCACGACGACGACCTGCTTGTGGGGGTTCGATTCAGCCGCCCCCATCCGGAGCTGACCGATCTCGAGGATCTCGGAGAAGCTTCGCTGTAGCCCGCTCGCTCAGGCGCGGCGGCGCGCCATCCAGCCCAGCAACAGCAAGGTCAGCGCGACGGGTAGCCCCCCGCGCGCGCTCGGCGCCGCAGCGCACCTGAGGCCATAGGGGCCCGCCCGGGGGGTGACCAGGCTCTCGTCGTCGTCGTCGTCACCGCCGCCGTTGTCGTCGTCGTCGTCGCCAGGGGTGGTGCAGCCCTCGTCGATCTCCGAGTCGCAGTCGTTGTCCAGGCCATCGCCGCACAGCTCGTCGGCGCCCTCGTGGACGGACGCGTCGGTGTCGTCGCAGTCCCCAGCGCACTCGGGGATACCGTCGCCGTCGTCGTCGATCTCGTCGTCCACGTCGCCCGAGCAGTCGTGGTCGTAGCCGTCGCCGCACTCGTCCTCGGCGCCGGGGTTGAACTCGGGCAGCGCGTCGTTGCAGTCCCCGTCGCACTCGGAGTAGCCGTCGGCGTCGGCGTCCACCTCGTTGCTGTCGGGCTCGGGATCGCAGTCGTTGTCCAGGCCGTCGCACTCCAGCGGCGCGAACGGATAGACCGTCCCCTCGCTGTCGTCGCAGTCGCCGCCGAGGTGCCAGCTGTCGCCGTCCGCGTCGGGGCAGGTCAGGGGATTCTCCTGGGAGGGATCCGCCGACCCGTCGGTGCCGCAGAAGTAGTACCCCTGCTCCGAGTTCCAGCCGCAGTACTGGGCCGAGGCGCACTCGATCTTGCAGGTGTACTGCTGCCCGAACGAGGTCTCGCACCAGAAGGCCTCGGTGCCGAAGCAGCAGCCGATGTACCCGAGGTTGGGTTCGCAGTACTCGGCGAAGATCTCCGCTGTCGCGTTTCCAGCGGTGGAATCACACACGGCCTGGGCGTGGGTGCCAGCCAGGGCGACGGCGGCGGCCACGAGGGCGACGTGGATGCGGCGCGTCATGGCTCCTCCTCGGTCTCGGGGGTCTGTGCGGACTCCCACTTGAACGGGACCACCAGGGTCTGGCCCGCCTCGAGGGTCACCGACAGGTTCTGCTCGAACCCGTCGTTGCTGCGCACCATGCGGATGTGGTGCTCCCCCGGGGAGAGGGTGACCCCGCGGGCCGTGACGAAGGTGCTGCCCGCCTCGCTGCCGTCGATGAACACCGTGGCCGCGGGGTAGGCGTTTATCTTGAGGATCGCTGGATCGCCGATCTCCTCGGGGAGGACCTCCTCGGTCGGCGCCTCCTCGGTCGCCTGTTCCGCGACCTCCGCCTCGGCCGCGTCGGCCTCGGTCACCGCCTCGGGCTGGGCCTCGGTCACCTGCTCCGGCTCGGGGGTGGGCTCGGTCGCCTCGTCCTGGGCCGCCGCGTCGTCCGTGGCGGGTTCCTCTCCCGCGTCCGGGACCACGTCTGCGATCCCGGCAGGCGCGGTGACGGGCTCCTCGTGGTCCGGCACATCGGTGGTCGCCGCGCTCCCCAGTCCCCAGTGGAGCAGGAGCCGCGACACGATCACGCCGCCGCCCCAGACCACCACCAGCAGGGGAATCAACGCCAGCAACAGGTAGGCGGGCTTGAAGCGCCGCACGGCAGGGCCGGTGTAGGTCTCGAGCTCGATGTCGTCGGGCTCCTCGAGGGCCTCGGTCTCCTTGGTCACCGCGGAGGGCTCGGCGATGTCCACGCCCCACGACTCGGCCGCGGACGTGGTCGGCACCAGCTTGCCGTCGCGGTTGCGGCGGTAGCCCGGCACCTCGAAGAAGGTGGCCGTGGAGGGCACGCGCTCGTGCAGCATCACCTTGTAGTGGGCGATCTCCTCCTGGGACACCTGGGCGCCGGGGTCGTCGTACAGCTGGGTCAGGTAGGCCTGCGGATCCATGTCCGACTCGAGGATCCGGCGCAGCCTGCGCAGCTCCTCGATGAGCTCGGTGGTGCTCTTGTAGCGGTCCTTGGCCCGCGGCTGGCGCAGCTTCTGGAACATCGCCCCCAGGCCGGGGATCGAGGCCTCGACCTCCTTGGCCCGGAAGTCGGCGGGGGTGTTGACCACGGTCATCAGCTGCGCGGCCATGGAGTCGCCGACGATCAGCTGCTCGCCCACGGTCAGCTCGAACAGGATGGCGCCGAAGGCGAACAGGTCACAGGCAAAGTCCACGGGCTTGCCGTAGGCCTGCTCCGGGCTCATGAACGCGGCCGTGCCGCGGGTGACGCCGGTGGCGGTCCGCGGCCCGGAGGAGTTGATGGCCTTGGCGATGCCGAAGTCGAAGATCTTGGCCACACCCTCGCGGCTGATGAGGATGTTGCTGGGCTTGAGGTCTCGGTGGACCATCTTCAGGGCGCGGCCGTCCTCGTCCTTGAGGGCGTGCACGTAGGCCAGGCCGCGGGCGATCTGCAGCAGCAGGTCCACCACCACGTTGGGCGGCAGGTGCTCGCGGCGCTTGGCTGCCATGCGCAGGAGCACGTCGAGGGTGACCCCGTCGACGAGCTCCATGACCATGTAGTACTGCTCCTGCCCCTCCTCGTCGGGCACCGAGTCCAGCTCGGTCACCCGCACCACGTTGGGGTGCTCGAACCGGGCGCACAGCCGCGCCTCGTTGGTCAGCGAGGTGATGAATCCGGGCTGGTTGTGGGTCAGGAAGGGGTGGATACGCTTGATGGCGAAGCGGGAGCGGAATCCCTCGGGCCCGGAGATCTCGGCCTTGTACACCACGGCAAAGCCGCCGGAGCCGAGCTCTTCGAGCAGTCGGTATCGTCCCAGCTGACGCATCTACTCCGTCGCAGCGCCGCCCGGAGGCTCCTCGCGCCGCATACCTCCTCGTGATCCTACTTCAAATCCGCAGCACCACGGAGAACTTCCCCTGGGCCTCGAAGTCGCGGAACAGGAACATGATCCCGGCCTCGCCGGAGACGCGCAGCATCAACAGGTTCGTCAGCGGGAAGTCCAGTCCGAACAATCCGCCGGCGCCGATCATCGCCCACACCTGCCCGGGTCGGTCGTCCAGGCCGGCGCGGATGGCGAGGCCCAGCCACGGGTGGACCTTGCCCGCGTTGAACGTGTACCGCAGGCCCAGGTGAGCCATGGGGAGCACCACGGGCTTGCGATAGGCGGTGGCCGGGAATCCCAGATCGATCCCGATGCCGAAGCCGAGGCCGCGGTAGAGGCGGACGTTGGCGTCGAAGGCGGCCAGGCCGTAGGGGAAGGGGTTGACGTAGACCACGCCGCCGCCGATGGCCAGCCGGACGTGATCGCTCAGGGGAGCGGGGGGTTTGCGGGTGCGCTCGCGGACCCGGCCGCGGGCGCCGTCCGTGTCGCCGGTGTCGCCAGCGACCGTGTCCACGACCTCGCCGTCGGCACCGAGCCACTCGGTGGTGTTGCTCTTGCCGTCCCAGTACAGGGTGGTCTCGTCGCCGTCCCACAGCAGCACGCCGTCCACCTTGAACGGCCCGGCGATCTCCTCGCCGAGCAGGGCGGCCAGCCGGGCCACGGGCGGGTCCACCTCCGACAGGTGCTCCAGGACGCCGCTGGGGGTCGCGATCAACGTGGCGTCCCCCATGCCCTCGAGCAGGGCCGTGTTCCACTCGCCCCCGGGGAGCTGCCACTGCAGCAGCCCCATGGAGCCCGCGGGGAGGCTGCCCGGCTGCTCCTTGCCGTCCACGTGGACCAGGGTCCCCGACGGCAGCCAGTACCCGAGGTATCGCTTGGCCACGGTCTTGGGCAGCTGCTCGGCGAAGATGGCGTTGATCTCCCCGGGCAGGTTGTCGTCCGGCGGCAGCTCCGGGTCGATGGCCAGGGCCCGCAGCATGGAGGCCGCGGACTCGTCGCTCTCGCCCAGGAACGCCAGCGTGGCGCCGCGGTAGTAGAAGATCCGGGACAGCTCGCGCGGCGTGGGCGGCTCGGTCAGACACGGCAGCTCGTCCACCAGGGTGTCCAGCACCTCCACCGCGCCCTCGAGGTCCAGGTCGGTCATCAGCTGCATGGCCTGGGCCACGACCACGTTGATGGACGGAGCCGAGTCGCCCTCGCACGCCTGGTGGGCCTCGGCGCCGGCCACCAGCAGGGGGACGAGCTCGTCGGCGTAGTCCCAGGTCAGGGGCAGGAAGCCGCCCGCGCCTTCGGGGAGCTCACCCTCGAAGGGGGTCGGCGCACCGTTCTCGTCGGCCGGCGACACCACGGCGATCCTCGCGTCCGCGCGAGCGCAGACCACGAACGTGGCGGATACCAGTACGCCGGTGAGAAGGCGGTTCACGTTTCCTTTCCCCTGTCTGGACCCCTCGCGCAGACACTCGTGCGGGCCCCATTTAACCCCTCGCGTTCGCAGGATCAAGGAAATGACAGAGAAAGCACGCGTGGACGCGAGGTTCAGCGGGTCGCGTAGACCTCGAGGGGATCGACCCCCAGCTGCTCGAGCAGATCCACCTCGGCGAGGTCCCGCTCGAGGGCTGCGCCGAGCAGCTCGGCGGCTGCGGCGTCGCGCTCGGCCTTGAGGGTGCTCACCTCCAGCCCGGTGGCCATACCCTCCTCGTACAGGCGCATTCCAGCGGCGAGGTTGGCGTCGGCCACGCCGTCTCGCTCGCGCGCCACGGCCACGGCCGCCTCGGACGCCTCGAGGGAGATCTCGGCGCTGCGCACCGACAGCTCGGTCTCACGGTGGGCGCGCTGGAGCTCCAGGTCGGCCCGGCGCTGCTGGGCCCGGGCCTGGGCGATCTCCGCCGCCGGCTCGAGGATGCCGGGGAGCTGCCAGTCCGCGCGCAGCATCAGCGTCCAGGTGTGGGGGGGCCTGCTCAGATCCTCGGGATCGTAGGTCGTGTACCGCGTGCTCCAGCGGACCTGCAGCTCCGGGGCGAGGGTCAGGGCCTCGGCGTGCACGGCCGAGGCCGCGGCGAGGGAGGTCCAGTGATGGGCCCGGAGATCGGGGCGCCCCTCCCGGGCCAGGGCCAAGCGGCCGTGGCTGCTGGCGCCGGGGACCGCGGGACGCTGGGGCACGGACAGCTCCAGCGCCTCCAGCGGCACACACGCGGCGTGCGCCAGGACCAGGTCCGCGTCCAGCGCCTCGAATCGCGCGGCCTGCGCCTCACCCTCGGCCTCGATGCGATCGCCGCGCGCCCGATCCACCTCGATCTGGGTCTCCGTCCCCGCGCCGAGGCGACGTTGCGCCGCGTCCTCGAGGGTCCGTGCCACCTCGGCCGAGGCCTCGGCCACCTGGATGCCCGAGTGGGCCCAGAGGGCCTCGTAGTAGGCGCGGACCACGTCGAACAGCACCTCGTGCCGTGTGGCCAGGGCCGTCTCCTCCTGCGCCCGCATCTCGCGATCCGCCGCCACCAGGTCGCCGATGTCCGAGGGCGCCAGCACCGGAGCGCTGAACATGGACTCGGCGCGCCAGAACGTGTGATCGGTGACCGCCTCCACGTCCTTGCCGGGCTGGAACAGCTGCTGGTCACCGCCCTGGCCGCGCGACGCGCTGAGGTCGAAGGTGGGCAGCAACCCGGCGGCCTGATCCACCACCTCGGCGCGCGCCTCCTCCAGCTCCTCGTCGGCCACGCCGATGGTCTCGTCGCCACCGGCCGCCCCGGCCAGGGCCTCGGCCAGGGTCAGGGGACGCGCGGCGAGCGCCGGCGAGGTGATCACCCACGCGGCGATCCACGCCGCGGTGAGTCTTCGCGCTCGTCGGAGGTCGCCCATGGGATCCTAGTCGTCCACCGGCTTGCGGCCCCACTGACTGCGCTTGCAGTAGTCGAACAGGTTGAGGAAGTAGTCCTCCACCGCGGGCGGCTCCAGCCCGGTGCCCGCGAGGGCCTCGAGGGTGGGCGTGTTGTCGAACATGGGGCTCTGGGCGAAGTACGGCAGGTACTGGATGCCCTGGGCGATCATGGAGCGCTGGGTGGCGGACAGCTCGTTGTACCGCCGGATGCGCTCCTCGTCGCTGAAGTCCTCGGGCGAGATGATCTCCGGGAACGGCCGGTCGAAGAACTCGGACGCCATCTCGATGATCTTGCGGTTGGTCGCCACCTTGTCCACGCCCGCGGCCAGCGGGAAGCAGCACCCGTTCGAGGACTCCTGGTCCAGCAGGTACAGCATCGCGTCGGCCACGAAGTTCACCGGCACCACGTCGGACGGAGCCTCGAGGTTGCCGATGAAGAAGTCGGGCCACATGCCCTTGGCGTAGATCTGCAGGGGCCAGTAGATGACGTTGAAGCTCTGGGTGCGGCCGGTGCGGCTGTCGCCGACGATGATCGAGGGCCGGAACACGACGATGGGGAGCTCGTCCCACGCATCGCGGATCAGCTTCTCGCTCTCGCACTTGGTCTGCTCGTAGGTGTTCTTGAACTCCTGGCCCTCGTCGAGCTCGTCGGCGAGCACGACGCCGGTGCGACGGCCGGCCACGTAGCACGTGCCCACGTAGCCGAACCGCTCGAGCTCGCCGTCACGGGCCACCTCGCGGCCCAGCTCCAGCATGCCCTCGGTGCCCACGACGTTGTGCTTGCGCGCCTCCTCCAGGGTCAGGTCGAACCGCACCGAGGCCGCGTTGTGCAGCAGGCGCGTGGCTCGGCGGACCACCAGCTGGCGGTGCTCGTCGGACATGCCCAGGCCGGGCTGGGAGATGTCGCCCCGCACCCCGGTGAACCGCGCGGCGTGCTCGGGGAGCAGATCCGCGCCCAGGGAGCCCTCGAGCAGCTTGTCGATGCGCGTCTGGATCGCGTCGTCGTTCGCGGCGCGGATCAGGCCGATGACCTCGTCGTCGGTGCGCAGCATGATGCGGCGGAGGAGCTCGCCTCCGACGAAGCCGGTGACACCGGTGATGAACCAGACGCGGTTACTCATCGTAGAGCCCCTCGGCGTTGCCCGTGTCCTTGAGCCAGTTCTCGAAGTTGATGCCCAGGGTGATCCCGCCGTCGGCGACGATGGTCTGCCCCACGATCCAGCGCGCCCGCTCCGAGCACAGGAAGGTGATGACGTGGGCGATGTCGTCTGCCTCGCCGATGCGCCCCTGGGCGGTCTTCTTCTCGGCGAAGCGGTAGACCGCCTCGGGCTTGCGGAACCACTGGATGGCGCGGGTGTCCACAGGACCGGCGCTGACCGCGTTGACAGCCACGCCGTCGGGGGTGAACTCGTTGGCCAGGTAGCGCACCAACGACTCCATGGCCGCCTTGGACGAGCCGACGGCCGCGTACTCCTGGAATGCCACGAACGCGCCGATGCTGCTCACCGCGACGATGGACCCGCCGCCCTGCTTGAGCAGGGGGAAGGCTTCACGAGAGCACAGCATCACCGAGCGGACGTTGATCTCGTAGGTCGCGTCCCACGAGTACAGGCCCATGCGCTCGATGCGGCCCATGGTGCCGAAGGCGGCCGACAGCACCAGGATGTCGAGCTGCCCGATCTCCTCGCCGATCCACACGAACTGCTGCTTGATCTGCTTGGGATCGCGCATGTTGCCGGCCAGGGTCCAGACCCGGTGGCCGTACGCCTCGCGCAGGGCCGCCGCCTCGTTCTCGGCCTGCTCCTCGGCTTTCTTGTACCCGAGGATGACGTCTGCGCCGCGCTCGGCCAGGCGATGGGCCACGGCCAGGCCGATGCCCCGGGCGCCGCCCGTGACGTAGGCCACTTTACCTTCGAATTCCTGTTCCAGCTCGCTCACTGTGTCGTTCCCTGGCAGCTGTGATCCCCCGCAACCCGCCGTCATCTAAGGGTTTCATCGTCGGGTTGTCAATCGTTTGGAGGAGCCTCTCACTGCATCCGGTAGAGGTTCCAGCCGTTGCCGCGCGCCACCGCGGGCCAGCGTCCGCCGACCCAGTCCGCCAGCGCGGGATCGCCGTGACTGGGCGATGTGTCCGTGATCAGGAGGAAGTCCGCGCCGTGGGTCCGCAGCTGCCGCAGCTCCGCGGCATCCGCCGCGCCGCGGTGCCAGCCCCGCCGGTCCAGGCCGTGGAGGATCGTCTGGGGGTGCCAGTCGAGGACCACCAGGCTCTGCTGCACCGGCATGACCGTGCCCACCTCGGCGATCACCCGCGCCACGCGGGCATCCTGCGCCAGGGATCTGGACACGTAGCGCGCACCGACGGGGACCGATACGAGCGTCGCCATCCCCACCAGCGCCAGCGCCGCCATCACCCGCCGGTCCGTTCGCGCGCGCCAACCGGCCGCGAGGGCCGCGCCGGCGAGCACCGAGGCGAACGGCACCAGGGACAGCTGGTAGTAGTCGTGGAGGCCGAACCCCTCCGTCGCGACGGCCATGGCCAGCCCGCCCAGCGCCAGGCCCCCGCCGAACACCGCCAGCTCGCGGTCCCGCCGGGCGAGGATCGCGCCGGCCGCGCACAGCAACACCCCCGCCGGGGTCAACGCGTGGGCCACGAGGGTGCCGATGATGTATCGCCAGGTGGCGATGTCGAGCCATGTCGCCGTCGCCCCCCACTTGTGGGCGGCGTAGCCCCAGAAGCCGAACGTGGCGCCCTCCGCGCCGAGGTGGACCCGAGCGTGCCAGAACCAAGCCGCGGCGATCCCCGCAGCGACCGCGACCAGCAGCGCCGCCGCAGGCAGCCGCCATCGATCGGCTCGCAGGACCACCAGCACCAGGACCAGCGGCGCCCAGAACACCGCCTTGCCCGCCGCGGCCACGGCCAGCCCCAGCAAGGCGGCGGCGGCGACGACCAGACCGAGCAGCGCCGCGGGTCCGCGCGCCTCGCGGGAACGATCGGCGGCCAGCATCGCCCACAGCATCAGCGCCACGCCCATGGCGTCCGGCTGGATGTTGCGGCTGAACACCAGGGCCAGCGGGGACAGGGTGTACAGCAGCAGCGCCGGCCATGCTGGCCCCGGCAGCCGGCGCCGCACCCACAGCGCCAGCGCCACGCCGCCGATCAGCCACCACAGCACGGACAGCAGGCGCGGCCAGGCGTACGCTCCGGGGCCCTCTCCGAAGACACGCCAGCTCAACGCGACCATGGCCGCGTAGAGGGGCAGCTCCGACTCCACCGTCCCCGCCCCCGCGCCGGCCCAGGCGATGCGGGGATGGAGCAGGTCCACCCCCTCGCGGGCCATGACGCGGGCGATGGACGAGGTGTCCGACTGGCGCACGTGGTGGGCGTCCAGGGGGCGGTTGTCGATGGCGACCAGCCGCAGGCCCAGGCCCGTCGCGATCAGCGCGATCCACGGCAGCGCGGTGAGCAGGCGTCTGGTCACGTTCGCCTTCATCCCTTCGGGATCGTAGCTCCTCGGGCGCCGCAGATCCCCCTCCCACACCCCTGGAATCGATGTGGAAGCCCAGCGTGACGGCCACCCTGGTTCTGGCCTCGATCCTGCAACGTCTTCCAGCAGGAGGCGTGAATGGCAGTTTCGGCCCCTCGAAACGTTTCAAAGTCGAATGGCAGGGTTCGAAATCCGAACTCCCTGATTCTAGGTTGGGAGTCCTGCCCCTCCTGCGGCTCCCCCGTCGCGGTCCGCCAGCGCGTGTTCGGCGGCATCGGGCGTATGTGCCGAAGATGCTGCTGGTTCATGCTCGAGTGCTCCGATGGACGCGTCGAGGAGGGCGGCGGCAGCTTCTACACCTGGCTCAGCGAGCGCATCGGCCAGCCCGTCGGCCGTCACCAGCGCCTCCAGTCCAGCGGCTTCGGCCCCACGACCAGCAGCTACCACTCCCCGTAGCGGTGCGCCATCACGGCGTACCAGACCACGATCACCCCCCCCAGTATCCCGTGCATCGCCCGCGCCCAGTTCGGGTCGTCCCGCTTGGGTGACGCGTACCCCGTCAGCCCGATCATCGCCAGCAGGCCCAGCGCCATCCCCTGATCGAACAGCTGCGCGTCCTCGCGCATCATCACCCAGCCCGCGCCCACGAGGGTCCACGCGACCATGGGGAGGAGCAACCAGCCGTGGACGCGGCTCAGGCCCCGCGAGCGGGTGAACCACACGCCGACGCCCACGGCGCAGGTGAAGGCAGCGCCGGCCATGCCGAAGGTCCAGGGGTGCCACATGGGCGAGATCTTACGCAAAGCCGTCAGAACGCGTACTTCACCTCGGTGAACACGCGGGACTGATCGCGGATCTGGCCGAACCTGGAGTCCTCGGGGCCGCCGAAGGCGACCACGCCGGCGAGCACAGTCAGTCCGTCCGCGGCGCGCCACGACACGTAGCCCATCACGAAGAGGTCCTTCGCGGGCAACCCCTGGGTGCTCACGACGGAGATGCCGACCACGTCGCGGATGTCGATGGAGACGCGCTCGACGATGCCCCAGGTGGTGCGGGGATCGGCTGTGGGATCAGGCATTCCGAGCTGGGACAGGGCCGCCTCTTCGGTGGCGGGGTCGTAGTGAGAGAGTCGATTGACCGTGCCCTGGACGGTGAAGTTCAGCCAGTGGACGGGCACCAGGGTGAGGCCGGTGACCGCGGCGAGCTCGGGGTTTCGAACCGAGGGATCGTCGCCATCGAGGTCACCCGTCCAGTAGTAGGCCAGCTCCCCCTTGAGCAGCAGCGGGCCCGCGCCCCAGGCGAGATCGCCCCCCACCGCGCCCATCATCCCGTGGGTGGGGCTCATGGTGATCACCGGGGGCGGCGGCGGCATCGTGGAGGCGTCGATCTCCACGTCCATGTCCATGCCCGGGCGCTTGTCGAGGCCGTAGAAGCCCATGACCGAGGCGTCGATGCCGGCGAAGCGGGTGGCGATGCGCAGGCCGATGTCGGAGTGGGTGATGGAGCGGTCGGGGAGCTGGGGATCGCCGATCTCGAAGCCCGCCTCGGCCATGGGGGACAGGTCCATGACGTGGGGCATCGGCCACGGGACCCAGACGAGGTCGAAGGAGGTGGCGCGGGCGTAGGCGGTGGCGCGGAAGGCCCACGGCGCGATCCGGTAGTCCTCGAGCTCGCTGGAGATGTGGACGTAGTCCCACGGCGTGAACAGGTCGGTGGGGTTGACCCAGTCCGTCTGGCCCCAGAACACGTACTGCTTGCCCACGGAGAGATCGATGGCCCCTCCGCGGATGTCGACGCGGCACTCCACCGGGATCAGCGAGACCTCGGCGGCGCGCTGCCCGAGGGTGTCGTCGGGCATCGAGGTCACGTCCAGATCGAGGTCGAACATCGCCCGGAAGCCGACGATGGACGTGCCGCCGGAGAGATCGGCCTGCAGCCGGGCCTTGCCGCCGACGGGGTACGGGTCGGCCAGGGTGAGCTCGCCCAGCGCCTTGGCGTAGCCGTGCAGCTCGAGGTCCGCGCGGTCGACGGTGGCGGCCGCGGCGGGGACGGCCGCGGCGAGCGCCAGGGTCACCAGGAGGCCGCGGAGCACCTCAGAACCCGTTCTGCAGGGTCCGGTGGGTGAACCACGTGGGATCCACGCCGGCGTCCACGTCCAGATCCTCCATCGTCATACGCGAGGAGTGCCCGGTACCCAGGTGCTGCATGGTCATGTCCGTGGCGAAGGGCACGCCGTTGAGTTCGTCGATGGCCGCGACCTCCATGCGCTTGAAGCGCACGCCCTGTTTGTCGAAGTAGTCGGCGGCGCGCGATGTCTTCAGCGCCTCGTCCACGTACCACACCACCTTGGTGTAGCCGGTCTCGCGGGCGACCTTGTCGGAGATGGGCGTGGCCTCCACCACCTTGCAGGCGTGACCGCCCACCTCGGCGTCCCCGGCAAAGGTCCAGGTCCACTCGTCGAGGTCGGGCCGGCCGATGTCGTCGATGGAGAAGTCCGAGGACATGAAGGCGCCGCCGCGGCCCGCGCCCACGATCTTGTTCACCCGCCGCAGGGCGGGGACGTAGATGTATCGCTCGTCGTCCCGGGACGCGCGGCCCAGCATCAAGAAGCCGTTGCCGCGCATGTCCGCCGGGGACTCCATGAACAGGATCATGTCGGTCTCGCCCTCGTCGTTGCGCTGCGAGGCCATGCGAAAGACGCGGACCTTGGTGCCGCCGTTGGCCGAGACCAGGGTCAGCGTGGCCTGGCCCGCCATGTCGTCGAACGCGGCGCGGTCGTGGATGTCGGCCATGAACTCCCGGGCGTCGCCGGGCTCGGCCGCCGCCTGCTGGGGCACCGCCACGGCGAGCCCCAGGGCCAGCAGCAGCCCGGTGGTGGAGTAGAACCAGCGCCGGTCCTCCACCGCGCGGGGGCGCAGCCCGGTGAACAGCAGCGGCAGGATGGTCAGCGCGCCGATGGCGGAGAAGGCCATGATCAGGCTGATGAGCAGGCCCATGGTCATCACTCCCTTGAACGATGCGAGCAGCAGGGTGAGGAAGCCGCCGGCCACGGCCACCATGTTCATGAGGATGGCGACCCCCGCCTCCTCCATGGTCAACCGCAGCGCGTCGCGGGGGTTGCCCACGGCGCCGAAGGCCATGCGGTAGCGGTGGACGAAGTGGATGGCGAAGTCCACACCCACGCCGATGGCCATGGAGGCCACCCCCATGGTCATCAGGTTCAGGTCGAGGCCCACCAGGCCCATGACGCCGAAGTTGAAGAAGACCGCGGCGAACAGGGGCACGGTATTGCACAGCCCCAGCACCGTGGAGCGGAACATGATCGAGGTGACGAGGAACACCAGCACGAGGGACACCGCGATGGAGACGCCCTGACCGCGTGTGATCAGGTCGTTGACCGCCAGCATCAGCACGGCCATGCCCGTCATCTCCACCTGGGTCCCCGACAGGTGCTCGTCCATGTAGGAGCGCACCGCGGCGGTGACCCGGTCCATGTCCTGCTTGCGGTCGCTGGTGAGGAACACCGTGACCTTGGTCGCGCCGTAGTCGTCGGTGACGAAGTTGGCCAGATCGCCGGGCTTGCCGCTCATCTCCAGCAGCGAGAAGTACCCCGCGATCACGTCGCGGCCCGGCACCTCGTGGGACACGGGGATGGCGACCTCGTTGCCGTCCTCGTCGAGCTGGTAGTCGAAGCCGTGCTCCAACTCGACGGCCCCGGGCAGCCGGTCGTAGGTGGGATCGCCGGCGTGCAGCACCTGGTTCATGGACCGCAGCACCGGCAGCACCGACGTGGTGCCGCCCACGCCCTCGATGCCCATCACGTACTCCTCGAAGCCCGCGATACGCGCCAGCAGATCGGGGTCCTTCAGGGCGTCGGGCTCACCCCCCTCGAAGACCACCTGCAGGTTGGTCACGCCGCCGAAGTGGTCGTTGAAGAACTCCGCGGACGACCGGATGGGATCGTCGGTGGGGAAGTTCTCCAGGATCGAGGTCTCGGTCTGCACCCGGGTCGCGCCGAGGAGGCACAGGGCCACGAACGCGGCGATGGCCATCGTCGCGCCCATCTTGTGCGCGAACAGCAGCTCGCCCCACCACACCATCAGCCGCTGCAGGCGATAGCCCTTGGTCTTGACGTCCTGGCGCTGCGACCGCTTCGGCACCGGCAACATCGCGAGGACGGCCGGCACGAAGGTCAGCGAGAACAGCATGGCCACGAACACGCCGAAGGCCACGAGCAGGCCCAGGGTCATGATGGAGCGCACGCCGGACGTGTTCAGGGCCAAAAAGCCCATCGCAGTGGTGATCGAGGTCATGATCACCGGACGACGCAGATCGTCCATGGTCTGCTGCGCCGCGAGCTTGCGGTCGCTGGTCCCCCGGGCGCGCGCCATGAACGCCTGGACCAGGTGCACCCCGTCGGCCACGCCGATGGCGATGAGCATGATCGGCAGCGCCTCGAGGGAGTGGGTCATGGCGATGCCCAGCCAGCCCATGCCGCCCATGGTCCACAGGGTCGCAGCGATGACCACACCGATGGGCAAGAGCACACCGCGGATGTTGGCGAACATCACCCCCAGCAGCGCCAGCATCAGCAACAGCGCCGCCGAGGTGAGCATGCCTGTGTCCTTGCCGATCTGCTTCGACGACAGGTAGCTGACCATGGGCCGGCCCGCCTTGTGGACCGTCAGCTCACCCAGGTTGGCGTCCACCGCCTCGGCCACCTGCCCCGCCGCCTTGGACTCGGTGGTGGCGAGCTTGGCCTGGAGGAACACCATCAGCGCGGCCACCTCGCCGTCCTCGCTGACCACCGTGCCGGCGGTGCTGCCCTGGGACAGCAGGAAGTCGCGCAGGGCCACCGCCTCGGCATCACTGGAGGGGAACGGAACGGCCGCGTCGCGGATCTCGAAGCCCGCGTCGGTCCCCACCACCACCGTGGCGTTGGTGGGGGAGATCACCTGCTGGACGACCGGCACCTCCTCGATGGCCCGCGTCAGTCGATCCAGGTCCTGCAACCGCGCCGGGGTCCACAGGTCGTCGGCCTCCACGCCGATGAAGACCATCTCCTTGGACGGGAACATCTCGCCCACGCGGTCGTACAGCTGCTTCGCCGGCAGGTTGTCCGGCAGATCGCGCAGCACGTCGGGATCCGCCTCGATGCGGCCGAGCCCCCAGGCCATCCCCACGGTGGCCACCAGCAGCAGGCCCAGCACCGGCAGGGGATGTTCGATGGACAGATCCGTGAGCCACCTCATCCCTCACTCACCTCCTCGCGGCCGTGGTACCGAACCAGGTCCACGTAGAACGCCACGCGCTCGCGCGCATCCCCCATCCGGTCCGCCTGATGGCGCCGGCCCAGCGCACCGAAGATGTCGTTGAGGAAGTCCAGGAACTCGGTCCGCTGGCGCTCCCATGGGGTGTCCAGCAGCAGCCGATCCAGTTCGGTCATGAACGCCTCGTGAAGGGGTGCCTCGTCGGGGGTTGGCCGGGGCGTCGCACCGGCGGCGTGGCCCACCGCACCCCACCCCATGTGCACCAGGTGGGGCGCGACCACGGCCTGCCAGGCCGGGTGCTCGTCGCAGAATCGCACGTACGACCACAGCAGGGACTCAACCATCTCGTGGAGGCTGTCGAAGGACGACTTCACGCTGGCCAGGACCATGAAGAACCGCTCGGCGGCCGCGGCGATCACCGCCGCGTGCAGCTCCTCCTTGGTGCGGTAGTAGTAGTAGAGCGTGGCCTTGCCCAGCTCGGCCCGGTCCGCGATGGCGTCCATCGAGGCGCCGTCCATCCCCCGCTCGGCGAACACCGCGGCGGCGGCCTCCACGATGACCTTGCGCCTGCGTTGCCGCTCGCGCGCCCGGCGGTCTGCGACGCCCATGGCCCCTCCTTCTCGACCCGTCAGTCTTTTTTCGACCGAACAGTCGAATTCAAGCGCACTCTAGGCGCATCCCCGGCGAGGGTCAAGGGCGCGAGATTGCGATAGCACCGCAAGATACTTTTTGATTCGAAATGTGGGACGGGCGGCTCTACAATGGGGGCCGGATGAGGAGAGTGGCGGGCCCTTGTGGAAGGGTTCGTGATGCAAGAATCGCTGTTCGTCTCGACAGAGGCCAAGGAGCAGATTCGAGAGCTCATCGGTGGCGACGACAAGGGGCGGAGACATATCCGCATCTTCATCCAGGGCTGGGGGTGAGGCGGACCCCGTATGGGGTTGGCTCTGGATGAGCCTCGCAACACCGACCGCACCTTGGAACTGGATGGCGTCGAGTTCCTGCTCGATGAGAGCGAGCACGACGAGATGATGCGCCGCGGAGGCCTCCGCGTGGATCACCGCACCGGCTGGTGGGGTAGCTCGTTCGTGGTCAGTCCGACCTATGGAGCAGCCTGCGGCTAGTCCCCCCCTCCCCCGAATCATGATCACGCGTGTACTCCCCTGCCTCCTGGCGTTCGTGATCGGCCTCGTCCTCGCCGGATGCCCCGGCAACGACGACGACGACAGCGGCAGCGGAGACGACGACGTCGTGGCTGACGACGACGACGCGGCTCGGCGCGCCCTGCTCAGGTACGAGGGATCGGCGATGGTCGACGCCGGCAGCTACGCCGGCGACGAGATCCTCGTCCTCGAGGCCGACGAGGGCGCCGGAGACGAGCTGTGCCGGGTGTCCTACACGCTGACCTCCACGGCCCAGCGGGACGACTGCGCCGTGTGCGACTGGGCCTTCGATCTGGTGCTCTCGGATCCCACGATCGTGTACGAGAGCGGCGTGGGGTGCGGCCCCTTCGGCTACGCCGCCGAGGACGTCGCCGCCCTGGACGGCGAGCCTCGGTCCTACGGGTACGCCGAGGAGTACGTCGGCCACGCCAGCATGCTGCTGGCCCACGACGGCAGCCTCTGGGAGGGGTTGTCCTTCGCCACCTACGTCCCCGAGACCGGCGACTTCTCCTACGGCTGGGAGGCCGCCTACGTGGCGTACTGATTTCTTCGTCCAGTTGCCCTTGGGCCGCCCCACCCGAAGCACGACGTGTAGAATCACCCCCGTTCAGGGTGTGCCATGAAGATCATCGACGATCGTTACCAGGTGCTCGAGTGCGTCGAGCGACGTGAACGCAGCGAGCTGTTCCGCGTGGAGGATCGACTCCGCCCGGGCCGCGTGCTGATGCTGAAGATGCTGCGGCCGTCGAGCGAGGAGGAGCGCGAGAGCTTCGCCAACGACTTCCGCGTCCGGGCCTCGCTGCGACACCGGGGCGTGGCGCGCGTGTACGAGCTCGGCAACGATCCCGAGTCCGGGGCGCCGTACTACACCGGCGAGTGGATCGGCGGCCGCCCCTGGGACGAGCTCGCAACCGACGCCGAGCCCGCGCTGCTGTACCGCCTGTGCGCGGACGTCTGCAGCACGCTGGAGCACTGCCACGCCCGCGGCCTGCTGCACCTGGACCTCAAGCCAGACAACCTGCTGGTCATCGAGGAGCGCGGCGAGTGGCGCGCCAAGGTGCTGGACTTCGGCCTGGCCCGGGGCCGGTTGCGCCAGGGGCTGCTGGGGGGCACGCCGCTGTTCATGGCCCCGGAGCTGCTCGAGGGCCGCGAGTACGACCGCCGCGCGGACCTGTACTCCCTGGGGCTGAGCATGCTGCCCCCGGATCGGCGACCCGACGTGCCCGGGCGCCCCTCCCTGGACGCCCTGCCGCGCCAGTGGCCGCGGCCGCTGGCCACCCTGGTGCGCCGCCTCATCGACCGCGATCCCGAGCTGAGGTTCGCCTCGGCGCAGGCCGTGCTGCGCTACCTGGAGCGCACGGCGACCGTGCCCGCGCCGTTCCTGAGCAAGCTGATGGAGGCGGAGATCCCGTTCGTGGGCCGGGACGTGGCCATGATGAGGCTGCGCGAGGCGTTCCGCCGCAGGTTCGACGGCGCCGACATCCGCGAGGACCCCGACGCCGTCGCGGCCGTGGTGCTGCTGGGGGAGCCCGGCATCGGCAAGACGCGGCTGATGCGAGAGTTCCGCGCCACCGTGACCACGCTGCCTCCGGTGGTGGTCGGCGGCGATCCCTACGGCGAGGAGGTGCCGTGCCTGCCCCTGGGTGATCCCATCGCCCGGCTGTGGCAGCGCCGCGCGATCCGCCAGGGCCCAGGCATCCCCCACGGCCGCGCCATCGAGGCGCTGCTGCCCGGTCTCGACCCGCCCGCCGATCCGTCCGGCCGCGAGCCCACGGATCAGGCGGATCTGGTCCGCGCCGTCACCGACTTCCTGGTGGAAGCAGGCCAGCAGCGCCCGGGCACGCTGTTCTTCGACGACCTCGACCGGGGCGATCCCATCGGCCCGCTGGTCCTCGCCGAGCTGCTGGGCCGGGACGACAACCCGTGGTTCGTGGTGGCCACGGCGCGCTCGATGCGGGAGCTGCCGCGCTGCGAGCGGCTGGTCCTGAGCGGCCTCCAGGAGCGCGCCATCACCGACCTGCTCCGCGCGCGGTTCGAGGAGGTCGAGCCCGATCCACAGCTCGTGGCGCGCGTCCGGCGGGTCACCGGCGGCAACGCGGCCTTCCTGGCGGTGCTGCTCAACCAGATGCAGCTCGTCCCCAGCCCTTCGGGCAAACCCCAGCTCGCCCTGCCCGAGATGGGCGATCTCGACACGCCGGCGCAGCTGGCCGACGCGATCCGTCAGCGTCAGGACGCCCTGCCAGCGGACCAGAAGGCGCCGCTGGGATTCCTCGCGCTCGCCGGGAGGCGGCTGCCCCTGGACAACATCTGCATGGCCCTCGGCGGCGACGAGGCGGTCGTGGGCGCGACCCTGGACTCCCTGGCCGAGCAGGGCCTGGTCCATCGCGAGGGCACGGGCAGCGGCGCCCGGTATCGCTTCGCCGCGGAGCACCACGCCGCCGCGACGTGCGAGGCCCTGCCCGAGGACCAGCGCACCTCGTTCCATCGGTCCATGGCCCGCCTGCTGGCCCACGCCGACGACGTGGAGGACCTGCTCGATCTGGGCCGGCACCTCTCGCGGGCCGGCGAGGATCGACGCGCAGCCGAGGTCTTCCTGCGCGCCGCCCACCGCGCCACGGCGCGGTTCGAACCCCAGGTCGCCGAGTCCGCCCTTCGGCGGGCCACAGCGGTGGCCCCCGGGGACGCCGTCGACGAACGCTTCGAGGCCGGGCTGGCCCTGGGGGATCTGCTCGTCCACCAGGGTCGCTACCGCGCAGCGGACGACACCTACCGGGAGGTGGAGCAGCTGGCCCCGGACGATGGCGGCGCCGCCCGCGGCCGCCTGGCCATCCAGCAGGGCGTCCTCGCCCTCAAGACCGGGGAGAAGGCGCTGGGGCTGTCCCTGCTCGAGCGGGCGGCCAACGCCCTGAGCGACCACACCACCCGCGGCGAGCTCGCCTCCGCGTATGCCCGGCTGGCCGAGGCGAGCATGTGGGAGGACCACGAGCAGGCCCGGGGGTACTGCGATCTCGCCCTGAGCCACCTCACCGAGGAGACCCCCCTGCGCGAGGCCGTGGCGCTGCACCTGCTGTCCGGTCAGCTCGCCGCCCTCACCGGCGACTACGCCGTCGGCCTCGAGGACGCGCGCACGGCCGTGGACAAGCTGCGGGAGATCGGCGCGGCCGCCGAGGAGACCGTGGCCCTGAACGTGCTGGGCACGATGCACATGGATCTCGGGGAGCTCAACGAGGCCCTCGCGTGCAGCCAGCAGGCCGTGGCGCGCTCCGAGGAGACCGGGGACCAGGACCAGCTCTGCCGGGTGGCCGTGGGTCACGGCGACAACCTGCTCATGGCCGGCGAGTACACCCAGGCGCTCGCCTGGTATCGCCGGGGCCTGGACCAGGCCGTGGAGATGGGCCACCAGCTCCAGGAGGCCCTGGCCCGGATGCACATCGGCCGGTTGCTGGGCCGCGTCGGCGCCCCGGACGAGGCCCAGGCGGAGCTCGAGCGCGCGGCGCTCATGTCCGACTCGGTCAAGGACCGCGGCGCCGCAGGCGAGGCGCGCGTGTGGCTGGCCGTGGTGCGCGTCCGCGCCGGCGAGACCGAGGGCCTGGACAAGCTGCTGGACCGCGCCGAGCGCGACCTGCGGCCGGTCCAGCTCAAGCGGGGCCTCGACGCGGTGGACCTGGTGCGCGGCGCGCTGATGCTCCGCCAGGGGTACTTCGACGACGCCGCGGTCGCCCTGAAGCGGCTGTCCGACAGCCTGCCCTTGCCGGAGATCGCGTGCACCCTGCGTCGGCTGCAGTCCCGCCTCGAACGCGACCGGCCGGGCGGCGATCTGCCCGCCGCGTACGGGCTGGCGCGCGAGGCCCTGACGCTGGCCGAGCGCACGGCGAGCCCCGACGCCACCTGGCGCAGCCTCGAGGAGCTGGCCTGGGTCTGCGTGGCCCTGGAGGAGCGCAACCAGGCCGCTGACCTGCTCCAGCGGATGCAATCGCTGGCCGAGTGGCTCCAGGAGCGCCTGCCCCCCGACGTGGACGGCTCCCACCGCATCCACCGCGCCATCGGCCGCCTGGCGCGGGAGCTGGGCGAGGCTGCGCCCCCCTCCCGTCAGTCCGAGCGTCGAGAACAGCGCGATCCGCGCGCGGATCAGCTGCTCGGCTCCCTGACCTCGTTGACCGCCGAACTCCCGGTCCGGATCCACCTGTCGCGCATGCTCGACACCGCCGTGGAGCTCACCGGCGCCGAGCGGGGCCTGATCCGGCTCGAGGGCGGCGGGATCGAGGACTGGGAGACCGCGATCTACACGTCCACGGACCCCTTCCCCGTGTCCGAGAACATGCTCGAGGAGGTCCTCCGCACGGGCCAGGCCACCTGGACCGCCAACGCCGCGGAGGACCCGCGCTTCGCCACGCGAGACTCGGTGCTGGCCCACCGCCTGCGATCGGTCCTGTGCGCGCCGTTGCGCCTGGGCGACCGGGTGGACGGCGTGCTGTACGTGGACAACCCGTTCACCGACGCCGCGTTCGGCGACGAGGAGCTGGCCACCGTGGAGGGGCTCGCCGTGCTCGTGGCGCTGGTGGCCCGCAACGCCAGGCTCGCCGCCGAGGGGCGCGAGATGCGCGCCGAGCGCCTGCGCGATTCCACCACCGCGGAACCCGACGCGACAGGTGTCGAGCCCGCGGCCGCCGCGGCTGCAGGGGCTGCCGTGCCGGAGCAACCCGACGTCCAGCGGGGCCAGCTGCGGTACGACTACGACGAGATCGTCGGTCAACACCCCGCCCTGATGCTCGCCCTGCAGACCGTCGACCACATCATCGACACCGAGATCCCGGTGTACATCCACGGCGAGAGCGGCACCGGCAAGGAACTGTTCGCGCGAGCCGTGCACTTCAACGGACCGCGCAAGGACGCCCCCTTCATGGCGCTCAACTGCGCCGCCGTGCCCGAGCAGCTGCTCGAGAGCGAGCTGTTCGGACACGTCCGCGGCGCCTTCACCGGCGCCACCGCCGACCGCAAGGGCCTGTTCGAGATGGCCAACGGCGGCACCCTGTTCCTCGACGAGGTCGCGGACATGAGCACCGCCATGCAGGCGCGCCTGCTGCGCGTGCTCCAGGAGGGGGAGGTGCGGCAGGTCGGCAGCGCCAAGACACGTAACGTGGACGTGCGCATCCTCGCGGCCAGCCATCAGGATCTGGCGTCGCTGGTGGAGACCGGCGAGTTCCGCCAGGACGTGTACTACCGCCTGTGCGCCATCACCGTGAGCATCCCCGGCCTGCGGGATCGGCGCGAGGACATCCCGCTGCTGCTGCAGACCTTCCTGGCCCAGGAGGCCCGCGAGCGCGGCACGGCCCAGCCCACGGTGGATCCCCGCGTGCTGGAGCTGCTGGTGAGCCTCGACTGGCCCGGCAACGTCCGCCAGCTGCGCAACGTGGTTCGAACCGCGTGGGCCCTGTCCGGCGGGAGGGCCATCACCTGCAACGAGGTGGCCCTGGCGCTGGGTCAGCCCTCCCTGGCCGCTCGGCACCAGGCCCCTGCCGGGGCAGCGGCGCCGGCGATGCCCCCCGCGAGCGCGCCGGTGAGCAAGGAGGAGCAGGAGCGGGAGGCCATCCTCTCGGCCCTGCGCCAGACCGACGGCAACAAGGTCCAGGCCGCCAAGATGCTGGGCATGAGCCGGCGCACCCTCTACCGCAAGATCGATCGGCTCGGGATCGAGGTGTGATCCCGCCCCGGGGTCACGCGCACCCATGCTCGACACCGCCCTGACGCTGCTGCAGCGGGCCAACGGTCCGGCGGGCTGGTACGCGTCCCTGACCGCGGCCATCGTCAGCCACAGTCCCGACGACGATCCCCGGCGCCTCCGCCAGCTGGTGGACCTCGCCCTGGACACACGCACCCCGGGCCCGGCCCTGCGCGCCATCGCCCGCGCCCTCCCCGAGGACCGTCCGGATCTCACCGAGATCGTCGTCGCGGCCGCGCACGGGCTTCCGCCGGGGACCTCGCGGGTGGAGCTCCTCGCAGGCGAGCCCGGGTTCGACCGGGACGCGGCGCTGCACGAGCTCGCCGCCAGAGCCGGCGATCGGTTCCAGGGGCAGCTCCTGGCGCTGGCGCGGTTACTGGAGCACCTGGTCCAGGCGGGGGAGATCCACGTGGCGAGCCGCTGGGCCGACCTGCTCGAGGAGGTGGGCGAGGCGGCCCCGATCCACGCGAGGGTGCACGCCCATGTGATCGCCGCGCGGGTCCACGCCGCAGGGGGGGACGGGGCAGAGGCCGAGCGCGCCCTGGGCGCGGCGATGGCGCTCGTCCGGGACACCCAGGACCCGCAGGCCGCGTCGTGGCCGGCGGCGCGCCTGTTCGGCGCCCTCGCGCGTGGGATCGTGGAGCCGGCGAGATCCATGCTCGCCCAGCTGATGGGCCACGTCGGGCGCTGGCCACCGGAGATCCGGAACCGATTCGTCCAGGGGATCTGCGAGGGCCTCCCCGGGCGGGGGATTCCCCTCGAGGAGATCGCGGCCCTCCTCGACGGCATGGACCTGTCCCTGGAGGCGCGCGCCATCGTCGAGGCCCAGCTGGCCGTGGAAGAGGCGCGGATGGGCCACGTCCAGGGTTGCGTCCACCGCCTCGAGCGGGGGCTGGAGCTGCGCGCCCACGGCTCCCCGGTCGAGCTCCAGGACGTGGTCGGGGACCTCCCCTCGGCCGCGCCGCTGGCGTCCATCGCCTCCTGCCTGGCCGAGGCCGGCGCCCTCGCCGAGGCCGCGCCGATCCTCGGCGCGATGGCCCGCCAGGCTCCCAAGGGGGAGGAGACGCTGCGCTGGATCGACGCCTGGAGCGTGGCCCTGGCGCGCAATGGCTACGACGACGAGCAACTCCTGGACTGGCTCGCCACGGCCCGCCAGATGGTCGACGAGGTGGACCTACCCGACCTGCCCCACATCCCGCTGGAGACCCTGGGCACCCTGGCCGTGCTGGAGATCCAGCGCGGCGATCCCGGCCGCGGTGAGTGGCAGCTGCGGGGCCTCGAGCGGCGGGCCCGTCCCCCCACCAACCACGTCCTGGCGTCCCGTCGCATCCGCGCGCTGGCCGGCGTCGGCCGGTTCGATCCCCTCGCCGAGGCGCGCCAGCTCCCCGACCACGGCCGGGCCATGCTCGCCGAGGATCTCGTCGCCGACGGCCTCCCCAGGGCCGCCGCGACGGTCCTCGAGGGGCTGCGGTCGTCGTGGGTCGAGCGGGTGTTCAACGCCGCCGAGGCGCGCTGCAACCACCACGAGACCGCGCTGGACGGGTGGGACGAACTGATCGCCGCGCTGGAGCCGAACCTGGGGCTGGTCTCCACCCACGGCGAGTTCCGCTCTCAGGTCACCCTGGCCCGCCTGCGGCTGCTCACCGACGACGCGGACGCCGGACGCGTCGCCCTGCGGCGACTGGCGATCCGGGCGATGGAACAGAGCGCTCCGGCCCACCTCTACATGCTGTTCCTGGCGGTGATGGACGCGATCAGGACGGATCAGTAGGGCGCGTCCTCGTCGTCGAACCCGGCGGCCTCGGGCGCCGGACGGGCCGCCTGGCGGCGCACGTACAGCACGTCCGTGGTGGTCTTCTCGAACGCCCCCGCGAAGTCCCCGGCCGACAGGTCTCCGGCCAGGACGGCCTCCTCCACCTTCTCGCGGCTCGGCGCCCCCACCAGGTCCAGCACCGGCTCCAGCAGGTGGCCGATCTGCGGCATGTTCTTGCGCACCCGCTTCATCTCGGGTTCCAGGATCGACGCGTACCGCTCTCCCAGCCGCTCGCGCAGCAGCTCCTCGTCGTACTTCACCGTCGTGCGGCGGGTCAGCCGCAGGGTGGTGGTGCGGTCCAGGCCCTCCACCTTGAGCCGTTCCCGCCCCTGCTGCCTCATCAGCTCGGCGATGCGATCACGCAGCTGCTTGCGGTCCAGCTGGAGCAGGTCGAGCTGCTCGTCCAGCTGCTCGAGGCGGGCCAGAAGCTGATCCAGCTCGTTGCGCGCGGGATCCCGGTCTTCCATGGCCTCTCTCCCATCGTCACTGCCCCCCACGGATCAGGTATATCGCGCCCGCGTCCTCCCCGTTGGTGGATTCGTTGTCCGCGGACAGCAGCAGGTCGTCGAAGCCGTCGAGGTCCACGTCCCCGGCGTTGGCGAGCCGGTTGCCGGAGTGGTCGCCGTAGGCCTCCCCGAGCAACCGGGCGTCCGACTCCGAGACCAGGTCGACCTCGGTGGCGACCACGGGACCGTACACGAGGTAGGTCGTCCCCGAGCAATAGAATCGGTCGTCCTTGCAGTCGGCCCCGAGCAGGAAGTCCTGGTCGCCGTCGCCGTTGAGGTCCATGCCGAGCACGGCGCCGCCGGCGCCGCCGGAGACCTCGCCGTAGAAGGTCACCATGGCCACGTCAGCGGCCGGGTGCGTCCCGCGCAGGGTCCCCGATAGCAGGTAGGCCACGCCGGCGTTGTCGTCGTACGACTCGCCGCCGACGAACAGGTCGTCGAGGCCGTCGCCGTCCACGTCACCCACCGGACCGATCCCCCGCCCCAGATCGCTGCCGCCCGCATCGCCGAGGAACCTGGCGTCCGCGTTGGCGAGGTTCATCGTGCCCGCCACCGGCGACAGCACCAGGTAGGCGGCGCCCGCGCACGATCCGCCCCCCTCGTCATGGAACGGCGCGCCGATGAGCAGATCGTCCAGCCCGTCGCCGTTGACGTCCCCCGGGGAGATCACCTGATCGCCGGCATAGGCGCCGGATTCGTCGCCGACCAGCTTCGCGTCCGCCAGGGAGAGATCGGTCACACCAGACATGGGGCCGTGGACCACGTACACCGCACCCGCGCCGTCGCCGCCCTCGTCCTGTCCGCCCGCGCCGATCAACAGGTCGTCGTTGCCATCGCCGTTCACGTCCCCGGCAGCCAGACCATAGCCGGCGTAGTCGTCCGCTGCCTCGCCCTCCCAGATGGCATCGGCGCCCGACAGGCTCATCGTCCCGTACACCGGTCCCTCCACCGCGTACACGGCGCCCGCGCGGTAGTCGGTGCGGGCGTACCCGTAAGAGGACGTCACCACCGCGTCGATACCGTCGCCGTCCAGGTCGGCGGTGGTCACGCAGAACCCGGCGTTGTCGAACTCGGCCTCGGCCTTCAGCTGCGCGTCGGCCGTGGACAGGTTGGACGTGCCCGCAGGAGTGCCATAGAAGACATACGTCGTGGCGAGCCTCGGCACGTCGAAGTTGGCCGGGGCCCCGATGACCAGATCGGCCACCGAGTCGCCGTCCACGTCGCCACCGGCCAGGCCGCGGCCCGCGTAGTCGTCGGGCAGGTTGCCCAGGAGCTTGGCGTCGGCCAGGCCCAGGTCCATGTCGCCGCAGATCGCGCCGCCGCCGTCCACGATCCCGTCACAGTCGTCGTCGAAGCAGTTCCCGAGGATCTCGGGCGCGCCGGGGTTCAGGGCCACGTCGTCGTCGTCGCAGTCCCCCTGGCACTCGGTGTACCCGTCGCCGTCGTCGTCGATCTCGTTGGGCGACAGAGCGCCGTCGCAGTCCGTGTCCACGTGATCGCAGCCCTCCTGGGCTCCGGGGAAGATGGTGGGGACGCTGTCGTCGCAGTCGCCGTCACACGGGGAGGCTCCGTCCCCGTCCGCGTCACCGGGATGGAGCGACGCATCGAGGTCATCGCAGTCGTCGCCCCCCGATACCAGGGACGCGTAGCCATCGCCGTCCACATCGGTGCCGTCGATGCCGTCGCAGTTCTGGTCCTGGTTGTCCCCCACCAGGTCCGTCGCCATCGGGTTCTGGGCGGCCACCGCGTCGTTGCAGTCGCCGTCACAGGTGGAGAAGCCGTCGCCGTCGAGGTCGTAGCTCTCCATGGCCGGATCGCCGTCGTCGCAGTCCGAGCACGCGGGGTCCAGGTCGCTGTCCAGATCCACCTCGTCGGCGGCCTGGACTCCATCGCAGTCGTTGTCGATCAGGTCGCAGACCTCGGCGGCGCCGGGATTCACGTCGTAGGCGGTCTCGTCGCAGTCGCCCGTACACGGCGTGAAGCCGTCGAAGTCCAGGTCCACCGGGGTCAGCAGCGGGTCCGAATCGTCGCAGTCGGGAGGATCGTCGCAGGTGGAGAAGCCGTCGGTGTCCAGATCGGCGGGATTGAGGTCTGCGTCCGCGTCGTCGCAGTCCCCCTCGCACTCCATGTACCCGTCCACGTCCAGGTCGTACTCGGTGGGCGCGGGCAAGCCGTCGCAGTCGTTGTCGCGGCCGTCGCAGACCTCGGGGTTGCTGGGGTAACGGTCGTCGTCCCCGTCGTCGCAGTCGCCGTCGCAGGTGGCGAAGCCGTCGGCGTCGTTGTCTTGCAGGTTCAGCGACGGATCGTCGTCGTCGCAGTCCCCGGGGAGTGCGTCGTCCCAGCACTCGTCCAGGCCGTCGCCGTCCAGGTCGTACCCCTCGCACGAGCCGTCGCCGTCGTCGTCGTTGGACTCCGTGCCCTCGTCCACGCCGTTGATGCAGTTGTTGTCCTTGCCGTCCGGGAGCTCGTCCGCGCCGGGGTACACCTCGGGATCGGAGTCGTCGCAGTCGTCGGGCTCGGCACACGCGCCGTCCCCGTCCTCGTCCAGGCACTCGATCCCGTCGCAGTCCTCGTCCAGCTCGTTGCCCGGGACGTCCACCGCCCCGGGGTGGACGTTCGCGTCGGCGTCGTTGCAGTCGAACAGCTCCTCGTACTGCGGGTCGAGGTCCTCGTTGGCCGGGTAGCCGTCGCAGTCCACGTCGATCCCGTCACCGCCGCCGGAGCCCTCGGGGCAGTCGTCGCAGTCCTGGTCCAGCCCGTCGCCGTAGGGGTCCGGCGCGCCCGGGTAGATCTCCGGGTCGTCCGGGTTGCAGTCCAGCGCGTCCTCCCAGCCGTCGCCGTCGTAGTCGAAGCGTCGGTCGGCCTCCTCGGTGCACCCGGCGAGGAGAAACAGCGCGGCGAGGACGGAGCCGAGAATTCGTGTCGAAAGCATGGGTCCCCCAATCACTTCTTCGATATCGCGAGGTGTCGGAGTTTATCATTCGTCGCGTGACGCCTACCTCCCGAGCTGCATCCGCACCCTACCTGGAGTCCACCTCCGAAGGCCTGCGCCTGCGCAACCCGCCACGCGACTTCGTGATCCAGGGACTCCTCCTGGTGTTGCTCGTGCCGCCGCTGGTGCTGCTTCTCGGCGTACTGATCGCGCTGATGCTTGGCCTGCAGGCGGACCAGACCGGGGCGTGGATCGCGCTGGGGGTGTTCGTTGGGCTGGGGTGCGCGGCGGCGATGTTCGTCGGAGGCGCGCAGGTGGTCACCGCGCGGATACGGTCGCGGAGGTCGACGGTCGTCCTGGACCCGAACCGACGGATCATCGAGCGCAACGGCGTCGAGCTGCTCCACTGGGCGGACGTGGCGGCCGTGTACGCGCACAAGCCCAGCGCGGCGCTGAAGTGGTGGGCCATCTCGGCGAGGACCGGCATGGGGGACTCGGTGCAGCTGCTGGGCCGGCTCCCGCCGTCGCGCAGCAAGGCCATCCAGGCCGCGGCCGAGGGGCTGGCCCGGGCGCTGGACGTGGAGGTGGACGCGCCGCCGGAGCTGACCGGGGCCACCGGCGGGCTCTCGCCACACACGGCCGGGGCCCTGTGCTACCTGCCGTTCCAGGGGATCTTCCTGCTGGCGTCCGCCTGGTTCGCCATCTTCTCCCAGAACCGCTTCGTGAAGTTCTGCGCCTACCAGAGCGTGCTCCAGTTCATGCTGGCCATGATCCTGTTGGTGCCCGTCCTCGGCGGGTGCGGCCTGCTGGTGGTGATCTTCGAGGACACGCTCCACCCCGGCCTCCTCGGCGCGGCCATGGCGTTGCTGCTGGTGCCGTACCAGATCTGGCGTGTCGGGACGCGGATCGTGGCGTGCTGGCGGGCCTACAAGGGTCGCGCCTGGGTGATGCCGTGGCTGGGATTCGTCACGCGGCGATGGCTGCCCGAAGAGGACGCCTAGAGGGCTGATCACGCAACCTCGCCCTAGAACCAACTCCACGATCTTCACGA
>CAYRNR010000043.1:0-58646 GCA_964425605.1 uncultured Rickettsiales bacterium | reverse complement strand
TTGTTGGGTCGATGGGCGGCATCTCGTCGATAACTTGGCGTGTATGCCAAGTTGTTGGGTCGATGGGCGGCATCTCGTCGATAACTTGGCGTGTATGCCAAGTTGTTGGGTCGATGGGCGGCATCTCGTCGATAACTTGGCGTGTATGCCAAGTTGTTGGGTCGATGGGCGGCATCTCGTCGATAACTTGGCGTGTATGCCAAGTTGTTGGGTCGATGGGCGGCATCTCGTCGATAACTTGGCGTGTATGCCAAGTTGTAGGGTCGATGGGCGGCATCTCGTCGATAACTTGGCGTGTATGCCAAGTTGTAGGGTCGATGGGCGGCATCTCGTCGGTAACTTGGCGCGGAGGTGATGAAGGGGCCCGCAGCCGGTCGCGAGACTCCGACTTCCCTCCTGGCTTCTTCCCCAATCCCCCTTTCCTCCATCTTGTCATCGTCGTCGTCGCTGTGGTCATGTGGATGACGCAGAGCGTCATCCAAGCGGCTGTGGACAAGCGCTGCGCTTGTCCAAGTCCCTGTGGGCAGGCCGCAGGGCTGTCCACAGGGACGTCAGCCGCGCCATGTCCATAGCGAACCGAAAGACCGTCAGAGAGGTGTGAAGCTAGAGCGACGCCGGCTCGTCAGCAGCCATCCCCGGGCACCATGAACGGGTTGCCGTCGTCGCAGTCCATCCCCGGCGAGGTCGCGGGATCGTAGGGGCCGGGGAGCCACCACTCGGGGTATCCGTCGTGGTCGAGGTCCCAGTCGTCGGCCCAGTCACCACCGTAGGCGCCGATGTCGGAGTCGCCGCCGTCGGGATCGGTCTGGGAGCCGGCGTCGACGAGGGGGGAGGTGGGATCGAGGTGGAGGTCCCAGGAGAGAGGATCGGTGGGGGAGAGGTCGAGGAACAGGGGGTCCTCGGAGAGGTTGCCGCTGAGGCCGGTGGGATCGGCCATGTTGAAGTAGTCGTCGGGGGTGTTGCCCCAGGTGTTGGAATTGGAGAGGCTCGGCGATCCCCCGTCCACGTAGAACCCGCCGCCGGTGGAGGCGGTGTTGCCGGTTACGGTGACGCTGTAGAGGCCGGGGTGGGAAGCGCGGGAGGCGAATCCTCCGCCGACACCGCCGGCCTCGTTGCCCACCACCGTGACGTTGGTGAGGGTGGGGATGGACGAGGCGTCGAGCTTCAGACCGCCCCCGTCGGACGATCCCGTGGCGCGGTTCCCCGCCACGATGACGCTGTACATCCCCGGAGAGCCTCCATTGGTGCGGACGCCGCCGCCGCCGCCGGCCGCCTCGTTGTCGACGATTCGCACATCGTACAGCCCGGGCGTGGCGCCGCTGTCCATCGCGAAACCACCCCCCTCGCCGGTGGCGACGTTCCCCTGCACGATGGCGCTGTAGTAGGCGCTGGAGGAGGTCGCGACGTAGACGCCGCCTCCGTCGATCGAGGTGTTGCCGCGGATCACGAGCCCGTGTGAGGCGCCACCGGAGGCGGCTTCGAAGATCCCACCGCCGTGGATGGCGGCGGTGTTCGATTCGATGGTCACGTCGTGGATCTGGGCGTAGGCCACCTCCATGGACAGCCCCCCCCCGCCAGCGGTGGCGTGGTTGTCGCGGATCACCAGGTCGCGCAGGGTGGGGGACGAGCTGACGAGGTGTACGCCGCCGCCGTAGGTCGCCTGGCCGTGGGTGAGGGTGAAGCCGCGCATCTCGGTGGCGGTGACCTCGGCGCTGTCCATGGTGACCACCGGGCCGGCGCCAGCGGCGTCGACGATGGTGATGGTTGCGCCGGCCACGCCGACCACGGTGGTGATCCTGCCGTTGAAGTCGAGGGTCTCGGTGTAGGTCCCGGGGTCCACGCACACGACCTCGCCCCAGACCACGGCGTCGATGGCGTCCTGGATGGTGCCGTGCTGGGCAGGCACGAGGATGTCGCAGGTCAGGCATTCGGCGTCGTTGGTGGGATCGCAGTCGTTGTCGATGCCGTCGCAGAGCTCCGCAGCGCCCGGGCTCACGAGGGGATCCGTGTCGTCGCAGTCCACGGTCTCGTCCCACCCGTCGCCGTCGGCGTCCACCGGGGCGGCGCTGTCGTCGTCGTCGTCGTCGGTGCCGGAGTCGTCGTCGTCACCAGTGCCCGAGTCGTCGTCGTCGTCCGCAGGGGTGACGTCGTCGTCGTCGTCCGCGGGTGTGGTGTCGTCGTCATCGTCCGCGGGTGTGGTGTCGTCGTCGTCCGCGGCCGAAGGGTCCTCCAGCACGAGTTCGATCACGCCGCAACCGCAGAGCAGCGCGAGCAGGACTGGGAGGAGGTGCCTCACACTCCTACGATATCAGGCCCCTCGCCGTCGTCACAGGCCCCCAGATCCTGATACCTTTCCGTGGCCAACGATTTTGGGGAACACCACCATGAGACCAGCCTCCACCTCGCCTGTTCGACCCTCGACGATCCTGATGGCCCTGCTGCTGCCCCTGGCGCTGCAGGTGGGTTGCGCCACCCTGTCCGCCAAGCGCGTGGGCATCGAGTGCCCCGAGGACACCAAGCCGGCGCGTCAGGAGCGACCCGAGGGGGCGCTGCGCATCTGCTGCAGCTTCGCCACCGACGCAGGCGCCGACGCGGCGCTGCACGGGGACTACGCCATCATCTGCAAGGAGAGCCGCACGGGCCTGCTGCCGGCCATCGAGGACGTGTGCGAGCGGGGCGAGTTCGACCACGGCGAGCTGGTGGAGTCGCTGTTCATGCGCGAGAACGGGTCGGTGTGGCGCAAGTGCCGCTGGGAGGACGGGGAGCGCCTGTGCTTCGACTACGATCCCGCGGGAAACGGCACGGCGCGGCGCAAGGAGGTCATCGCCGGATTCGAGGTGACCAAGGTGACGTCCTTCGATCCTGAGGGCACCCGCACCGGCATCACCTACCTCGACGGTGACCTGGAGCTGATCTCGTGCCCGGTGGAGATCACCTTGTCCCACCGCGCGGTGATCCTGGACGGCGATCCGGGCGACGACACCTGCCGGGGCTGTGAGTGGATGCCGCGCGATGCCCCGTGGAGCCTCGGCCTGGCCCGCGGCGAGGTGGAGGAGATCACCATCCGCTGCTCGCCCGCTGGCCCTGCGCGCGCCTGGGTCCGTATCCCCCCGGAGGCGCGCGGCACCGGTGACGGTGAAGCGCGGTGGGTCCGGGTGGGGGAGGGGACCATGGAGGGCAACCAACGCACCGGCACCTGGACGACCTACTACGAGGACGGTGGGCCACTCTCGGTGGAGGTCCACAACGGCGAGCGCACCCACACCACCCTGTTCCACCCTGGCGGCAGCCGCAGCGCCGAGGGCAGCACCACGGCCGGCCATCGAGAGGGCGAGTGGACCATCGTCACCGCCGATGGCACGTGGACGGGGCTCTACGAGGAGGGACAGGAGCAGGGCACCTGGACCCTGACCGCGGAGAGCGGCGATCGCACCACGGTCGAGTACGTCAACGGCGAGCTCGTCGAGTAATCCAGCCCAGGAGCAGCACCACACCCGCCAGCGCGCCGCGGCGTGACGGCCCCTGGCCGCATGAGCAGCCCCCCTCGTCACCGGTGTTCTGGGCCCCGAAACCGGGGTTCTCGGCCGCCTCGTCCACGATCCCGTCGCAGTCGTCGTCGCGTCCGTTCGGCCGCTCCCGAGCGCCCGGGTACACGTTCGCGTCGTGGTCGTCGCAGTCGCCGTCGGCCTCGGAGTAGCCGTCCCCGTCGTCGTCGGTGGTGTCCATGCTGTCGTCGATCTTGCCGTTGCAGTCGTTGTCCAGGCCGTCGGCCCACTCCTCGGCGCCGGGGTGGACGTGCACGTTGTCGTCGTCGCAGTCGCCGTCGGCCTCGGAGTACCCGTCGCCGTCGTCGTCGTAGTAGTCGGTGCCCTCGTCGATCAGCCCGTCGCAGTCGTTGTCCACGTGGTCGGGCAGCTCGGTGGCGCCGGGGTACACGTCGGAGTGGTTGTCGTCGCAGTCGCCGTCGGCCTCGGAGTAGCCGTCCCCGTCGTTGTCGTGGGTGTCCATGGACTCGTCCACGGAGCCGTCGCAGTCGTTGTCGATGCCGTCGCCGATCTCGGCGGCGCCCGGGTGGACGTGGACGTTGTTGTCGTCGCAGTCGCCGTCGGCCTCGGTGTACCCGTCGCCGTCGTCGTCGTAGTAGTCGGTGCCCTCGTCGATCAGCCCGTCGCAGTCGTTGTCGATGTGGTCCGGTTCCTCGACCGCCCCCGGGTGGACGTCGGAGTGGTGGTCGTCGCAGTCCCCCTCGTCGGTGGTGTAGCCGTCGCCGTCCGCGTCGTCGCCGCCGCCGCCGGGGACGAACTCCACCCGCAGGGAGTAGCCGCCGGGGTACTCGGTGCCGCCGGCGGTGCAGTAGCTGTCCGCCACCAGGTAGTAGTCCCCCGCGGAGACGCTGGCGGAGACCGTGACGTCGTCGCGCACGAGGCAGTCGTTGGCGTCGGCCGAGCCGAGGATGTGCAGGTCGATGTCCGTGTCCGCGTCGTCGGTGACCGTGGCGGACAGGACGCCGGACTGGGCGAGGCTGACGCGGTACACCCGCTCGGGGCCCGACTCGCCGGTGGTGGGAGCGCACGAGTACGCGTCGAACACGTCGCTGCCCGCACCCGCGGTGGCGTCGAAGGTCTCGTAGGGGAACGAGCCGATGGTGATGGGATCGGACGCGGTGCCGCGGGCCGTGCCGTTGGTGATGTTGTCGTAGCGCGCGGGGGAGTAGGCGGACAGGTACGACCAGCCGGAGCTGGGGATGTAGAGCCGGACCTTGCCCGAAGACTCGTAGAACACCGGCTTGCCCGCGTCGGTCTCGTGGGCGTACAGCACCACGTGGCTGCTGGGGTTGTTCATGGCGTCGCCGCGCAGGATGTCCGACTGGGACACCGTGTAGGAGATCGACGACAGCGTGGAGGTGGTGTAGTGCCCCTCGTGCCAGCACTGGCTGACGAAGCCCGAGCAGTCCAGGCCGGCGGTGCACCACAGTATCCCGTGCCAGGAGTGGGAGCCGGCGCCGTACCCCGAGGCGATCTGGGAGTCGAACTCGCTCAGGGTCATGTAGCCGCCCCAGTCGTAGGGCAGCCCGGTCCACCAGCCCACCGAGTAGTCCGACGTCCACGACGCGGAGCAGGACGCGTCCACCGAGAGGTTGGACGAGCTGCAGTACCACTCGTGGAAGCAATACCCCATGGCCGTGTCGATGGCGTCGTCGCGGGTCAGCGCCGCAGCGGGGAGGGCGAGGACGAGGGCGAGCAGTATCGCGAGGGACCTCATCGGCGCGCCCCCTCGGCCAGGCCGGTGAACAGCTGACAGCCGTCGACCCCCGAGACCAGCAAGAAGACACGCCCGTCGGGGAGGGCGGCCAGATCGTCGGGGATGACCACGGGCCCGGGATCGGGCAGGAGCAGGGGTTCGCCCCAGCTCCCGTCGGCGTCGACCCTCACCACGGTCCGGCGCGTTCGGATGGGAGCCGCGTCCGTGGACACCGCCTCCAGCGCCAGCACGGCCGAGGCGCCGTCCGTGGCCAGGACCGCTGCGGCGCCCGAGGCCATGCCGGTGTCCAGGGGCCAGGCGTCGGTGGACGAGACCACCACCTCGCCGTCGAACTCGACGAACAGCTCCTCGCCCCGCTTGTACACGACCACCGCGGCCTCTCCGTCGGGGGCGGGGACGCCCCGGTCGAGGGCGCCCGGCTGGGGCTCCTGCTCGGCCAGGGGAAGCCTCAGCTGGAAGGGATCGATGCCCTGGACGATCCAGCCCCCCGCCGGATCCAGGATCGGCACGAGCCGCGTGGGCGGTAGCGCCCAGCGAGGGGTGCGGAATCGGCCGCCGCCTGCCCCGAGGACTCGCACCAGGCGCTCGTCGAGCGCGTCGGCAACGGCCAGCCGCCCGTCGGCGAGCAGCGCGGCCTCGCCCGGGTGCCCGGGGATCACCACGTCGCGGACCCAGCGCCCCTCGTCGTCCAGGATCGACGCCCGGCCCCCCTCGCGGTCCACCACCGCGATCCACCCCAGCGGAGAGACCGCGATGCCGTGGGGCCCGCGCTGCAGCTCGTCCTCGCGCGCTTCGGACAGTCCGACCTGGCCAGGCTGGCCGCCCCACGGGAGGGAGGCGAGGGCCTGCCAGCCGGGCGGATCTGCGGCAGCCGGCGGCACGAAGAGGAGCGCGGCGAGCAGGACGGCGACGACGACCGGAACAGGAGTACGGTTCATGTTGGTTTCATACCATGCTGACAATCGATTCTCCGAGGACTGCTAGACTGCTGCGGCGAGATTGTCGGTCGGCGACGACTCGCCCTGACGACCTCAACGGTCCATCGTGGGAGAACCGATGAAGAGACTGACCTACCTATCGATCGGGGGCTTCGTGGCCTGCTCGTGGCTGCTGGTCGGCTGCGGCGGGAGCCTGACGTTCATGCACGACGACGACGACGTCTCGGACGACGACGACGCGGCCGACGACGACGACGTGGCCGACGACGACGACGTGGCCGACGACGACGACAACTCCGGGGCGTGCGGTGAGGCGGAGGTGCTCTTCGACTTCGAGTCCGACGACGGCGGCTTCACCCACGGCGACACCAACGACGGCTTCGACGACCCGTGGGACCTGGGCGAGGACGTCCAGCACGCGTGCTACTCCGGAGACCAGTGCTGGGCCACGAATCGCACAGGGGACTACGACGACTGCAACGCTGGTGAGCTCGTCTCACCCATCCTCGACCTCTCGGCGTGTGAGGGCACCGGACAGGGACTCACCCTGCGGTTCTGGCACATCTACAGGTTCGAGACATCCCAGTCAGGAACCCTGTACGACGGAGGCAGCGTGCAGCTGTCGTCGGACGGCGGCGAGACCTGGATCACCCATTCGCCCGTACCCGGCTTCACGGGCGTCATCGAGGGCAACTTCGAGGGCTGTGGCGGCGACGGACACGACCTCTGGGGCAACCAGGGCTGGGGTGAGAGCGTCGAGGACTGGGTGGAGGTCGCGGTGAACCTCGGCGACGACCTGCGCGTCGAGGAGTTCCAGTTCCGCTTCCTGTTCGGCTCCGACCAGGGCTCCACCGACGTCGGCTGGACCATCGACGACGTGGAGATCCGGGTGGAGTAGGATCTCCGTATGGCTCCCCAGGACGAGCAGCGCGCCGGCGCGGAGTTCGGCAAGTATCAGATCGTGCGCAAGCTCGGCTCGGGTTCCCACGGCGTGGTGTACGAGGCCGCGGTCTCCGGTCCCATGGGA
Organism: uncultured Rickettsiales bacterium; assembly: GCA_964425605.1. Classification (GTDB taxonomy): domain Bacteria; phylum Myxococcota_A; class UBA796; order UBA9615; family CAYRNR01; genus CAYRNR01. Next base: position 51,419 of record CAYRNR010000043.1, on the reverse strand, counting down.
TTCACCAAGCGCGTGGCGGTCAAGGTGCTGCGGTCCCAGGTGGTGGAGTCGGACGACGGGTTCGTCCGCGAGATGGTCAACGAGGCCCGCGTCGGCGGGATGTTGCACCACCCCAACGTGGTCAACGTGCTGGAGTTCGGACAGGTCGCCGACCGCTACTTCATCACCGCGGAGTACGTGGACGGCGTCACGCTGGCGGACATCATCGCCCACCGCCGGGCCGAGGACCGCCCCCTGCCCGCGTCGGTGGTCCTCGGGCTGACCGAGCAGGTCTGTCGCGGGCTGCACTACGCCCACACCCTCAAGAACCCGGACGGCCGCGCCCTCAACGTCATCCACCGCGACGTCAAACCCAGCAACATCCTGGTGGACCGCCACGGCGTGGCCCGGATCATGGACTTCGGCATCGCCAAGGCGGCGTCGAACCTGTTCCAGACCACCGCCGCCGAGGTGATCCGCGGCACGCCCCAGTACATCGCCCCCGAGCAGATCCTCGGCGAGAAACCCCTGCGCCCCGGCTGCGACATCTTCGCCCTGGGCGCGGTGGTGTACGAGATGGTCACCCTGCAGCCCCTGTTCAGTCACTCCGGGCTGGAGGAGCTGTTCGCCGCCATCCTCGAGGGCGACCTGACCCTGTCCTTCACCGTGGCCGAGGCGCGGCTGCAGGGAATCACGCCGATCCTCCAGCGGGCCCTCGCGCGGGACCAGGCATCCCGATATCAGTACGCGCGCAGCATGGGGCACGACGTGCGCCGGCTCGCCGGGCGTCACCCCACCGTGCCCGAGGTGGAGGACTTCGTGTCCGGGCTGCTGCCCCGCATCGAGCAGGGCCGGGCCGCCCCCATCGACGACCTCGCCTCCCTCGAGCAGGATCTCGCAAAGGAGTCCAACCGCTGGACGACCCCCACGGAACAGGGCGACGAGAGCAACGCGCCGACGGTGCTCACGCGCGTCCCCGAACCCCGCGCCTCGACGGAGCAACGGCGGTTCGGACGGATGGCCCTCGTCGCCGTGGCCGCCGTGGGCTGCCTGGCCATCGCCGTGTCCGGACTCGTGGGCGTGGCCGGGGTGATCGTGGGGTACACGATGCTCGCCAGGTCCGACTCCGACGGGATCGTCTCCCCGGTGGTCGTGGTGGGGGACTACTCCGACCACGGCCCGGCGATCCCGATCCTCGACCCGCCGCCGCCGCCGGACGATTTTGTCGAGGACGTTGCCGGGGACGTCGTCGAGGACGTTGTCGGGGACGCCGTCAGGGAGCCGGTCGCCGAGTCCGCCACGCCGGAGCCGCTGCTTCCGATCCAGCCCGCCGACGATCCTGCCGTAACCTCTTCCTCGGCCACGGCCTACATCTCCATCAACGCCCGCCCGTGGGCCAGCGTGTACCTCGACGGCGAGCTGCTGGGTACCACGCCGCTGAAGGACCGCGAGATCCCGCCGGGCAGCCACTCGCTGCGCCTCGAGTGCGGAGCTTGCGGCGGACCTCAGCAGCGGTCGTACAGCTTCACCGTGGACCCCGCCCAGACCTACAACGCCCCCTTCACCGAGTTCAGTCGATAGCCCGGATGCACCCCCACCTGCTGGGCCTGCGGCCGCGCGATCTGGCCGCGCTCCTGCGCGAGGCCGGGGTATCGGTCCGCGATGGCGAGGCGCGGCGGGTGATCGCCCATGTGGTGGGCCGCGGCGCGCCGGGATTCCCCACGGCGCGGCCGGTGCCCCGGGTGGTGGAACGGGCGGTGGAGGAGCTGACGTCTCGCGCGCCCCTGGAGGTCCTCGAGCGTGTCGAGGACGCGAACGACGGTTTCGTGAAGTACCTGTTGCGCTCCCCGGACGGCGCCCTGACCGAGGCCGTGCGCATTCCGCTGCAGCGCGCGGATCGCTTCACGGTGTGCCTGTCGTCTCAGGTGGGGTGCTCGCTGGGCTGCGACTTCTGCGCCACCGGCAAGCTGGGGCTGACCCGGAACCTGTTTGCGTGGGAGATGGTCGCGGCCTTCGCCGCCGTGCGGGACGAGGCGCCCGGAGCCGTCACCGGCGCCGTGTTCATGGGCCAGGGCGAGCCCCTCCTCAATCCCCGGGAGGTGCTCCGGGCCGCCCGGCTGCTGTCCCACCCCTGTGGTGGGCGGATCAAGGCCGAGGCCGTCAGCATCTCCACCGCGGGCATCGTGCCGGCGATCCGCCGGTACACCCGCGACGGTCACCGCCATCGGCTGATCGTCTCGCTGACCTCCACCGACGAACAGCGCCGCGCAACACTCATGCCCGCGGCCGCCCGATGGCCCCTGGACGAGCTCGCAGGCGCCATCCGCGAGCACGCCGCGGCCATCGGCGATCGCGTGACCGTGGCCTGGGTCGTGCTGGGCGGCATCAACACCGGCCCCGACGAGGTGGAGGGCCTGCGCCGCCTGCTCGGCGACGTACCCCTGCGCGTCAACCTCATCGACGTCAACGACATCGGCGCGAGCGCCTATCGGCGCGCCACGACCGCGGAGCTGGACGCCTTCCGCGACGGCCTGCGTTCCCTGGGTGTGCCCGTGGTGCGGCGGTACTCCGGCGGCGCAGCGGCCGGCGCGGCGTGTGGGATGCTCGCTGCGAGCGCTAGTCGGTCTCCGGGTCGTTGACCACCTGGGTGTCCCAGTAGAAGTTGTCGATGAAGACCATCGAGTCGTAGATCCCGTCGCCCTCGTCCCAGATGGAGAACTTCAGGGTGATGATCTCGCCGGGCGTGACCGGCGCGGTGGTGGTGAGCCAGCCGGTGGCGCCGGCGTCGTTGGTGTGGCCGGTGGGGCCGGTGCAGGGGGTGGCCGGGGGGAACCCGGGCTCGAGGGCGTAGCCGAGCCCCGAGAAGCCGGTGAGGTAGTACAGCGTCGAGCAGTCGGTGAGCACGAAGTAGTTGTTGTTGACGGTGATGGGCTTGCCCGCGCCGTCGAAGGCCACGTTGCCCTCGGGAATCCCATCACCGTCGTGGTCGGGGAAGTCCGTGGGGTTGAGCGCGCTGGACTCCAGGTAGATCTCGAAGGTGTCGTTGAACTGGGTGCAGACCCACTCCTCGAACTCCGACGAGACGAACATGAAGTCCACCGAGAACGAGTTCGTGTTGGCCGGCACCTGAAGCCGGTACTCGACCCCCACGAGGTCCCGCTTGGTGTCCGTGCCCGCGGGGGGCTGTGATCCACAGTTCACCGTGTGGCCGGTGAAGTCCCACTCGGTCACCGAGGTACCCATGTCCGTCCCCAGCTGGGCCGGGTCCTCGTACATCACGCCGGTGTGCATGGCGTAGAGCTGGCAGCCGAATCGCGGGTAGATCTGCGAGCCGTAGTTGGCCACGATGCCGGTCTGGCTGCCGCTGCCGATCATGCTCTCGCCGGTGACACCGGAGCAGATGTCCATGGCCTCGGCCGGGGAGTACGTGCCCGGGCAGTCGCACTCCAGGACCTCGTCCACCTGGCCGTTGCAGTCGTTGTCCACGCCGTCGCCGGGGACCTCGGTGTTGCCGGGGAAGGCGCTGGCGTCGTAGTCGTCGCAGTCGCCTTCGAGCTCGTTGTAGCCGTCGCCGTCGTCGTCGTACTCCGGGGTGTCCTCGTCGATGAGGCCGTCGCAGTCGTCGTCCACGCCGTTGGAATGCTCCTCGGCGCCGGGGTGGATGCCCGGGTTGGTGTCGTCGCAGTCCCCGGCCTGCTCGGAGAACCCGTCGTTGTCGTCGTCGTAGTCGTCGAAGTCCTCGTCGATCTGGCCGTCGCAGTCGTCGTCGACGCCGTTGAGGTTCTCTGTCGCGCCAGGGTGGACGCCCGGGTTGTTGTCGTCGCAGTCCCCCTCGGCGGTGGTGTAGCCGTCGTGGTCCTGGTCCTCCCCTGCGCCGTCGTCGTCGCCGAGGTCGTCGTCGCCCCCGTTGTCGTCGTCGTCGTCGTCTCCATAGGTGTCGTCGTCGCCGCCCCAGGAGCCGGCGCACCCGGGCGCGAGGCTCCACGACAGCGCCGCGAACAGGACCGCGAGGAGTTCGATTCGCATGGATTCCTCCCCGGCCGCGTTCGCGCTCTATTGCCCATCCACCCCGGTTGTAGCCATCGTAGCAGCGAGGTGACGCCGACGATGAACGCCAAGGTGAACGCGCCGGCCGCGGCGTAGCCGTGATATGAAGCTCGGGAACCACCTGGGAGATCCCATGGGCGATCGCGACGACCGCGACGAACGCAACGAGGCCGTGGACGCCAAGCTGCAGGAAGCCCAGCGGCTGGAGACCGTGGGACGGCTGGCTGGCGGGGTGGCCCACGACTTCAACAACATCCTGCAGGCGATCCTGATGCACCTCGGATTCGCCCTGGACCAGCTCCCACCGGCCCACCCGGCGCGAGAGGACCTCGACGAGGTCCGCGTCAACGCCCAGCGCGCGACCCGCCTCGTGGAGCAGCTGCTCGCCTTCAGCCGCCGTCAGCTGCTGCATCTGGAGCTGGTGGACCTGGATGAGCTGTTGCTGGGCATGGGCCGGATGATCCGCCGGGTCAGCGGCGAGCACATCGCCGTGGAGTTCGACCTGCAACTCCAGCAGTCCCTGATCAAGGCCGACCGCGGCCAGCTCGAGCAGGTGGTCTACAACCTGTGCATCAACGCCCGCGACGCCATGCCCACTGGCGGGGAACTCCGGATCGGCACCTGCACCGCCGAGGTCGGCTACGAGCTCGCTCGCACGCACCCCTGGGTCGACGAGGGCACCACGGCGTGTCTCACGATCGAGGACAGCGGCCTGGGCATGGACGCCGACGTGGTCGATCGCCTGTTCGAGCCGTTCTTCACCACCAAGGGCCCCGAGCACGGCACCGGCCTGGGCCTGTCCACGGCCCACGGGATCATCAAGCAACACGGTGGCCTGATCCGGGTCACCAGCCGTCCGGGCCAGGGCAGCGTGTTCCGCGTGTACCTCCCCCTCACCGAGGGCGTCCAGCTCTCCTGGGACGAGAGCTCGGAGTACAGCCTGCGCATGGCCGCGGGCGAGCGCATCCTGCTGGCCGAGGACGACGACTCCATCCGCAGCGCCGTGGTCCGCGGCCTCACGCGGGAGGGCTACGAGGTCCTCGCAGCCCCTGACGGCGACCGGGCCGTGGAGCTGTTCCACGGCGATCCCGACGGGATCGACCTCGCCGTGCTCGACGTGGTGATGCCCCTGCGCGGCGGCGTCGAGGCCTACGAGGAGATGCGCCGGGAGCGACCCGACCTGCCGGTGCTGTTCAGCACGGGCTACGGGGCCGACGCCAGCCCCCTCACGGCGCTCCAGGGGATGGACGTGGAGCTGCTGCAGAAGCCCTACGACATCCCCACCCTGGTGATGCGCATCCGCGACATCCTCGACCGCCTCGAGGACGGCTGATCTTGGCGAAACGCAAGGGCAAGGAGGTCGTCGCGGTCGCCCGGGACCTGGGCCGCCGCTTCGGGGATCGTGACGTGGTGTCCTCGGTGAGCGTGACCCTGCGCGCCGGCGAGGTGCTCGGCGTCGTCGGCCCCAACGGCGGGGGCAAGAGCACCCTGTTGTTGCTTCTGGCGGGGCTGCTGAGGCCCTCCTCCGGTTCGGTGGAGGTCTGCGGTATCGCAGCGCACGAGCTCGCGTTGACCTCGGCGGGGCTGGTGGGCCTCGTCACCGCGCGCCCTGGCCTGTACCCCCTGCTCACGGGCTGGGAGAACCTGCGCCACTTCGGGGGGCTGTACGGCCTGTCCCGGGACGAGGTCACGGCGCGCGCAGAGCCGTTGCTCGCTTCGCTGGCGTTGCGTGACGGCCTGGACGATCGGGTGGGGCGCTGGTCCACGGGCATGCAACAGAAGCTGTCCCTGGTGCGGGCGCTGCTGTTGTCGCCGAAGCTGCTGCTGTTCGACGAGCCCACGGCCAACCTGGACCCGGTGGCCTCGGACAGCCTCTATGGCGAGCTGCGCACGCGCGCCGACGACGGCCTCGCGTGTGTCCTGGTGACCCATGACCTGGCGGCGGCCGAGGCGGTGTGCGACCGGGTGCTGCTGCTGGACGGGGAGGTCAAGCGGACCGTGTCGTTCTCGCATCGAGGGCGTCCAGCCGCGGGTCCTCTGCTGGAGGCGTGGCTGGACGGGGTGGGCGCTCCATGAACGCGGTGCTGCACGTGGCGCGGGCGGAGGTGCTGGAGCACTGGCGGCAGCCGTGGATGCTGGGGATCCTGGTGTTCAGCTACGTGTTCTACCTTGTACTCCCCTCGGCGCTGGTCCACTTCCTCTGCTCGGTCCTCGAGGACCCGGTCCAGGGGAAGCTGCTCAGGGAGCAGGCGGCCGCCATCGGCGCGGACGCGGACACGGGCCTGATGATGGGCGTCCTCGCGATCCTGACGATGCTGTTCGCCAACCTGCCCCTGTTCGTGGCCTACCTGTCCGGGTACTCCGTGCTCCACGACAGGACGTGCGGGGCGATGCCTTTCCTGATGCTGGCGCCCATGTCGCGGCGGCAGCTCCTGCTGGGCAAGCTCCTGGGAGTCCTGGCGATCCCCACGGCCCTGCACCTGGTCTTCGTGGGGCCCGGATCGATGATCGCGTTCTCGTTCGCCGAGCGCACCGGCCACACGCTGATGTTCCATCTCGACGGCGCGTGGTGGGTCGCCTACCTGCTCGGCGCCCCCCTCTCGGCGGCGCTGGTGGGGGCTCTGGGGACGGTCATCTCGGCGCGGTCGCGGGACGTGCGCACCTCGGTGCAGTACGTCTGCTTCTTCGTCAGCCTCCTCGGCCTGGCGTCCACGTTCGTCCTCGTGGAGAACCTCTCCAGGGGGATCGGACTCCAGCTCGCCTTCGCCGCAGGCTGTCTCGTCCTGGCGAGCCTCACCTTGCTCGCCGGCGCCGCCCTGATCAGCCGGGACATCGAACCCGCTCCGTAGCCCTCCTCGTTCGGGTTTTTTGGAAATTGAAGAAATCTTGGGAAAAATTTGTCGAGGTGTCTATAGTTAGCCAAGACTCACAAAGGGAGGCGGAGATGAGTGCTGTTTCGACTGGACTCCAGGTGGGGCAACCGGCCCCGGCATTCGACCTGCCATGCACCCGGCCCCATCAAGGACACCCCGGACGTTTCGACCTCTCCGAGCACCGCGGCCGCTGGGTGGCCGTGGTCTTCTATCCGCGGGACTTCACCTTCATCTGCCCCACCGAGCTGATCGCCATCAGCGCGGAGATCGACGAGTTCCGCGAGCGGGACTGCGACGTGGTGGGCATCAGCGTCGATCCGGTGGATTTCCACGAGGAGTGGATCGACACGGCGCCGTCGGACGGGGGGGTGGGGCCGCTGCGGTTCCCCCTGGCCAGCGACACGGGCGGCGACATCGCCCGCAGCTTCGGCGTCTACCTGGAGACCGAGCGCGTGGCCACGCGCGGGCTGTTCATCATCGATCCCCATGGGCTGCTGCAGTACCAGGTGGTCCACCCGGTGGCCGTCGGCAGAGGGGCCGAGGAGCCGCTGCGCGTGCTCGACGCCCTGCGCAAGGGCGGCCTGTGCGGCTCCAGCTGGAAGCTCGGCGACGGCACCCTCGATCCGGGCATGCTGCTGCGCAAGGGCACGATCCTCGGCCACTACCGCATCAACGAGACCCTCGGCGACGGCACGTTCGCCCGGGTGTTCCGGGCCAACGATCTGTGGCTGGAGCGGGACGTTGCGCTGAAGGTGCTACGTCCCGAGTCGCCCGCCGACGTGGACGCGGTTCTACGCGAGGCGCGCGCCGCAGCGGCGTTGAACCACCCCAACGTGTGCACCGTGTACTCGGTGGAGAAGCCTGACTCGCTGCCGGTGATCGTCATGGAGCTGCTCGAGGGCAAGACCCTGTCTCGCTGGATGCGCGAGGGGCGGTACTCGCTGGCCGAGGCGTACCGTATCGCAGGCGCGCTCGCGTCGGCCCTGGCCACCTGCCACCGCGCGGACCTGGTCCACGGCGACTTCAAGCCCGGCAACGTGATCCTCACCCCGGACGGCGAACCCAAGATCCTCGACTTCGGCGTGGCCCGGTTCCGCGGCCAGGAGGTGTTGCCCGAACCGGTCAGCAGCGATCCCGACGACAGCGCCGCCCCCCAGCGGGCCGAGTTCGTACACGGCACGCCGTGGTACATGGCCCCCGAGCGGTTCTACGGCGAGCCCTCCACTGCCGCGGCCGACGTGTTCGCCTTCGGCGCGATGCTGTACCAGATGATCACCGGCGAGCTGCCCTTCCCGGGGGAGTCTGTCGAGGAGATTCGCGAAGCGGTCCTCGACGTGGACCGCGCGCGTCTACCGCAGCGGGTACCCGATCGTTTCGTCCGGCCCATCGTCTCGGCCCTGGCCAGCGATCCCCGCAAGCGCGGGGACATGGCGTCCATCGCCGCGATGTTCGCCGAGGGCGTCGCCTAGGATTCACCGGCGCCTCAGAGCGAGCGCTGCCAGCAACACGATGGCCATCCACGCGGGCCCACGCGTGCTGCCGAGGCTGCCCACGCAGGAGAGGCCGACCGGATCGTGGTAGTCGTCCTTGACCCGCGGCGGGGGCAGGTTGCCGTCGGGGGTGAAGTCGTCGTCATCGGGCTGGACGTCGTCGTCGTCAGGCTGGACGTCGTCGTCATCGGGCTGGACGTCGTCGTCGTCGTCGGGCTGGGCGTCGTCGTCGTCGTCGGCCGCGTCGTCGTCATCGTCGTCGGGCATCCAGCCGCCGGTGTAGCCGTCGATCCACGACGCGAACAGGTCCACGCGCGTGCTGCCGCTTTCGCTGGTGCAGCTCTCGCCGCTTCCCCACGAGGTCGCGCCCGCTACGCGCCAGCTGCCCTGGTGGTCGGTCATCGCCGGGCCGCCCGAGTCACCCTGGCACGTGTTGTGGGACGCACCCGAGTACAGCAGGAACTGGGAGTCCCAGTCGTTGACCGGGATGTCCACCTCCCGCTTGGTGCCGGAGTTGTTGTAGTTGTAGCCCGTGTCGCCGAAGCCGATGAACGTCAGGGGGTTGGAGCCGCCGAGCCAGCTGTAGGCCGGGGTGTCGCGGTTGATCGGGATGGGATCGGTGGGCGCGGTGCTGTGCAGGACCACCACGGCGATGTCGTTGACCACGTCATAGGTACCCCAGTCGTACTGGGGGTGCATGTGATGGCTGTCGGAGATCCGGTAGGTGTCGTAGACCAGGTACTCCCCCTGGTAGCACTCGTCGCACCAGTAGACCTCCACGTCACCGTGGAAACCCTCGAGGCAGTGGGCGGCGGTGAGCACCACGTCGGGGGAGATGACCGTGCCCGAGCAGATGCTGCCGTAGCCCCCGTCCCACATGCCCAGGAAGACCACCGAGTCCCAGCCCGTGGTGGTGTGGCCGCCGACGATGCCGGAGCTCGTCGAGGCGAGATCGCCGATGTAGCGGCGGCCCGGCCCGTCGTCCTGGGGTGCGGCGCAGCGCAGCCCCAGGGCGGCGAGGACCAGCAGCGTCCATGGTAGTGTCTTTCGCATCATCACCCGTGTCCCGATGGTGTCGCGGTCCGTGGACCTGCATGGTATCAGACACCAGGGGCCAGTCCCCGGAAATGGAGATGACCCGATGACGCGCACCCTGGCCATGCTCATCGCCTGTTTGCTCCCCGTAGGGCTGATCGCCTGTGTGCCGCCCGCTCCCGACACGGGCGACGACGACAGCCAAGCCACCGACGACGACGACGACGTGGTCGGGGACGACGACGACACGAGCGAAGCCGACGACGACGACGACGTGGTGGGGGACGACGATGACGCGGTGGGGGACGACGACGACGCAGTCGACGACGACGACGACACGGTGGGCGACGACGACGACGACGCGATGCCCTCGGAGCCGGGAGGCTGCTCGTTCGAGGTGTTCTTCGATGCCAGCGGCGGTGCAGGTCCGGGTACGGCCGATGTGGACTTGACCTGGCACATGCTCGACGACGCCTCGCTGCAGAACATCGTGTGCTCGTACCAGTTCGGCTTCGACGCCTCCTACCCCTCGGTCAGCCCCAACCTGGGGCCGGACTACCATACGTTCATCGACTTGGCGGTGACCTTCGACTCCTTGACCTCGTCCTACGACGACTGCCCGGCGTCCTACGACGACTACGTCGGCGGCGGAGATCCCGTCGGCGCCCTCCAGTGGCTCATCAGCCCCCTCGCCGTGATCTCTTGCGACCTGATCCAGACGGTGCCCAACCTCGCCACCGAGCAGTTCGTCGACGACATCTACTCCGTGGGCATGTCCGACGGCACCCTGGGAAGCTGGTGCGACGAGTTCGGGCCCATCGCCGAGACGGCGTATGGCTTCGGGCCGATGGAGGGGGTCTGGGTCAAACCCGCCGACAGCGCCTACGGGGCCGGGACCTACAACGTCCACTACTTCGAGGCCGCCAACGGCGACGTGGGCGGGCTGGGGCTCTACGATTCCTGGGCCGTGATGGGGACCGTGTTCGCGGATTCGTCCAACAGCTACGAGCCGGGCGAGGGCATCGAGGGGGGGTACGCCACCGTGCCCCTGTGGATCTTCTCGTACAACTAGGGGCCTCGGGGGGAACGTCGTGACGTTCGGAACCGTCCGCAGCAACGGCATCGACATCGCATACGAGTCCGCGGGCGAGGGCCCGCCAGTGGTCATGATCATGGGTATCGGCGCGCCCATGGTGAACTGGCCCGAGGGATTCTACGGAGCCGTCCAGGAGCAGGGCTTCACCGCCATCCGGTTCGACAACCGCGACGTGGGACGATCGTCTCGGCTCGATCACCTGGGCGTGCCGTCCCCGTGGCCCCTCATGGCGCGGCGCTTCCTCGGGCGCCCCGTGCCCGCGCCGTACAGCCTCGAGGACATGGCCGACGACGTGGCCGGCCTGCTCGACGGCCTGCACCTGGGATCGGCCCACGTGGTGGGCGCGTCCATGGGTGGCATGATCGCCCAGACGTTCGCCATCCGGCACCCGGCCCGCGCCCGCTCCCTGACGTCGATCATGTCCTGCACGGGCAGCCGGCTGGACTCGCTGGGGCAACCGCGCGCCCTCGCGGCGATCACCAGGCGGGGACCCACGCAGGGGCCGGCCGCCGTCGATCACATGGTGGGGGTCCTGCGCACCATCGGCAGCCGCAGCCACCCTGCGCCCGAGGACGAGCTGCGCGACGTGATCGAGCGCTGCATCCACCGGGGGATGACCCCGGACGGATTCGCCCGCCAGTGGGCGGCGATCCTGGCCACGGGCAGCCGCTGGCGCGCCCTGCGCCGGGTGGAGGTGCCCACGCTGGTGATCCACGGAGACGAGGATCCGCTGATGCCACCGCGGGGCGGCCGGGCCACGGCCTGGGCCGTGCCCGGGGCCCGGTTGGTGCGGATCCAGGGCATGGGTCACGATCTGCCGCGGCCTCTGTGGCCGCAGATCGTCGGCGCCATCGCCGACCACGCGCGCGCCGCGGCCTGAACCTACTCGCGCCAGTACTCGGGTTTCATCAAGGCGTCGGCGGCCATCACCGTGCCGGTCGCAGCCTCCAGCGCCCCCTCGCGCAGCTCCTTGACCATCCAGGCCTCGGCCGCTTCGGGGGGGATGGGGTAGGGGGGCTCGAGCCCGTGGGGGAGCGCCGGTGCGAAGCCGAAGCGGGGGTAGTAGGACGGGTGGCCCAGGACGAACACCAGCTGCATTCCCATGTGGCGGGCCTCGGCCAGGCCACGCTGGGTCAGGGCGGCGCCGATGCCGAGCTGCTGGAGTTCGGGGGTCACCGCCAGCGGCGCGAGGATCAGCGCCTCCATGGAGGGGTCTGACAGGCGAGCGCGGGTGAACAGGACGTGTCCGACAGCTTCCCGCGCCGCCACGGCCAGCATCGACACGATCGGCCTGGCCGTGTCGTCGTCCAGCAGGGCCCGAACGAGCTCGGCCTCGTCGTCCTCACCGAACGCCGCGCGCTCGATGGCGAGCACGGCCTCGAGATCCTCGTCCTTGGCGTGACGCAGGGTGACCGTGGCGCTCATCCCCGACCTCCTCCCGGTCCCGACTCGACCATAACACGACCGGCCCGTGTTTCTCCGCTCAGGAGCGCTCCAGCTCCTTCTTCACCGCGTCGGAGAATCGTCGCCACAGCTGGGTGCGCACGTGGGACACGTGGCGGATCTCCTTGCCGTCGAGGGTCATCGAGTCGAGCTTGCGCATCCGCTTGGGGCTCACCTGGATGGCGAAGGAGTTGACCTGCTGGTCCCAGAACCAGTCCGCGCTGCACACCTGGATGTACTTCGGATCGAGATCGCGCAGGTCGCGGACCCGTTCGAGGAACGCCCGCCCGCGGTCGTCGTCGCTCACACAGAACGCCAGGTAGGCGAGGCGGTACTCCATGGGCTTCTTGCCCATGGGCGGGGGCGGCGCGAGGGTGCTCGTGTCGGTCTCGCCATCGCCCACGAAGTGGCCGAAGCAGCACTGCTGGGTGAACACGTGGGGCAGCCGGTTGAGGTCCTGGATCAGGCGGACCATGGGCTCGTCCACGGTCGAGAGGTCCAGCGCCTCGCGGGCGGCGTCCCGCTGGGCCTCGAAGTCGGGGTTGTCCTCGATGGGGCGGGTCTTGGTGTAGGTCTGCATCGTCGGGGTCCTCCCGGTCAGCCCAGGGTCTCTGCATACGCATGGACGCGAGCTGCGGCCAGGTCACCGCTGACCGCGGCGCCGCCGAGGGTCGGGTAGACCGTGTAGTCGCCAGCGAGGAACAGGGGCCCGCGGGTCGTGGGATCGTCGTGCAGGGTGCGCAGGATCTTGCGGTAGCCCGGGCCGAACACCGGGAACGCGTGCTCGAAGCGGTGGATATCGTGGCCCAGCACGGCGTCACCGACCCCCGGCAGGTAGCGCTCGGCGTCTCTGACCGCCCGGTCGACGATCTCAGCGTCGGGAACCGCCAGCAGGGCCTGCGGGCCCTCCAGCCGCGGCGGCATGGCCACCCCCAGCACGGACTCGCCGGTGTGCTCCATCGGCACCTGCGTGCGCACCGCGTCGTTGAGGGTGGTGAAGCAGGTGTCGAGGCAGGCGATGTTCCAGGCGTTGTGGAACATCCGCCGCGACGTGTACAGCGCCAGGGTGACGTAGGTGGTGTAGTCCACGGCTTCGAGCGCCTCGGTGACCGCTTCCGAGAAGCCTCCCGAGGTCACCGCCGCTGTGACGGGCGCCGGCGTGGCCAGGACGGCGGCGTACGCGCGCACGGAGCGGCGGCGTCCACCCTGGCGGTAGTGGACCGTGACGGTGCGGTCGTCGTTCACGATCACGTCCGTGACCGCCGCGCCGGTCTGGACACGCCCGGCCAGCTCCGGGTGGCCGGTCATGGCGTCTACGACCTCCATCATCCCGCCGGGGAAGGTCCAGGTGTCCACGCCGCCGATGGGGGCGTCGGGCCGGTACTCGTGGAAGTCGGGGACCGGTCCGTCCGGCATGGTCTCCAGCGCCAGGAACGGCTCGTGGAAGTTGTACGCCAGCTCCGGCACGTCGAACAGCAGCGAGAAGTCGCGGTTGCCCACACCGAACAGTCCGCGGTTCTCCACGTCCACCAGCCGCTGCACCATCGGATCGATGCCGTGGACCTGCAGCCAGGTCTCCATGGTCAGCTGGTCCAGCGGCCCGAACCGCTCCAGGGTGGAGGGATCGCCCGAGTACACCGCCTCCTCGAGCCCGAGGTCGCACAGGGCCTTGAGCTCCCGGGCCATGCGCTTGTAGTCCTTCAGCGCATCGGACGAGCCCAGCGCGGCGGCGAAGTAGTCCCCCGGGTACAGCTTGCCGCCGCGGGCCATGCCGTCCACCGGCGGTGGCACCGGGATCGGCTCGACCCCCAGCTCGTGGAAGAAGCGGTTCATCTCGCGATCGGGCGTGCCCATGTACGCCGCGCCCATGGAGTAGGTGAAGTCCTTCCAGGTCCCCGTGCAGATCCGCCCGCCGGCCACGGCCCCCTGCTCCAGGAGCAGGACGTCGTAGTCGGTGAGCGAGGCCGCGGCCATGAGTCCGCTCAACCCGCCGCCGATCACCACCACGTCGCGCACGCCCTCGGCCGCAGCGGCCCTGGGTCGCGGCCAGCCCAGGGCGCACCCGGCGGCCAGCCCGCCAGTGACGCCGGCGCTGAGCCGCAGGAACGCGCGGCGGGTCATCCAGCTGGGCCAACGGACGGTGGGGAATCGAGGGGAGTGCGGCATCGGCGGCCTCCGGGCGATCAGGGAGAACCCGCGCCCGCGCGCAGCGCCTCGATCGCCTGCGCCGCGGCCGGATGCAGCGGCAGGGGCAGGCCGCGCTCCGCGGTCCACGGCGAGATGTACCAGGCCTGGACCGTGTGCTGGGCCAGGGGGGTGTCGTCGGCCATCAGCGTCTCGACGAGCTCCACGGCGATCTCGTCGGCGAGGTCCTCGCGCGCCACGAGCAGGGCGGAGACCCCCAGGGTCTTCACGGTCGCCTCCTGGCCGGGGTAGGTGCGCGCGGGGATGGTCATGGGCAGCAGGTACGGGGCGTCGCGTGTCAGCCCGGCCACCTCCTCGTCGGTCAGCGACAGCAGCCGCAGCGGGGCCGCGATGGCGTGGGACGAGACCTCGGGGTAGGGGGGCGCGCCGGTCATGATCGCGGCCTGGATCCGGCCCGCGACGAGGTCGTCCAGGGCGTCCCCGGGCGCGGATCCCTGGACCCCGGCGAGGTCGCCCAGGGTCAGCCCCGCGGCCGCGAGGATCTGTGCGGCGTTGAACCGCGATCCCGAATCATCGGGGCCGATGTCCACTGCAGCGCCGCGGAGGTCCGCCAGGGTCTCGATGCCCGATCCGCGGACCGTCACCACGTGGACCTGCTCGGGGAACAGCGCGGCGAGGGCCCGCAGCTCGGTCATGGGGAGCTTGCCCTGGAACGGGCCGAGGCCTGCGTGGGCGAGATGGGCGATGTCGTTCTGGATCAGCGCGGCGTCCACGAGGCCGTCGTGCAGCAGCAGGACGTTGTCCACGCTGCCTGTGGTCTGGCGTACGTGGAGGCGGTCGGCGCCGAGCACCTCGGCCAGGCCCGTGCCCAGGGCGAAGTACTCGGTGGTGGCCGCGGCCGTGGCGAGCCGCACCATGCCCCTGCGGTCGGCGAGGCGGCACTCCACGTCGGCGACGATCTGCTCGAGATCAGCGCCCAGATCCAGGCCCCCCGCGTCCGGATCGTCGTCCTCGATCGACGCCCCGATCTCGGCGATCCGCTGCTCGAGCTCGTGGCGGATCGGGGACGGTGTCACGGCCGCCTGCGCGGCGGACTCGATCCGCGCGCTGGACAGGGAGGGGAGCCACTGGTCCGCCTCCTCCACGAAGGCCATCGTCCCCTCGATCTGAAGCACGTCGCCGCGGTGGTTGCCCACGGCCGCGACCCCGCGCACGCCGCGGGGGTTCGAGCCGAGCAGCTGGACCAGCGTGCCGATGTTGAGGGTGTCCCAGCTGGACAGGCGGTAGTCCTGCAGCAGCTTCAGCTCGGTGGTGTAGCGCACCAGCAGCCACGCCTGGTCGTCGCTCGACGACGCGTGGGGCCGGACCTCCACCGCCTGGGTCCGGCGCGCCTTGAACACACCCTCGCCGAACGTCTGGTCGAGGCGGAGCTGCACTGCATCGCGGACCTCGGTGGGGCCGGGCTCCTCGGCCGCCGTCGCCGTCGACGCGAGCAGCGCGAGCGCCACCATCCCCGTCACCATCCAACCACGCATAGGTCGTCCTCCCGCGCTCCTCGTTGTACCATCCGACCGTGTCTCGCGCTCGCGCCATCACCGCCGAGGTCATCCAGTTCGCCCCGATCCTGACCCTGGCGTCGTCGTTCGTGGTCTCCGGTGCCGTGGACCTGGAGCGCGCGGCCACCCTGTTCGTGGTGGCGGCGGTGGA
This sequence comes from uncultured Rickettsiales bacterium, assembly GCA_964425605.1. GTDB lineage: Bacteria > Myxococcota_A > UBA796 > UBA9615 > CAYRNR01 > CAYRNR01. The sequence continues at coordinate 35,604 of CAYRNR010000043.1, read as the reverse complement.
GGCCGTGGCCGTCACGGTCGCGGTCCTCGCCCTGCGAGGGAGGCTCAATCCCGTGCTCCTGGGCACGAACCTGTGGCTGATCCTCGGAGCCGTCGGCTTCGGCCTCCCCGTGGGACCGCTCGCCGAGCTGCTCGGCCGTTTCCAGGCGGCGGGACTGTTCGCCTGCGCCCTGCTCGTGGGGGTCGCGCTCACGGGAGCCTCCCCCACGGGGTACGTGGGCGTGGAACTCTCCTCGAGACGCGCCGTGCTCGCGGGTTCGGCGATCATGCTGCTCCTGACCGCGGCGGCCCTGGCGTGGTCCCTGGTCTTCGTCGACAACGTCCGGCTGGGCGGCGGGCTGCCGTTCATCCTGCTCAACGTGTCGCGACGGGTGCTGGGGAGGCAGCTGGTGAGGCGCCAGCGCCCCTAACCCTCGTTGGTCAGGATCAGGATCAGGACCGTGAACCAGAACACCAAGAACACCCCGACGAAGAAGTAGATCCCCATCCTCTTGCGGCGTTCCGGACTCCCCGGCTCGCCGATCTTGCTGTACAGCCACGCCTTGCGGGGATCCGCGGGTAGCTCTCCGGTGCACTCGCCGGTCCACCCGTTGACCGCGGCGCGGTGGACCTGGCCCCCGTACCGATAGGTGACGAACCACATGGGCACCAGCGCCAGGAAGTAGGTCTCGTCCGACCAGCGCGGCTCCGCGGTCAGCTCGACGACCTTGATCACGTCGCCGGACTCGGCCTCCATCCGGCAGTCCTCCTCGAACTCCTCGGCGAACTGCCGCCCGCAGTCGGTCCACGCGTCGTCCACGGGCCGCTGGGCCCGTTCGGCCGGGAAGCCGGCGAGGTAGCGCGGATCGAAGGGGACCAGCTCCCGCGTGTCGAAGAAGACGTCGGCGAGCCCGTCACCGAACGAGGACGCGAACAGCAGCCGGTCGATGAACTCCCGCTCGTGCCGGTCCGCCCGGTCCTCGATGTGCGTGTTGTTCCTCCCGTCGGGCGCCTCGACGCGGGCCTCCCAGTCGGACAGCCCATGCGCCCGGAAGATCCAGGCGGGGAGGTAGATCCCCTGGGGTTCGTCGAGCTCGATCCCCTCGGCCACGCCCGCGGGGGTCGAGGGGGCCTCCTCGGCCCATTCACGGAGCCGTCGGTCCAGAGAATCGCGCGTGATCCGCAGCGGGATGATGCCGTCGGGCCGGGTGGGGTCCTCCTCGTCGAACTCGCGAAGCTGGTCGCTGCCGCAGAACGCGCACTGCGACAGGGCGACGTGGGGCTCCATGTCCACGGTGGCGCCGCAGCCGCCACACTGGACGGCCTCGGTGGCCAGCCCGTAGGCGTGCTCCTGTTTGAGCGCGCTCCGGGTCACCGGGTGCCGCTGAACGGCCTTCGAGTCGGGCGCGTCGAGCTCGGCCGCTGTCTCGCAATGGGAGCACACGGCCGCATGGCGCCCGGGCGACCACTCCAGCTCTCCGCCGCAGCCTGTACAGGCCAACAATCGCGTCATCATTCCTCCGAGGTCATCGCGCCCCGTGGGTGCTCACGGCAGGTCGTCGAGGAAGCCGCATCCCGCCCCCGCGGTGGAATCGCACTTGGTTCGCGCCAGGAACCAGTCCAGCGCCTCGTGGGCGTCGTCGGGCGTGTTGGTGCAGCAGTGCCCCGAACACGACGCTGTCGCCCACTCCACCTCGTGGCCATGGTTCTCCATGGCGTTGGCGGTGGACTGGGCACCGTCCCACAGGAAGTCGTCCACGGCGATGTGGAACCGCCCGTCCACCTTGCAGTCCTCCTGCGGCGGCGCCTGGTAGTGGGGAGTGGCCCCGCCACAGGTCCACTGGATGCCGGCGAAGATGTCCTGGAACTCGAAGCCGTGCCACGACAGCCAGGTCGACCCACCCGAATACCCGACCGCGTACACCCGATCGATGTCCACGTTGTACGACACCGCCAGGTCGTGCAGCACGTCGTCGATGAAGTCGGCGTGGGCCGACGTGTCGCTGTCCCACCAGCTGCCGTTGTGGGCCGGACACACCGGCAGCACGAGCAGGAAGTCCTGCCGCGCCTGCCACACCGGCCCCCAGATGTAGGTCAGCGCCTGGTCCGGGTGGCCCTCGTCGCCGTGGAGCCCCACCACCAGGGGCAGCGGGTGATCGGGATCGATGGGGGGCGACCAGACGAGGTACTCCCCCGACGCGAGGTGGACCGACTCCCGGCTGCCCACCACGCCGCCCGCGCCGCAGGTGCCGTAGGGACCCTCGGTGCTAGCGTCGTCGTCGTCGTCGTCGCCGGTGTCGTCGTCGTCGTCGTCGTCCGCGCCGATGTCGTCGTCGTCGCCCTGGGGACCCGGGGGATCCCGCCCGTCGTCCAGGGTGTCGGCGCACGCAGCGATCCAGGCGAGAGAAAGCAGGAAGATGAACGCCTCGCGAACCACGATCCCTCCTCGGGGCGACCCTACCAGAAGCGGTTCGGGTCCACCGGAAGAAACGCCTGGCGGTATCGTAGGGGGGTGGGGAGGCGATCATGGCCATACCCAGGCCTGACAAACCTCGACCGACCGCCGTCGAGGCGCAGCTCATCGAGAGATACCGGCGTCGCCGGCACATCGGCACGTTCGGTGGTTTCATCCCCGCCGCCGCGGGACTCGTCCTCGCGGGCTACACCGGCGAGCGGGAGGCCGAGTTCTTCTTCGGGGTCCAGGGCTACGTGTTCGCCATCATCGGGCTAGGGATCTTCTTCGTGGGGCTCATCCTGTGGCTGGTGATGTACCGCTGTCCGACGTGCGGTCGCATGCCGACACGGATGTTCCAGGGGGCGATGCCGTTCGCGCCGGACGACTGCCCCCATTGCGGGACCCGGCTCAGCTGAAGCTCAGAACCCGAACCCCAGCGCCCGGCGCCTGACCGTCTCGGTGAGGTAGTCGTCGATCTCGGCGTCGCGGTTGCGCCAGCCCACCGCGCGCACGCCGCGCAGCGCGCTCTCGATGGCTACGTACTTCATCTCGTCCTTGATCCGTTGCGAGCGTACCTGGATCGGTACCTTGCCGGGCCACTCGGTCTTGTAGGGCACCGGGCTGCCGTTCATCGGGGTTTTGTCGTAGACATACCGCTTGAACGGCTCCTCCTTGGGATGGCGGTTGAGGGGATCGAACAGCTGGCGGGCCTTGAATGCGGTGGCGAGGCCGTCCAGGGCGGCGCCGGTGGCCTTCATCACCGGCGTGGGCTCGCCGAAGATCTGACGGTAGCGCTCGTCGGCCTTGCGCACCCGGCGGCGGACCACGCCGTTGGGGGCGAGGCGGTCCATGCCCTGCAGCAGCAGCCAGAACGTGGCGCTCTGGCGCTTGAAGTGCAGGGCGCGGTGGCGGCGGAGCGTCGGATTGTCCGAGGCGCGGCAGTACTCGTTGCCGTTCATCAGCACCTCGAGGCGGCGCAGCAGCGACGGCCCCCAGGTGCGGTAGAGCAGGTCGTAGCCGTACTCGGTGAGGTTGAGGGTCTCGTGGGGCGCCAGGGCGTTGTTCTTCTGCGCCCCGCTCCAGAAGTGGACGTCCTCCCAGGGCACGTCCTCGATCCGTCCGTCCTCCCTGAGGCGGTCCCACAGGGCCGTGCCGGGGAACGGCGAGAGGCGGGTCAGCTGCTGGTACGTGGGCTTGAGGGAGACGAAGTAGTTGAGGTCCTCGTGGATGTTGGAGTGGTCGTGGAAGTCCCAGCCGCAGATCCACGCCCCCACGGTCCGGATCCCCATGGAGTGGAGCCGCTCGAAGCACTCGCTGGCGTCGATCTCGTCGCGCTTGTCGTAGCCGTGGTCGCCGGCGAACTTGGACTCCACGCCGATGAAGATCGTGCCGATGCCCAGCTCGGCGATGGCGTCCCAGCCATACGTGGCGGCGAACTTGCCGATGTGGTCGATGGAGCCGAACCCGAACCAGTCCACCCGCTCCATCATCTCGGGCTTGCCCATCCAGTAGCGGCGCATCTCGTCGAGGTAGGCGGGCTGGCGGAAGTGGTCCTCCTCCACCACGAACACCTGGCGCACGTCGGGGAAGTGTTCGAAGTACAGGTTCATGTGCTCGACGAGGTCCTGCGGCGACAGCAGCTCGATGCGCTTGCGGTCGAACAGGGCGGTGGTGGAGCAGAAGTCGCAGCCGCCGATGCAGCCCAGCCCCGACACCAGAAAGCCCACGGCGCCGCGCGGGTAGCGGCTGATGAACGGGACCGTGCCGCCGGCCTTTGGCATCAAGGTCTGGCGGATGGGCCGATCGGTGGGCTCGCCCAGCAGCTCGCGCATGTAGCGCACGCCCTCGCCCTTGACCACGCCGTCCACGTACTTCGCCTGCTCCTCGGCGTCGAAGCTGGCCTGGAAGGCCTGGCCCGCGTAGGAGCCCAGCAGGATCTTGGTGGCGGGGGAGCGCTTGCGCACGTAGGTGCACATCTCGAGCACGCGGTCCATGTGCACGGGATAGGCGCTGATCCCGATCACGGGATAGCCCCTGTCCACCTCGGCGGTGAAGTCGTCCCAGCGGGGGTACTCAAGCAGCACCGCCGGGGTGTCCACGTTCTGCGCCAGGATGTGGTTGGCGAAGCAGTGGGTGTGGGAGATCAGCGAGAAGACGTCGTCGCCCTTGGTGAACCGCTGGCCCGTGGCGTCGGTCAACGAGTCGTTGGCCGGCAGGGTGGGGTAGGGGTAGCAGGGCGTGGTCAGCAGGATCGGGTCGTCCAGCATCTCGGACTCCTTGCCGCGCTCAACAGGCGCGGCGCTCGGCCGGCTTCTCCCCTGAGCCGGTCTCGACCTCGGTGAGAGCCCCGTGACGGGCCAGGAAGGCGCCCATGCGGGCGGTGAATTCGGCTGGGCGCTCCTCCTGCCAGAAGTGGCCGCAGAACGGGATCAGCTCGAAGTCCACGGTGCCGGGGATCTCCTCGGCCAGCCGCGCCCCCCAGGACGGGGAGATGTACCGATCGTCAGCCCCCCACAGCACCAGCGTCGGCCGGTCGAAGGTCGCCAGGCCCCTGGCCGCGGCCAGCGTGTAGCGGGGGTGTCCTGCGCGGAGGAACGCCACGAACCGGCGCCGCTGCTCGGCTGAACCGTGCAGGGGGCGCAGGTACTCGCGGATGGATTCGTCGCTGAGTGCGGCGCCGTCGAACACGCCGCGCCGGAATGCGGACCACCGGGTGCGGGTCTCGCGCCACAGGAATGCACCGCTGCGCACGAGCAGCTGCGGCAGCACCGGGATCTGCCACAGGGCCTGCAACCGGGCGATCTCGGGCACCGGCCAGTTGTCGTAGGCCACGCAGTTGGTCAGCACCAGGCTGCGGACGCGGTGTGGCCAGCGCGCGGCGAGGATCTGGGCCGCCGCGCCCCCCTGGTCGTGGGCCACCACCGAGAACGTCTCGTGGCCCAGGGCGTCCATCAGCTCCAGCAGCATCTCGGCCTGGGCGTCCATGTGCAGCGGCACGCGGTCGGGATCCACCTCGGTGTCCCCCAACCCCATCAGGTCCGGCGCGATGCAGTGGAAGTCGTTGCGCAGCATCCGCATCACGTCGCGCCACAGCCAGCCCGAGGTGGGGATCCCGTGGATGAAGAGCACGGGCGGGCGCGCCGCGTCACCCGCCCGCAGGTAGGCGACGGTGCCCATCGAGGTGGTCTGTCGCAGCTTGCCGCCGGCCATGTCGCCCCCGGTTGGTGAAATGGATTATATGAACTCGTGTAGTCAGTGCAATGAAAATCACGGACGCATGCCGGTATCCTTGGCAGCAGGAGAGGTGAGGATGGACCGAAGGCATCGGGACAGACGAGGGGGCGTCGAGCGGGATCCCGACCTGGTCGCACGTTTCCAGCGGCGCAGGAAGATCAGCCTCTACGGTGGGTTCCTGCCGGCGATCTGCTCGATCCTGGCGATGGGGATCTTCCTGGGGAGCGAATGCGAGTCGGTCTGGGGAATGACCGCGTACGTGCTCTGTACGATCGGCATCGTCATCTTCATGGTGGGTATCCCGTTGTGGGCGCTGTGCTTCAGGTGCCCGTCGTGCGGTCGGATTCCCGCGCCGCCAGGCTTGTCCGATGGCCTCCCCATGGACCCGGACCATTGCCCTCACTGCGGGACGATCCTGCGCTGAGCGGGGCGGCCGACGGCGCAGTCGGCCGCTCCTCCCCGCAGCCACGTCGTGGCGAGCCCATCACTCGTCGGCGCTCGCAATCCCCTCGGCTCGGTGGAAGGATCGAGTCCGGGAGGTCTCATGAGGAACATCGTGGGAGTGCTTGTCCTGGCGCTGCTCGGGCTGGGCCCCTGGGGTGCGAGCTGTTCGTGTGAAGACGGGACGCCCCCTTCGGATGACGACTCGGCCGCGGACGACGACGACGCGGACGACGACAGCCAGGCCGACGACGACACCGATCTTCCCTACGATCGCCTCGATCCTCCCTACCCACGGGTGGGGATCTTCCACTGGAGCTCCGCCGAGCCCGAGTGGTACGCGAAGTTCGATCTGGTCGTCACCCTCGAACGTGGCAACGACCACGCCGAGGCCATCCGCGCCGTCGATCCCTCCACGATCGTCGTGGCCTGCGTCGAGGACTGGAACGCCATCAACAGCCGGCGTGTGGGCGGCGAGTACCCATCGGAGTGGCGGGTGGTGGACTCCAGCGGAGACACCTACTCACCCTACGGCGGGGACACCCTCCTGGGGGACATCACCGATCACTGCCCCCTCGTGGACGGCCAGCGGTACAACGACGCCCTGATCGACGACATGACCCAGCACGTGGACTTCGCCGTGTACGACGGCGTGTACTCGGACGGCGTGTGGAACACCCCCTACGGGACCACGGACGTGGACCTGGACCGCAGCTGCCCGGTCAACGGCGGGAGCGCCGATCCGGATTCGTGCAACGACTACGACGAGCACGGTGAGGACTGGGTCGACGACGCGTGGGCAGCGGGCGTCCACCACACGGCCCAGGGCATCCGCGACGTCATCGGCGACAAGATCCTGATGCTCAACTCCGGGCGTTTCCACGAGTTCGAGTGGGAGACCACCAACGGCCTGTTCGACGAGAACGCGTACTGCGCGTACAGCATGCACACGTTCATCGAGTACTACACCGAGTGGATGGCCACGGCGCCAGAACCGCACGCCTATCTGTACGGCGCCGTGCATTCGCCGGCTCCAGACGACTACGCGTTCATGCGGCACAGCTTGGGGATGACCCTCTTCGGCGACGGCTACGTGGAGGTGTCGTCGGGTGGTTCGGAGGCGCAGCACCACTTCCACCATTTCTACGACGAGTTCGAGCTGGCGCTCGGCTACCCCACCGGGCCGATGGCGCGCATCGAGGAGCTCGGCGGCAACGACGAGGGCATCTACGTGAGGTTCTTCGACCACGGCGCCGTGATCTTCAACGCGTCGGGACTCACCCGGACGGTGAACGTCGCGGCCATCGAGGGCATGGCCGGGTACGACGGTCCCTACTACCTCCCCCGCGGTGGCCAGAACCCCACCTGGAATCATGGCGGACTGTTCGAGGAGGTCCTGCTCGAGGGCCGCGATCTCTCCAGCTGCTTCATCGGCGACGCAGTACTCCTCGTGGACCAACCCACCACCGTGGTCACGGACATCTACGTGGACAACGACGACGAGGAGACCTCTCCCGGCTCGGCGCCGGCGGAGCTGAGCGGCGCCTGGAACCAGGTCTGCGACGAGGCCACCGAGGCCTGGGATCAGGGGTGCCGATCCTGGACCGATCACTGGGGTCTTGCCCACACCGTGGCGGGCACCGACCACGCGATCTTCCGGCCCACCATCGGCGTCGCGGGCGACTATGCCGTCTACGAGTGGCACGGCGCGGTCGACGGACTGGTGAACTCCAGCAGCGTCGCGGTCCAGCTGGTCCACGCGGACGGTACACATTCGCTACAGGTCGACCAGTCGACCGGCCTGGGCAACTGGAATCTGCTGGGTGAGTTCAGGTTCGACGCCGGTGATCAGGGGCACGTGCGGATCGACGCGGCTGGAGCCGACGGCGCTGTCGTCGCCGACGCGGTGAAGTTCGTGTTCCTCGGGGAGTGAGGCTCAGGCGCGCGCGGTGATCGCGAGGACCCGGTTCCTGGAGGATCTCGTCGGCGTCGTCGGGTGGGTGACCATGTCCCTACGACACCAGAGCCCGGACGACATTCCCGCGCGGGTTACAACCCCCCGTCAGCGCTTCGTGACCAGGCTCACCCCGATCGCCGCGATCAGGCTCAGCCCGAACGCCGGGATCAGCTCGTAGATCACGTCGGCCAGCGGCGGCACGACGTGCCACACGATCACGACCAAGGGGCCGACGATCAGCGACGCCAGCGCGCCCTGGCGCGTGAGGCCCTTCCAGTACAGCGCGAGCACGATGATGGGCGTGAAGGCCGCTCCGAGCGCGCCCCAGGCGAAGAGCACGAAGGTGTAGATGAGGCGGATCTTGACCAGGGCCACGACCATCGCGACCACGGTCATGGCCACGAGCACGACGCGTGTCCAGCGCACCAGGACCTTCGGGTCCACCTCCTTGCGCTTGCCCAGCTTGAGCCAGAAGTCGTTGACCAGCGAGGTGGCCGCGTACATGAGCTGACTGTCGGCCGTGGACATGATCGCGGCGGTGACGCCGGACAGCACGATGCCGGTGACCAGGGGTGGCAGGCTCTCGCGGCAGATGAAGGGGATGACCCGCTGCTCGGCCTCCTTCTGGGTGTCGGCCAGCTCTGGCGCGAGGGCTCGCACGGCCAGCCCCAGCAGGGTCGAGCCGAACAGCACCACCGACGCCCAGACGATGGAGATCCAGGCCGCGTTGCGTGCGGCCTTGTCGTCGCGCACCGTCATGTAGCGCACGATCATGTGGGGCATGCCCGGGTAACCCAGGGAGATCCCCAGCTGACCCACGACGAACCCCGCCGCGGCCCAGCCCGCCGTCTCGGCGCCGGTCAGCGACAGCAGCCCCGTCGGCCCGAGCGTCTCGGCGATGCCGCCGAATCCGCCGGCCTTGGTCACGGCCAGGATCGGCAGCCCGAGCATGACGATGAACATCAGGATGCCCTGGACCGTGTCGGTCCAGCACACCGCGGCGTAGCCGCCCAGCACGATGTACAGACCGATGATCCCGGCCCCGACCACGACCCCGAGCCAGTACGGCGTGTCCGGGCCGAGCAGCTCCATGCCGTGGAACAGGTCGCCCGCGCCGGTGAACTGCGCCACCACGTACACCAGCATGAAGAAGGTGATGATCACGGCCGAGATGATGCGGATCAGGCCGTTTGGATCCCCGACCTTCGCCGCGACGAAGTCGGACACCGTGGTCGCCTCGACCTTCTCGGACGCGCGCCTCAGCTGCACCGTGACGAACAGCGCGTTGAACAGGAACCCCGCCACGCACCCCAGCGCAGCCCAGAACGCGGCGATGCCCTTCCAGTAGCCCAGGCCCGACAGCCCCAGCATCACCCACACACTCTCGGAGCTCGACGCCGCGGAGATGGCGGTCACCAGACCGCCCAGCGAACGGTCCGCGCTGACGAAGTCCTTGTAGGATTTCGAGTGCTTGCGCTCCCCCAGCCGGCCGATGACCACCAGCAGGACCAGGTAGGCGCAGAACGTGATCAGGACGCCGATGTGCTCACCTTGCATGGCGCCTATCTTGTCAGAACGCGTGGGGGCCTGATCAAGGGATCAGCTGGTATCCTTGGCGTCCGTGGAGGTCCACCATGGCATCGAAGAAGAGAGGCCTGCTGATCGCGGCCGTCGTGATCCTCGCCCTCGCCGTCCTCGCGGCGATCGGCGTCGTCATCGTCGCCGGGGGCCTGCTCGTGCTCAACCGCCCGGCAACCCTGGCCGAGGCCGGCGGGATCGAGCTGGTCGTGAGCACCGCCCCTGGCGCCCGGGACGAGATCGTGGAGATCTACCGCAGCCGCCTCGACGCGATGGATCTGCCCGGGGTCCCGAACATCATCGCCGACGGCGACGACGGGATCATCGTCCAGGTCCCGGGCCCGGTGGACTCGGGGCTCCTGACCCGGGCGTTGCTCCTGCGCGCCGAGCTCGAGTTCCGGGCCGTCAGCGAGGGGGTGGATGCCTCCGATCCCACACAGGTCCCGGACGACCTCGAGGTGCTGTGGTCGTACGACACCGATACCATGACCGGAGAGCGGTCCCGATCCGAGGCCCACGCACTGCTCCTGGACGTCCGCGTGGACGGGACCATGGTGGCCAACGCCAGCGTCGAGACCGACCAGTTCAACACCCCCTACGTCGCGCTGGAGTTCGATGACGTGGGCCGCGCCGCGTTCTGCCAGCTCACCGAGGACTACACTGGCAGGCTCATCGCCATCGTCCTCGACGACGTGGTGATGAGCGCCCCCATGGTCGCGGAGCCCATCTGCGGCGGCCAGGCCCGCATCACCCTGGGCGCAGGCAACGTGGACTACCTCCAGGAGGAGGCCCAGATGCTCGCCTCGTCCCTGCGCGCTGGCGCCCTGCCCGCCGCGGTCACCCTGGAGAGCACGCGGGTCATCAGCCCGTCGTCCTGATCCCCGGTCACAGGTGCGTGGGGAGCTCCTCCTCGGCGTACACGCAGTCCCCCTCGATGCCCTGATCCGCCGAGATCTCGATGCTGTCGCCGTAGTACGTGCGCAGGAACGAGCTGTCCCAGCACTCGCTCGATCGGAACTCGAGCTCGAGCGCCTCGAGATCCCCTCCCGATGCGCGCGCGTCGGCCCTTCCCGCGCCGTCGGCCTGCCAGCGAGTGCGTACCTCGAACAGCTCCTCGTTGGCCGCGTCGGTGCCCTCGACGTTGTACAGGCCGGCGAACTCGAACCAGCCGGTCCCGTCGGGGCCGAGGTAGAACGCGTTGCGCGAGTTGACGGGTTCCTCAAGGGCCGGGCCGAAGGCGTCCACGATCTCGATGTCGAGCAGCACCTGGCCGCCGGTGTTGTCGTGCTCCACGTACAGCTGGCCCTCGGTCACCTCCATGACGCCAGGCTCGAGCTGCTCGTACAGCTCGAAGTCGAACATGAACTCGCCGACGCCCTCTCGCGGGACCTCGCCGGCCACGAACGAGCCGGTGAACGGGGCCAGGCCGCTGGCGCTGGCCGTGTCCCACAGCAGGGCGTAGTCGAAGCGGTCCCCGTCGCGGACCATCTCGAACGAGACCTCGTGGCCGGCGTCGGTGGGGTAGGGGCCCCACAGCCTCAGATCGTCGTCGCGCTCGCTGATGGGCTGGTCGGTGATGGCCTCGACCAGGTACAGCAGCGCGAAGATGAACTCGTTGGTGCCGGCGGCGGTCTGGATGGTCCACAGGGGGTACAGGGCGATCTGGCCCACGGCGTCGCCGTCCCCCGCAGCCGCGAACGCCCGCGTGTCTGCCGAGTCGGGCACCTGGGCGGTCACCCGCTCCTCGTCCGGGATCGCGGCGATGAACAGTGCGTCGTCCTCGAACAGCTGGTTGCTGTAGGGATCGTGGCACCCGGTCGCCACGGCGGTCAGGGCCAGGCACAGCAGCGCGATGGCCGTCTCAGAACGTGAAGTCGACAAGGCTTGATACCTCCACGTTGCCCACACTCATGTCGTCGTCGCCGACGTCGTAGTACAGGTAGTTGATGCGCGCCTCGATCAGGAGTCCGACCACCCGGTCGAAGCGCACTCCCACACCGACCACGGCGCCGGGCAGGAAGGTGAACAGGTCCTGGGCCGGCTCGTTGACCGGATCGCGGAACGCCCGGTAGGCGTACAGCCCGCCCATGCGCAGCCCGCCGTAGAGGCGGAAGTGGCGCAGGTCGAGGCCGTAGGTGGCGCCCAGGCCGAAGCCGACCTCGCGGAAGGTCAGCGGGATGATCTCGTAACCGTAGTCGATGTCGTCGTCGCGGCCACCCACGGCGGCGTCGGCGAACAGGCGCAGGCCGCGCACGCCGGCGAGGCGGTCCACGCCGATCTGCAGGCCGAACACCGGTACGGGCGGGAACAGCTGGTCCCGCGACGTCTGGTCCAGGAACACCTGGTATCCCAGCCGTACCCCGATCTGCAGGCGCGGCCCGTGAGTGCGCCGTTTGGCCTGCAGCACCGCGCCCTTGGTCACGTCGTCCGAGTAGGACACCTCGGCCATGCCGTCCACGTCGGGCGCGGCCTCCCCGCCCACCGGCACCTCGACCACCGTCTCGAAGAGGCTGACCGCGCCGCGCAGCTGGACGCGGTACGTGCCCGCATCCAGCGCCAGCCGCCGCGTCTGCCCCTCGGCCACGTGGACCTCGGCCACGAACGCGCGCCGCGCCTCGTCGAACACCAGGTAGCGCCCGGGCTGGCCGTCGCCCAACACCAGGGCGCCGCCGCGGGGTTGCGTGTCGGTCAGCACGAGGTCGCCGGTGCCGGTGAGGTCGTAGTCGTAGGTGGGATGCTGGACCCCGGTGCGCGTGCCGGCCGTGCGGTAGGTGGTCTCCTGGTAGAGGTACGCGTACAGCTCGTGCAGGGAGACGCGGCCGTCCGCGTCCTCGTCGGCCGCGCCGCGCAGGCCGCTGACGAGGAAGTGGGTGAAGTACGAGCCCCCGATCTCGTCGGACTCCTGGCTCAGCTCGTCCGCGGCCGACGAGCTCAGCACGACCTTGCCCTGGGCCGCGCCGCCGTCGCCCAGCTCCAGCAGGAACGAGGGCGCCTTGGTCGCCCCCTTGGTGGCTCCCTTGGCCCGGGTCAGCGCGCCGGAGTGGCACGAGTCCACCAGCACCAGCCGCACGTCCGCGCCCGCGGACTCCAGCCACGCGTCGAGCTCCTCGAAGCCCAGGACGGTGCGGTCCAGCTCCAGCCCGTCAGGATTGCCGTGGCCCGAGTAGAAGAACAGCAGCAGCACGTCGTCGCCGGGCTCCAGCGGGGCGCCGGCGACGCGGTCCGCCATCCGGTCGAGCTCGCGCAGTAGCCCGGCGCGTCCCACCCCCTGCACCACGGCCACGTTGGCCGCGGGGAAGCCGCCCAGCTCCACGAGCACCCGCGCCACCTTGGCCGCGTCGGCCTCGGCGAAGTACAGCATGTCGGTGCCGGGCCCGCCCTCGTTCTGGCCCACCACCAGCGCGTAGCGGTGCGTACGCGCCTGCGCGGCCGAGGGCACGAGCAGGGCGAGGACCAGGGCGCTGGCGAGCCAGCTGCGGCACGGAACGATCACGGACCTCCCTCGGCCGGCAGCTCCTTGGCGATCCAGGTGGTGGTGACCGCGCCGTACACGCCGGCCGGCAGCTCCACGTCCAGCGATTCGCCCGGACCGCTACGCTCCAGGGCCTCGCGGGTCGCCCGCTCCACGTCGGTCACGTCCAGGGGCTGGTCGCTGAACACGGCCACGAAGACCTCGGGGCCGGGAGCGTCGTCGAGCACCAGCGAGTCCTCCAGGATCATCTCCGATCCCGGCACGACCGGCTGGGAGAGGCTGCCCTCGTCCGGGTAGTACCGGCTGATCACGCCGGTGCCGTCCACCCCCACCAGCACCAGGTGGTTCAGCGGCCCGGAGGTGTAGGTGAACTGGATGCGGTCGCCCGGCTGCAGGGGCTGCCCCGGGGTGACCGCCACCACCTCGTCGCCCTGCAGGGCGTATACGTCCAGCGACACCTCCCCCTTGAAGCGGTTGGCGTGGATCGGATCGTGGGTGCGATCGGGGACCGGCTCGCGGGGCAGCAGCGCCACGACCAGGGCGACGCCGGCCACGACCATGGCCGTCGCAGCCCAGGCGCGAGGGCTCGCCGCGCCCGTGCGCAGCTGCTGGGTGACCCGGCGCCACCACGCAGCCAGCGCCCGGGGGGGGGCGGCCATCGGGTCGCGATCGGGCAGCGCCTCGCCGCGTTCGATCCACCGCGGGTACGCCTCGTCGAAGGGATCCAGCGCCAGGGCCTCCTCCCGTGCGGCCTCCATCTGCGCCAGCTCGGCCCGACAGCGGTCGCAGCCGTCCACGTGGTCGGTCACCACCTCGCGCTCGTCGCCGGTGAGATCCTCGGCGTGCAGCCGCATCAGCGCCCACCCGCCGGGGCAGGTGTCGCCGCCGTGATCCCTCTGGTGGCCTCTGCCCTTCATGCCCGCACCATCGCCGCGAACAGCAGCGTCACCACGCGGTTCACGTCCCCCAGCAACGTCTTGCGCGAGCGGCGGACGAACAGCGCCAGCCGCTTGCGCACCGTGGGCACCGACAGCCGGTGCTGCTCGGCGATCTCCTCCTGGGTCATGCCGTCGATGTAGTAGTTCACCGCCAGGTGGGCCACGTCCCGCGGCACCCGGTCCAGCAGCGAGCGCACGAGCTCGCTGCGCTCGATGTTCTCGTGGTCCAGCATGCTGCTGCGTCCCATGGCCATGTCCCCGCCGTGCTGGGCCAGCTTCTCGCGCCGTGACGTGCGGTTGCGGATCAGGTTGAGCGCGAGGTTGGTGGTGATCCGGGTGATCAGGGCGGCCGGGGTGTCCTGGGCGTCTTCGGGGTCGTAGCTGTGCAGCAGCCTGGCGAAGGCCTCCTGCGTCACCTCGCGGGCGTCCTGATCGTCGGCCAGGATGCGCATGGCGCGATACCTCACCAGCCCCGCGTAGCGGTGGTAGAAGTGCTCTGCCTGGGTCCGGGTCCACGCCATGGTCGTTCGTTCGATTCCCCGGGCACCGGCGGCGCCCGGGGGATCGCCCCTCGAATCAGATCTCCGCGTCGGCCGGGTAGACCGCCGGGGTGAAGGCGCAGTCGGCCTCGTCCCCGAACGGCTGGGACCAGCCAGCGTCGTCCTCATGATAGACCGCCATGAAGTCCGAACCCCAGCACTCGGAGATGTGCACCTGCGCGCCCAGCACGAAAGGCGCGACCGTGGAGTCCGAGCGGCCTGAGCCGTCGGCGAGCCAGCGGCTGTAGATGGCCATGGCCTCGTCGTCGCCGTTGCCGTCCAGGTCGGCGATGAAGCCGAACAGCATGTCGCCGGCGCCGAACAGCTCGGACTCGTACACGTACAGCGCGTCGGTGGGATCGTCGCCGGGATACCAGACGAAGTCGCTGAACAGCGCCGCCGCGGACGTGACCTGCTGGTCCACCTCGTACTCCACCAGCACCTCGCCGCTGATCTCGCGCGTCGGGTCCATCTGCTGGCGCAGCGTGTAGTCCACCGCGAACCAGCCCGAGCTCTCCAGGGGGGTCGCGCCGGGCTCGATCTGGCCAGCCGCCTCGATCACGCCGTCGTCCAGGTCGCCGCCGCGGGGCCACTCCATCAGCGCCCACGACCACGAGCCGTCCTCCTCCCACTGCACGTAGAAGTACGTCAGGCACGGATCCAGCGCGTCGTAGTCGATGGGTCCCCACGCCAGGGTGTAGGGCCCGATCCACGTGCCCTGGTACGAGGTGATGTCGCGGATGATGTCCAGCACCTCGGTGATGTAGTGGTTGACGTCCTCGGTGACGTCGTGGGTGACCAGGTAGTAGTCCGAGATGTCGCCCAGGCCCTCGGTGGAGTACGAGATCGGCATCACCCCGTCACCGGGCAGGTTGACCACCAGGCGATCCGCGTCGGGCAGCACCGAGACGAACTCCGAGGTGGCGGGCGCGTCGTCGGCCGGCCCCTCGTCCTCGTCGAGATCGGGTTCGTCCGTGCCGAACAGGCCGCAGCCCGTCATCGCCGGCATCGTCGCGAAGGTCAGGAGCGTGAGCAGGGTGAAGAAGCGAGTCATGATGTCTCCTCGATTGGGGTGTCTACCCGGGGGAACACGGAGCTCCGGAAAAACCGAAAACTTTTTTTCATCGGGTATATTCCGGCCATGAGACGACACCTCCCCTCGCTGCTCCTCGCACTGCTGATCGTGCCGACGTCGGCCGCCGCCGACCCCACCTGGGCCGAGATCCAGGCCTTCGACGACTGGATCGAGCACGGCACCCGCGACCACGCCGACGCCGGCAAGGTGGACATCTGGCGCACCCAGACCGACGAGACCTACTGCTTCCACGGCCTGGCCACCGTGGACGTCGGGGCCGAG
This sequence comes from uncultured Rickettsiales bacterium, assembly GCA_964425605.1. Classification (GTDB taxonomy): domain Bacteria; phylum Myxococcota_A; class UBA796; order UBA9615; family CAYRNR01; genus CAYRNR01. The sequence goes on along the minus strand of CAYRNR010000043.1, from coordinate 19,655 downwards.
GTCCTGTGGCAGGTCGCCACCGACATGGAGAGCGCCAAGGACTGGTCCAGCTCGGACGTGGCCGAGGCCGAGACCCTGGCGGTGAACGGCTCCGTCATCGAGTACTACCAGTACCTGGACGTGCCCGGCTGGACCATGAGCAAGGACCGCTTCTGGTTCCTGCGCGGGCGCACCGTCCGCGAGGGCGCGAAGATCACCTTCAGCTGGGAGCGGCTGATCGACGGCGGCCCCCACGCAGAGAAACACGCGTCGGTGGTCGAGGCTCACCCCAGCGCCATCGAGGTCCCCGTCAACTCCGGCGCCTGGGTCTTCGAGACCACCGACGCCGGCACCGATGTCCACTACTACATCTGCTCCATCTCCGGCGGCCACATCCCCGAGAAGCTCGGCATGATGGTCACCACCACCACCCTGCCCGACAACATCGGCGACCTGGTGCGGGAGGGGCGGAAGCGGTCGAAGTAGATCTCGTTCAGAAGTACACGGTCCAGCACGACGTCGGCTCGGTCTCCTCGGGGAGCGCCTCGAGGGGGTCGTGCTCGTCGGCGGTGCGTGTGTGCGACGCCTCGATGGTGCCCACCTGGCGTTCGGCGGCCCAGGCGTCGTAGTCGTCCATGTTCAGCGCTTCCGCCGGCGGATCGAGGGCGACCGAGCTCCACGCGACGTCGATCTCCACGTTCTCGACCTCGTGCACGGGCATGTCCTCGGTCAGCGACCAGTAGTCCAGCTCCGTGCGGCGGCGGACCTCACACGCGCACCCCGCCGGGATCTCCCGGTAGCACCAGGAGTACTGGAAGATGTGGATGACGTCGGGGATATCGAGCCGCATCCCGTACTCGACCGTGCTGGCGTCGCCGTCGTAGAGGATCTTCATCACCGAATCCACCACGTACACGTCCTCGTCGAGCCCGTTGACCACGGTGTACTCCAGGGACATCTCGTCCGGACCCTCCCAGTAGGTCAGGCCGGTGGCGGTGACCTCGCCGGTCTCGTCGGTGCGCGTGCAGTCGCCGATGCAGCCAGCGAGAAAGCCCGCGAGGCACAGGGTCGCGGGTACCATGGGGTGAAGTCGTCGCACTCGTCTTGTTGGTCTATCCCGTGGCCGGGGCCAGCGCCAGTTCTGTTCATGGCGTCGGCCGGAATAGGCGCCCGCCGGGCGCGTACCCCTGACAGGGAGTACGCGATGATTGGTGGGTGGGAGCTGGCGACGAAGGCAGGGCATCGGGCCATCGGCCTGCGGCGCACGCTGGGTCACCTTCGAATCCGGGATCACATCGAGAATCGCCGAAGGGACCGTTCACGCGCGATCGAGCTCCGCACCTGTCCCCGCTGTGACGCCGTGTTCCCCGCGGCGACGTTCTGTCTCGAGTGCGGGACCGAGCTCCAGGTGAGGGACTTCCCCGACGAGGGCCCCGCGCCGGACCATCCGACCCCCGACCGGCTGGCCGCGTCGGGCCTGATCACCCTGGCCCTGGGGGTGAACGCGACGCTGCTGAGCTGGGCGTGGCCACCCTATCTCCTCTTGATCGGCGCGAGCGTGGCCACCTACGGCGCGGCGTCCCTCTCCGTGGCCCTCCTCATGCGGCGGTGGCGGCTGGGCCGAGCCATCGCCGAGCAGGACCGACAGCTGCGGCGAACCGTCTCCGCGGCGCCACCACCTCGTCGTCGTCCGTGGCTGTCCGCGCGCGGGTGGGTGGTCCTGCTGCTCGCCACCATCCTGCTGGTGCCCCCGGCCATCGTGTGGTTCCACCCTTCGCGCGTGGTCCGTCGATCCCTGAAGGGGGGCAAGCGGGGAAGGGACGGAGGGACCACGGAGCTCCCGGCCGTCCCGGAATCGCAGACCGCCGGCGACGACGAGTCGTCTCCTCTGGGCTGGCGGGACGATCCGACCTGCGCCGCCGTCCAGGGCCAGCTGGCGGTGCATGCGAGGTATCCGGCGGGGCGCGAGGAGCGGCTGGCCATCGTCGTGGACGGGCGCGAGGTGGGGACGACACCGTGGCAAGGCGACGTGGACGCCGGCCTGGTCGAGGTCGCCGTCGGCGGTCTCACCTACGGCGTCGTGGTCCCAGCGGGCGGTTCGACGGTGTTGCTGGATTCACTCTCGGTGGTGACCCCCGCGGACTGGGTGCCCATCCCCGGCGGTGAATACGAGATGGGCTCCTCCAGCGGATACGCGTTCCACTTCCCACCCCACGACGTGAGCGTGCCCACCTTCGAGATGTGGCGCACCGAGGTGACCGTCGAGCAGTACCGCCGCTGTGTGGACGCTGGGAACTGTCTGCTCCCGCTCCATGTTCCGGGGGACGGCTGGAGCGGCCACGACCGTGATCGCCGTCCCATCACCCACGTGATGTGGGAGGACGCGGCCGCCTTCTGCGCCTGGGTCGGAGGGCGCCTGCCCAGCGAGTCGGAGTGGGAGTACGCCGCGCGCGGCGGCGGGCACGACATCGACTTCCCGTGGGGCGACGCGCCCGCCACCTGTGAGCGCGTGGTCATGGCCGAGGACGAGCCCGGTTGCGGCCGGCTGGACACATGGGAGGTCTGCAGCCGGCCGGCGGGCAACTCGGCGCACGGACTGTGCGACATGTCGGGCAACGTCTGGGAGTGGGTGCAGGACAGCTTCTCGTACTGGTATCTCTCGTCCCCCGAAGAGTGGGCGGACGGGCGCGACATGTGCCTCTGGTGGGCTCCTCCCGAGACCGGGTACTGTCCGTCCACCTGTGACGAGGCCAGGACCCGTTGGGGTGAACCACCGATCGACGGCGGCGCCTGGGAATGCCCGGATGCCCACGCGCGAGTCCTCAGGGGCGGGAGCTATCGATCGAGCACGCGCGACGAGAATGCGATCCACCTCTACATCAGCGACGAGGTGGGCTTCCGCTGCGCCCGGGACCTGGCGTCGCGGCCAGCCGCTGCCGCAGGAAGGCGCCGCCGCTAGCGTTCAGCTCCCGAGCCCGGGCCGAGATCCGCGTCATCAGCGGCAGCTCGTGCATGAAGCCGCGATAGGTCTCCAGCGTCACGTCCACGCCGCACTCCCGGGCGTGCTGCACGAGCCGTCGCCCGTCGTCGGCCAGCATCTCGCCTTCGCCACACTGCACGAGCAGCGGCGGCAAGCCGGACAGGTCGCCGAAGATCGGCGAGATCATCGGGTCCCTGGGATCGTGGTCGCGGACGTAGATGCGGCCGACTCCGGCCAGGACGTCGTCCACCACTGCGGGATTTCCGGGCCTACGATGGTCGGTCAGGTCCACGAAAGGGGACACGAGATAGGCTGCGGTGGGGAGGGGATCGTCCCGGTCGCGCAACTCCATCATCAGGCTCAGGGCCAGGCCCGCGCCGGCCGAATCGCCGTAGATGGCCGTCCCCTCGGCAGCACCCGGTCTGGACGTCCACCACTGCCACGCCGCCCGCGCGTCGTCGAGGGCCGCGGGGAAGGGATGGGCGGGCGCGCGGCGGTAGTCCACCACGAGCCCGGCAGCGCCCACTTCTGCGCACAGCCCGGTGGTCACGGGGACGTGGGTCGCGAGGGAGCCCGCCGAGTAGCCTCCGCCGTGGAGGACGAACAGATCGTGCGCGGGGACCTGCCCCTGCTCGCGCACCACGATCGCGCGGGGCCCGCCGGCGTCGATCTCCTCGGCCGTGAACCCCGCGGGCACGGCGATTCCACGGGCGATGGCCCGGTAGAGCAGGCGGTGGGTGCCGACCGAGTACGCGCGGCGGTTCACCAGCGCGCGCGCCGTGGCCCGCGAGATATGGCTTCGAAGGGACACGGAGGCAACTTACATGAACAGCCCCAGGAGGTCGTGTACGTCCTGATCAGGTCATGGGGGAGGCGACGCGCGCCCGAACCGGGCTATGCTCGGGCGGGCCACCCATCGAGGTGGAGCGGGAGGAGGGGAGCTTGGCGACCGATGCCATCCTCGAGGTCTCGGGGCTCGTCCGCCGATACGGTGATCTGACCGCAGTGGACCACCTGTCCCTGGACGTCCGCCGCGGCGAGATCCTCGGCTTCCTGGGCCCCAACGGCGCCGGCAAGACCACCAGCATCCACATGATGTGCGGCCTGCTGAGGCCCGACGAGGGATCGGTGGTGCTCGACGGTCAGCCGCTGAGACCCGGCGCCACGCGGGGCCTGCGGACCCTGGGCGTCTGCCCCCAGTCCCTGGTCATCTGGGAGACGCTGACGTGCCGCGAGCAGCTGGTGATGATGGCCCAGCTGTACGGGCTGAGCCGCGCCCACGGGCGCCGCCGGGCGGACGAGCTGATCGACGTGATGGGCCTGATGCCCAAGGCGCGCAAGCTGGCGCGCACCCTGTCGGGGGGGATGAAGCGCCGCCTGAACATCGCCCTGGCCCTGGTCCACGAGCCCAGGCTGCTGTTCCTCGACGAACCCCAGGCCGGCCTCGATCCCCAGAGCCGCGTGCTCGTGCGGGACTACATCCGCACCCTGGCCGGCGACATGACCATCGTGTTGACCACCCACGACATGGAGGAGGCCGAGAAGCTCTCCGACCGGGTCTGCATCATCGACCACGGCAAGCTGCTGGCCCTGGACACGGTGGCCCACATCAAGGGCCAGCTGGGCGAGGGCGACCTGCTGGAGATCGAGATCGCCGAGGACGCCGAGACCCAGCTCAAACCGCTGCTCGACGAGCTGCACGCGGGCGAGGTGGCGTTCACCGTGCACGGCCAGACCCTGTCCTTCGCCACGACGCGGGCCACGGAGCTGCTGCCGGACCTGCTGCGGGCGATCGGAGACCGGGGGCTGACCCTCGAGGGCGTGGGCGTGCGCAAGCGCACCCTCGAGGACGTGTTCATCCGCATGACGGGGAGGGGGCTGCGCTCGTGAGGATGCTCGCGTTCCTGCACAAGACGTTCCTCGAGAACGTGCGCGAGTGGAAGATCCTGATCCTCGTGCTCGTGTTCGCCCCGTTCTTCGTCTACCTGATGTGGGGGTACTTCTCGGCCAGCGAGCCGGCGTATGGGCTGCTGGTGTACGCCCACTCCCAGGAGGGGGAGCTCCCGGCCGAGCTCGCCGCGATGGGGCCCGACGACCTCATGGCGCTGTGGGAGACGGCCGAGCACGCGGACGGGGACCCCGTGTTCGAGGTCGCGCGCGCCGACGATCTCGAGTCCGCTCGCGAGAAGCTCAAGACCCGCGACGCGGACCTCCTCGTGGAGATCCCCGCGGACTTCGCGGCGCGGCTCGCGGCGTTCGCCGCTGGCCAGGAGACCGAGCCCGCCCTGCTGATCAACCACATCGACGAGTCCAACGCCCGCGCCACCATGGCCGCGGCCATGTCCGACTACCTCGTGTTCGGGACCGTGGCTGTGGTCACCGGCGCGCCGTCGCCCATGGACGTTCGGTTCGAGTCCGCGGGCACCGGCGAGGAGAAGACCGAGTTCGAGCTGTACGTCCCCGCCCTGCTGGTGCTGGCGATCATCATGGTGATGTTCACCGCCGCGGCCACCCTCATCAAGGAGGTGGACAAGGGCACCGTGCAGCGGCTGGTGCTGTCGCGGCTGAGCACCTTCGAGATGCTCGCGGCGGTCTCGATCAACCAGGTGGCCATCGGCGTGGTGGCCCTCGCGCTGGCGTACGGGGCCGCGGTGTCGGTGGGCTATCGCGGTGAGGGCTCCGTGCTCGCGGTGCTGGCGGTGGGCGCCCTGTCGACCCTGTCGGTGGTGGCCATCAGCGTGTTCGTGGCGGCGTTCATGCGCACCATCTTCGAGCTGCTGACCGTGGGCTGCTTCCCGTTCTTCATCCTGATGTTCTTCTCCGACTGCATGTTCCCGCTGCCCAAGATCGACCTGGTGCGGCTCGGCGGGTTCAGCTTCTACGCCACCGACGTACTCCCCACCTCCCTGACCGTCCGCGCGTTCAACCGCATCCTCAACCACAGCGCGTCCCTGGCCGACGTGTGGGTGGAGCTGGCGTCGATCTCGGTGTTGACGGCCCTGTACTTCGTCGTGGGGTCGTGGCTGTTCACCCGGCGCCACTACCGGGTCTGGTAGACGAGGAGCGCGCCGATGTCCGCTCGATGGTAGGGTGCCCGGGATTCGACGAGGGGAGACATGCCATGACGAGGAGATGGTTCACAGCGATCCTGGCCGCGCTGCTGCTGACGGGTTGTGCCAACGAGGTGGTGGACGACGACGACGACTCCAGCTCATCGGGTGACGACGACGACACCACGGGTGGAGCCGCGTGTCCCTCCATCGAGGAACTCTCCGTGGTCGAGCATTCGGGGAGCGTCGGCGGCGGGACCTGGGGTGAGGCCGTGCACGTGGTGGACATCGCAGCGTGGGTGGACGGCCTGCTGACCGTGGAGCCGTGCGCGGTGATCCAGATGAAGGCGGACGCGTCCATCGACGTGATCGACGGCGGCGCGCTCCAGATCCTGGGCGCGCCCGATCGGCCGGTGACGGTCACCGCGTTCGACGATCCGCCCGCCCCGGGGATCTGGGAGAACATCGAGTTCCAGGACCCTGCCGAGGTCGGCGCGAACGTGATCCGCCACGCCGTGATCGAGTACGGCGGCGGCGGCCCCTTCGGAGCGGTGCGCGTGGAGAGCGGCGTGGCCCTGACCATGACCGACACCCTGGTGCGGGAGTCGGGGGACATCGGGGTCTCCGTGGCCACCACCGGGGAGCTGACGGCCTTCGAGGGCAACGAGCTGGTCGACAACGCTCGCGGCCCCATCGAACTCCCCCACGACCAGGCCGGCCAGCTCGGTGCCGGCACCTACGCCCCCAACGACGCCGAGGGCATCATCCTGACCGGCACCGAGGTGAATCGCGACCAGACCTGGTTGGCCCACGACGCCCCCTATGTGTCCGACAACGGCTTCACCGCGGTCGACTACGAGGGATCGGCCCTGCTCACCCTCGAGGCGGGGGCCGTGCTGAAGATGGGAGCGGGGGCAGCGATTCGCGTCGATCGGAACGCTGGCCTCGCCCTGGCCGGGACGGCCACGGAGCCGGTGACCGTCACCTCGGCGTCCAGCTCCCCGCAGCAGGGCGACTGGGCCAACATCGAGGTCCGCGTCGACTCGGTGTCCGATCACAACGACTTCGATTTCGCCGTGATCGAGTACGGCGGCTCCTCCCTGTTCGGCTGTGTCGAGGTCTGGCACGACGCGTCGGTCGCCATCACCGACACCACCATCCGCCAGTGCGCCGATGTGGGGCTGCAGGCCGACACGGGCGCCGAACTGCGGGACTTCGTGGACAACACCCTGATCGAGAACCTCGACGGCGCGCTGCAGATCGGGGCCAACGAGGTGGAACAGCTGGGCCCCGGCACCTACGGGCCCAACGACACCGACGGGGTCGTGGTCTACCTCGACTACGTGGACCACGACACCACCTGGCTGGATCTCGACGTGCCCTACGTGGCGGACAACGGCTTCGACGTCGAGGGGGATGGCGGCGCCACGGCCGTGCTCACGCTCGAGGCCGGGGCCTCGGTGTTGCTCGGAGACAGCGGGTCCATCGTGGTGCGCGACGACGCCGGCCTCACCCTGGACGGCACCGAGAACGAACCGGTCACGCTCGGCTCGATGTATGCCACCCCGGCCGCGGGTGACTGGTTCCACGTCGAGCTCCGCAGCGACTCCCTGGCCGCCCACAACCGCTTCAGCCACACGAACTTCTCCCATGGCGGCGGATCCAACTTCGGCCAGCTGTCCCTCTCCTACGACGTCGAGGTGACGCTGGAGTCCGTCACGTTCTCCGAGTCGGGCGAGGGCTGCGACATCTACAACCTGGGTACCGTCCACGCGTCGGACACGACGTGGATCGACTGCTTCTGAGCTCGGGGCCGCCTCACCGATCCTGAACGGAGACTCAGACGCGGAGCTCGAGGTCGCTCACCGGATAGCTCATGCACGGGTGGATGAACCCGTGCCGTCGATCCGAGTGGCGGATGCGGGCCTGCTGGGGTGCGAACACCTGACCCGAGACCAGGCGCGTGCGGCATGCGCTGCATTCACCCGAGCGGCACTCGGACGGGACCACGATGCCGTGCCGGTCCATGGCGTTGATCAAGGGCTCGACCGCCGGGGCGGTGAAGACCTGGTCACCCACCGTGATCTCGAACGCGGCGTCTTCTCCGATCCCGTCTGGCCAGCCCGGCGCCAACCTCACGTCGTCGGGGGGGCCGAACAGCTCGGTGCGGATGCGCTGACGTGGCACGCCCAGCTCGTCCAGGGCCGCGCGGCACAGCTCCAGCATCGGGTTGGGACCGCAGAGGTAGAACGTGCGGCCCTCGATGTCGCCCACCTCCTTGCGGATCCGCGCGGCGTCGAGGAATCCTCGCCGGCCCCGGAAGCTGGGAGACGGCTCGGAGATCACCACGGCCAGCTTCAGCTGGTCGTTGCCCCGGGCCATGCCCTTGAGCTCTTCGCCGAAGATCACGTCGCCCGGTCTACGGCTGCCCACGAGCAACGTGAGCGACAGCGGCCATCCGCGGGCCTGCTGGTCGCGGAGCATGCTCATGAACGGCGTGATGCCGCTGCCGCCGGCGAGGAACACGAGGTCGGCGCCGTGGATCAGCGGCTCGTGGACGAAGTGCCCGATGGGGCCGGTGCTCTCGAAGCTGTCGCCCGCGGTGACCTCGCGCACCAGGAACGGTGAGACGAACCCGTCGGGTTTCTCCCGCACGGTCAGGTCCAGGTGCGGCGCCCCAGGGGCCGAGGAGATGCTGTAGGGCCGGCTCGTGCGCACCCCGTCGATCACGACGAAGAGGTTGACGTACTGCCCCGGCCGGAACGGCGGCAGGTCGCCGTCGGTGCGCTCCAGCCGCAGCGTCCGGGTCGAGGGGGTCTCCCGGAGGATTTCGACGACGCGCAGCCGCATGCGCGGCGGGTGGATGGCCTCGACGAACACCCGCTGGCGCCCGCGGAGGCTCACTGCATCCTTGTCGGAGCCCTCGCGCCGGTCCTCGCGGAGGTCCAGCCACGCCCTGGGATACGACGCGACGTCCTTGAACAGGTCCAGGATGGCCATGTCAGACCCCCTTTTTGTCGGCGGCGAGGATCTGGCTGCTCGCGAGCTTGCCCGAGGTCATCGTCGGCTCGAAGCCGGCGCCGGGCTGGGTGGACGCCCCCACGAAGAACAGCCCGTCCAGCGGCCCCTTGTGGGGGGTGCGGAAGACCGTGGAGTTGTACGGGACCTGCTCGGTGCCGTAGACGGCGCCGTCGGTCTGCCCGCCGTAGCGCATGTTGGTCACCGGCGTGCCCACCTCCACGACCTCGGTGGCGGCCCGCATCCCCGGGAACGAGGCCTCGACGGTCCGGAACATCGACTCGGCGATGCGCATCTTGGTCTCCACGTACTCACCGGGGGGCACGTCGAACCACTGATCGCCGTACATCGCGGTGGTGGCCATCGCCATGGAGGTGCCCGGCGGAGTCATCTCCGGCAGGGCGCCGCTGTAGCTGGTCAGCGCGACCACGCCGGGGTCCTCGAGGGTGTGGGTGCGGCGGAAGTGGTCCTCGATGTCGTAGCTGTCGTTGAGGAAGACCGCGTGGTCGGTGATCCCCAGCTCCTCGGGGGACTGCGCCAGCCCCAGATAGAGGCTGAACGTGGAGATGCCGACGCGGTGGGCCTTCTGGCCCCTCCAGAACGATCGCGGCACGAACTCCGCGCCGATGAGATCCCGGCACGTGGCCACGGGATCGAGGTTGGAGACCACCCAGCCGGCCTGGATCTCCTCGCCACCCTCGGTGATCACCCCGGTGACCGCGCCGTCCCTGGTGGTGATCGACTCGACCCCGCAGTTGAGCCGGATCTCGCCCCCGAACGCCTCGAGCTGGGCCACGAAGGCGCTCGACAGCGCCTGGGAGCCGCCGGTGACGTGGCACGGCCCGTTGGTGATGTAGGTGGCGATGCAGCCGCCGAGGTAGAGGAACGAGGCCTTGGACGGCGGCAGCCCGATGTACCCCCAGAACTGGGAGATGATCGCCCGCGCCGCGGGATCGGTCACGTCGCGCTCGAGGATCGCGCCGAAGTTGGACAGCACGTACCGCAGGATGTTCTGGGAGTTGGCGGGCAGCCGCGCCACGAGCCCGACGATGTCCAGCCCGCCGCTCCAGTTGAGCATCTTGTCGAAGTGCTCCATCTCCTGGCCGAGCTTGCGGATGCGACCCAGGAACCGCCGGATGCCGTCGGCGTCGTGGGGGAACGCCTGGCACAGGACGTCGATGTACCCGTCCCAGCCCACCGGCAGCGTCAGGTCGTGCTCGGGGAAGATCGAGCGATACACCGTGTCCAGCCGCACCAGCTCGATGTGATCGAGCACCCCGAGGTCCCCCAGGTAGCGGTGCAGGGGCCCGGGCTTGCTCTCGGTCCCCATCCCCGACAGCTCGTGCAGCGCGACCTCGAACTCGTAGTCCCCACGCACGAACGACGTGGCATACCCCCCGGGGACGTTGTGCCGCTCCAGCAGCAGCACCTTGCGGCCGTGCCGGGCCAGGTTGGTCGCCGCGGACAGCCCCCCCATGCCCGCGCCCACCACCACCACGTCGTAGGACTCGTTCAAGATGACCTCCTCTCCGACCTGCGGCGTCCCGGGCCTCCTGGCTCGCCGCGAACACCCGATCGATCCGGGCCCGCTGCTGCGACTCCTTGAGGACGACCGCCACCGATTCGGACGTCGTGACGCCGCTCTCGGTGTCGGCCCAGGACAGCCAGCAACATCAACACAACGACCATCGCCCCGGCCGGCGGTCCGGTCCGTGCAGGATCGTGGACACAGTCGCAACCGCCCGTCTCCGGGCATTCGCAGCCGTCGTCTCCGTCCGGGCCCGAGTCGTCGTCGCAGGCTGAGGTGTCGTCGTCGCCCAGGTCGTCGTCTCCGACGTCATCGTCATCGCCCGCGGTGTCGTCGTCGTCGCCGGGCCCCGCCGGCATGTCCGCGTCCGGGCCGGCGAGGTGGTTGGTCTGCACGTCGCCCCCGGTGACGTTGCGGTTGCCGTCGACTTCGTGGGTCAGCACCCGGTCGTAGTAGGCGAACTGGAACACCGAGCCGGTGAAGTAGCGGTCGCCGTCGGGCAGATTGAGCAGGCCGATGCCGTCGTCGTCCACCCAGTAGCCACCCTGGTAGGTCGCCTCGAAGCTCAGGCGGAGCGGTTCGCCCTGCAGTCCGATGAAGGCCCGCACGAGCTGAGCGCTCGCGTCGTGGGTGATCACCAGGTGTTCGGGGCCGGCGTTGCGATGGAATTCGTCCTCGCAGGTGCCCCAGTGGTCGGGCGGGCCGTCGTTGGACCGGCTGCCGATGGTGGGCTCGTCGATGACCGCGCCCTCGTTGTTGACCCGCATCGACACGTGCTGGCTGCGCTCGAGCACGTCGAAGCCCGCGCCGCCCACCTCACCCGCCTGGCCCATGATCCGCCCGTTGCCCGGCGTGGACCCGGCCTCGAACCACAGGTCGTAGGTGAACGTGGGCACCTCGAGGTGCGCGTTCGACGGGATCAGGATGCGCTGGGAGCCACCGCTCACGGCAGCGCAGCCCGTACACCACGACGCGCCGTCGAGGAGCTCGGCGTCGTGGCCGTTGCCGGTCAGGTCGGCCGAGTGGGTCCCCGAACCCTCGTCGAACCCGATCAGGGCGACGAGCCCGTCGGAGACCACGGGATCGGCGTGCGCGGGGCTCGCGTCGAGCGCGACGGTCACGATGAAGACCAGGAGCAGGACACGCGGTTGGGTTCGCAAGGTGATCCCTCCTCGCGGCCATCGTAACAGGAGCACCGAGGGCGATCTTGCGCTCGGAATACCGAAGGTGGTCGCGGACGATGTTCCCGGGGGACGTGTCGCCGCCGACCGACGCGCGCTGCCGAACCCCCGGATTGGACTCCGACCTTCCCTGTGGCAGGATTCTGGCTGCGAGAGGGGAGGCTCCGATGAACGGGACGTCACCGCGGCCGCGCGTCCTACAGCTGCTGTCCCTCGCCCTCCTGACGGGGTGGACGGGGTGCGGGCCGGCCGAGGAAGTCGCGGTCGAACCGATCACCCTGGCCTCCGCGTCCGCCCTCGTCACGGTCCAGACCGATCCCTGCAGCCCTACCTCGCCGAGCAGGCCGACGCGGTCGCCGCCACGGGACTGCCCATCGCCCGCGCCATGGTCTTCGATTTCCCCGACGACCCGGCCCTGCTGGACCGCTGGGACCAGTTCATGCTCGGCCCCGAGGTTCTCGTCGCCCCGGTCTGGCGCATCGGCGGACGACAGCGCGACGTGGTGCTGCCCGAGGGCGAGTGGCAGTCCCTGTGGGATCGCGACCAGGCCTGGACCGGCCCGGCCACGCTGACGGTGGTCGCGCCGCTGGACACCATCCCCGTGTTCGTCCGGCCGGAGTTCGACGTGCCGCTCGAGGGGTGATCAGCCGGTCGCGGGGCTGGCGCCCAGCGCCCGCGCCAGCGCGGCGAGGCGCGGGAACAGCGGCGTCAGGTCAGCGGCCGAGGCGGGGTCGCGGCGCAGCGCCTTGACCTCGAACTCGTCCAGGGCGACGAACAGTCCACCTTGCTGAAGCTGGACGTCGAACTCTCGTCGGAGGTCCTCCAGCAGCGTCCGCGCCGCATCGGGGATCGGCGCGTCGGATTCGTCGGCCGTACCCGGTATCCATGCGGAGACGAAGACGTGCACCCGCGCAGGGTGCTGGTCGCTGACGGGCGTCGGTTCGACCCACAGCAGCCCGGAGAATCCTTCCACGGTCACCGCTGCGCCGTGGGCGTACTTGCCGGCGAACAGGAATCGCAGATCGTAGGGCCCCGCCCAGTGGCGATCGAGCCAGCCCACCAGTCCGTCCATCCCGGTCCGCACCTCGCCGTCGAGGCCGCGGGCCACGGCGGCCATGGCTGCGTGCCAGCGGCGACGGGTTGAGCGCTGGTACAGGGAGATGCCCACACCCGTTGCCACACAGCCGAAGGCCATGGCCCACAGCAGGAAGATGCCCGGGTGGAACGGCTCGCGGCCCAGGGCCATCTCCACCGAGAACGCCAGGGAACCCCCGCAGGTCATCAGCATGAACGGGCCCAGCACCGTCCAGTGGGCAAACCCGTGGATGGAGTAGCTGTAGGACTTCGCGATCCCCTCGCGTTCGGTGCGGTACCGCTCCAGGCGAGCGGCGAGCTTCTCGCGCTGCGCCTCGGCCAGGGAGGCACCCATCACAGGCTCGGACGGGACCAGCGACGCGTGGCAGAACGAGCACGTCGTCGTCTTTTCGCCCGGTTCGATCTCGTTGACCGCCCCGCACCCTGGGCAAGCCATCGCCACCGACTCCAGCCCGGCCACGGAGCGCCTCCGTCGCGGACCGGAGTACATCCAGCCGATCCAGCCGGCCAGGAAGAGGAATACCAGCCCCATCAGCGGGATGGGTACGTAGGGCATGAGGTGCCCCACGGCCTCCTCGCCCATCAGCGAGACCAGCCCCCACAGCGCGAAGCCCACGCCAGTGGGCAAGAGCATGAAGCCCAGGGTCATCGCGGCGACCGTCCTGGGTGAGCCGCGCCGCATCCGCCCGTACCAGACGTCGTAGCGCTGGGCCTGGCGTCGCTCGATGGCCGCCGCCAGCCTCTGGTCCCGGACCTCCTCCTCGTACTCGTCCAGCCGCGCGATCAGGTCAGGGTCCACGTCCTGGACGTGGCCGCAGAAGGGACACTGGACCACCCGTTCGATGTCGGCGAGCTGGAACGCGCTGCCACAGGACGCGCAGAGCAGCCCTCCCGCGCTGGGTGGGACGTCCGTCATCGGGCGATTGTATCGCCGAACCGCGGGTGGCGCGTTGCGACAGGGTCTGCGTGAGCTGATAGAACTCGGGCCAGTTCCTGCCCCGCTGCGAAAGGGAGATCCCATGCGACTCAGAGACAAGGTCGTGCTGATCACCGGCGCGAGCCGTGGCGTGGGCGCTGCGTGCGCCGAGGCGTGCGCTCGCGAGGGCGCCCACCTGGCCCTGGCCGCCAAGAGCGTCGAGCCCCACCCGACCCTGCCGGGGACCCTCGGCGAGACCGCGGACGCCGTGCGACGCCTCGACCGGGACGCCCTGGTGTTGCCGTGCGACGTGCGGTTCGAGGACCAGGTGGACGCCATGGTCGAGAAGACGGTGGCGCACTACGGCCGCCTGGACATCCTCGTGAACAACGCCGGCGCGATCCACCTGTCGAACGTGGCCGACTTCCCGGCCAAGTGGTTCGACCTGGTCATGGGCATCAACGTCCGCGCGTCGTTCCTGGCCAGCCGCGCGGCCATCCCCCACATCCGCGCGAGCGGAGGGGGCCACGTGTTGATGATGTCCCCGCCCGTCAATCCGTCGGCGGGGGTCTCCAAGGCTCCGTACCTGGTCTCCAAGATCGGCATGACCGTGCTGGCCCAGGCCATCGACGCGGAGGAGGCCACCATCGCCGGCTCGGCCCTGTGGCCGGTCACGGGCATCAAGACCGCGGCCGTGTCCAACTTCGCCATGGCCCGCGAGGAACACCTGCGCGAGGTGGACTTCCTGTCCGAGGCCACCGTGGCCCTGCTCGCCCGTGATCCCGCCGAGTGCACCTTCCGGGCCTGGCTCGACGAGGAGGTGATGCGGGAGCTGGTGGGCCTCGAGGACTTCACGAGCTATCGCTGCGTGCCCGAGGTCGAGCCCGATCCCCACAGCATCTGGTTGATGGACCCGAGCTGGAAGCGCTGATCACGGCGACGCCCGTGGGATGATAAAATCTCCGGTCGAGACCATCGATGCCTCCCCAACACCTCCTCCCCCTGATGATCATCGTCATCGTCGCCTTCCTGGCGCCGCTGGTCAGCCTGCGCATCCGGCGGCTGCGCGTACCCGCGATCATCCTGGAGATCGCGCTGGGCATCGTGCTCGGCCGAAGCGTCCTGGGGTGGGTGGAGTCCTCGCCCGTCATCGACTTCCTCGCCGAGTTCGGCTTCATCTTCCTGATGTTCCTGTCCGGCTACGAGCTGGACTTCGGCATGCTTCGGCGAATGGGCACGCGGCGTCGATCCACCTGGGCGCTGCCGTTCGGGATGTTCGCGCTGACCCTGGCGGGCTCCCTCGGGTGCTCGCTCATCCTCGGGCCGTCCGTCCTGGGGTTGGTGAAGGATCCGTGGTTGTTCGCGCTCATCCTGTCGACCACGTCGGTGGGCATCGTCCTGCCCACCCTCAAGCAGCGCGGCGAGATCAGCAGCCGGTACGGCCAGATGCTCGTGCTGACGGCCCTCGTGGCCGACCTGGCCAGCATCGTGCTGCTGACCATCTACGTCATCTACTTCTCCGAGGGCATGGCCTGGAAGATGGCGCTGGTCGGCGTCGTCGGGGTGACGTTCGCGCTGGCCTGGTGGGCGGGGCGCCTCGTGCGCCGGGGCCGCGTCCTCGGGGCGGTGCTCGAGGAGCTGGAGCACGCGTCCACCCAGATCAAGGTCCGCGGAGCCCTGGCCGTGCTGGTGGTCTTCGTGGTCATGGCCGAGGCGTTCGGCACCGAGGCCATCCTCGCGGCGTTCCTGGCCGGGGCGTTGATGTCGGCGCTGTCGGGGCGCAGCCGCCAGGTGCAGGCCGCCAAGCTCGACGCGCTGGGGTACGGGTTCTTCATCCCGATCTTCTTCATCATGGTCGGCGTCGAGCTGGACCTGCCGTCGCTGTTCGTGGACGTCCGCGCCGCGCTGCTGGTGCCGCTGTTGTTGCTGTTCGCCTTTGCCGTGAAGCTGCTGCCGGCGTCGCTGCTGAGGGTGATGTTCGGCACCCGCGACACCGTGGCCGGTGGGTTCCTCCTGGCGAGCCGGCTCGCGTTGATCATCGCCGCGTCGGAGATCGCCCTGTCCATCGGCGCCATCTCCCCGACGGTCAACGCCGCGGTGGTGCTCACCGCCATCGTCACCTGCCTGGTATCGCCGGCCATCTACGGGCGGATTCGCGGCGAGCCAACGGTCTCGAAGCCCCGCGTCGTGATCGCCGGCGCCGGCCGCATCGGGCGGGAGGTCGTGCGGCGGCTCCAGCGCCACGGCCTCGAGGTCGCGGTGATCGAGTGGCATTCGGACCAGGCGGAGAAGCTCGATCCCACCGACTCCCAGAAAGCCCTGGCCGAATACGGCGCTGATCCGGGCACACACGTGGTGGTCGGCGACGTGCGCAACCCGGCCATCCTGCGCAAGGTGGGGCTGAAGAGCCACGACGTGTTCGTGGCCCTCACCGGCGTGGACGAGCTGAACCTGGCCGCGTGCCTGATCGCGACGAGCGAGTTTGGCGTCACGCGCGCCATCGCCCGCGACAACAACCCGGCCAACGCCCAGCGTTTCCGCGATCAGGGTGTGGAGCCGTTGGGGCTTCGCTCCTCGGTGGCATCCGAGCTCGAGAATCTCGTTCTCCGACCCACCCTGGCGAACCTGCTCTCGGACCCGGACAGCGAGGTGTTCGCCTTCGAGGTGGATCTCACCGATCCTGATCTGTTCGATCTGCGCGTTCAGGACCTACCCGGTCTCGGCGAGGCGAGGCTCGTGGTGGTCAAGCGCGACGAGGACACGTTCATCCCCCGCGGGCGTACCCGCCTCCGCGAGGGTGACTGCATCGTGCTCGTGGGGACGGCGGACGACGAGGCTCGGTTGCGCGACGCGCTGTGAGCCGGGGTTCCTCGTTTCCGGTGGACATCGAGGAGAGCCAAACGAAGTGCGCGAGGACCTCCGGGAAGGAGATCCTCGCGCACCAGCGATTTTGAACCGTGGCGTGAGCCACGATCAATCGTCGGGTCTACCAGCGACCACCGCCGCCGCCACGGCCGCCACCGCCGCCGTAGCCGCCACGTCCGCCGCCGCCGCCGCCGCGACCGCCACGGTCGTTCCGCGGGCGAGCCTCGTTGACGTTGAGGGTGCGACCCTCGACGGAGTACTCGGCCATCGCGGAGATGGCGGTGCGAGCCTGCTCGTCGTCGTTCATCTCGACGAAGCCGAAGCCCCGGGACCGGCCGGTCTCACGGTCAGTGATGACGGTGGCGGAGGCCACGGCGCCGTGCTCTTCGAAGAGCTCGCCGAGCTTGTGGTCGTCGACGCTCCAGGGCAGGTTTCCTACGTAGATCTTCATTTCTTCGTTCCTTGGTTCCCGAGTGTTTTTTGTATGAACCTGGGCCTGAACTCGGGCAGACGGGCGGGTTCTGGGGACCCCGGTACGATTCCGGGGGAACTCCTAGCAGGATGTGAACGCTGAACTTTGGGGGTTCGACGTCTCGGTTGGCTCCGCAGGCGAGCCCTAATGTTCTGAGGGGTACAGGACGATTCGGGGGGCGTCAAGCGCAATCGCAGAGGCGTCGACGAGAATCGGTTACCATCGGGCGCAGGGAAAGGACCCGATCCCATGGCGCCTGGCGAGGAATCTACATCATCGATCCTGGACCTCGGGGGCCATCTATTTCCCGGTTTGTGGCGCGACGAGCTGCCCGAGGACTTCCCCTGGCTCGCGCCGCCGAGGGAGCACCTGGCCACCTGCGACGACTGCCACATGGTGGCCCGCGGCGAGTACGCGGCGGGCTGCCAGTGCTGCACCTATTACCCGCAGATCGCGAACTACATGGTCGGGATGGCGCTGAAGGACCCCGGATCACGGGACGCCTTGCTGGAACAGATCGAGGCGGGCGGTGCGCTGCCCCGGGAGCTCGTGGGCTCGCCCGGCCGATATCGTCGGTCCATCGCCCTGTACGCCCGGGGCCGCTTCGGCCTCGAGCGCGACGCCATCTGTCCGTTCTTCGACGACGCCACGACCCACTGTCGCATCTACCCCTACCGCAACTCGGTGTGCTCGACCTTCACCTGCGCCCACGACCACGGCGACGCCGGCGAGTACTACTGGGAGCGCCTGCAGCAGCTCATCGGGAACGTGGAGCAGGCCATCGCCCAGTGGGTGATGGGACGATGCGGGATCGAGCACGACGACTACATCGAGCGGCTGAACGGGCTGGCCGATCGGATCGACACCTGCACGGAGCCGGCCACGGGGTTGTGGCCCGAGGACGTGCGCCGGGAGCTGTGGGGTGAGCACTTCGGGCGCGAGGCCGAGTTCTTCGTCGCCTGCGCCGATCTCGCCCTGGAGCACCGCGAGCTGCTGTACCCCATCGCGTGCAGGATGAAGCTGCGCCACGCCACGGCGTACGAGCGCGCCGTGCGGGACTGGATGCCCGTGGACATCCAGGACTCGGTGCCCGCCATCTCCGAGGACGAGTACGGCGCGGAACCCATTCCCAGCCTGTACTACAAGGTCCAGCTGGCCACGCGCAGCCTGTGGAAGCTGCCCATCGGCGAGGGGCCGGTGGTGCTCGCGCCGGAGGCCTCCATCGGAGACAATCCCCTCGACGACGACCTGGCCCGGCGCAGCGGCGAGCAGCCCTTTGTCGTGCGATTGTGGAAGGACCGGCTGTTCCTGGAGGCGGACGAGGCGGCCGCCCTGAGGCTGTTCGAACAGCCGCAGTACGTGGACGAGGAACTCCTCGAGCGGCCCGCGATCGCCGGGCTGCGGCGGCCGCGG
This sequence comes from uncultured Rickettsiales bacterium, assembly GCA_964425605.1. Lineage (GTDB taxonomy): Bacteria > Myxococcota_A > UBA796 > UBA9615 > CAYRNR01 > CAYRNR01. Next base: position 1,158 of record CAYRNR010000043.1, on the reverse strand, counting down.
GAGTCCCTGGCGGTGTGGCTGCGCCGCGGCTTCCTCGTGGAGCGGACATGACCGACGACCGGCTGCCCGATCTCGGGCCCAAGTTCGAGGTCCTCGACCGCATCGGCGCGGGCAGCATGGGCAGCGTCTTTCGCGTCCGTCACCGTGACCTGGACCACGTGCGGGCGGTGAAGGTCGTCGTCGGCAACAGCAACGAGCAGGCTGTCCAGCGGTTGAGGCAGGAGGCGGCCATCGCCACGGGGCTGGCCCACCCGAACATCGTCACGGTGTACGACCTCGACAAGCTCCCCGACGGAGGCCTGGGCATCGTCATGGAGCACCTCGAGGGGGAGGACCTGGCCACGCGCGTGCAACGTCACGGTCCCGTGAGCCTGGACGAGCTGCCCGGGATGTTCGAGGGGGTGGCTGACGCCCTGGACCAGATGCACGCCAAGGGGGTCATCCACCGGGACCTCAAGCCGGCCAACCTGTTCCTGTGCGAGGACGGCACCCTCAAGATCCTGGACTTCGGTATCTCGCGGCACCTGATCCAGGACGATGCGCTGACCCAGACCGGCCACACCCCGGGCACCCCGGCATTCATGGCGCCCGAGCAGTTCGCGGGCGAAGACCTCTCGGGGCGCGCCGATGTGTACGCGTTCGGCGCGGTGCTCTACCTGTGCCTGACGGGCGAGATGGCGGTGTCTGGCACGGTGCCGGCCGAGGTGGTCGCCGCGGCCATGTTCCGCGTCCCGCCGAGGGCCGACGATATCCGCGAGGACGTGCCGGAGCACGTGGCGGACGCGCTGGCGCGGGCGCTGGACAAGAAACCGCAGCGGCGCCCGGCGACGGCGACGGCGCTGCTCGCGGCCATCGCGGGCGATCTCGAGCTGCCCGGTGGAACCACCGACGCGGTGGAGCCCCAGGCGCCCGCTGCGCCTTCGCCGCGAGCCGGGGAGAGCCGGCGCCGCTCCCTCAGGCCGTTGCTGCTGGCCTTGCTCGCCGCGGCGCTGTTGCTGGGGGGCTACGCGCTGAGCGAGCTGCGCGATATCGGCGGCGGATCTGCGCGGACGGGGACTCCCACGGCCGGCATCGCGGCCGAGGAGCCCGTGCGGGGTGGCCTGCTTCGGGTCGGGGCGACCACCGCCCTGCCCACCCTGGATCCGTTGTTCTCCGACG
>CAYRNR010000042.1:9297-61022 GCA_964425605.1 uncultured Rickettsiales bacterium | reverse complement strand
CCCCGGGGGCATGATCAGTGAAAACCCTGGGGGCATGATCCTGAAAAGTCACAGCTGTCCAGGGAACACAGGAAACAGCGGTCGAGGCGCTGAAGGTCGTCGTCGATTCGCGTCATGGTCCTTCGTGAACCCGCCTTCTTGGTCGTGCGTGCGTCCGGCACGCGGAGGTCGGGTTCGACAGGAAGGGATTTTACAGGATTCGCGGGCGATGTGCTGGAATCGGATCAGAGCGCTGCGGTGGAGAGAAGCGGGTACGTCTCGGAGACGGGTCTTGGCGGGGTCGAGGCGATCCCGCCCTCCGCGCCGGTCATCTCGACGTAGTAAGCCGTGGAGTCGGCGGGGATCGCGCCGGTGTAGACGTCGCCGTCGAGGACCATCTCGTGGGAGACGAACCCGTCCCAGGGTGTCAGGTCGAGGTCGTTCTGGTCGGTGGCCCAGACCACCATGGACGCCACCGGCTCGGTCGCGCTCACGGTGGCCTCGACGGTGACGGCACCCGCGCCGTGGGTGTGCGACACGTCGAGGCGGGGGGGAACCTCGCCGGTGAGGGCGTACCGGAGCCACATGTTCCAGTAGCTCGCGTGTGTGGTCGTCTGGGTCGTATGCGGCGCGTTGGCGATGGAGGCCACGCGGTGGTGCTGTGGCAAAGTCTCGTCGGCGACCAGCAGGTGGTACTTCGGGTTGTACTCGGCCCCCTCGCTGCGGCCGTCGTTGGTCCCTTCGGTCATCAGGACCTTCACGTCGGGCGCCATCTGGTCCGAGAAGGCCAGGGGCTCGAAGAAGTAGCGGGTCATCACGCCGATGTAGGTGGGGGACGAGCCCGGGGAGGAGCTCGTCTCGCCCTGCAGGGTGAACAGCAACCGCGCAGCGCCCGTGTCCACGGTCTTGCAGCCGCTGGCCATGAACCCCGCCACCCGCGCGGGATCTGCGGCCGCAGCGGTGAAGCAGGTGTGGCCGAACTTGGAGTGTCCGGTGAACACGGCGCGGAACGTCTCGATGTCCACCAGCCAATCGGTGGTCTCGTCGATGACCGTGGCCAGGGCGTCGGCCGAGCGCAGGTAGTGGGCGGACGTGAATGCGTAAAAGGCGTACCGCGGATCCCGATGCTCGACGGCCATGTCGTTGTACGCGCTCATGAGGTCGCCGCCGGTCCCCTCGTCCCAACCGCGGTCCACGATCAGCACGGGGATCCCCAGCTCGGCGCACGCTCGCTCGGCCAGCTCGGTCTCGCCGAACTCCTCGGCGTAGTGCCCCTCGACGACCGCGCCCACGTTGGGGGCCGCCGGTTGCTGGGTAGGCAGGAACGCCACGTTGACCTCCGACACCCAGTCGTCTTCGTGCCCCGGCAGGTCCGGCACCTGGCTGGTGAATCCGAACTCCACGCGCTGAAGCTCCACCCCCCCGCCGTACTTCGACTGGATGATCTCGGACTGCAGGTTCTCGAGCTGCACGGGGCTGCCGGGTGGATCCCCCGCCGCCACGGGCCGTTCGGCCACGACGTCCGCGACCGTCATCGCGGTCCACTGGGCGTCGAGCACGTAGAAGCTGACCACCCTCGTCCCCACGTTCACCCCGTCGCTGGCCTCGAACGTCACGTCGAAGACACCGGGCTGGACCTGCCGCTCCTCCAGCTCCTCGCTCCATGGCGGCGCCTCGCCCGCGAGCGCGCCGCTGTCCGGATGCAGCGTGGCCCACTCGGGCAGGCCGGTGGCCGAGTAGGTCACGTCGTCGCCGTCGGGATCCGTGGCGGAGACGTGCAGGGACAACGAATCCCCCTCGACCATGAACACCACGTCGTGGAGGGCGCGCTGGTCGCCGATGGGATCGATGACCGGAGCCTCACCGGCGGCCACGTCGTCGTCGTCGCTCGACACGTCATCGTCCTCGAGATAGCCGCTGTCGTCGTCGTCGGGATCGCAACCGCAGTCACTGCCCGTCGTCGCGAGGAACACCCCGGCGAACAACAGCGTATGGAATCGGATCGGATGCATGGCCTCTCCCCTCGTGGAGGAGACCATTTTACCGCCGAGGAGAGGGCTATGCCTTGTCCAGATCAATCCCCATCGCGTGCCCGGCCAGCTTCACCTGCTTGCCGTCCGGGAGCTCGTCGAGGCGCTCGACCGAGGTCGCCAGCGTCTCGGCGGCGATGTAGTCGCTCCAGTCGCCGAACGCCTGGGCCAGGGGGCCGTCCACGGCGCACCAGCGGAGCTGGATGCGATCCTCCATCTCCAGGTCGCGCTCCTTGCGCAGCTGCTGGACGTGGCGGACGACGTCGCGGGCGAGGCCCTCGACCACGAGCTCGTCGGTCATGGCGACGTCGAGGGCGAGGGTGGCGTTGGGGGTCTCGGAGACGGCGATGTGATCCGGGGTGACCGCGGCGAGGGTGTACTCGTCGGGCTGGACCTCGTACACGGCGTCGTCCACGGTGACCCGGACCGGCTCGTCGCCGGCGTCGCGCAGGACATCGGGGTCGAGCTCGCCGATGGCGGCGGCGACGCGGGGGGTCATCTTGCCCAGGCGGCGGCCCAGGGCCTTGAAGTTGGGCTTGACCTGGTAGCTGACCAGCGAGTCGGCGTCGTCGATGAACTCCACGGCCTTGACGTTGAGCTCGGCGGAGATGACGTCCTCGAACTGACGGATGGCCGCTGCGGTGCGCTCGTCGGCCGGCGCGACGGTGAGGCGGGCCAGGGGCTGGCGCACGCGCATGTCGCGGGCCTTGCGCAGGGCCAGCGCCTGGGACACCACCTTGACCACCTGGTCCATGGCGAACGACAGGTCCTCGTCGAGCAACGCCTCGTCCACCTCGGGGAAGTCCCGCAGGTGGATGCTCGACGGCCACCGTTCGCCGTCCGCGGGCGTGAGGTTGCGGTACATCTTGTCCGTGACGAAGGGGATGATCGGCGCGACCACCTCCAGCAGCGTCAGCAGGGCGTCGTACAGGGTCTGGTAGGCGGCGAGCTTGTCGAGGTCGTCCTCGCCGGCCCCGCGCCAGAACCGGCGGCGGTTGCGGCGCACGTACCAGTTGGACAGGTCGTCGATGAACTTGTCTCCTGCGTGGACCACACCGCGGGCGTTGTAGTTCTCGTAGTCGTCGCGCGCGTCACGGATCAGGATCTGCAGGTTGCTCAGCAGCCAGCGGTCGATGTCGGGGCGCTGGTCGACGGGGATGCGCTCGGACTCCGGGTCGAACCCGTCGAGGCGCGAGTAGTTGCACAGGAACGCGTACACGTTCCACAGGGTGTTCATGGTGCGGCGGCGCACCTGGTCGCCGAACCCGTACCCGAAGTTGAGGTTCGTCGTGGGGTTCTGGCCGCAGTAGATCCACCGCATCACGTCGACGCCCATCTTCTCGGCGGCGTCGTCGAACCAGATGGCGTTGCCGGTGCTCTTGTGCATCTCCGAGCCCTTCTCGTCGCGCACCAGGGCGTGGCCGAGCAGGGTCTTGAACGGGGGGATGCGCTCCATCATCGCGGACATGGACAGCAGGGCGTAGAACCAGTTGCGGAACTGGCCGGGGAAACACTCCAGGACCAGATCCGCGGGGATCCACTTGGCCCAGTACTCGGGGTCCGAGTTGTAGTGGACGGTGGAGTAGGGGACGATCCCGGCGTCGAGCCACGGGTTGCCCACGTCCTCGATGCGCGAGACCTTCTTGCCGCAGTCGGGGCACTCGACCTTGACCGCGTCCACCCAGGGGCGGTGCGGGGAGTTGCCCTCGAAGTCGTCCCAGCCCTCCACGGCGCGCTCGGCCAGCTCTTCTTTACTGCCGATGACGTCGAACCAGCCGCACTCGCAGTGCCAGATGGGCAGGGCCAGGCCCCAGTAGCGCTTCTTGGAGATCATCCAGTCGCGCATGTTGTCGAGCCACTCGAGCTCGCGGTCCTTGCCGTACCCGGGGATCCAGCGGATCTTGTGGACCTGCTCCTTGATCTCCTCGCGCCACGACATGTCGATGTACCACTCCTCCACCTCGCGGAAGAGCAGCTCGGTGTGGCACCGCCAGCAGTGGGGGTAGGAGTGGGGGTACTGCTCGATCTCGAGCATGTGCCCGGTGGAGCGCAGGTGCTCCATGATCAGGTCGGTGGTCTCGTGGTCGAGCACCGAGCGGCCGGTGAACTCGCCGAAGCCCTCCACGTAGCGGCCCGACTCGTCCAGCGGCGCGATGGCCACCAGGCCGTGCTCCACGGCGAGCTCGTGGTCCTCCTTGCCGCAGCCGGGCGCGGTGTGGACGATGCCGGTGCCGTCGCTGGCGCTGACCTCGTCCCAGGGGATGACGCGGTGGCAGCTGATGCCGGTGGCGCCCTCGGCGGCCATCTTCTCGTCGGGCCACGGGGTCCCGCCGGGCACGGACTGGGCGGGCAGATCGTCGAAGGGGCCGTCGTACTCGATGCCCAGCAGCGTCTCGCCCTTGACCACCTCCTCGACCTCGAAGCCGCCGCGGGCGCGGAAGAAGTCGGCGGGGCTCTTGAGCTTGGGCACGCCCTTGACCCAGGCGCCCTTCTTGTGACCCTCGCGGAACTCGTCCTCGAGGCGCTTGAGCTCCAGGGTGCCCTCGGCCAGGTAGTACACCTCGTCGCCGCAGCGGACGCGGGCGTAGGGGAGGTCGGGGTGGACGGAGAGTCCCACGTTGGACGTCAGGGTCCACGGGGTGGTCGTCCAGACCAGGAAGTACTCGCGGTCGCGGCCGCGGATGGGCATGCGCACGAACACGGCCCGGTGGGCGGTGACCGCGTAGCCCTCGTGCATCTCCATCTGGGACAGGCCCACGCCGCAGCGGGGGCACCAGGGCATCACGTCCAGGCCCTTGTAGATGAACTCGCGATCGTGGCACTTCTTGAGGAACGACCAGATCGTGTAGTTGTTCTCGTCGGTCATCGTGAAGTAGGAGTTGTCCCAGTCCATCCAGTAGCCCAGCCGGACGGACTGCTCGGTCTGCACCTTGGAGAAGCGCCGCACGCGCTCCTTGCAGGCCTCGACGAACTTGTCGAGGCCGAACGCCTCGATGTCGCGTTTCGTCTTGAAACCGAACTCCTTCTCCACCTCCACCTCGACCCACAGCCCCTGGCAGTCGAAGCCGTTCTGGAAGCGCTGATCGTGGCCCAGCATGGCGTGGTAGCGCTGGAAGGTGTCCTTGAGGGTGCGTCCCCAGGCGTGGTGGACGCCCATGGGGTTGTTGGCGGTGATGGGACCGTCGAGGAACGACCAGCGGGGGCCGCCGGCGATCTTGGCGCGGAGCTGATCGAAGGTGGACTCGCCCTCCCAGTGCTCGAGCATCTCGTGCTCGAGCTTCACGTAGTCCACCTGGGTGGCGACCTTGTCGAAGACGTGGGAATCGTTGCTCATGATCGGACCTTCTAAGGGCTTCAGAATCGTTCGTCGAGCCAGGCGGCGACGTCGGCGTAGACGGTCTCGCGTTCGACCTCGTTGAAGATCTCGTGGCGCAGGCCATCGTAGAGCGTCAGGGTCTTGTCGGCGCTGTCGCAGCGATCGTGGAAGGCGCTGGTGGTGGCCGGGTTGGCGATGGGATCGTCGGCGCCGTGCATGATCAACACGGGGAGGCGGACGCGGCTCGCCTCGGCCATGACCTGGTCCTGGGCGGTGGTGGTCTCGGTGAACCAGCGCGAGCAGGCCTTGGAGAAGATCAGCGGATCCTCCTCGTAGGCGCGGACCATGGCCTCGTCCTTGCTCAGCCCGCTGGTGTCCAGGCCGGCGTCCAGGGCGAACGCTGGGACCAGGGCGGACATGATGTTGCCCGCCACGCGCTTGATGCTGGGCACGGCGATGGCCATGCCGAAGAACGGGCAGGACAGGACGAAGGCCGCGATGTCCTCGGTGCTGGGACGGCTCTGGATGTAGCGGGTCACCACCAGGCCCCCCTGGCTGTGGCCGACGATCACCAGCGGCGCCTTGTTGCGGGGCGCCAGCCACTGGACCACGGCGTGCACGTCGTCGAGGTAGTCGTCGTAGCGGTCGATGTAGCCGCGGCGGCCGCCGGAGTGCCCGTGGCCGCGGACGTCGGCCGCGTAGCAGTCGTAGCCACGCTCGACCAGGAAGGCGGCCGGGAGCCCGTAGCGCTCGGAGTGCTCGGCCCACCCGTGGATGAACAGCACGCGTGCGCGCGGTTCTTCCCGTTCGGACCAGGTGAGGATGCGCAGGCTCGTACCGTCTGCGCTCGTGATGCGGGTCTGTTGGGGCTTGTCGGTGCTCATGTTGCTTCCGTTCGGGGCGCTATCTTGCCCGCGCAGGGCAGCGGACGCAACGGCGGAGGTAGGGGGGGGACCGGTATGCGGATCCCATGAATGGAGGGGGTTGTTTCAGGATGAAATCGGCTGAATGGGAGTATTTTCGTTTTTCGCGTTTTTTGGCGTCAGAATGAATCGCCAGGCGATCGAGTGGCCAGCGGCCCGGGCGGCAGCGAAAGAAAAAGGCACCTCAGAACCGCTGTTAAAACAGGATGTTGAAAAGTTTATCAAAAAAAATGAGGACTCATTCATGCCGTTGGCACACGGGTTGCTAATACACCAGAGCAAGTTCCGAGCTTTCGAGCCATTGGCAAGGCGGCCCCCCTCCCCCTCATCCGCCTGAAAGCGAGGAACCAAGAATATCCTTCTCAGCGCACCGTTTGGTGATGGCGGCCCCCCCTCCCCCCTCATCCGCCCGCTGAGAAGGATTTCTTTTTGTTCTGGGAACTGAACATCCGTTCATCTCCAGCCTCGACCCGCATGGCGAAGCCCTTGTGCCGGTGATACCGTGTGCACCACGGCCCGAGGAGGCTATCCATGGGTGGGTGTCGCTGGTCTGTCTTGATGTTCCTGGGGATGTGCGCCGCCCCTGCGACCGTGGGCGCCGAGCTCCCGCTGCCCATCTACCCCGATTGCGGTGAGACCCACCTCTCCGAGGACTGCCCATCGGATCTCTCCGGCCGCTGGAACTACGTCTCCTACGTGGACCCGGCCTATGTCTCGGTGCGCGAGGAGGAGTGGGACCTGGGCAGCGGCATCGCCGCGGACCGCGCCTGGGGGATCACCACCGGCTCCACCGAGGTCCTCATCGCCGTGCTGGACAGCGGGATCCAGTGGGACAACGGCGACACGCGGCGCAAGCACCACCTCAACCGCGGCGAGCTGCTCGAACCCCAGGACGCGGACGGGGTCTCGGAGGCAGGCGTGTGGGACCTCGACGGCGACGGGGTGTTCACCATCGACGACTACGCCTCGGACCCGCGGGTCGATGCTGCCGACGGTGTGGACGTGGCCGACCACCACCTGGACCCCTCGGATCTGATCCACAACGAGGTGTTCTCCAACGGCGAGGACGACGACGGCAACGGCTACGTGGACGACATCTCCGGCTGGGACTTCCACTGGAACGACAACGACCCCTACGACGACACCCGCTACGGTCACGGCACGTACGAGGCCGAGACGTCCAGCGCCGAGGGCAACGACGGCGGGGACATCGGCGTGTGCCCCAACTGCATGATCCTCAACGTGCGCACGGGCGACGCGTTCATCATGGACGGGGACAACTACGCCAGCGGGGTGATCTTCGCCGCGGACAGCGGCGCCCACGTGGTGCAGGCGGCGTCGGGCACCCTGGGCCACAGCGGCTACGCCCACGAGGCCATGGCCTACGCCTACGGCCGCGGCGTGACCCTGGTGTGCGCGTCCGCGGACGAGACGTCGTTCCACCAGAACTACCCATCCACGGATCCCTACGCCCTGTCGGTCAAGGCGGTGCGCTACGACGACTCCGACACCGAGGACGTCACCACGTTCCTCAACTACTCCAACTGCACCAACTTCGGCCCGCGCGTGGACCTGTCCGCGTCGTCCACGGGCTGCGCGTCCGGCGGTACGGCCATGTCCGCCGGCGCCGCGGGCCTGGTGATCTCCGCGGGCGTGGAGGCGGGGCTGGAGCCGCCCCTGAGTCCGGGCGAGGTGATCCAGGTGCTGGTCTCCACGGCGGACGACATCGACGTGGAGGAGTCCCGCGGCGACGACGCGGACGAGGAGAAGTACCCGTCGTATCCGGGGTACGACCTGTTCTTCTCCCACGGGCGGATCAACGTGGGCCGGGCCGTGGAGGCGGTGGTCTCCGGGCAGATCCCGCCGTCGGTGTTCGTGGACTCCCCGGCCTGGTTCGAGCCCGTGTACGCCCACGTCGCCGACTCCGTCCCGGTCCACGCCACCGTGGAGTCCCGCAGCGGCGACCTGACCGTGACGGTCAGCTGGGCCAGCGGCGCGGATCCGCGGGACGAGGACTTCGCCGAGGTGGCCACGCTGACCGGCGCCGGCCTCGTGGACGGCGAGCTGGCCGTGCTGGACGTGGCCGACCTGCTGGCCGGCCCCCGGGAGGCGCCCCGCCAGCTCACCGAGGACGACGACAACGTGGACCGGGCGCTGATGGCCCACGGCTGGATGGTCCACGTGCGCGTGGTGGCGGAGGACGGCGAGGGGAACGTGGGCGTGGGGCGGCGCACGTTCTCGTTGATGGAGGACCCGGACGTCTGCGACGGCTTCCCCGTGGATCTGGGCGCCTCGGCCGAGGGCAGCCCCAACCTGGTGGACCTGGACGGCGACGGCGCCGCGGACATCGTCATCGGCACGTCGGACGGACGCGTGCACGCCGTGGACGGGACCGGCCAGGCGTTGCCGGGCTGGCCCGTCACCGTGGATCTCCTCGACGAGGTGGACCCGGACAGCGAGGCCCACCACCTGGACTCGGCGGCGTTCGCGGACGGCGCCGTGTCGTCGGGGGCCTGGGGCGCGGTGCTCAGCTCCACTGCGGTGGACGATCTGGACGGTGACGGCGCCCCGGAGGTGGTGATCAGCTCCCTGCGCGGCTCGATCTACGTGTTCGACAGCGACGGCGTGCTCCTGCCCGGCTTCCCCGTGGGGGTCGACCCCGCGAACTCGCTGCCGGAGACCACGTCCTCGGCGCGGGTGGTGGACCGGGGCTTCGGGTCGTCGCCGTCGCTGGGCGACCTGGACGGCGACCTGGACCTGGAGATCGTGGTCGGCGGCATGGACGGCTTCATCTACGTCTGGCACCACGACGGCACCCCCCTGGACGGGTGGCCCGTCGCCCTGGCGTGGGAGGGGGCGGACCAGTGGCCGGCGGCGCGGATCGTGGGCACGCCCGCCATCGGCGACCTCGACGGCGACGACGTCCCGGACGTGGTGGTCGGCTCCAACCAGGCGGTCAGCACCAACTACGGCCTCGCGTACGCGGTCCACGGTCAGGGCAACCTGCACCCCGACGGCGCGTACATGGAGGGGTGGCCGGTGGCCCTGTTCGGCGCCTTCACCGCCGCGCTGCCCGTGGTGGGGGAGGGCACGACCGCCTCGCCGGCGCTGGTGGACCTCGACGCCGACGGCCTGCCCGAGGTGGTGCTGCAGACCATCGCCGACCCCGGGCTGATCCTCAAGGCGGACGGCACCAGCTACGTGGAGCTGACCCACTTCTCGGACCAGTACGGGCCGCTGGCCAACGTGCGCGCCGAGGCGTTCCTGCACGGGGTGAGCAGCGCGTCGGTGGGCGACCTGGACGGCGACGGGCAGCCCGAGGTCATCAACGGCGGGATCGATCCGGAGTTCGGCTTCGGCATCGTCACCGACGGCCGCCGCCGCGAGTTCGACCACATGCTCGGCGCCTGGGACACCACCACGGGCATGTTCGTGCGTGGGTTCCCGCGGCAGATGGAGGACATCCAGTTCTTCATGAACCCCGGCGTGGCCGACCTGGACAACGACGGCTTCCCCGAGGTCATCGCCGGCAGCGGCGGCTTCATGCTCCACGCCTTCGACTACGAGGGGATCGAGCCGGAGGGGTGGCCCAAGACCACCGCGGGGTGGATCACCGCCTCGCCCGCGGTCCACGACGTGGACGCGGACGGCCGGCTCGAGGTGGTCACGGCGACGCGCGCCGGATTCCTGTTCGCCTGGGACACCCCGGGCAGCATCCACAGCGACATCCAGTGGGCGTCGTTCCACCACGACCAGCGCAACAGCGGCAACTTCCACGTGGACCTCGGCTTCCCCGAGCCCACCCAGACCCTCGCCGAGGCGCCCGAGGAGGACGGCGAGGCGGGCGACACCTCCTACTTCAACCGCAACCCCTCGGAGGATTGCTCCTGCACGCTGCGGGGCTCACCGCGACGCGCGGGTCCCGCGGTCCTGGCTTGCCTTGTCGTGTGGGGGGTGCTGCGGAGACGGCGGTGAGTCGCGGGCGGCTGCTGGTCAGCGCCTGTCTGCTGGGGCACCGGACCCGGTACGACGGTCAGCTCAGGCGGGTCGCCCAGGTCTGTGAGCTCTCCACGCAGTTCGAGCTGATCGCCGTGTGCCCCGAGGTGGATTGTGGGCTGCCCGTGCCTCGTCCGCCCATGCGCCTGGAGGGGCCCGAGGACGCCCTGCGCCTCGTGATGATCGAGTCGCGCGAGGACCACACCCGGCGCATGGACGCCTGGATCGAAGCCCGGGTACGCGCCCTGGCGGACGAGGGCATCGCCGGCTGCATCCTCAAGAGCCGCTCGCCCAGCTGTGGACTCACTCGCGTGCCGCGCTTCACACCGCAAGGTATGGAAGTGGCGCAGGGAGCCGGGCTGTTCGCGCGGGCTGTGGAGCGAAGATCGGACTCGCTTCCCTCCATCGAGGACGACTTCCTGGATCGGCAGCTCGCCACGTTCGTGACACGCCTCGGCTGACCGCCACGATTTCTTGACAATCCATTGGCAAGATCGTCCTTGAGGTCATACGGACAGGTACTATAATCATACTTGTATGTATGACCCGCCTGGTTGGTAGTCAATCGGGAGGAGACGGGTTCAGAGCCGGGTGGAGACAGGGCGCTCACCACCCGGCTCGTTTTTGTTCTGGGGGGACCCGGGAGGGATCAGGGGGCTGGCAGGATCTCGCCGTCCACGTCGAGGATCTGGATGTCGGCCGCGGGGACGGTGGCCGCGCCGCAACGGATGCACACCGCCGCGTTCTCTCCCTGGCTGACCAGCAGGTTGAAGCGGCGTTCGCAGGACTCGCACCGCATCACCTGGATGCCCTGGGACGTCAGCGCGCCCTCCAGCTGCGTCAGGTCGATGATCTCGGACTCCACCAGCACGCGGCCGAGGAGGTGGCGCTCGCCCTGGGAGCGGCGGTTCTCCTGCTCGCGCAGGGCCTCGTCGAGCTGGCGCTGGCTCACGTGTCCGCGGGCCAGCAGCCTGCGGCCGAGGAGACCGTCGCGCAAGGTGGCGCCGCGCACGTGGCGGTGGGGGGACGAGAGGCGCCGGGAGAGCTCGGCGAGGGTGGACTCGCGCTGCTCCTCGGAGAGCATGCCGTGCTCCACGAGGAGGTCACCGATCCGCTGGCGTTGCTGGGATCGGCCCACGGGCACGCCGCACACCTCGGAGATGTCGTCGTCGGTGACGTAGCCGAGGCTGCGGGCCACGCGGCCGAACACCGGCGTCGGCGGCGTGATCGGCAGCGAGACCCGGTAGGTCGTTCCGCCCGCCGAGTACCCGTGGACGTCCAGGGAGCCGCCCATCTTCTCCACCAGGGAGTGACAGACCGCCAGCGCGAGCCCCTGGCCGGGGTCCGGATCGGACGCGGCCGGGATCTCGAACAGCCGCTCGAGCTCTCCGGGCTCCCACCCGGGGCCGTCGTCGGTCACGAGGATCGCCACGGATCGCGAGTCGCCGCGCTCGTAGTTCAGCGCGATGTGGGTGCCTGCCTCGTTGCGCTGGATGGTGTGGTCCACCAGGGCGCAGACCACGTCGGTGAGGGCGTCGGGGCAGGCCACGGCCCGCAGGTCGCCGGCATCGCCCAGCTGCAGCGTCATCTCGGCCTGCTCGGCCCGCTGGGTCAGCAGGGCCAGCACCGGCCGCAGGGTCCACTCGAGCACCAGGTCCTGCACGGCCAGGGGGTGGTCGCCGCTCTCGAGCCGCGACAGCTTGAGGGCGTCGGCGGTGTACAGCTCCAGGCGGGTGAGGTTGCGCGACATCAGATCGACGATCTGGCGTTGCTGCGGGGTGGTCTTGCCGAGCCGGCCGGCGTCGAGGAGGTCCACCGCGTTGCGCAGCAGCGTCAGCGGCGGGGTCAGGCGCTCACTGACGGACTGGAGCTTCGTGCTGCGCTTGTGCCCCACCTGCTCCAGCTGCGTGGAGTAGGCCTCCTCCTCCTCCAGCCGCGCGCGGATGGTCTCCACCTCGCGGTGTTCCGAGACGTCGCGGAGCCACACCATCTGGGCGGCGTCTCCCCGCCACCGGGTCCCGGTGACGCGGATGTTGGCCGTGATCGACGGGCTGCCGGGGCGGACGATGTCCACCTCGCCGTGCCCGCCGTCCGGGACCAGGAAGCCCAGCTCCTCGCCCAGCAGCGCGCTGCGGGGGCGCGCGAAGATGCGCTCGGCCGCGCCGGAGACGAACACGGCCTGCGAGTCGCCGTCGAGGATGACGATGCCGTCCTCGCTCTCCTCGAGCAGGTCGAGGAAGCGGGCCTGGCCGTCCTGGACCTCCTGGGCGAGGGAGGCGGTGGCGTCCTTGGCGAGGTGTCGCTGGATGGCGTACAGCAGCGCGCGGCCGACCGTGCCCGGTTCGACCCGGGTCTTGACCAGGTAGTCCTGGGCGCCCTGGTGCAGGGCCTCGATGGCGGACTCCTCGTCGTCGTGGCCCGTCAGCACCACCACCGGCACGCCCGGGTACACCGCCACGAGGCTTCGCAGCGAATCCAGGCCCTTGCTGTCGGGCAGGTCCAGGTCCAGCAACACCAGATCGAACGCGCCCCGTCCGAGCTGGTCGAGGCCGTCGCCGAGGCGCGCGGTCCGCTCCACGGCAAAGGTGTTGGGCCGGGTCAGGTGCAGGTGCTCCCGGACCAGGTAGGCGTACTGCTTGTCGTCCTCGATCTGGAGGACACGGAACAGCGGGCCGCTGTCTTTTGGTTCGTCGGTATGGTTGGTCAAGTCGATTCCCCCCGGATGTGCACACTCGCGTGCGCGTCGTTCTTCGAAGACCTACTTCTTCCCCACCGAGGCGCCCTTGCGGGGCTCGATGCCGTACTTCTCGCGATTGTACTCCAGGGCCAGCGGGTGACCCTTCCCCGAGAGACTCGGATATGGAGCTGGCTTCCGGTTCCACACGTAGATCAGCAGCGCGACGCCCAGGATCAGGCCGCCGACGCTGATCCACTGGCTGAAGCTCAGCCCCCAGGTCCCGGCGAAGTACTCGTCGGAGCTGATCTTGGTGATGCCGAAGCCTTCGAACCAGTAACGATCGTTGAGGCGGATGAACTCCACGACGAAGCGCGCCGCCGAGTGGACCAGCACGAAGATGGAGAACAGCTTCAGGTAGGGCCAGCTGTTGGGCACGGTCTTGTGACCGTCGATCCAGTAGAGCGCTCCGAAGAGGCCGAAGTTGAGGATGGCCTCGTAGATGGGCGTCGGGTGGACCGGCACCGCCGACGGGACCAGCCCGTTGGCGAAGGTCATGCCCATCCACTCGAACGGGGGCTCCACCGGAATGCCGTAGCAACCGTCGCCGGCGAGGATGCACCCGACCCGGCCCCAGGCGTATCCGGCCGCCAGCACGGGCGCGACCATGTCCAGGCCGCCGGTGAAGCTGTAGCCCTTGACCCGGCACCAGATCCAGGACGTGACGATGGCCAGGATCAGGCCGCCGTACCAGGTCAGCCCGCTGTTGGCGGTGAAGATGCGGGACGGGTCGGCCGAGAAGTGGTCCCAGTGGTCGATGACGTGGAACAGCCGTGCGCCGATGACCCCCGAGATCATGGCGTTGACCACCAGCGTGTAGGCGAACTCCGGATCCCACCCGCGCCGCATGCAGGCCACCCGCGAGAAGCGCCAGGCCCACAGGAAGCCGATGGCCATCATCAGGCCGTACGAGCCGATGGAGATTGGACCGATGTGGAACAGGTACGGGATCATGCAGGCACGTCTACAGCAGCCTCCGGCACAACGCAAGCCGAGACCTTTTCCTTGACTCCCATGGCTGCGCTCCCAAACATCGGAGCAGGGAGGCGTCCACCGTGCAGACCGACCATCGCGCGATCGTGTTGCTCAGCGGAGGCCTGGACTCGGCCACCGTGCTCGCCATGGCCCTCGACCAGGGGTTCGACCCCTACGCCCTCTCTTTCCGCTACGGCCAGCGCCACCTGCACGAGCTCGAGGCCGCGCGCCGCATCGCCCGGCACACCGGCGTGTCCGGGCACCGGGTGGTGGAGGTGGATCTGGCCCAGTTCGGCGGGTCGGCGCTGACCACCGGCGCCGAGGTGCCCAAGGATCGGGACGAGGAGTCCATCGGCAGCGGTATCCCGATCACCTACGTCCCGGCGCGAAACACCATCTTCCTGTCGTACGCCCTCGCCTGGGCCGAGGTGCTGCCCGCCCACCACATCTTCATCGGCGTCAACGCGGTGGACTACTCGGGCTACCCCGACTGTCGTCCCGAGTTCGTCGAGGCGTTCGAGACCGTGGCCAACCTGGCCACCCGGGAGGGCAGCGAGGGGCGCCGTATCCGGATCCACGCCCCGCTCGCCCAGATGAGCAAGGCCGAGATCGTGCACCGCGGGCTCGAGCTCGGGGTGGACTACGGCATGACCCGCTCCTGCTATGATCCATCGCCCGAGGGCGCGGCGTGCGGTCACTGCGACGCCTGCCTGCTGCGCCTCAAGGCTTTCTCCACCCTCGGGATGGAGGATCCCGCACCCTACGTGGTGCCCTAATCGTTCGGGGGAGACCGGAGGCAACCATGCCGACCCAGCCGTCCAAGGACCTCGAGACCTTTCCCAACCCGCACCCGGGCCGCGACTACGTGGTGCGCATCGAGACGTCGGAGTTCACCTGCGTCTGCCCCATCACCAGCCAGCCCGACTTCGGCACCCTGGTGGTGGAGTACGTCCCGGACCAGCGCTGCGTGGAGCTCAAGTCCCTCAAGCTGTTCCTGTGGACCTTCCGCGAGGAGGGGCACTTCCACGAGGACGTGACCAACCGCATCCTCAACGACATCGTCGCGGCCATCGCGCCACGCAAGTGCACCGTCACCGGCGTGTTCAACGTCCGCGGCGGCCTGCAGACCACCATCACCGTCAGCCACGGCATCGGGTGAACGCCGATCCATGAAGCTCAGCCTCCCCGGCGAGGGCCCCCGGCTGTTCGCGTCCCTGGACGCGTTCCTCCCGCCGGTGCCGGGGCGGACCCTGGCGGGCCGGGGCGTGGCCAACCACCAGTTCCTCGTCGCGTTGATGCGTCACGGCTCCTTCGAGGGCTTCCACTTCTTCTTGCCCACCCCCGAGGAGCTGCGCGCCTTCCGCACCACTTACGGCGCCGTGGCCCCGGGCCGCGCCCCCATCACCTCGCTGCCGCGCCGCCAGCTCATCCAGCGCCTGCGCAGCACCGAGTACTCCGTGTTCCACCTGGCCGACCACGTGGGCAACTTCCAGGCCCTGTGCGACCTGCGCAACGAGCACGCGATCCGGCCCTTCCCGGTCACCGCGTTGACCCACTCCATCAGCGACCAGGCCAACATGGCCGCCTACCTGACCATGGGGCTCCAGGGTCCGCAGGCCCACGACGCCATCGTCTGCTCCAGCCCCTCCGGCCGCGAGGTCCTGCGCGGCTGCTTCGACTCCCTGACCACGGCGCTGGGCGAACGCCTCGATCCGCCCCTGTCGTACCCCATGCAGCTGCCGGTGATCCCCCTGGGCGTGGACACCACCTCCCTGGCCGGCGGCGACCGCATGCGCGGCCGGGCCCTGGCATCGCTGCCCATCGACAAGCTCGTGATCCTCTACGTGGGCCGCCTGTCCCCCCACGACAAGATGGACCTGTTCCCCATGCTCCAGGCCATCGCCCAGGTACGCCGTGAGGTCCCCGAGGTGGACCCCGTGCTCCTGCTCGCTGGCTCGCGCCAGGGCAGCCCCTACGTCGACATGCTCACCATGTGGGCCCAGGGCCTCGGCATTCGCGACGCCGTCCACTTCCTCGCCGACTTCGACGAGGAGCGCAAACCCGACATCTACGCCGCCGCCGACCTCTTCGTCAGCCCCTGCGACAACCCCCAGGAGACCTTCGGCCTCACCGTGGTCGAGGCCATGGCCGCCGGCCTCCCCGTCGTCGTCTCCGACTACGATGGCTACCGTGAGACCGTCCCCGAGGCCGCCGGCATCCGCGTGTCCACCTACTCCGTCCCCCCCTCTGCCGAGCTGTCCGACCTCGCCCCCCTCGACGACCGCCGCTCCGTCCACCTCCGCCTCGGCCAGGGCGTGGCCGTCGATCTCGTCGAGCTCAGCGAGGCCCTGGTCACCCTGGCCCGCGACGGCTCCCTCCGCGATCGCCTCGGCAACGCAGGCGCCCGCCACGCCCGCCGCGAGTTCGACTGGCAGGTCGTCATCCCCCGCTTCGAGGAGCTCTGGGACGCCCTCGCCGTCCAGGCCTCCGAGGCCCCAGCACCACCCCGAACCGCCCCCAACCCGCTACGCCTCGACTACGCCCGCGTCTTCCAGCACTACCCCACCCGCAAGCTCGCCGAGGACGATCTCCTCGTCCAGACGGCCCTCGGCCGCGCCTTCCTCGAATCCGGCCGCTACCCGCTGTACGCCGAGATGGTCTCCGTCCTCGATCTGCAGCACGTCCGCCGCCTCGTCCAGGCGGCCGCCGAGCTCCGCACCGTGCGTGAGCTGGTGGATGGGCTCAGCGCGACGGGGGTGGAGCTGGCGCGGGCGCGGAGATCGGTGCTCTGGGCGCTGAAGCATGGGTTGGTGGAGAAGGGGTGAGGGAGCGCGGCGGGTGGACTGGTGAGGAGGAGGGGGAAGAGGGAAACCACGGAGGCACGGGGGCACGGAGATCCGGAGGGAAACTGCCGCTGGGCGGTGGCTTGTCCTGGCCTCTGGTACGTACAGCTTTCTGTCCATCCCGCAGCCCGTTCCCCTATTATGAGAACGGTAGATCCAGCAGGGGAGGGCCACCGCCGAGAAGCTGGTCTCGAGCCACAGCTCAGCCCCTCCACTGTGACCGCGTTCATTTACGTATGGGCGAACGCAGCGAGCTCGCAGCGTAGGCGTCCCTTACATTGAACGGGATAGTTGGTGTTCGACGAACAGAAGAGGTCGGCGCAAGCTGGAATCAGAGTGTGCGGTCGGAAGCCAGCGGAGACCGGGGCAGCACGTTCGGATCATTCACCCCCAAGACCGACTGCCAGTTAGATTCGTGTAGGTGCCTGCAACTGGAGAGGGGAAGGTATGTCCGGTCGTATGTGGCTGATTGCACTCGTCACGATAATGCTTGGCTGCTCGCCCGGCGGAGATGATGACGAATTCGGGGACGATGACGATTCGACCGAGGGCGAAAGCTCGGGCGACGACGACTCGTCAGTCGTCGCGGTCGACAAGGACGACGACGGCTGGACCGTCGCGGCCGGCGACTGCAACGACACCGACGCTGATGTGCACCCCGGTGCAAACGAGGCGTGCGACGGCAGGGACAATAACTGCGATGGTCAGATCCCGTATGCGGAGCTAGACCACGACCGTGACGGATACCGGGGATGCGAAGGCGATTGTGCCGATACCGACCCTGCCATCCACCCAGGCGTCAACGAAGTCCTCTGCGATGGCTTGGACAACGACTGCAGTGACACGACAGACGACGATCCCGATAGTGACGGGGACGGCGTGTCCCATTGCGATGGTGACTGTATGGACGACGACGAGACGGTACACCCCGGTGCTGAGGAGATCTGCGATGGTCTGGACAACGACTGCGACGGCACAGTGCCCGAGCACGAGGGCGACGCAGATCTAGATGGGCAACTCATCTGCGAAGGGGACTGCGACGATCTGAATAGCGATACTGGTCTGGGATTCGAGGAGATATGTGACGGCTTGGACAACGATTGCGACGGGACCGTGCCTGACGACGAGCTCGATGGCGACGGTGATGGGCAAGCGCCGTGCGCCGGCGACTGCGACGACGCCGATCCAGCCTTCTTTCTGGGGGCGCAGGATCTCTCCTGCGATGGCATCGACCACGACTGCATGGGGGAGATCGAAGTGCTCGTACCCACCGACTTCCCGACGATTCAGGACGCGATAGACGCTTCTACCGACTATGGAGAGATCTGTGTATTGCCCGGGACCTATTTCGAGAACCTCATCGTACCGGCGAAGGGGCTGACTATCATTAGCATCTCAGGCGCAGAGCAGACCATCATCGACGGCAGCAATCTCGACACAGTCGTGGCAATCGAGCCTGCGACAGGTGACTATGCGAGCTCCTTGGCTGGATTCACCATCACCAACGGCCATGCGTTGGGCGCTGGTGGTGGGATCCACATCGAGGATGCGTACGCCGTGTTGCAGGACTTGGTCGTCGCCGACAACGCGGCTACCGGGGATGGCGGTGGGATCTTCTTCACGGACAGTGTGCCTACGCTCACAGACGTGATCGTGCAATACAACCGTGCCGATGGCTCTGGCGGCGGAATCGCGGGGGAGTTCTGTGACGGGGAGACCCTCGTGTGGAGCGACCTCGCTGTTCAGGAGAATGAGGCCGACGACGTGGGAGGAATGTACCTGGATTGGTGCTCGCTCGAACTCACCCGCTCGGACATCTCCTCGAACACGGGGCACGGCGTCTCCATCGGCGATGACAAAAGCAGTAGGTCCGAGTTCGAGGACGTGTCCATCGCTGAAAACGATGGTATGGGATTTGTGTACGAATACGGGAACGAGGCCTCGCTGAACAACGTCACAGTGTCGAACAATTACTCTGGAGGAGCCAGCTTTACGGGAACGAGCCACAGCCGCACAACCATCGAATGGACCAACAGCCTGATCTCGGGTAACGGCGTGGCTGCCCATGAGAACGGTGAGACGGCGTACGGCGGGATAGACGCCGTTTCCTGCGTTTATCTGGACATGGAGAACGTCGCCGTCATCGGCAACGTCGCGAGTTGGGGTGGGGGTGGAATCGACATGAATGGAGACGGGGTGAGCCTGACCAACGGCATCATCGCCGGGAATACGGCCGAAAACGGTACGGGCGGATTAGAACTGTCGGGTGGCGGACATCGCGGCGTATGCTCGGTGTATTCAGCCCTCGATTTGTTCCGCGTGGCCGTGGTGGGGAACACGGACCTCGGTGGTTCGGGTTCGAGTACGGGCGGGATCCATATTGGCACTTGGACCCACGCCGACCTGGCGAACACCATCGTGGCCGGCAACTCGTCCACCGCCGGTGTCGGGGGTATAAGGGAAACGAGTTACGTGGACCCGGATCTCGATTCCTGCGATATCTACGGGAACCCGCCCAGCGACGTAAGCGGCTTCGCCGATCCCGTGGGCACCGCCGGCAATGTCTCAGTCGAGCCCTTGTTCCTGGACTCCTCTGCCGTCGATCCTCTCGAATGGGACCTCCACCTCGACCTCGCATCCCTCCTGATCGATGCCGGAACCTCGACCGATCCCGACGGTTCCCCGGGCGACATCGGCCCCTTCAGCGGGCCCCGTGCTGACGAGTGGGACCTCGACGGGGATGGATATCCTTCTTGGTGGCAGCCCGGCGAGTACGACCACGCCACCTACCCAGGCGACGGATGGGACTGCGACGACCTCGATCCCGCGGTGTACCCGGGCGCTGGGTGCTGAGGGGAACGTCGTCGAACACCTACAAGGCCCGCCCCGGTCAATAGACAAAGCTCTCCGTTGCGGGCCGCCCTCGCTCCCGCTTCGCGCATCCTGATCTCCTCCCGTCTCTCGTTGCTCATCGGACTTGGTTTCTCAGCGGGTGCAGGCTGGCCTGCACCAAACACCTATCGAGGTTCCGCCGGCAGGGGCTCCCGCCGGTGCGAGGAGCGTAGAGCTCCCCGCGACCTAGAAACGTTCCTGTTCCCTCGTGCCGTCCTACTCAAGGCTCTGGCTTGGCATCCAGTTAGTTCCAGGCTCGGGTGAGGGGCAGACGCAGCAACTGAAAGAAGAGATTCAATCTTGTTGTAGGCAACTTGAGGACGTCCAATCAACGCAAGGGGCTCCGGGACACGTGCCCCAGACGCGCTCCCGCAGTCGGTGCTGCAGTGCTCTTGGAGTCTCAGCGCATCCACGGGGTCCTCCCTTGGTGTCCAGTTAGACGAGTGGCTCGTCCTCAGACGCCATTTCCTAGGCCGCGAAGCGCTCTTCGCCGAAGACCACCTGGCGCCTGAGCATGAAGTACACGGCCCGGCCGAGCTTGTGGGCCAGCACCGTCAGGCACTTGCCTCGGCCATGCTTGCGCTTGAGTCGCTCGTATAGTTTCTTCCCTTGTACCGAGTGACGCGCGTACAGCAGCGCCGCCTCGGAGAAGGCCCACTTGAGGTGGCCGTTTCCAATCTTCTTGCCGCTATGGCCGAGCCGCTTGCCGGCGGACTCCTTGGCTGGCTTGACGACGCGGCAGTAAGAGGCGAAGTCCTGGACTCGTTCGAATCGACGGATGTCGCCGACCTCGTACAGGAGGGTCAGCCCGAGGATACGGCCGATGCCCGGGACGGAGCGTAGCCTGGCCAGGGCGTTGCCGTCGTGGAGCCTGGCGTTGTCGTAGACGTGGTCCTCGATGTTGCGAATGAGGTGGTCGTACCTGTCGATCAGAGCCATGTCGGCCTCGACGGTCACGCGGACCGAAGGATCCTCGAAGCGCTCCTCGATGCCCTCGCGCCACCGCCAGTGCTGGATGGGCTTTTCGAAGTCCGGGAGGTTCTCCTGGTCCTTGGTGCCGTGGATGTGGGTGAGTTGCTCGGCCTTCTTGCGCACGAAATGCGTCCGACGCCGCATCAGGTCTCGTGTGGCTCGCATGCGTCGTGGGTAGACATAGGCCATTGGCAGCATGCCACCTCGCAGCAGCACGGCGATCTTGTGGGCGTCGATGCGGTCGTTCTTGGCTTTCCCGCCGTGGACCGCCTTCATGTACAGCGCGTGACCGAGCACGAAGGGCAGTCCGACCTCCGTGCAGGTGTCAGCCAGCCAGTACCAGGTGAACATGCACTCGGCCGCGACTACAACGTCGTCGCAGTAAGGCTGAACGGCCGACAGGAGCTCATCTGGGTTGGCTTTGTGGTTGCGGTGATGGACGATCTCGCCGTCCCGGTCGAGGATGCACAGGTACATGGACTTGGCGTGCAGATCGATTCCGCAGTAGTGGCTGTGGGTTCCGGTGTAGAATCGCAAACAGGTCCCTCCTTCTGGCAAAGGTTGTGGTGACCCGAGCCTACGTCCTTGTGGGCTCACAGAGGGAGGGCCTTTATCAGTATCAAAGTTTGCTGCTGTCAGCGGCAGGTAGGTAGTAGGTTGGACCGTGGGTGAGCTCAGCGACGTGAGGAGGGGGTTTCAAGCACCAGTCCTCGAGGCCGCTGCAGCAGAAACACAGGTGTTAGACGAGCAGGGGGACTTTGATCTGCTCGCCATTGTTTTGAAGGATTCTTACGGGCGTCCACACCCATGATCACGTACAGGGGCGGTCCCGTTCGAGACGGCTCCCCACGGAGGAGGACTCGATGCGGACCTTGATTCTGCTCTGCTTGGCGTCGTTCATGGTGTTGTTTTCGGGCTGTCCGGACAACAATCCCTCTGCGGACGATGACGCCACGGCCGGGGATGATGACGCCACAGCCGGGGATGACGACGTTGGGGACGACGACTCCACAGGTGATGACGACATAGCGGGAGACGACGACGCCACCGAGGATGACGACGTGGCGGATGACGACGATGACATCGGGGACGACGATTCTGCTGACCAACCAATCGTCTGTCCCGGAGACTACGAAATCGAGAGTGTGGCCGAACTCGACGCGATCCGCCCGTGTGAAGTGATCAGTGGCGACCTGATAGCCAACCACCAAGAGTGGCTTAACTCCTTTGAGCTCCCCGCCCTCACTTTGGTTGGTGGCGATCTTTGGTTGAGCGACAACGACGCCCTGACTGCCATTTCGTTGCCGAGCCTGTCCATGGTTTCTGGGATGCTGCTCGTGGGTGGCAACGATGTCCTCCCTGTCCTCGATGGCCTGTCGGCCCTCGCGACGGTGGATTCGTTGTGGATTGACAACAACCAGGCCATGACCGGATTCGATGGGCTATCAGGCCTATCCTCGGTAAGCGGCGATGTCTACATCCGCGGCAACATCGGGCTGGTGGGCTTCGAGGGGCTCTCAGCTCTCACGACCATAGGCGGCTTCCTCCACATCGATGTCTGTATCCACGTGGCGACCCTGGACGGTCTATCCGGACTTGAGTCCGTTGGCGGGTACCTGTGGCTGGGCGACCTACACTCCCTAACGAATCTGGACGGCCTTGCCAACCTCACGTCTGTTGGGGGCGACCTGACCATCGAGGACGTCATGTGCGTGAGCATGGCAGAGGCCGAAGCTTTCGTGGCCTCGGTAGCAGTCAGCGGCACCGTCACGCTGGAGGATGTCGGGGTATACTATCCGTGTGGCTGAAGGCCGGTTAGACAGGGATATGGCCGGCGATGGCCTGGGTCAGACGGTGCTCCCTTGGCAGTTAGCTGCGGGGAATGTCGTCTAACAGTAGATTGCTGCTGGCATCGGCGGGCGCGTGGTAAGTTCGAACGGTGTTGGGCTCAGCGATGTGGGTGGGTGTTCGAGCGTCCTTCCTCAGTGCCGCTGCAGCAGAATCACAGGTGGTAGACGAACGGAGAGAGGAAGCCACCATTCTCAAAGCAACAACCCTGGCGAGAACGAAAAACGTTGCTCGCGCGTTCTTGCCTTGTAGGAGGACTTTGGAGGGCGCAACTTGGGCCGAATCCTAATTTCGCATTGGATGGTGGTGGTCGTCCTCGCATTCGGCTGTGCGTGCGAGAACGACGGGGTTCCGGACAGTGATGGCTTGACTGACGACGATTCTGCGCCTGAGGAGCCGCTACCTAGCTGTGTGCCCTGCGAGGGCAGCTTCGATGTCGGATCTGATGGCGCGCTCGAGGACGTCGAAGCCTGCCAGAGCATTTCTGGATACCTCCACTTCAGCGACCAGGAATGGCTGACGAACTTGAGTCTTCCCTGCCTTGAATCTGTGGGGCTCTCGCTCTACATCGAGAACAACTCGGCGCTTGCAGCCCTTCATCTCCCGGTCTTCGAATCAGCGGGAAGGGACGTTCACGTCGTCAACAACGATTCACTGGCTAGTGTCAGCGGGTTGGAAGCCCTAGACGTCGTCATCGGCAATATCGAGATCGAGAGAAACGACTCGTTGTCTACCCTTGAACTCGCGGAACTGTCCTTTGTCGGGGGCGATCTCCTTGTCGGAGACAATCTTGTGCTGTCCACGATGACTTTGCCAGACGCCCTCGTAGTGGTCGGCTCCCTGGAACTGGATGACAACGAAGAACTGGACTCCGTGTCGATGCCGGGGTTGGTCGCGGTGGTCGGCGACCTGCGCATTCAGAACAGCGACGATCTGACCTTGTTTGGCGCGAGGGCGCTGGACTCGCTCGGTGGCGATTTGTGCGTCTTGCACAACGACGCTCTCGTTGGGCTCGACTTGCCCTCGCTTTCGACCATCAACGGTGATCTGTGGCTCTACTCGAACGACGCCTTGACCGCGACCAACGGGCTGACTTCGGTGTTTTCTGTGGGCGGGGACGTTTGTATCTCCAACATGGATGCGCTTGGCGATATCGACCTGGCGGGGCTGTTTTCGGTAGGGGGGGATCTCCACTCCCAGAACAATGGGCTCCTAACGAATATCAACGCACCGATACTCCGAACAATCGATGGCTCGGTGTCCCTGACCGACCACGAACTCCTCACTTCCGTTGATCTTTCAGACCTCGAGGCGGTTGGCGGGAACTTCTCCCTCTGGTTCAACGAAACCTTGACTGCTATTGATCTCAATCACCTCGATTCAGTGTCGGGATGGATGATAATCCAGGCTAATGCTGCTTTGGCAGGGATCGACGACGTAGCCAGTCTCTCGTTTGTTGGCAGCGACCTCATGCTGCTAGACAACGACGCTTTTACTCAAATGGAGTTCGCTGCCCTCGATGACATTGGGGCGGATCTCGTCATCGAGGACAACGCCTTGCTCACCAGTTTCGACTTCTCTGACCTCGATCATGTGGGTGAGGATTTGACCATCCACTTCAACGACTCACTGTGCCAAGACTATGCACTTGAGTTTGCTGAGTCGGTGGAGGTCGGGGGTGGCGTGCGTGTCGGCGACAACCTTGGCGAGTGCGACTAGCGCATTGGCCGAAGCCGTCGTCCAAAATCGCATGCTGCAGACAGCGGCGGCCCCCGTGGTAGGCTGTGGGGTGGTTGGTCTCAGCGGGGTTGGAGGGGTTCAAACGCCATTCCTTGGCGCCGCTGCAGCAGAATCACAGGTGTTATGTCCACAGGGAAGAAAGGGGCGGGGATCATGAGAGCTGTTTCGCTTGTGAGCGCGTTGATCATGCCTGTCTTCTTGGCAGGTTGCGGGAAGACCACCGCGAACCCAGCCGATACTCAGGAAGAGGAAGGACGCGGGCCGGCAGTCGGTAGAGCGGATCCGTTCAGCGACTTCGAGTCATGGTCCTGCAGTTCGACTGACACGGATTGGATTGACGTGGCCGTTTCCCACGCCGGGACCTGCGGGATTAAAAGGGATGGCCATGTCGTGTGCTGGCCAGATCGCTATGACAGAGATGTGCCCGACGATCCCATCCCGGGAGCACGTTCCCTGTCGATGAACGGCTTGTCTGTGTGCGTCGTTGGCGATGGTGGCGAGATCACGTGCTTCGGAAATGAATATGATCCTGTAGCCACCGCGATCCTGGACAAAGCGGACAAGGTCTACTTGGCGGACGACGTCGCGTGCGGGATCTCAGGGGGCAGCATCCACTGTTGGGGAGCCCCGGACGTGAAAGGCCTACTTCACCCGCCGAGAGGCGAGAACTTCGCCGACGTCTGTTTGGGGAGGCATTACGGCTGCGGCCTGACCACAGATGGCAAGATTAGCTGTTGGGGAGATGAACAGAATTTGTTCGCTTCGTCGAGTGAAGGCCAGTACCGCCAAATCTCGTGTGCACGGCACCATCTTTGTGCGTTGGGTCTCGATAGCAATACGCAGTCGTGGGGTCCCTCTCACGTTCGGCCAAAGGACGTCGAGGGAGTTAAGCACGTGGAGTGCAGCTCGACCGAAACTTGCGTCGTCCACCACGGCGGCATCACCGAGTGCTGGAGCCCGATTCAAACATGGAATCCAGCGGAGGAGCATCAATTCGAGGCGGTCCAAGGCTCCATGTACCACTTCTGCGGAGTAGATTCCGGAGGCAGGATTCACTGCTGGGGCTGGAGTGTAGATTCCGAGGTCTGTCCACCTTAGAGGGGAACATAACATCGCTTGCTGCTGACAGCGGCCAGGAGCGTGGTAGGTTGGAGGTTGGGCGAGCTCAGCGGCGTGGTCGGGCAGTCAAGCCCCTGTCCTGGATGGCCGCTGCAGCAGAATCACAGGTGTTCGACGAACAGAAGAGCTCGGCGCAAGCTGGAATCAGAGTGTGCGGTCGGAAGCCAGCGGAGACCGGGGCAGCACGTTCGGATCATTCACCCCCAAGACCGACTGCCAGTTAGATTCGTGTAGGTGCCTGCAACTGGAGAGGGGAAGGTATGTCCGGTCGTATGTGGCTGATTGCACTCGTCACGATAATGCTTGGCTGCTCGCCCGGCGGAGATGATGACGAATTCGGGGACGATGACGATTCGACCGAGGGCGAAAGCTCGGGCGACGACGACTCGTCAGTCGTCGCGGTCGACAAGGACGACGACGGCTGGACCGTCGCGGCCGGCGACTGCAACGACACCGACGCTGATGTGCACCCCGGTGCAAACGAGGCGTGCGACGGCAGGGACAATAACTGCGATGGTCAGATCCCGTATGCGGAGCTAGACCACGACCGTGACGGATACCGGGGATGCGAAGGCGATTGTGCCGATACCGACCCTGCCATCCACCCAGGCGTCAACGAAGTCCTCTGCGATGGCTTGGACAACGACTGCAGTGACACGACAGACGACGATCCCGATAGTGACGGGGACGGCGTGTCCCATTGCGATGGTGACTGTATGGACGACGACGAGACGGTACACCCCGGTGCTGAGGAGATCTGCGATGGTCTGGACAACGACTGCGACGGCACAGTGCCCGAGCACGAGGGCGACGCAGATCTAGATGGGCAACTCATCTGCGAAGGGGACTGCGACGATCTGAATAGCGATACTGGTCTGGGATTCGAGGAGATATGTGACGGCTTGGACAACGATTGCGACGGGACCGTGCCTGACGACGAGCTCGATGGCGACGGTGATGGGCAAGCGCCGTGCGCCGGCGACTGCGACGACGCCGATCCAGCCTTCTTTCTGGGGGCGCAGGATCTCTCCTGCGATGGCATCGACCACGACTGCATGGGGGAGATCGAAGTGCTCGTACCCACCGACTTCCCGACGATTCAGGACGCGATAGACGCTTCTACCGACTATGGAGAGATCTGTGTATTGCCCGGGACCTATTTCGAGAACCTCATCGTACCGGCGAAGGGGCTGACTATCATTAGCATCTCAGGCGCAGAGCAGACCATCATCGACGGCAGCAATCTCGACACAGTCGTGGCAATCGAGCCTGCGACAGGTGACTATGCGAGCTCCTTGGCTGGATTCACCATCACGAATGGCTATACATCGAGCCATGGTGGTGGAATCTACGTCGAGGACTCGGATCCTGTGCTGCAAGCCCTTGTCGTCATCGGAAATACGGCCGGCTGGTACGGTGGGGGAATCTACTTCATCGGATCATCGCCCAACATTTCAGGAGTCGTCATCCAAGAAAATCAAGCCAGTGGTGGCGGCGGAATCTACGGTGGGTTGTGTTCGTCGACGGATACCACAATTGCTGACGCGACGATCCTCGGGAACGTGGCGGACGAGGGCGGTGGCATCCTGATGGAAGGCTGCAAGCCACGTCTGTCGCGGATTGCAGTCATTGGGAATGCGTTGGATGGTGTAGTTGTTTCCGCTGATATGGGAGGCACGAACGACTTCACCGATGTGTCCATCACAGACAACGAGGGTATTGGTCTCGATGTATCGTGGTCGGACGACTTGACTCTAAGCAACATCACGGTGTCAGACAACTCGATTGGAGGAGTCCAGTTTTCGTTCGTCCCACACGGCACCATGTCGGTGCGATGGACAAACGGATTGATCTCGGGCAACGGTGTGACCGCCCATCAAAACGGTGAAGCTGCATCGGGTGGGATGGAGGTGGGGACGTGTGTGACCGTAGTGATGGAGAACGTTGCTATTGTAGGCAACTTCGGATCCCCAGGTGGGCTCCAAGTCTGGGGGGGGATGGCCAGTCTTACCAACGGCATCATCGCTGGGAACACTTCGGAAGCAGGTTCGGGCGGAGTGCGTGTGTACGGCTACGGACCCGGTGGCGGGTGTTGGCTTTGGAGCACCATAGATCTGCACAGGGTGGCATTGGTAGGGAACACATCTCTCGAGGACTATTGGTTCGGGGATACGGGCGGGATTTACTTGAGCTCCTGGGCCGACATGGACGTGGCGAATACTATCGTAGCCGGAAACACGTCCACGGGTGGTGTTGGCGGGATATCGTCGGACGGTGACGCGACACCGGACTTCGATTACTGCGACGTCTATGGGAACTCGCCCAATGACGTGAGCGGCCTCACCTATCCCGAGGGCGTTGATGGCAACCTCTCCGTGGATCCCATGTTTCTGGACACGTCTGCCGTTGATCCCCTCGAATGGGATCTCCATCTTGACACCGCCTCCTCCCTGATCGATGCAGGCTACTCGACCGATCCCGATGGTACCCCTGGAGATATTGGACCCTTCGGCGGTCCCCATGCGGACGAGTGGGACCTCGACTTGGATGGCTACCCGTCATGGTGGCAGCCCGGACCGTATGACCATGCGACGTACCCTGGCCAGGGCTGGGACTGCGACGACCTCGATCCTACGGTTTACCCTGGGAGCGGGTGCTGACGAGGACGTCGTCGAACAGTCGCTTCTTGCTGCTGACAACGGCCAGGTGCGTGGTAGGTTGAGGGGTGGGTGCGCTCAGCGGCGATGCATGGCGGGCAACCTCCCGTCCTAGTTGGCCGCTGCAGCAGAAGCACAGGTGCTAGGTGCACGTGAAGAGAGGGGGTGGAACTATGGCCAAAGCCGGATTCGCTCTTACGATTTTCGGGTTGGCGCTCGTGGTGGGTGGGTGTCCGAGCGACGACGCCGTTGCAGACGACGACGTCGCTTCGGACGACGACGAATTGACCGATGGCGACGACGACGATGCCACGTCTGACGACGACGACAGCGTGATCGATGACGACGATTCGGGCGACGACGATTCGGGCGACGACGACACCTGTGGAGACGACGACAGTGCCGGTGACTGTTCCGCCGCAGTCCCGTGTGAGGGGATCTACACCATCGAGAGTTCGACTGACCTGGTAGCCGTCCGGTTGTGCGAGAGCATCTCCGATGATCTGCGAATCGTAAGCCAGCCCTGGCTGACGAGCCTAGAGTTACCGTGCCTCTTGTCCGTGGGTGACAACTTGAGCATCAATGGCAACGATGCCCTGGCCCAAATGGACCTACCCGTGCTTGCTGCCGTGCAGGGCGATCTCTACATCGGAGAGTGGTCCGGTAGTGGCGGCAACGGCGCCCTGACGAACTTGGAACTGCCCTCAATGACAAGCGTGGGAGGTGACCTGGCGATCGAAGGTAACCCCTCTCTGACCAGTATCATCTTGCCTGTCCTCACGACCTTGAGCGATGGCCTGTCGATCTACGACAACAACGCCCTAGCGATCCTTGACATGCGCGCCCTCGAAACCGTGGCCGGGGAGTTGGATGTTGGTACCAACGACGCGCTGGAGAGTCTCTCCGGATTGTCCGGACTCAGGTCAGTCCTCGATGACGTGAACATCATCAACAACTTCACTCTTAGTAGCATCGACTTGCCCATCCTGCAGACGGTTGGCGGACACTTGGATATCCAGAACAACTACGCAATGCTGGGGCTCAACTTGCCCGCGATCACCTCTGTGGCCGGCAGGCTGCAGGTCAACGGCAACCACACCCTAACCAGCCTTGCCGCGCCCGATCTAGTCAATGTTCAGGGCGACTTATTCGTCTACGACAACGTAGCTCTCGCGAACCTCACCACGCCCTCCCTTGAGAGCGTGGGCGACGAACTGGAGATCTACGGCAACGCAGCGTTGACGAGCATCGATCTGCCAAACATACGGAGCCTCCGCAACTCCCTGAACATCTTTGGCAACGACGCTATGACCAGCGCTGCAATGACTTCTCTGGCAGAGGCGCAATCAATATCGATCAGGGGCAACGCATCTCTTGCGACCATCGACATGCCGGCTCTCTTGGAACTGGATGGACACCTCCAGATCGATGGCAATCCAGCTTTGACAAATCTCGACATGTCGTCCCTGGGTACGGTGGGCTGGAATCTGAGTGTCTGCGAAAACGACGCCTTGGTCACTATCGACATGACCAGCCTCCAAACTGTTGACAACAACATGATGCTCGTCCTCAACAACGCGCTAATGAATCTGGAGGGGTTTCCCAGCCTTCTGATCGTGCACGGAGACCTGAGAATTTATTACAACTATTCCCTCTGCCAGACCGAAGCCGAAGTGTATGCAGCTTCCTTCATCGTTCAAGGCAACACTGAAGTGCACAGCAATCTAGGCCTGTGCCCCTGACAGCTTCATGGTGTATTGAGGAATGGTCGGCACGGCGAAGGCCGTCCCACGAATATGATTCAGATTCTGTCGCACACCGAAAGCACTTCTGCATGCAGCATTGCTGTGCCGAACGGCACCTGACAAAGATTGCTGTAGACGGCGGCCAGGTGCGTGGTAGGTTGGAATCTGGATGAGTTCAGGTGTG
Organism: uncultured Rickettsiales bacterium; assembly: GCA_964425605.1. GTDB lineage: Bacteria > Myxococcota_A > UBA796 > UBA9615 > CAYRNR01 > CAYRNR01. The sequence continues at coordinate 31,069 of CAYRNR010000042.1, read as the reverse complement.
TGGAAGAGGCTGTGCTGCTCCTGTCCTTGGCGCCGCTGCAGCAGAAACACAGGTGTTTGGCCCACAAGGAGGCGGTGATTCGACATGTAGGTTTCGGATGACCTCTTCCCAGGGCTATTTCTCTACCTCCAGTCACTTCGGAACCTCCGAGAGCTTCCACAGTTGTCTCAGTTGCGCAGATTGCGGCGCGTCGTTCTTGTCAATATGAAGGGATTGCGTGACTTCGGTCCTCTTGAGCATGCGCCCTCGCTTGAGGAATTTGCGGTGTGGGAAGGCGCGGCCCAGCAGCCCGAAGATCTCGCCCCTGTGTTGCGAAATCCAGCGATTCGGGCCGTTTCGGGGGGATTCGGTAGCGACCGCAAGAACAAGAGGTTCGAGACTATGCGGAAGCAAGCAGAACTCGAGCCGTTCGAGGCAGGGAAACCGTTCGAGTACGAGTAGCTGGGGCCCAAGAGATTGCTGCTGACATCGGCGGGCGCGAGGTAGTTTGCATGCTAGGCGAGCTCAGAGGCTTGCGAGGGGTTGGGGAAGCACCCGTCCTATGCTCCGCCGATGCAGCAGAATCACAGGTGTTAGAAGTTCTGTGGAGTAGCCGCTACTCGTCAGCCATGTTGGACAGGGAAAAGGAAGACGATGGTGGCCGGACGGGTTGATCTGTTGTCCGCACGAGGAGAAGTAGTAGCGACGGAAGAGAAAGTCCCTGCCGATGTTGGACGAGGTCCCCTATACCGCTCGAGTCGTCGCGCTTCTTGTTGTGGCGGGCACTGCAGCATCTGTGGATCTCTGGAGGCACAAGGACAATGCGACACGATGGAAGGAGTACCTGTTCGTTCTCGGAGGGGGATTGGCTACTGGGGCCTTCGGTATGGCCAGCGATCTGCTCACGTCGACCCTCTCACCCAGCTATTTCATCTTAGGCAAAGGCCTCCCTCTCGATTCGCTGCCACAGTCGGCAATGGAGCTTGGCCTCAAAGCAGGATTCTCGGGTGGTGCCATCGCGTCTGCGATCTGCGTTTGGGCGGCCACGAGACGTTCGAGCTTTCCACAGATGCGATTGACAGCACTCGCCCTCGTGGTCTGGAGGCCGTTTCTACTGGCGATGGTCCTTGCGTCAGTGTTCTTCGTGTCGCTTTCCGGCATCGATCCATTGCAGTTCGGTTCCAGACTCGACTCGCTCGTGTCAAGTGAGGAACTGGTTCGGTTCCTGTGGGTTTGGTGGATCCACCTGGGGTTGTACACTGGTTTTCTCATCGGGAGCTTCTGGTCTGTGTTAGCTGTCGGCCGGCGCAGGCGACAGACCGCTCAGAATCTATCATGTGAAAGTAACTAACCTGCAAGGCGGTCTGCCCGCGGCGCCGTACCGAAGAACGTATTACGCCTACTAGCCCCGCCCCGTTCCACAGACAAGGTTCTTCGGCGAGAGGCGCCAGGAGTTCGGTGCGACCCCGAAATGACTCCCGTGATACGTTGGCGGTCAGGAGTACCCTGCTGCAAGGGACGGTCACCAACACGCCGTCCCGGTCACCAGGCAAAACAAACACAGGTGTCAGACAGGACGACAGTGGACTACGATCTCCTACTTCCCACGGTCCTCGCCCGGTTCTTCCCCGATCCCGAGGTTCGTGCACAGATCGAAGCTGGTCTCTCCCAGTACGGGACCGAGTCGTTTCATTCCGAGGGACCCCGAGTCAAGACAGCCGTACTCAAGGTCGCCCTCCCCAACCTGCCATGAATAGCGCCCTCGAACTCTGGGACCTGCTCATCATCGCCAACCTCGTCACAGCGGTGCTTCCCATCTCGTTCATCGGCCTGCGGATGACCTGGAAGCACGGCCAGCGGAAGGCGATCACCCAGGACATCGATGAGTCGGGCTTGAAGGCACTGCGCGTCTCGGGATGGTTGTGGCTGGCGCTGGGAGTGCAGATCGCGGTGCGTCTCGCCTACCATTGGATTGCAGGCTGATCTGCCTGGCCGAGAAGTGTCGATGTGGTCCAGCAAGGCGGCCCGACTCGAAGCCCGATCCCTCGACTGTCCGCGAACGAGGTGGCGGCCGATGGTGAAGGGCGTCCATCCTGCGGGGGTGGACGTGCGAGGAGACAGCCCTTGGAAGAACCTCCGGCGCTAGAAAGATAAAAGTCTCAGGTCCCCGAAGCCAACCGTCCAGGAGCGCCAGCAGGGATCAGCGCAGGTAGAAGCCGCCTCCCCCGAGGTGAATCCACAGGAACCCGCCGACCATCCTGGGCTGGGCGACGCCACCGAGCGCGGTGCCGTCCGAGGTCTCCCATTCCGGGCTTTGCCTGGAAAGTGCCTGATCCGGAGTTTTTTACAGGCACAGACCCAGGGGGCCTGATCCAGCCTGATCTTCATACCCATTTTACAGGCAACCGAACCCTCTCTACAGCAGCAGTAACAGGGAACGACAACACCGCCGTCACCCGACGATGGTGGGACTCGAAGCGACACCGACCGGGTATGGTCTCCACGGAGGTACGATCATGGACACCTCGGAGACCCCAAAGCAGGATGTGAACTGGCACGCCCACCGCCTGATCGACGCGGTGAACGAAGACCCCCGTGTCCAGGCGTGGATGAAGGAACAGGACGCCAAGGTTATCGAGAAGGACGCGGGCACCGACCGCGCCCTCAAGGACAACGACGGGAACTCGGTGCCGAACTACGGCTTCGGTGGCAAAGGGGCTTGCCTCACGTGCAGCGTGACCCCGGCGTCGTTCGTGACGATAGTCAAAGTGAGTTGCTCGATCACGGGGGACGAAATAGACCTCACGAGCGAGAACTGGTAGGGGGTGGCTCCAAGATCCAGACACCGTTGTCCTGTTCGATGAAACGCCGACCCTCGATTCTCAGCGCGGCGAGCTTCAGCTTCACTATGTCTTTGTCTATCGGAGCCGCTTGGATGTGATCAACTTTCCCGTCGTACCGGGACACGTACTCCAAGATCAGACGCTTGGCGACACCTTGATCCTCGCAGTCCATGCTGACGGCGATGTGGAATTCAGCGATCTTCCTTGTCGTCCCCCACAGACAGGCCAGCAGCCGTTCCCCCTCGACGATGCCCAGCTTGACCACAGGGAACCAACTGTCGTCTAGGAAGAATGCGAGTATGCCCCGCACCTCAGCGAGTTCATCGGCTTGGTCATCCCACTCGCCACCCAATTCGATGATTGGTAGTTCCGGCTTGCCCATCGCACACCTCCGCGTGCGCCAAGGCTAACGTGATAGCTCGCTGAGCAGAACCCCCGAGAGATGAGCGGTAGCAACGCCCACGACGCCTAGCGAAGCCGACCCTCCCGATGTTAGCCTTCCAAGCCTGGAGGGGTCATGGCACGCAAGAAGTCGTCCGTGGGCGGAATCGTAGCCTTGGTTGTCATCGTAGGCGTCCTCGCCGTCGTCGGCGCGGTGGTCTCGGCGATACAGAAGGTTGGGGAAGCCTTGGGGCCGACGTTGTCCGTCGTCGCCGTCGTCCTGGTGTTCGTCGTCCTGCCGATAGCCGTCATCGTCGGCTACTACGTCTACAAGGCGAAGAAGAAGGAGGCGCGTCTGGCCTACCTTCGGAACAAGTACGGCGACGAGGACATCGTCCAGCACATCATGAAGGGCCACTTTTGGCAGGATCAGACCGAGGAGCAACTGATCGAATCCATCGGGCGTCCGGCCTCAATCGACAAGAAGGTGTTGAAGACCAAAAGGAAAGAGATCTGGAAATACCGGCACCAGGGCGGTAACCGCTACGGGTTGCGGATCACGCTGGAAAACGGCCTTGTCGTCGGGTGGGATCAGAAGTCCTAGCCTCGATCCCATCCCAATTTTCCCCCTATAGCTCCGATCCGGTAGCACCTACGCGACGGAGGATGCGATGCCCGGTGAGGACAAGTTGCGCTCCAAGGTCATCCGCTTGGCCAGCACGCTGCCGAAGGGGAGTCCCGAGCGGAAAGCCCTGCTCGCGGTCCTCCAGGGCAAACGGGCGTCCAAGCGATTGTCACGGCTTACCGCTGAGGACGCGGCGGTGGCATACGACGCTCTGTATCCTGACGAAGACCCGGCGAAGACGGACCCGTCGAGATTCCGGGAGGATCTTGCCGAAAAGATCATCCAAAAGAACATCCAGGAACACAAAAGAATCATCTGGAGTCGTGCCAGCAAGGTCATAGACGCGGTATTGGCCGATGACCTGAGTGCTTTCCGGAACGAGGCCAGCCTGTCTCGGACGAATTGGTACGGCAAGGTGACGAAGGCGCTTATGACTGCCGTGGGTGTCCGGAATGCGAGGAATCTCAACGACTTGTATGAAAAGTTCCAGGCTGTGAAGTAGGGACATCCCTCTCGTCTGGCTTCGGCGTGCGCCTCGGTTTGTTCCAGTACGGGTTCTTGCACTTCGGGCATACAGTTGGCGGCGGCCTGCTTTCGTCCCACAACTTCCGGGGTAGCCACTCGTAGCCGCATCGTTCGCACCGGAAGGCCCACACCGTTTTCTCGAAGATCGCCATGTCTAGCTCGCCTTCTTCGCCAGTACGTCTAGCGACTCGATCTTCGATTCGTAAAACGCCCTGACCAAGACCGTGAGATTGTGCAACAGGAACTTGAGATGAACCTCGTTCGCTTGAGCGACCTCGTTCTTCGAGGACACGCTCTTGCCGAACTTGCCCTTGACCATCCCGAACAACGTCTCGACGTTCGACCGCCGATGGTAATGCTCCATGAACTCTTCCCGCTTGTAGCTGAAAAGGAAGAACATCTTTCTCCAGATGGCCGGGCCTGTCTTGGCCGTGGCGTTCTTCTTGAACGGGATGTAAGGCACCGCACCGGCTCGGAGGATCGCCACATGGTTCTTCTTGCTGGAGTACGCCATGTCCGCACTCACTTCCTCCACGCGGAAGTGCTTTGTCGTCTGCTCCAACAGCGCCTCCAACTGAGTAGCGTCACCCTTGTGATTGACCAACAGGTCGGTGCAGACGTTGGTGACAGTGCCACACGCGGCGTGGGCCTTGACGAACCTCTTTTCCTTTTTGTTCTTCCCCCATTTCTCGTCGTACCAGCGGTCGAAGGTGTTCGTCCCGAAGCCGGACGAATCGACGGCCACCTTGTTCTCGACCGCGGCGAGCGGGGCGGCACTTTCCTGAATCAGCGTCCGGAGTAACGGCGTCATCTCGGGGTCGCGCATGTACTCGGAGATCGTGTTGTAGGCAACGGGCATGTCGATGAAGCCGTCGTCAGCACACTTCCGGATGACGGACCCTACTCGACGGCCACTCTTGCCCTCATACGTCTGCATGGCCATAGCGAAGACCACGTCGGCAAGGGGAGCCCGAGGACGCCCACGGCCCGTGTACGGGGGCATCTCGATACCTTCGCAAAGGTCACGGAGCAATTGGAGAACGGTGTCACGCTCGTTGACCTGAGCCGCGTTGTACGCGGGCCAGTTCTGCTTGTAGGTCTTCCTCGGTTGCTTCTTAGCCTTCATGATCAAGCGACGTTCGAGGATCTCGATGGCGAAGATGTGTTTGCACATCTTGGCCCGCCGCGAGTAGTCCGGACAGGTGCAGGTGGGCTCGCCGGAACTGTAGTCAACGACCCATTTTCCAGCGTGCGACTGCGACGGCACCACCCATAGATGCGGGCCATGTTTTTGGATGCCGCCCGACTTCAGAATTTGTTCGCCTCTGAGTTTCCTGGCCTCCATCTTTCCATCTCCCTTTACCTATAATTACACACCTTGAAGGTAATTATTCCAAGGTAAAGGTCTGATGGTGTGTTTCTTCTTCTACTTCTCCCCGTTGTTTCCACCCACCACGTGCAGGCGCTGCACGCGGAGCTTCCTTGCCTTGTCCGTAAGTTGGTAGCGGGCATGGCCGACCGATTCGATCAGATCTGCGGCCTTCGCCTTCGACAGCCGAGCCCACATGTTGCTCTTAGAGACGTCCGGGTTGGCGTCCCGGATCTCCTTGGTCGTAGCATCGCCATCGACGGGGATGACGCGGACGATGGCCCACAAGGCCGGAGTAATCCCCTTGGGCACCCTAGGGGGCCGTACACGCGACTCTACAGGTGCAGGTGCCCTCTCAGGCGTTCGGGACGGCGGAACGGGCATCTCGCCAGCGATGTCGATTGCCCGCTTGAGTTCGCCCTTCACGTGGTCGAGCTTGCTATCGACGGCCTTGGCCTCTGCCTTCGCGGCGTCATAGTGGGCCTTGGCCTTGGCTACGCGCTCGTCGGCCTCCAGCTTCTCGCGGAGGTAGCGTTCGTAGGCTTCGATCAGGTCGTGTGACATGAACCGAACCTAACACGACCAGACGGGCAAGAAAAGAGGCACCCTGACAAAAACTTGCCGCAATCCTGTAACGTGCTGTATTTGCAGCACATTTACTTGATACAGGAACCTAACTTCGGAGGGGGTATTTTACAGGCACGAACCCTCTGATCTGAGGCAAGAAGCCGGATACAGTAGCCATTACAAGCAGTTACAGCAGGCTAGGTCGGCAGGGTCGGGGGTTCTCCAGGTGATGGCAAGGTTCGTCCGGGAGGTGTTTCTTTTCTTCCTGGTCTGGTTCCGGCTGAAGGGGACGACGGCGAGACCACCGGTAAGGCCCTGTAATTGCTACTGTTCTATCCGCCATTCGGGATGACCTTGCCGGGGTGCTGGCATTTTACAGGCAGAGCGTGGCAAGGTTCGTGTGACGGGGGCGACCTCTCGGGTAATTACAGGCAGGAGAGGTTTTGCAGGCAAAGCCCCCATTCCGAGGTCGCGACCGACATCTGGAGGCCCAGCTCGGCGCCCAGGGACCAGCCGCCCTGTCCTTCGTCCCCGCCGTACATCAGCAGCCAGTCGAAGCCGACCCCGACCTCTGCCGCCCAGTATCCGCTCTGGAAGGTCGACGCGCTCGTGGCGGCCACGGCCTGGTCGCCGAAGGCGATGCCGGAGCCCGAGGTGTTCTCCAGCTCGATGTCGATGCCGTAGCCACCAAAACCGATCAACGGGTACACCAGGGCCTTCGCGCTGCGGTGGATCGCGTATCCCAGCTGGAACCCGCCGCCGCCGCCCGACATGCGGGCGGTCCCAGCGGAGCCGCTGCCGTCGATGTAGTCGAAGCCGTACCCCTTGCCGCCGAGGATGAGGCCGAACAGCAGCATCTTGCCCCCGCCCCCGTAGCGCCAGCTCGCGGGTCCGACGGCGCCACAGTCCCCCAGGGCGGCCCGGAGCGGGGCGTCGACGCCGGACACTCCGATGGCGCCGACGCCGATGGAGGTGTGGCCGAGTCCCCCGAAGGTCGGCTTTCCGGCCGAGGAGGCGTCGTCGGCGGAGGCCAGCGCGGGTTGCAGGCAGAGCACCAGAGCGAGGATGAACAGGAATCGATGCACTCTTTCCTCCAAAAAACGCCGTTTCCTCCCCCCCGAATCTGTCAGAACTCCAGACCCAGCTGCACCCAACCGCCCCCGGGTACGGGGGTGGCGGCGATCTGGAGGTGGGGCCGCGACCTCCGCGCGGTGGCGCGGGACGGACGCGTGGCTGCGGCGACGGCGATCCCGATCCCCAGCGTCGCCCCACCGGCGGCGGCGAGGACGAGGCCCACGTGGTTGGCGGTCCTCGTGCCCTGGTACTCGTCCCAGGTCGCCTGCTCGTGGTGGAGTTCCCACTCCGCCTCGATGTCACCCCCCCTGGCGTAGGCCGCCAGCGCCATCGCGACGCCGGTGGCGGCCAGGCCGACCCCCGCGACCACGAGGACGGGGCCGGCCGGGGAAGGGGGGCTCGCTGGCGTGGTCTGCAGCTCGATGGGCTCGGCCGTCTCGCTGGTGGCGCGGTATCGATAGGGCGTCGAGGAACCCGCTCCGAGGACCAGGACCTGCTCGGCCTGGTACCGCGTCGCGAGCACGCCGAGCCGGTCCACCACCGCGGGGAAGGCGTCTCCGGCGTCGGGTCCCGCCAGGATCGCCTGGTGGAGGCTCGCGGCCGAGAGCAGCACCACCGCCCCTCCCTCGGCCACCTGCACGAGCATGGACTCCACCTCGCCGCCGGAGGTGCGCCACTGCAGCAGGTGATCGCCCGGCCGGACCTCGACGAAGGGGGCCATGGGATCGAGGGTGTGTCCGTCCACCCGCACCTCGGACGTGACCTCGCTGTCGGGCTCCAGCACGACACGACCGGGCGCCGCGCCCCGGATGGCCGACCCCGCGTCGTCGAACGCCTGGTGGGCGTCGGGCGGGTAGTCGGTGATCCACGGCTGTCCGGGGTGGATCGCGAGCGTCGTGCCGAACCAGAACGCCGCGTCCTCGGGGCGCCCCTGATAGTGGGCCAGGATGCCCAGGGCCATCGGCAGCTCGACGATCTCCTCGGCTTCCAGGAACGCGTCCGCGCACCGAAGGTCGTCCCAGGTGGCGTCCAGCAGCTCCGTGGCGCGCCGGTAGTCCAGCCTGTCCACCGCATCGAGCCCCTCGCGTGCGCCCGCACGGAGTGCCGACACCGGATACGCATCACCGGGACAGCGGGACACGCCCACTGCGCCGTAGGGCACGAGCGCCTCGGGATAGGGCGGCGTGATGTCGTGGATGGACACCGCCTCGGCCTCGGCTCCCCCCAGGACCGCCGCCGAGGCCTCCACCGCCGCGGCGGTGGAAGGGTGGACCGCGGGGTCGTACACGATCACGGTGCCGGCGTGGGCTACACCGGGGAGCGCCCAGAGTAGCAGCGTCAGCAGTGGAGCCAGGGGGTGCATGCGGGCCACGTGCGCCATCCTCCCCACGCTACTTGGTGTAGGTGACGGTGTCGCGGACATAGGCCGCGACGGGTTGTTCCGGGCTGCCCATGCCGTAGGTCTCCAGCGTCAGGGTCTGATCGTCGATGGACACGATGACGAAGCCCATCTCGCTGTCGGCCTCGGCCGACTCCGGATCCAGCTCCGGGAAGGCGACGAGATCGCGCAGCCACGCCGCGGGGGACGTGGTCTCGCGGACCCCGTACCGCGGATCGATGCCCGCCGGCGGAAGGACCAGGTATCCGATGCCCTGATCCGCATCGACCCCGTACAGCCCGGACGAGGCGATCTCGGCCTCGTAGCTCAGTGGGACCATCCTCTGGTACAGGTGTTCATGGCCGGCGAGTACCCAGTCCACGGAGCCGTCCATCAACTGGGTCACCTCGCGGACCGTGGCCTGCTCGTTGATGTCGAACCGATCCCCTGCATTGTACGGGGGGGTGTGGAGCTGGGCGAAGACCCAGTCGATGTGTCCCTCCCCCTGGAGCTGCGTGACCTGGTCCTCCACCCACTGGTACTGGTCGCCCCCCACGGCCAGATCGTCGACGAACTCGGCGTTGAGGGTCAACAGCGCGGCCGAGCCGTGGTCGATCCGATGGACGCCGGTGCCACCGTTGGACGTGGGTAGCTGGAAGTAGGACAGGAACACGTCGGCGTCGGGATCGTGCTGATCGGTGGGGGTGTCGTGGTTGCCGACCGCCGGCACGACGACCTTGTTGGCGAACAGCTCGCGCCCCTTGTCGAAGAACGTCCACCAGTCTCCGGGGACCTGGTCCGTGGGCAGGTCGCCGACGAACAGCAAGAAGCGGACGTCCCCGTGCTGCAAGAAGACCTCTCCAGCCACCTCGGCCCACATGCGTTCGCCGTCCCCGTTGTCCTGGGCGTCGGCCAGCGCGGCGAAGGAGAAGCTGTCGGTGTTGCTCGGCGCCGTCCGGAAGGCGTACGTCTCCGAGACGTGATCCAGGCTGTCCCGGACGCGGTAGTAGTAGTCCGTGTCCGGCTCCAGTCCCGTCAGCACGACGTGGTGCAGGCGGCTGCTCTCGTCCCCCACCCGCGTGGTCCCCAGCGAAGCGGTGGTTCCGTACTCCAGCGTGCCCTTGCACGGGACGCTGGTCTCGTAGGTGATCACGACGCCGTCCTCCGGCGCCGTGGCCTCGTTCCAGGTCAGCAGCGGGCCGATGTAGGGGAAGACCAGCCCCTGATGGTAGCCCCACCCCTCGTTGTCGTCTTCGGTGGTGTCGCCGCCATCGTCGGTGAAGAAGGTGAAATGTATGGCGCGCGCGTCCTCGGGGACGACGCGGGTGAACTCGTAGCCGTCGGCGACGGCGTCCATCTCGTCTTCGAGGAAGTAGTCCCAGTTCCCGTAGTGATACAGCTCGAGGTATTCCTCGATCCCCTCGACCTGGTTGTAGCCGTTGAAGCCGTAGCGGATCCACAGGCTGGACTCGCCGGCGAGCTCGCCGTGGTAGTGGATCGTGGCCGTGTCCCCCGGTTCGAGGTCGAGGGGGGTGACGTAGACGTCGGGCTGGATGTAGGGATCGGGATCTGCGGCCGAATCGTCGTCATCGTCGTCGGAGGTGTCGTCGTCGCCAGGGGTCGTGTCGTCGTCGCCAGCCGTGGTGTCGTCGTCGCCAGCCGTGGTGTCGTCGTCCCCGGCGTAGGGTTCCAGCTGGCTCAGGCACCCCGCTTGCAGGAGACAAACGATGGCAAACAACCATACAGACTGCATCCGTACCTCCCGTCGAGGCGCGCCGGGAACCCGGGGCCGCGCTCATCCAGGGGCAAGGATACTCAACCCCTCTTCACCTTGGCCAGCCGGACGTCCACCCCCTCGCGAAGCAGGAAATCGTGCCACAGGGCCTGCTCGATGGAGACCTGATCGCCGGGCCCCTTGACCTCCACCATGGCGGGGCCCTGCTCGGTGAAGACGAACAGGTCGGGCATGCCCTTGCGGTGGCGGCGGGGGTGGCGGGCGATGCGCAGGAGGATCGGGGGCAGGTGGGGGCCCAGGGCGGCGGCGGCGCGGGTGAGGGTGTCCACGTCGTACGCGTCCCACGCGACGCCGCGGCAGCGGCGGGGGTGGTGGGCGGCGTGGGCGGCGGCCACCTCGGCGGCGAGGTCCGCCCGCTCGAGTTCGCTCAGACGGTCGTCGATGAGTTGCTGGCGCTGTGCGTAGAACGTCTCACCGCGAAGGTCCAGGGGCGCATCCTGGAACGGCGTCTGGAACATACCCGGCAGGGGAGCGAAGACCGCGTCCCACAGCAGCAGCCCGAACAGGGTGGAGACCAGGGAGTTCTCGCACCACAGGCCGTCGCCGCCGAGCTCGTGCAGCGCGGCCTCCTCCACGGGCAGGGCCTCGTCGCCGACGAGGTACAGGGCCTTGGGGCCGGCGTACCCGGCGTGGGGGAAGGTCATCTCGACCACGGGGGGGTGGATCAGCTCGCGGCGGGGGTCCTCGCCGCGGCCGGCCAGGTGCAGGCGTCGCCGGATGCGGAAGCGGGCGATGTCGTTGGTGCGCGCCGACTCGAGCAATGGCGCAGTCAGCGCGGACAGCTCCTCGGCGCGGTCGCTGCGGCGCAGGGCGAGTCCGGCGCGATCGGCCACCTCGGACGCCCGGGTCATGCTCCGGGGATCGTCGAGCAGGGCGCGATAGATGCGGATGGCGCCGTCGAGGTCGCCGTCCCGCTCCAGCTGACGCGCCCACGAGAACGCCAGCCGCTCGTCGTAGCGGGCCGGGTCCACCCGCCGCCGGTGGGGCGCGAGGAGCGGACGTCGCGCGAGATCGCCCAGCGCCTGCTGACCCAGCGCGGCCAGCTGCTCGCCGTCGCCTTCCTCCCACGCGAGCCACCCCTCGTCCCAGCGGTTGGCGGCGTCGAGGTAACGGGCGAGGGCGTCGCGGTCCTCGAACAGGGGCGCGTCGAGGCTGATGGGGTAGTCCTCGTATGCGCTGACCTCCAGGTCCACCAGCACGAACGCGGTGTGGTCCTGGTGGCGGTTGCCGAAGAACACCACCTGGGCGAGCAGGAACGGGGCGTACTGCCGCTGCCGGACGAACCGATCTGCGCCGGCCACCTGGTCCCGCAGCTGATCCGGCGGCGCCTCGCCGAGCTGCTCGAGCACGTCTGCGCGACGGCCGCGGCGATCCAGGTCCAGGCCGTCGGCCAGCGCGCGCAGCTCGGGCACGGTGAGCAGGGCCATCGCCGAGCCGTCCTCGAATACGTCGTCGGGGTCCAGGTCCACGTAGCCGGCCTCGCTCAACCGTCCCAGCGGGGCCTCGAGGCCGCCGATCTCCGGGTAGTCCAGCCTGGAGGCGCGGAACAGCTCGCCGCGCCGGTTGAGCAGTCGCACGTACAGCATCTGGCAGGAGCGGGGCAGGGTCAGCAGCCCCTCGATGGCGGCCAGCTCGCCGGTGGAGAACAGGTGCCGCTGGGTGCCCACGGCCGTGTCCACCACCGTGCGGAAGTGCCGCCAGTAGTAGTCGGCGGGGATCGGCGGGGGCTCGTTCATGGTTCTCCCAGGCGGACTCGGGAATTCTGCATCACGACTCGGTGATAGACATACAGGCCCGCGACGACAACCCCTGGCGCGCGGGGGTTCGGTCACCGAGAATGGCCCCGATGATGAACGTGGTTCGACGGTTCCTGCCCCTGTTGCTGGGGCCGCTGGGCGGCTTCCTGGGCAGCCTCACCGGCTTCGCGCTGCACCAGCTGGTCAGCCGCGCGCTGCGCATGTTGTGGGAGCCGTACCTGGGGTGGCGCTGGATCGTGGGCCTGCTGGCGTACCCGCTGCTCGGTCTGCTGGTGGCCCTGCCGTTCCTGGCCGTCTACCCCGGCGAGCTCAATCCGTTCCGGTCGCGTTTCGGCCGGTCCCAGGACGCGCACCTGCGGTCCTGGATCGCGATCCTGTTCGCCACGTACCTGCCCGTGGGGGTCGCCGTCGCCTACAGCCGCTGGTGGAACGCGCCGTCGTTCCCCATCCCGTTCACCGACACCTACGTCTACTCCGGCGGCCGCGGCGACATCCTCGTGGCCCTGTGCGGCGTGACCGCGCTCGGCTCGTTCTGCGGCATCGGCGTCGAGCGGCTGTCTCGCGGACTACCGCGCGTCCTGCGCCTGCTCTTCGGTCCACCCCTGGCCACCGCGCTGGCGATGACCGGCGCGCTGGCCGTGTCCCTCGCCGCGGGCGGGCTGGTGGCCGCGGGAGCGGATCGCCAGCCCTACGGCCCCCTGCTGCAGCCGTTCAACCAGGTGGGCTGGGACTCCAACCTGCTGCTGAGCGTCCACACCGTGGTGGCGGGCTGCCTGGCCGGGACCCTGGCCATGCTCACCGTGGCCCTGCCCGTGCTCCAGGGGATCCAGGACGTCCACCCGCGCGCCTCGCGCCGGCGGTGGGCCCTGCCGATGTTCGCGGTGGCGGTCAGCGGCGCGCTGGCCCTGCTGGCGCTGGCCCAGGGCCACGGTCTGGACAGCCTGCGCTTCAACGACACGGAGGTCGCCTTCGGCCGTCACGACATCGTGGGCAACCTCGTGGCCCCGGCGGACATCGACGTGCTGGAGCTGCACGCCGATCGCGAGGGTTTCTACCTGCTGGAGTTCCCCAGCCCCGACGTCCGCGGGCGACACCAGGTCTCGCTCCCTGGCTACCCCGTCCCCACGCCCGACGCGGACACCTTGCGGTATCTGGTCGAGGGCGGCCCGATCTACGGCGTCCAGGAGATCTCGGTTATGCCCAGCTGGCCGCCGCGGACCGGCGTCTCGTCGTACTCGGGCCCGGTGCGCTTCGAGTACGCGGGGGAGCCCGAGGTCGTGTTCGGTCCCGCGCGCCTCGAGGGTCCGGCCGATTCGCTGCGGCAGTGGAAGGGCGACGTGCGCCGGGGCGCGCTCGAGCTGACCCTGAGTTCGTCCCAGGCCACCTACTGGACGGTCTTCGCGCCCCGCGCCGAGGACGGCTTCGGCTGGTGGTGGGAGCAGGGGTGGTCGGCGGTGACCGTCACGGCCATGGTCGAGGGGGAGATGCTGTTCAAGCGTCTGCTGGACCAGGAGGGCTTCGGGTTGACCAGCTTGACGCTGCTCGCCGCCAGCGGCGCCGGCGACGCGCCTCCCCCCGAGATCACCCTGCGCATCCAGCCGTCCCGGCAGCCCCAGGGCGGCCTCTGGGTCCCGGTGGTGGCCGAGGGGCTGCGCGCGGGGGATGCGGTGGTCCACTCCGGCCTGGGCCCCACCTTCCTGGGCGTGACCTCGGACGAGGAGTTCACCCTGTACCCCACGCCGGGGGGCAACCTGGCCAACCTGGCGGTGATTCCCCTGGACGGGGACGCCTCGCCCCTGTCGGTGACGCGGCGTCACGACGACGGGAGCGTCGGACCGGCCGGCGACTCGTTGCTGATGTCGGGGAGCACCCACCTGAGCGTCCAGGGCGCGGGTCCGGAGTCCCGGGCCGTGCTGGCCCTGAGCGGTCAGGGCGGGACCCGGTCGATGCTGTGGGAGAAGTAGGGTAGAAACGGCCCATGGAGTCGCTCCCCATCCACGGGATCGAGGCGTCGTTCAGGCGCGCCGTCGCCCGCGGCCACGTGGTGGTCTCCGCGCCCACGGGCAGCGGCAAGTCCACGGTGGTGCCCACCTGGTGCGCTTCGGAGCTCGGCCGCGCGCTGGTCGTGGAGCCCCGGCGGGTGGCCTGCCGCTCCCTCGCCCGGTACGTGAGCGGCCTGATGGACACGCCGCTGGGTGGCGACGTCGGGTACGTGGTTCGTCACGACGACCGCGCGGGAGCGCGCGTGAACTTCGTGACCCCCGGTATCGCCCTGCGCATGGTCCAGGGGGGGGACCACGATCCGTATCCCGTGGTGGTGCTCGACGAGTTCCACGAGCGCACCCTGGAGCTCGATCTGCTGCTGGCGTTGCTGCTGCAGGCCGGGCGGCACCGGCTGGTGGTGATGTCGGCGACCCTGCAGGCCGAACGGCTCGCGTCGTTCCTCGGCGCCGAGCACCTGGAGGCGTGGGGCCGGCAGTTCCCGGTGACGGTGGCGCACGCGGAAGGGCCCCTGTTGCCGTCGTCCAGGCAGCTGGCGGCGCGGGTGGTGTCCGCGGTGGAGACGCTACAACAGCGGCCCGGCGACATCCTGGTGTTCCTCCCGGGCAAGGGGGAGATCGCCGACTGTCAGGCCGCGCTGGCCGGTCGCGGGGACCTCGAGGTGGTGCCGCTGCACGCCCAGCTGCGCCCGCGCGAGCAGGACCGGGCCTTCGATCCCGGGCCCCGTCGCCGGGTGATCCTCGCGACCAACGTGGCCGAGACCTCGGTGACCCTGCCCCGCGTCGGCGCGGTGGTGGACTCGGGCCTCGTGCGGCAGACCCGCTACCGGGGGACGAGGGGGTACCTGACCCTGACGAGCATCGCCACGGATTCGGCCGACCAGCGCACCGGCCGCGCGGGCCGGCTGTTCCCGGGCCACGGCCTGCGGCTGTGGAGCTCCGAGGCGATCCTCGAGCCGGTGACGCCGCCGGAGATCCACCGCGAGGCGCTCCCGGTGATCGTGCTCGCCACCGCGGCGTGTGGCTGGCGCGTCGGCGAGCTGCGCTTCCTCGATCCCCCGAAGGCCCACGCCGTGGAGGCCGCCGAACGCGATCTCGCAGAGCTGGGCGCCCTGGACGAGCAGCGCCGCATCACGCCCCTGGGCCGGCGGCTGTTCGCGATGCCCCTGGACGCGCACCTGGGGCGCATCCTGCTCGAGGCGGAGGGGACCCCCGTCGCGCAGGACGCGGTGGACCTCGTGGCGGCCGTGGCCAGCGGCCGCCCCCTGTTCCAGCCCGGCCCTCGGCCCACCGAGGGCGAGCTGGATCTGCGCGCTGCCGGCTGCGACGCCACCGCCGTGATCGCGGCGCTGCGGCGCGGTGAGCCAGGGCCCCACCGGCTGCGAGCCCTGGCCCTGGCCGAGGCGCGCCGCGTTGCCGGTCAGCTCCGCCGCCTGCTCTCCCTCTCCGGCCCCTCCCCCACGGCGAGGGTCGATCGACAGGCCCTCGCCCGGTGCGTGCTGCGCGCGGTGCCCGCGGCCGGATACGTGCCCCGCCGCCGCAAGCGGTACCTGGTCTGGGCCAACGGGCGTCAGGAGACGGAGCTCGGGCGAGACACGGCCGTGACCGAGGACGCCAGGGCCCTGGCGGTGGTCGACACCATGGCGCTGACCGTCAAGGGGCGGCGGACCGTGCAGATGATCACCTGCGCGATCCCCTGCACGGCCGCCACCTTGCTCGCCGCGGGGCTGGGGGAGACCCGCGCTGGCGCCGTGCGCCTGGAGAAGGGGCGCCTCGTGGCCGAGGCCATCCGCTCCCACGCCGGGCTGGTCCTGCGGCGCGAGGACGTGGAGCCCACGGGGGCCCTGGCCCGGCAGGCCGTGGTGACGCTGCTGCTGTCCGGCGGCCTGTTCGGCGACCTGCGACCGCGGAACCTCGAGCGCGTCGCCGCCCACAACCTGCACTCGAGGCTGGAGGGGGACGGCTCGCAGGTGGAGCTGGAGGAGTGGCTGGCCCTGCGCCTGGACGCCCTCGGCTTCGAGTCCGCGGACGACCTCGACCTCCTGCTGGCCGGCGACGTCACGTTCCCGGACCTCCCGGCCGAGGCGCGCGCCTGGCTGGACCGGCACTTCCCCCGGGAGATCGGCCTCGGCGACGCGCGGTACCGGGTCACGTACGACGTCAAGGCGATGGAGATCACCCTCGAGACCACCTCGGGCGCCCGCCGCACGCCGCCGAGCCCCACCTTCCTGCCACCCTGGCCCGGTTGGCGCGTCGTCCACCGCGATCGGTCGCGGGTGCACGTGCTGCGGGAGCGGCGATAACCGCCGTCGCCCGACGAAAATCGACTCCAGGGTGCTACACTCCCGGGCCAGGATGCGCTCGATTCGACCCCTCGGACTCCTCGCCCTGGTCACCTTGCTCGTGTCTTGCGGGACCGGGACCGAACGGCCCCTGCCCGGGGAGGGGGACAGCTCCTTCGGCCTGACCGGCGAGTGCGAGGACGCGTCCTACGAGCTGGCCGTCCAGCCCGTCTTCGACAGCGCGTGTCTGATGTGCCACTGGGCCAACGCCGCCCTGGGGGGGCTCGATTTGCAGAGCTACGGCGGGGTCATGGCCGGGGGCGTCACCAGTGCCGCGGTGGTCCCCGGTGACTGCGCCGGCAGCTTGCTGTACCAGCGGATCGCGGGACAGACGGCGAGCCCCATGCCCCCCGTGGGTTACCCGGACCTCGACGCCGCCGAGGTGGACTGCATCTGCATGTGGATCGCCGAGGGGGCGCCGGACAGCTGAGCGGACCGCAGCGCGCTGCTCACTCCTCCCAGTCCTCGCCCCCCATCACGAACGCGTGGGCCACGTCCGCCTGGAGCAGGACGACCAGGCCGTAGATGGGCAGCGCGAAGGAGAGCACGCCGCAGAACGGGCAGCTCAGGATCCCCGCGCACAGCACGGCGATGACGGCGACGCGGGCCCGGAACTGCCGGCACAGGTGCCCGGCCACCAGGTGCGCGATCCCCACCACGCCGTAGACCACGGCCAGGAAGAACCCGAAGAACAGGAGCCCCACGTCCCCCTCCTCGAGGAAGCCCACGGGGGAGGCGCAGGCCACCAGCACCGCCAGGAAGAGCTGCAGCCCCCCGTAGACCATGGTCAGCGTGCCGAGAACGGGGACCTGCCGGACCATCGTCACCTCCCGCCCTGGGTGGGCGTCATCCGGTCGAGGATGAGGTCGGGATCGGTACCGGGCAGCTGCGAGGCGAGGGCCTCCGCCGACGAGCGGGCGGCCTCGCGACCGCCCAGATCCATCAGGGCGCGGACCTTCAGGGTGAGCAGGTGCAGGTCTTCGGGGGCGCTGTCGAGGCCCCGGTCGGCGTAGTAGAGCACCACGTCCCAGTCGTTGGTGCGGGTCGCCAGGACAGCCAGCGCCATGGGCAGCAGCTGTTCGCCCGCGCCGAGCTGCTCGGCCCTGCGCACGACGGTCAGGCACGGCTCGCGCAGGCCCGTCGCGGCGAGGTCCATGGCCAGCGAGGCCATGGCGTCGGCGTCCGTGTCGGCCTCCGCGTACCGGCTGCGGTAGCCCTCGATGCGCTGCAGGGGCACGTCGTCGAGGATCAGCTCGGCGAACATCAGCATGTCCGCCACCTTGGCCGCGTCGGGTTCCCGGTCCCCCACCAGCCCCTGGGCGATGCGCAGGTGCTGGGCGGCCTCGTCCATCCGCTCCTTGCCCCCCACCGCGCCCGCGTAGTTCATGTGCGCCGCCCACTCCCGGGGGTAGAGCTCCAGGGACCGCGCCCAGAGGGCCTCGCTCTCGCTCCAGTGGGGGATGTGCAGCAGGGTCAGCAGGGACCAGCTCACGGCGACCACCCCGGCGGCGGGCAGCGCGAGGCGCTTCAGCCTCGGTGTGCTCGCGGCCCAGCCCAGGGCCAGGCTCACCGCCAGCGAGGGCAGCAGGGTGTAGCGGTCCGCCACGGGCCACGCCAGGGGGAGCAGCCCGCACACCGGACCCATGGGCAGCAGGTACAGCAGGGCGATGGCCAGCGGGCGCCTCTGCCCCCGTCTCACCCACCACACGGTCGCGGCCAGCGCGGCGATCCCCGCGACCAGCGCGAGCCAGCCCATGGCTCCTCCGGCCGGGGCGGACGGGAGCGCGGCCAGATCACACGGGCACAGCTGGAGCCTGAGGTAGCGCCACTGGATGGCCCCGATGATGGGCAGGGACCCCGCCAGCGAGCCGCCGAGCCGGACGTTGTCCTGGAGGACCGAGCCGTAGGACAGGTAGGCGACCACGGCGCCGGCCACGCCCAGGACCAGATGGGGGATCGCGTCGATCAGGCTGGCGCGCCGCTCGCGGCCCCGCCACAGCAGATCCAGCAGCAACAACGCCGGCGCCAGGGCGAACACCATGGACTTGCACAGGATCGCCGCGCCAAAGGCTGCGGGCGCACCCCAGCGGCGCAGCCCGGTCCGTTCGGACAGGTGCAGCCGCCACGACAGCAGCACGAACAGCACGCTGAGCACGTCGCGCAGCGCCGTGGCCCAGGCCACCGATTCCACCCGCAGGGGGTGCAGCGCGAACCATGCCACGGCCAGCGCGCACCCGGCCATGCCGATGCCCAGCCGCCGCAGGCAGCCGTACCACAGGGCCGCGGCCGCGCCGAAGCCCAGGATGCTCGCCAGGTGGATCAGGGCCGGGGGTCCGCCCAGCCAGGTCCACGCCGCCGTCAGCTGCGGGTCCCCCTGGACCCACCCGGCCGCGGCCGCGCCGAGGGACCACAGCACGCGCAGCGTCGACAGGTACAGCGGGTACCACGAGCCCATGTAGGGGTTGGTCCAGAGCTCCTTCCACGCCTCACCGCCGGGCACCACCACCAGGGGGTTGCCGAAGATCCAGTCCCGGTCGTCCCAGTTGAGGAACTCCCCGCCCACGGCCGGCGCGAACACCACGACCACCACGGCGAACCACAGCCACGCGGATCGGTCTCTCCTGGGCCCTCGAGGCTCGCTCACGGGGTCTCCGGGGCGAGATCCGGGTACAGCAGCGGCTGGAGAAGCCGCGCGGTCTGGATCGCGCGTGGGCCGGGGATCAACAGGTAGTCCTCGGTGAGCACGTGCACGCGGCCGTCGCGGACCGCGGGGATGGCGGTCAGGTGGCTCCACGAGCCGATCACCTGGGAGGACTCGAGGTTCGACGGCGGGACCGCCACGTCCACGATCACCTGCGGCGCCAGGTGGATGACCTCCTCCAGGGGCACCTGCGGGTACAGCCCCCGGGCCTCCTCCATCACGTTGCGCCCTCCGGCGGCGCGCAACAGCTCGTCGAGGAACGTGCCCGAACCCACCGCGAGGAGACCAGCGAGGTCTCCGCTCCCGCGGCCGATCACCACCAGCGTCGGCACCGGGTCGCGGCCCTGGACCGCGCCGCGGACCGCGTCCAGCTCGGCCACGAGCCCGTCGTGGAGCTCGCGCGCCTCGTCTTCGCGCCCCGCTGCCCCGCCGATGGCCAGGATCGAGGCCAGCAGCTCGACGTGGGACTCGTTGGCCGCGGTCAGCGTGGGGATGCCGGCGGCCTCCATCCGTTGCCGGAGCCCCTCCTGGGCGGGCAGCAGCACCACGAGGTCGGGTCTCAGCCCCAGCATCCGCTCGATGTCCGGGTTGAGGTAGGCGCCGATGGTCGGCAGATCCGCGACCCCTTCGGGGGGATGGGCGCAGAAGTCGGTCACCGCCACCACCTGGTCCCCGGCGCCCACGGCGAACAGGATCTCGGTGAAGCCCGGCGCCGTCGAGATGATCCGCTGCGCCGCGGCCGGCGGCTCGGTCGCGGGGGCCTCGGCGGTCCTCGTGCAGCTCGCCAGCAGCAACGGCGCCAGCAGGGAAAACAGTCCGATCGTGGCCACGCGGTTCATCTGAACTCCTGCGGACGAACCTTCGCACAGGGGTTCCCACGGGGCAACCGGGACGGCGCGAGCCCCACGATGGTCGACGGTCGAATTCCTCTCCGCTATGGTGTGCCCCCTGGTCGGAGGCACGGTTCATGAGACTGATGCGGCGCAAGAAGCTGGCGATGAGCCACGGCGAGACCGCCCGGCGCTACCTGGCGCCGCTGTCGCCCAACCTCCACCGCTACCTCACGCCGCGCAAGCTGCGGAACATCGCGCTGGCCGAGGTGGACATGCGGACGCGGGCCCGCGTCGCGCGCGGCCTCCCCTACGTGCTGCACCTGGAGCCGTGCAACGCCTGCACCCTGCGGTGCCCCCTGTGCATCACCGGCGCCCGGGACAACCAGCTCCCCACGGGCACGCTGAAGTTCGACGCGTTCTCGCGGCTGATGGCGCGGCTGAAGGACCACATCGTGTTCGTGCGGCTGGACGGGTCTGGTGAGCCGTTCATCAACCGCGACTTCATGGCCATGGTGGAGTACACCCACGCCTCGGGGGTGGGCACGGTGGTCTCCACCAACTTCCAGAACTCCGATCCCGCCGACGCCGAGCGGCTCGTCCGGTCGGGGCTCGACTACATCATCGTGTCCCTGGACGGCACCACCCAGGACGTCTACGAGCAGTACCGCGTGGGCGGGGACATGAACCTCGTGCTGGACAACATGCGGGCGGTGATCGACGCGCGGGACCGGCTGGGGAAGCGCACGCCGTTCGTGGAGTGGCAGTTCCTGGAGTTCGACCACAATGCCCACCAGGTCCCCGACGCCCAGCGCATGGCCGCCGATCTCGGGGTGAACCGTATCCTGGTCTCCAACGCGCGGCCGTCCGCGTGGCAGGCCAACATCGAGCACGACGCCCAGCGGACCTGTTACTGGTTCTACAAGTCCCTCAACGTGGCCTGGACCGGCGACCTCAAGGCCTGCTGCAGCGACGGCCTGGGGGAGGAGTTCTCCATGGGCAACCTGCTCGAGCAGTCCCTGGAGGAGATCTGGAACGGCCCGGCCATGCTCGAGCTGCGCGATCTGTTCCTGAGCCCCGAGCCCTTCACCGAGCGCGTCGCCACGTCCAAGTGCATCACCCACTGCCCCATGGTCAACGCAGCGCGAAGGGAGCTGGGGCTCCCCGAGTTCGACCTCCCCGAGAGCACCGCGCCGGTGTTCGGCGACGACTGGCTGACCGCTGGACGCACGGACGATCCGTAGCGCCCCGATCCCTCGACCTTTCGCCCGGTTCGTGTCTAACTGGGGGGGAACTCCGCCTTGGAGGATCCCATGAAGGTGCCGTGGATTCCGACGCTGTTGCTGGCCCTGCTCCTGGCGGGGTGTACCCAGGTCGAGGGGGACGAGCCAGGGGAGTGTTCGGACGACGCGGACAACGATCAGGACGGGCTGTTCGACTGCGACGATCCGGACTGCTTCGGCGCCTCCACCTGCGAGGGTGACGACGACGACGTGATCGACGACGACGACGTTGCGGACGACGACGTGGCGGACGACGACGTTGCGGACGACGACGACGACGCGACGCCGGGTGACGACGACGACGCGACGCCGGGTGACGACGA
>CAYRNR010000042.1:0-9197 GCA_964425605.1 uncultured Rickettsiales bacterium | reverse complement strand
ACGACGACGACGCGACGCCGGGTGACGACGACGACGCGACGCCGGGTGACGACGATGACGCGACACCGGGTGACGACGACGACGCGACGCCGGGTGATGACGACGACGCGACCCCGGGTGACGACGACGACACCACCGCGGGCGACGACGACGACACCGGCCCGGTGGACGCCGACGGCGACGGCTGGGACGAGACCGTGGACTGCGACGACGGCAACCCCGACGTCCACCCGGGCCACGCCGAGGTCTGCAACGACGGCCTGGACAACGACTGTGACGGCACGCCCAACACCTGCGGCCTCTCCGGCACCATCGGTCTGACCTCGTCGGACGTGTACATCGTCGGCGATGACCTGTACGGCCAGGCCGGCGCGGCCGTATCGGGCGCGGGCGACATGAACGGCGACGGGTACGAGGATCTGATCATCGGCGCCTTTCTCGAGGACGCGGGGTACTTCACCGACAGCGGCGCGGCGTACCTCCTGAACGGTCCGCTGAACGGCGGCATCGACGTGGCCATATCTGCGATCCGGCTGGCCGGGGAGACCGACGACAACTGGGCCGGGTTCGCGGTATCTGGCGGCGGCGACGTGGACGCGGACGGGTTCTCCGACGTGCTGGTGGGCGCGCCGGTGCGCGAGGACGCCGGCGTGGCCGGCGGCGCGGCCTACCTGGTCCTCGGGCCGATCTACGGTGACATGAACCTCTTCTCGTCCGACGCCAAGTTCATCGGGGAGGCCCACGGCGACTGGGCGGGCGCTGCCCTGGACTGCCGCGGCGACGCGGACGCCGACGGGAACGACGACGTGCTCATCGGGGCGCCGCTGGAGTCGAGCGGTGGGGCTCACGCGGGGGCTGCGTACCTGTTCTACGGTCCCCAGTACGGCTCCATGCCCCTGAGCCACGCAGACGCCAAGCTGACCGGGATGGCCGCGGACGACTGGACCGGCGGCGCCGTGGCGTTCGCCGGCGACATGGACGGGGACGGCGACGACGAGGTGCTCCTGGGCTCGGTCGGAGTCGACTACCCCGGCGCGGACGCGGGCGCCGTGTACCTCTTCGAGGGGCCGGTCAACGGCGAGATCAGCGTCTCGTCCGCCGACGCGGTCTTCTCGGGGCAAGCGGCCCACGACAACGCGGGCTCCTCGGTGGCCACCGCGGGCGACGTGAACGGGGACGGCTGGGCCGACATCCTGATCGGCGCCTATGGCGAGTCCACCGGCGGCACGGACGCGGGGGCCGTGTACCTGTTCCACGGCCCCCAGGGGGGCTTCGTGGACCTGGGCTGGGCCGAAGCGAAGCTCGTGGGCGAGGCCGCGGGCGACCTCGTGGGGGTGTCCGTGGACACGGCCGGCGACGTGAACGGGGACGGCGCGGCCGATCTGCTCGTGGGCGCGAGCGGTGAGGACACCGAGGCCACGGACGCGGGCGCGGCCTACGTGCTGTACGGCCCGGTCTCGGGCTCGTTCGACCTCTCGCTGGCCGACGTCAAGATCACGGGCTGGGACGCCTTCGACGGCGCGGGCCACAGCGTGTCCTGGTGCGGCGATCCCAACGGCGACGGCTACGACGACATATTCCTCGGCGGCCCCCTGGCCGACATCGGCGGCCTGGACGCGGGATCGGCGTACATCCTCAACGGGGAGGGGCTCTGACCGGCCCTGGCCCCCCCGCGCGGACCGCGGTCCGCCCCAACCTGGTGCTGCTCGTCGTCGGCGTGGGGACCCTGCTGGGCGCCCTGGCCGGCTCCGCGGGCAACCTCGCGCTGCCCGCGCTGGCGGCGGATCTCGGGCTGACCCTGGACCGCGCCGGCTGGACGGTCACGGCCTTCTTGATCACCTCGACGATCTTCATGCTCGTCGCCGGCAGGGTGGGGGACCGGATCGGCCACCGCACCATCTACGTGGCCGGTTTCGGGGTCATGATCGTCACGTCGCTGGTGTGCGGCGCCACCCACAGCTTCCCCGTCCTGCTCGCGGCCCGCGCGCTGCAGGGGATCGGCGGCGCCATGGTCATGGCCGCGGGGCCGGCGCTGCTGACCACGTCGTTCCCCGGCAGCCAGCGGGGCCGCGCCCTGGGCATGCTGGGCACGGCCACGTACACCGGCTTGACCTTCGGGCCGATGGTGGGCGGGGTCGTGGTCTCGGCGCTGGACTGGCGGTGGTTGTTCTTCCTGTACGCGCCCTTTGCCGCGGCGGTCGGGCTGGTCGGCGTTCTCTGCCTGCCGGGGCGGGGGCCCGCGCCCAGCGCTGCGCGCGGGTCCATGTTCGGGTTCGATCTGTTCCGCTCGCGGGTGTTCACCGGGGCGGTGGTCAGCGCGGTGGGCAACTACGTGGCCCAGTTCGTCGTGGTGATCCTGATGCCCTTCTACCTGATCGAGGCGCTGGGCATCGCGCCGGCCCGCGCCGGCATGCTCGTGTCCTCCCAGGCGCTGGTGATGGCCCTGGTCACGTCGCCGTCGGGGCGCCTGTCGGACCGCATCGGCAGCCGCGGGCTGGCCACTGGCGGACTGTTGATCCTCGCCGCGTCCATGGCGGGCATGTCGTTCCTCGGCCCGACCAGCACCCAGATCCACGTGGCCCTGTGGATGGCCCTGGCCGGGCTCGGGGCCGGCGTCTTCGTCTCCCCCAACTCCGCGGCCCTGATGGGCGCGGCCCCTCGGGACCGGCAGGGCACCGCCTCGGCGGTGATGGCCGTGGCGCGCACCGTGGGGATGATCGTCGGCGTCGCCCTGGCGACCACGGTCTACCGGGTGGCGGGCGGCGAGACCGGCGCGGCGTGGGGACCCGACGACTTCACCGCGCTGCGCGTCTCCCTGTGGGTGGCCGCCGGGGTCTCCCTGCTCTCGGCCATCGCAGCGGCGCTGCGCGGCGGCGAACGCAGCGCCTGAGCGCTCGTATCGGTTGCCCCTGCGCCCGGGTCTGCCTATCATCCCCTCGAAGAAAACGACTGCGCGCGCGTCACACATCAGACGACGCGCGCGTGGCGCGTCGGAAACCGGAGAGGGACTTCATGCTTCGCACCACCCTGGCTTTGGCCGCTGGACTGCTCTTCACGACAACCGCGATGGCCCAGGACGCCGGCTCGACCCGGACCCAGGAACTCCTCGACACTTTCACCTCGGTCAAGTCGCTGCCCGAGGAGGGTGAACTCTCGGCCGCGGACCGCGCCTCCAACAAGGCCACGTTCGCCAAGCTCGACGCCATCTTCGACTTCGACACGCTGACCGGCACGGCCATCGAGCCCCACAAGGCGCAGCTCAGCGACGCGCAGCTGACCGAGTTCAAGAAGAAATTTACCGAGATGATCCGGCTCATGGCCTTCCCCAACGCGGGCAAGGCTTTCGGCGAGTCCGAGAACTCGATCCTCGAGTCCACCGCCACCTCCACCGGCGGCTGGGACACCACCGTCGAGCT
Organism: uncultured Rickettsiales bacterium; assembly: GCA_964425605.1. GTDB lineage: Bacteria > Myxococcota_A > UBA796 > UBA9615 > CAYRNR01 > CAYRNR01. Next base: position 5,781 of record CAYRNR010000042.1, on the reverse strand, counting down.
GTCCTGGGTGGCCAACGATCTCGAGCTGGAGATCACCTTCCACTGGGTCGACGCCAGCGGCACCCTGCGGCTCGTGGACGTGAGCTTCGACGGCGACTCGCTGATCAAGGACTACCAGAACCAGTTCGGCCGCATCCTCAACAAGGAGGGCGTCGACGACTTCATGCAGCGCCTCGACGACAAGCACGCCGAGATCCTCGAGAAGCGCGGGGGCGTCCTGTGATCGCGCCGCGGAAGGCGCTCCTCTCCGCGGTCCTGGCCACCGCACTGCTGACCCTGCCGGCTGCCCATGGGCAGGACGAAGCTGCCGCGCCCGAGGCGCCCGCGACCGCCGTCGACCCCGCGGCCGTGGCCCTGGGCCAGCCCGACACCTCGGCGCCGCTCACCGTGGACGACTGCGTCGCCATCGCCCTGAGCACCAACGCCCAGATCGCCCAGGCCGAGTCCCGGGTGGACGAATACACCGCGCGGATGCGCGAGGTGCAGTCCATCTTCTATCCGAAGATCATGGGCCTGGGGCTCATCGCCCCCATGTTCGGCGTCGACGCGACCTTCGACAGCAACGGCCAGATCCAGTCCTACAGCCGCGAGTACGGCATCAGCCACTGGGGCCCCTACTTCCACATCGAGGCGATCCTCGCCCAGCCCTTCTACACCTTCGGCCGCGCCCGCGCGGGCAAGCGCGCTGCCTCGGCCTACGTGGACGTCCAGCAGGCCCGGGTGCGCGAGACCGAGAGTGTCGTGGCGCTGGAGGTGCGCAAGTTCTACTTCACCCACCTCTACGCCTCGGCCATGCTGCCGTCCCTGGACTACGCCGGCGAGATCCTCACCAGCGCCGCCGAGGAAGCCCAGAAGATGTACGACGACGCCACCGGCGACGTCACCAAGGTCGACCTGATGAAGCTGGAGTACGCCGCCAGCGAGCTCGCCAAGATGCAGCTCATGGCGGCCCAGGGCGCCGACCTCTCCCTCTCGGCCCTCAAGCACACCATGGGCCTGCCCGAGAGCACCGTCATCGAGCTCGCCGACGCCAAGCTCCCCAAGCTGCCCCGCGATGCCGGCATCGAGCCGCTGCCCGACCTGATCCTCAAGGCCTCTGTCCAGCGCCCCGAGTGGGCCATGCTCGCCAGCGGCAAGGAGGCCACCCTCGCCTGGGAGCAGGCCGAGCGCCTCGCCGACGCCCCGGTCCTCGCTGTCGCCGGCCAGGTCAAGGCCGCCTGGACCCCGTCCCGCTCCGACGCGGACAGCCCCTACTACCACGACATCTACAACAACGCGACGGGCGGCGTCGGCCTCGCCGTCCAGTTCAACATCGACCCCGCCAAGAGCCGCGCCCGCGCCGACATCGCCGAGTTCACCGGCGACCAGGTCGAGGCCATGGAGCGCTTCGCCTCCACCGGCCTGCCGCTCCAGCTCAAGAAGGCCCACTCCGACGTCGAGCACTTCCACCAGATGACCGAGCTGTCCGCCGACGGCGCCAAGGCCACCCGCAAGTGGATGACCTTCGCCGCCGCCGCCTACGCCACCGGCACCGGCGAGACCCAGGACCTCCTCGAGGGCATCGCCGCCTACATGAAGGCCAAGGCGAGCCACTACGAGAACCTGAGCAAGTACCACATCGCGTGTGCCGAGCTTCAGTTCGCCGTGGGCGAATAGAGGCGATCCCTCTCAAAGATCATTGATGATCTGCTGATCCAACCCCCCCGGATAGCAGTACGAGTCGTAGTCGTCGTACCCCACCACCTGCACGCCGAACGGCCCATTGCCCACCAGGGTGTACGGCCCGTCGGTGACCTCGATCCGCACGACCTCCCAGCCGGCGGTGATGGGGGCGATCTCGGACCAGGTGGGCCAGGAGTCCACGTCGACGCCGTTGGCGAGGATGGTGGTGCCGGGCTCGCGGGTGAGGGTCATCTTGTCGATGATCCAGGTGTGGGGGACCAGCACGACGTAGTTGTCGAGGAACTGCTCGACGGGGACGGCCTGGATCATGCACGGATCGCCGATGCCGCCGCCCTGGGACTCGCCGATCATGTACTGGGTGGTCAAGAAGGCCTCGGTGCCCTCGACGAGGAAGTCGCCGGCGGCGGAGGTGGTGCCGGTGATCTGGAACTCGGCGGTCTCGCCGGGGGCCAGGGTCACGGTGTTGCCCGGGGGTAGGCCGGTGACCGAGGCGTTGGCGGTGAAGGTCAGGGTGGTGAGGTCGTTGCCGGCCATGAAGTGCCACACCGAGATCTCGGGGGGATTGGCGCGGGCGGGGAGGCGGGTGCCGACGTAGGAGGTGCCCCAGGTCTGCAGGCCGAAGATCTGCTCCTCGATGTGATCGCAGGCGGTGGCGCTGGCGGGGATGTTGGCGCAGCTGTGGCCGGCGAAGACCGCGACGCGGCGGTTGGACTCGACGCGGGTGCCCTCGAGGTTGGCCGAGGCGCCGGAGGTGGCGATCTGGAGGACGTCACCCTCGTTCAGCACGATGGGCGCCATCTGGACGCCGGCCTGGCCGGCGGGGACCACGCCGCCGGCGGCGGTGGCGACCGAGGGGGTGACGACCACCGAGGTGTTGTCCTGCTCGGCCACGACGCAGACCTCGGAGTCGCCGTTGGAGCTGCCCCAGCTGGGCACGATGTAGGCCACGTCGAAGGCCGAGGCGGGCAGCAGCAGCGAGGCGTCGGAGGTGTGGGAGCTGACCCCGTCGAGGGGGTTGAACTGGTACGCGATGACCGGGATGTTCGAGGTGACGCGGTAGGCGTTGCCCTCGGCGAGGCCGGTGCCGGTGATCTGGCTGTTGGGCAGGTTGATCTCGGCCAAGTCCTGGGGCGCCACGTCCGCCGAGGCGTACACGGACCACACCCCGCCGCTCTTGGTCTCCACGTCCACGTGGGCGGCCAGGGTGTCGTGGACGTTGCTGACCACGATGGCGTAGGGCAGCTCGATGTACAGGTGGTATTGCTCCATGTCGATGCCGTAGAAGCGGCAGCCGATGGAGCTGCGCGCGTCCTCGGCCTGCTGGCACAGGGACACGCACGCGCCCGCCTCGCACACGTACCCCGCCTGCTCGTCGCAGGTCTCCAGCACCGTCGTCGTCAGTCCGTCCGCGCTGCACTCGACCACGTCGAGGTCGTCGCACCACAGCTGGCCGGGGTAGCAGCTGATGCACCCCATGTCCGGGAAGCAGTACTCGCCCGCCGCCGTGTCGCAGTCCTCGGTGGAGGCCACGTCGCCTGCCACGTCGCACGTGATCGCCTGGTCGCCCTGGCAGATGATCTCGCCGGGGTGGTCGTCACAGACGTCGCCAGGCGCCACGTCGTCGTCGTCGGCCTGGCTGTCGTCGTCGTCGTCGTCGGCAGGACCCGTGTCGTCGTCGGTGACGGGCTGCTCCGGTACGCACGCGAAGAGCCACAGGCCGCTCACGAGGAGCAGGAGGAGTGAGAATCGCATGGGAATCCTCGGCTAGAGGTCGTTGATGATCTGCTGGTCCAGGCCCCCCGGGTAGCAGTACGAGTCGTAGTCGTCGTAGCCGACCACCTGCACCCCGAACGGGCCGGTCCCCTCGAGGACGTAGGCGCCGTCGGTGGGGATCTCGATGCGCACGACCTCCCAGTCGGTGCCCACCATGATGCGCTCGGACCACTGGGGCCAGGAGTCGACGTCGATGCCGTTGACGAAGATCTGGTCGCCGGGGGTGCGCGTCAGGGTCATCTTGTCGATGACCCAGGTGGGGGGCACGAGGACGACGTAGTTGTCGAGGTACTGCTCGACGGGCACGGCCTGGACCATGCACGGGTCGCCGATGTCGCCGCCCCACAGCTCGCCGATCATGTACTGGGTGACCAGGAACGCCTCGGTGCCGGTCACGAGGAAGTCGCCGGGGTTGGCCGTGGTGCCGGTGACCTGGGCCTCCCATACCTGCCCGGGGGTCAGCGTCGTGGTCCCTGGCAGGCCGCCGACCTCGGGGTGGGCCTCGAAGGTCAGCGTCGTGGTCTCGTCACCGGCCATGAAGTGCCACAAGGAGATTTCGGGCGGGTTGGCGCGCGCGGGCAAGCGCGCTGCGAGGTATTCCACGCCCCAGGTCTGGAGCCCGAAGACCTGCTCCTCGATGTGGTCGCACCAGGTGTTGGCCGAGGGGATGTTGGCGCAGCTGTGGCCGCCGAACACCGCGACGCGTTCGGTGGACTCGATGAGGCTGCTCTCCATGGAAGACGAGCCGGCCGAACCGACGATCTGCAGCACGTCGCCCTCGTTCATCAGGATGGGCGCCATGGGGACCCCGGCCTGGCCCGCGGTCACCCCCGAGCCCGCCGCGGTGGCGATCGACGGCGTCACCGTGACCATGGTGCCGTCCACCTCGGCCACCACGACCAGATCGCTGTTGCCGTACTGGCTTCCCCAGGCGGGCAGGTAGTAGGCCACGTCGTAGGCCGACACCGGCAGCAGCAGCGACGCATCGGACGAGTACGAGCTGACCCCGTCGAGGGGGTTGAACTGATACGCGATCACCGGGATGTGGGACGTGACCTTGTAGGCGTTGCCGGCGACCAGGCCCGTACCCGAGATCTGGTTGTTGTTGAGCGAGAACGTCGCCAGGGACTGGGGCAGGATCTCCTCGAACCCCACCTCGGTCCACACGCCGCCGCTGTTGGACTCCACCTTCACCCGCGCCGAGACGGTCTCGTGCACGTTGCTGACCACGATGGCGTAGGGCAGGCTCACGTGGCCCGCGTCCTGCTCCATGTCCACGCCGAAGAAGGTGCAGCCGATGCTGGAGCGCTGCGCCTCGGCCTGCTCGCACAGCGACACGCAGATGCCGCCCTCGCACGACATCCCGGCGAGCTCGTTGCACGTCTCGACGACGTTGTAGCTCAGGCCGTCGGTGGCGCACTCCACCACGTCGGAGCCCTCGCACCACCGCTGGCCGGGGTAGCAGTCGATGCACCCCATGCCCGGGAAGCAGTACAGCCCCGCAGCCGTGTCGCAGTCCTCGGTGCTGGCCGGATCGCCGTTCACGTCGCAGGTGATGGCCTGGTCGGCCTGGCAGATGATCTCGTTGGGGTAGTCGTCGCAGACGTCACCGATGGGGGTGGTGTCGTCGTCGTCGTCGTCGTCGCCCTTGGGGCCGGGAGGGTTGTTGCCCTCGCCCTCGCCCCAGGACTGGGGACAGCCGGCGAACACGAGGCCTGCGCTCAGCGCGACGATCGTCGCCCAGGATCGGTACGGAGAGTCATGGAGAGGATGGCGCATGCCGACATCCTAGCTCGGTCGCCGTCGGAAGTCCGGGCCAAATCCCCTCGCGTTGCGCGGGTTTCACCCTGCTGTTCACCGATCGGAGCGGCGCTCGCCAGGCACGAAGTTGCCCGGCCGGGTGGACCTGCGCGTGCTCCATCTCGGTGGCGAGCGACGTGGCACGGGTCGCGATCGGAGGTTCCCAGATGTACACGCGAACACTATCGATGATCGGGCTGCTGGCGGGCTGGGCGGCCCTGACCGGCTGCGCCGATTACCACGACGGGGCGCTGACGGGCGACGACGACGACGACTGGTACGGCGACGACGACGTGGCCGGCGACGAAGGCGGCCCGTACGGCGACGACGACGACACTCCGCCGGAGGACTGGGACGACGAGTTGCTGTGCGACGACGTCCCGGCAGATCCGACGACCCTGTACCTGTCGGCGGACGACTCCAACTCCATGGCGGCCCCGGTCCTGGCGCGCCAGCTCATCGACCAGGGCGTGGCGATCCACGGCGGCATGCGGCCCTACGAGTTCCTCAACTACTACGACTTCT